>JAVRBV020000074.1:0-33755 GCA_034531095.2 Nostoc sp. CreGUA01 | reverse complement strand
AAAAAATTAAATAAAACCCCGTTGTTTTAGGAGGTAAATTTTGATTGTAAGGTGGGGGGGGGGGGGGGGGGGGGGGGGGGGGGGGGGGGGGGGGGGGGGGAAGGAGGGGGGGGGGGGGGGGGGGGGGGGGAGGAGGTAGTGGGGGGGGAGGGGGGAGGGGGGGAGGGGGGGGGAGGGGAAGGGGGGGGAATGAGGAAGAATAGTAATCGTTTGCTTGCTTCCTTTCCTCCCCTCCCTCCCTACCTCCCTACCCCCCTACCTCCCCATCCTCCCACACCTCCCACACTCCTAACTCCTCACTCCTAACTCAGCACTCCCACTCAAAACGATAGCCCCACCCAACGCCACCAGGTGTAGTAGAACACGAGAACTAAAGCAAAGTGAACAACAATCATTACCGAACTTAGCCGGAGTAAATCTGTTGGTTTAAAGCCATCTTCTTCTGCATCTTGGTAAACCATCAGTGCTTTGGAACTGACGGGGAAGGTTAGGCAATAGTCCATACCTAAGGTACTCAAAAACAGTACAGCAACAGGATTTATATCAAGGCTGTTGGCGAGATACAGCAGGGGAGGGACTAAAGCGGCTGCTCTTGCTGTGTGGGAAGTCATATAGATGTGGGAAGTCAAACTAATGATGGTAAGTAGCACCAAAATCAGAAAGTGGGATTTGGCACTGTTGATTTCACTGAAGCGAAAGACATGATTAATAATCCATTCTGATGCTCCTGAACTGATTAATGCGCGTCCTAAAACCAGTGTTGCACCTACGAAAATAATGAGATTCCAAGAAACATCTTTGACTGCATCTTTCCACTTCATCACCCCAAAAGAAGGGGCGGTGAGAGTCATGGCACCGATAACGGTGACGGTGGCAATTTCTAAACCATGCCATTTCTCGGTTAACCACAGCGCTAACATCAACAAGACAATCAATAATGTCTTGCGTTCTGGTACGGATATGGGTGTTGATTGCAAACATTCAACATCCAACTTTTGTTGTAAGGATTTTTTATCCAAAAACAACCGCATGATTACCCAGCAGGATGCATAACTGGCAACAATTCCAAAAGGTAAGCCGTAAAGCAACCACTGGCTAAAAGATATATCTTTGTCGGCAATTTCTTCTAATAAATCTTTAGCAACTAAATGAGAGCCTGCACCTGTTAAGGAAGCAATTGTAGACACCAATATAATTGAAGGCATCAATAACGCCAAGGCGCGACGGGTACGCTTATCCTCTATGGCACTGGCGACGCTGCGAAAAATCGGATGGGTAACGGCAGCGCGTCCAGAGGTGGAGGGAATCAAAAAGGAGAGGGGAATTAAGACTGTAGTGAGCAACCAAAATAAGCTGCTGACGTTGTGCGCTTTGGCTGCTACTGCTTGAGTTAACCTTGTGGCTAAACCTGTTTGCTTCACTGCACCTCCCAAAACAAACGCACCTATCATTAACCAGACAACATCGGAACCCAAAGATTCAAAAAAATCTTCTTGGGAAATGCCGCCGGTTAATAACAGTATGAGTACTGAAACTAAGGCAATGTAACCAGCATTAATTGAGGTTGTTGACCAGAAAATTACGGTGAGCAGAAATACAAATACAGTCAACCGCCCTTGTATAGATAAGCCATCGGGTAAAAATACTATGACACTGGATATAGAAGTTAAAAATAGTGTCAGTAGGGATTTTGGTTGCCAACGACTTAATTGCCGAAAATATTGCAAAAACCTATTCAATTGCGTATTTATGGTGTTATGATTCTGATCTTTCTCAATTATTGTCATCTATCTCATTCAGGCTGTATTTAATTTTATATATCTCTTTTAATTAAGTTGCCTCCTCGTAAAAATAAAAGAATGATAGAGTGCCAATTAACTTGACCTTAAGGTAAGTTTAATCAGAAATTTATGAGAAGTTAATTAAGGAAACATGAGAACATTCTCATGAAAGTAGTAGCGTATTAGCTGGTTGCAAGGCGGGTGTTGCAATAGTAGGCTGATTATGGTCTATTCTCTGTATGGGGAAGTCAAAGATTGGAAATTGCCAGAGTTAGAAGGAGGTAGGGCGATCGCTCACTACATCTTGAAAGCAACTAAAGATACCGTGCATTTAGGTGGTTTTTCCCATACACTAAATCCAGCACTGACTATTGATTCTGGTGATACAGTTGATGTAGAAACTTATACTGGTTACTATGTTTACGAAAAAGCACCACCAGAGTTTCTCACACCAGAATTTCTCGACATCTGCCAAAATCTTTTACCAGAACGCAAAATTGCTGGGGGACCGCATTTACTCACGGGGCCAATTTATGTGCGGGATGCCGAACCAG
This sequence comes from Nostoc sp. CreGUA01, assembly GCA_034531095.2. Lineage (GTDB taxonomy): Bacteria > Cyanobacteriota > Cyanobacteriia > Cyanobacteriales > Nostocaceae > Nostoc. The sequence continues at coordinate 31,420 of JAVRBV020000074.1, read as the reverse complement.
GGGATGTTTTAGAAGTAAAATTAGAAGCGATCGCACCTAGTTTACCTGTAGGCTTTAATGCAATTCGTACAGGTTGGGGAGCTTTACCACATCAGTTTTCTCAACCCGCCTTAAGATTCATTCCTCTGGATTTAGCAAACAATATTGCCGAATTTCCTCCTGGTGCTGGGATCAAAATTCCCCTCAAACCGTTTTTTGGAATTCTTGGTGTTGCGACTCCAGAAACCTCTCGCACTTCCATTCCACCAGGTTCTTACGGCGGTAATATTGATAACCGCGAACTCCAAGCAGGTTCTCGTTTATTTTTGCCGATTTTTGTCCCAGGTGCGTTATTTTCCATTGGTGATGGGCATTCGGCACAGGGTGATGGCGAAGTCAATGTAACCGCCATTGAGACTTCCATGAACGGTAGAATTACACTCAAACTCCGCAAGGATTTAAAATTAACAACACCAATAGCCGAAACTCCAACTGATATTATCACAATGGGTTTTGCTCAAACATTAGATGAAGCCTTAGAACTGGCTTTAAAAAATACGATTGATTTTCTAGAACGCTTCGCCAATTTATCGCCAGAAGATGCTTATGTATTGTGTAGTTTAGCTGTGAATTTTCGCATCACTCAAGTTGTGAATAGTCCCCAAAAAGGCGTACATGGAATGTTACCAAAATCAATTTTATCTAAGACTATTAATTTATAACAAAGAAAGGTAAAAAGTAAAAATAAATGTTGATTTAATCTTTACTTTTACCTTTTGCCTTTTGCCTTTTGCCTTCTTCAGTCAAAAGCTTAATTAAGTTTCAACAATATTTTTGCTAAACCATCACCTAACTTTTCAATAGATTCTTGCTGTTTGGGATCTTTTAACTTGCCATCATCATTGAAGGCTTCATAAGCTTTGGATACGGCTATTTGGTCAGGAAGTACCAAAACTTTGATGTTTCCCAAAATAGAACGCAGGTGAACCAACCCCCGCAAACCACCAAGACCGCCTGGAGAAGCGCTCATAATTGTAGCAACCTTACCCGCAAAGGCAGTCAAGGCCAAGGGAGATTCGTTTGGATATGGACGCGATGCCCAATCGATCGCATTTTTCAAAACTGCTGTGAGGGAACTGTTATATTCAGGTGAAGCAATGAGAAATCCCTGATGAGAAATCATCAAATCTTTCAATGTGCGGGCGTTGGCAGGCATTCCTTCTTGAGCTTCCAAATCTTCATCATACAGAGGTAAAGGCAAATCCCGTAGGTCTAAATATGTGACTTCTGCGCCTGCTGCCTTGGCACCAGCCGCCGCAATTTTTACTAATTTTTTGTTGTAGGAATCTATACGGGTACTGCCAGCAAAGGCTAGGATTTTCGGTGTAGATGTCATAGTTAGAGAATAAGAAGGATTAGCTAACTCAGCTGCATTATCCTGTTTTTAGGCGATCGCTTTTTCTTACCTTTAGATTTTCTTTACAAACTTTTTCTCAGTTACCTCATTGATAAAGAAGTGTCCATCCTAGAACAATGAACAATTCAGAAGATTAAAACAGATACAATAGTCTCAATCGAGGAGAAATAACTAAGGCAAAGAGCAATGGGAAATCCATTTCCTGGAATGAACCCATATTTGGAACAACCTGAACTGTGGCATCAAGTTCACAATCGTTTGATTGTAGCGATCGCTGATGACCTGACTCCTCAAATTGCGCCGAAATACCGAGTTTCCATAGAAGAACGAGTTTACACTAGTGTAGATGATATCTTACTTGTGGGAATTGCTGATGTAGCAGTTGCTAACCGTAACACTACAGATATCAGCACAACTTTGACTGCTGCAAAACTTACTGAACCCAGTAAAGTGAAGGTTCCCATCCCAGAACAAGTGACAGAGCGATTTTTAGAGGTACGAGCAACTCAAAGTAAAGAAGTAGTTGCTGTGGTAGAAATACTTTCCCCTAAGAATAAACGCTCAAAAGAAGGTAGAGCCGCCTATCAAAGCAAACGACAGAAAATTTTGGCTTCTGGGACTAATTTGGTAGAAATTGACCTCTTAAGACAAGGAGAGTCAATGCCTGTTCTCGGAGCGATCGCCACAGATTATAGTATCTTAGTGAGCCGCAGTTACAACAGACCTGATGCAGATTTATATACTTTCGACTTAAAACACCCAATTCCTGTTTTTCCTGTGCCTTTACGTGAAGGAGAACCTGAGCCAATAATTGACTTGCAAAGGTTACTCAATGAAGTTTACGAACGTGCTAGATTTGACTTGGCAATTGATTATTCACAACCTTTAAAAATAGTCAGATCGCCCCAGGAAGAAGCTTGGGTGAAAGAAATTTTGCAGAAAATATGAAGACTCCATCGAAATAAAACTCAGCTGCATTATTCTGTTTTTAGGCGATCGCTATTTGCTACCTTTAGACCGTTCACTGTTAGAAATTCGTCAAGAGTTTGACCTTTTACCTTTCATTAAATAGACTTCTTTGTTTGGTCGCTTCCAGCAGCTTAACGCTGGCGTAGATAGCATCAATATGAGGTGTGGGAATTTGCGTAAGTTTACCTAATTCTGCCACCGCACCGACGATCGCATCGATTTCCGTGGGGCGTCCGGCTTCAATATCTTGCAGCATTGAGGTTTTGTGGGCACCAACATTTTGGGCCCCATTAATGCGCTGTTCTAGGGTAATGCCAAATTTTATACCTAAACTTTCGGCGATCGCCTGGGCTTCTGTCATCATTTGTCGCGCTAGTTCGCGGGTGAGGGGATAGCGGCAAATATCCTCTAAAGTCGCACCAGTTAGGGCGCTAATGGGGTTAAAGGCGACATTACCCCATAATTTGATCCAGATTTCCGTGCGAATTTGATTGCGGATTGGTGCTTTGAATCCTGCTTGTTTGAGAGTTTGGGCTAATAATTGAATGCGATCGCTTTTGGTGCCGTCAATTTCACCGAGAGTAAAGCGATCGCCTTCAATATGCTTAATCACACCCGGTTCAATTATCTCAGTTGCCGGGTAAACAACACAACCAATGGCGCGGTCAACACCGATACCAGCTTCAACGATTCCCTCAGCATCGACAGATTGAATGCGTGTTCCTTCATACTCGCCGCCATGATGACGAAAGTACCACCAAGGAATACCATTTTGGGCTGTGATGACCATTGTCTGGGGATTGTAGAGTGTGGAAAGGTAGGGGGCGATCGCTGGAACACTGTGAGCCTTAACAGTTAAAATTACTACATCTTGTGCCCCTGCTTCCTGGATATTACTAGTTGCCAAAGCCGGATGAGCCACTTGGCTAGAACCGTCCGCCATGACTAATTTCAGCCCATCTTTTTGAATTGCTTCCAAATGAGAACCACGAGCAATTAGCGTCACTGTTTCACCAGCCAGTGCTAATTTTGCTCCTAAATATCCACCGATGGCACCTGCACCAACAATACAGACTTTCATAAATTTAAAAATCTTGGTAGGCGAAAAATCTATAGCAGTCATTAGTCATTTACAAATGACTAATGACCAATGACAACCATCATGACAATTTTTACAACTCAAATACGATTGCTATATAGTAAAGTTGCTTTCATCATAATAACTATCTCAAGTAACTATGAGCGAAAATTTTCTCGATGCGGCCAAAAGAGGTCAAAATCATTGGTGGCGCTATTTATTAGGAGTTTTTTTGATTGTTTTCTCTTACTGGTATGTAGGTTCATTCACCTCAGGTATTTTAGCAACTATTTTATTTTTGGCTTCTAGTGCTGCTAATGGTAATGAAATTTCTAACTTACCCTCTGAATTTCAAAACCAATTAGAACTTTATTTGCAAGCTTCTCAAACTCGATATTTTGTGATTTATAGTATTCCTATTTTTTGTGCATGGGTGGGTATATTTATAACTATTAATTGGTTACACAAACGAAAAATAAAAACTTTGATTAGTGCTGATAGCTCTTTAAACTTGCAGCGTCTAATCTCAGGATTTTTAATTTGGTTGATTATTTTAATAGCCTTCACAGGAGTAGATTATCTAATACATCCGCAAGCTTATTCCTGGACTTTTGACTTAGCCAAGTGGCTGCCACTTTTTCCTTTAGTTTTAGTCCTGACTCCGATGCAAACCTCCGCCGAAGAATTCTTGTATCGTGGTTATTTGCTTCAAGGACTGGGGCTATTATCTCGGCAAAAACTTGTATTAATCATTGTTACCAGCTTCTTGTTTATGCTGCCACATTTAGCTAACCCAGAAATGCAGCGAGGAGAAATATGGGTAGCATTGCAATACTTTTCATGGGGTGTATTTTTTTCAGTACTTACCCTAAAAGATAATCGCCTAGAACTTTCCTTAGGCGCCCATGCAGCTAATAATATTTTTGCTTTTTTGTTCGTTAACACTAAAGATTCGGTAATTCCTACACCCGCCATATTAACCGTTAACAATCCGGGAGATCCAAGGGTCGGTTTGGTTGTTTTCTTAGTAATGATTGCAATATTCTACTACTTCTTCTTTGGTAGACAAAAACAACATTCTAGCTGAGATAGATTTTAGATTTTAGGGACTTCCAAAAAATAAATTGTTCCAAATTATTTGTACATTTGTAGGGGCGCACAGCTGTGCGCCCCTACGATGGGACGTTTTTTTATTGGAAGTCCCTTAAATTTTAGATTTTGGATTGGCTTTGCCTAATTCCGAGTTGAGAACTCGTACTTCCAAGCTCAAAACCTCAATTTCTCCCTCATCTCCCTCATCCCCCTCATCCCCCTCATCCCCCTCATCCCCCTCATCTCCCCACTCTCCACTCCCTACTCCCCAATACCAACCAACTTCGCCATCCCCAACCGTTGTAATTTGCCAGTGGCACCACGAGGTAGTTGATCTAAAATGTGAATTTGCTTAGGCACTTTAAAATTTGCCAGCATAGTTGAACAGTGAGCTAAAAGTTCTTTTTCGCTAGCTTCTGCTTTCAGGACAACAGCTGCGTGAATATCTTCTCCTAAAGATTTGTGGGGGACGGCAAATGCTAAGGCTTCAGCCACTGCGGGATGGCGCAGCAAAATATCATCCACTTCTAATGGAGAAATTTTTTCACCACCTCGGTTAATCAATTCTTTTATCCGTCCAGTCAGGCGCAGATAGCCATCTTCATCGACTGTGCCTTGGTCTCCTGTGCGGAACCAACCATTTACAAAAGCAGTGGCGTTGGCTTCTGGGTTATTTTCGTAGCCATCAATGACATTTGGCGCTTTTACCACCACTTCGCCCAGACTTCCTTGGGGAACCAAGTTACCTTCCGAGTCCATAATACCGACTTCCACGCCGAAGCCATAACCAACAGTACCGGGTTTCCGGACTTTCGGCGGTAAGGGGTTAGTAGTCATTAAATGGGATGCTTCAGTCATGCTGTAAGATTCCACCACAGGAGCATCGAGAGTTGCCTCTAGTTGTTCGATGATAATTGGGGGCAAAGAAGCACTACTAGAGCGAATAAAACGGAAGGAATTTGCTTTAACAATTTCTGTATTACGGCTAGCCCGTGCCAAAATTGTTTGGTGCATCGTTGGTGCTGCTGAGTACCAAGTAGGTTTGTAAGTATCTACCAGTTTCCAAAACTCTAGGGCATTAAAACCATTCGGGCAAACTAGCGTACCACCAGATCCCAAAGTTGCCAACAAACAGCCCACCAACCCGTGAACGTGGAATAGCGGCATTAAACAAAGTGTAGTGTCAGCTGCGGTGAGTGAATAAGCACCAATAATGTTTTTGGCAGAAGCAATAAGGTTGCGATGACGAATTGGCACCCGCTTGGGACGACTGGTGGTGCCACTGGTGTGGAGAATCATCGCTATATCGTCAGATGAGGGGGACGCGGGGACGCGGGGACGCGGGGACGCGGAGAATAACCTATGCCCCATGCCCAATGCCCCATGCCCAATGCCCAGTTCAAAGCTCAATGTGCCGTCAGTGTTGACTTTGGCATTAATGAGGATCATATCAGGTGTGAGGGCAGCGATCGCCCCTTCCGGTTCCTCAGACAGGGTAATCAGTGCTTTTGCCTGGGTATCTGCATAGTAGAAAGCAAATTCATCTTGCTTGTATTTGGGATTTAAAGGTGCAGCAGTACCAGATAAAGCAGCAGCCAGAAAAGTAATTGCCATTGGCGAACCATTATTCATGGCAATGGCAATGCGTTCTCCTGGTTTGAGTCCAAAGCTGTGGAGTTGAGATACTAGCCCAGCAACATTTTCGCGCAATTGCTTGTAAGTTAGCGATCGCCCCTCAGGCGTAACCAAGGCTAAATGATTGTCTTCCCCTGCTAAAAGCTCAAATAAATTCATCTCAATTCCTGCTAACCCAGTCCTATTGATGCAGATCCTGAAGTTACTCGACATTAGACATCAGAAGCTTTGATATCTCCGCATGTGCCAATACAGCAGCAGGTTCGCTCTGGAGGGCGTTATAATACTTTCTTTCAAAGGTATTACCCGTCTCCAAGGGGACAATCAAGGTGCGGACATCAGCAATCAATTTTTGTAAATCATCCAGGGCTACTGGCTCATCTGCTGTCAGCATTTCATCAATTTGCACAACAATCTCAGAAATTCGATGTAGCCAAGCAAATTGTTCGTGACCGATGACTAGTTGTAGAAGTTCTGTGCTTGATACACGTCCACTAACTTGTTCGTAGGCGATGCGTTCTGCCTCCAGCAACATCTTGTGGAGGTACAATAATTTGTTTCGTAAATCACGCAGATATTGATGTTGACGGATTCTTTGGAGCAGTGTGTTAGAAGTCAATGTTACCCATCCTTTCGTTACGATAGTCTTTATTAGCTTGAATAATTTCTGGTTCGATATTTATCAGCTAAAGTTCATGTATCGATTTTCTTACTAGGACGCACTATAGTTAACATCTCTTTTTATAGCGGTCATCTCTCATATCTGATTAATCATATATTAGCATAAAGTTATAGCAATTATATAGATAGAAGCTATGGAGTAAGCAGTAATTATGGAAAAACCGTTTTCATGTCGCTAGCACATGTAATTCTGGGTCTTCTTCAGCAGCAAGCAATGACGGGCTATGACCTGAAAACCAGCTGCTTCGACCAATGCATTGGGCATCTGTGGCCGGCAGACCAGGCACAAATTTACAGAACCCTGGAAAAGCTAGTTGAGCAAGGCTGTATTACCTGTAACATTGAAATTCAAAGCGATCGCCCTAATCGTAAAGTCTACAGCGTAACTGAATCTGGGGAAGCAGAATTAGTCCGATGGCTTGGTATTCATCAACCCCTAACGATTGTACGCGAACCATTACTGGTTCAGTTGCATTTTGCAGCTCAATTGCCTAATGAAATAATTATTCATTTATTAGAGCAGCAATTGGCGGCTCGAAACGAAAGGCTTGCCAAATGTGAAAATATCGATTTGCCACTACTGGGTGATGAATCTGCTAGCCGCGAGGAGTTAATGCAAAGGTTGGTGCTGGACTTAGCAATCCGTAGAGAACAGACTTATATTGATTGGTTGAAGATCGCAATCAATGTCATCAGTCAGCAAAAACCACATTCATCAGAATACCAAATTATCTAACTTTCATAAATCAAAACAATGACAGCAGTAGCAGTTAATCCTTATCTCGATCGCAATTTTGCCCCAGTTCACAAAGAAATCACTTCTGACAAATTGTCAGTTATTGGTGAACTACCCCCTGAGTTGTCTGGGATGTTTGTCCGCAATGGCCCTAACCCCCAATGGCCACCCATCGGTGAATATCACTGGTTTGATGGAGATGGGATGTTGCATGGCGTCCAAATTAGTAACGGTGTCGCAACTTATCGTAACCGCTACGTCCAAACAAGAGGATGGAAAAAAGAACGAGAAGCGGGTAAAGCTCTCTGGACTGGGTTCTTAGAACCACCACAGAGTGACAATAGTGGCTACAAAAACACCGCCAACACTGCCCTAGTGTGGCACGCTAGTCAGATGTTAGCGCTCAACGAAGGCGGTAGTCCTCACGCTATCAAGCTTCCGGAGTTAGATACCATTGGCGAGTACACCTACAATGGCAAGCTGATTTCTGCCTTCACAGCTCATCCCAAAGTAGATGCGGTCACAGGGGAAATGATCTTCTTTGGCTACTCTTTTGTTGAGCCACCGTACCTGCAATATAGTTTGGTTTCAGCAGAAGGCGAACTGTTATGGACAGTGCCAATCGACTTGCCAATGGGGGTGATGATGCACGACTTCGCCATCACTGAAAACTACACGATTTTTATGGATTTGCCGATGACTTTCAACCCAGCAAGAGCGCAACGGGGAGAACCTATGATGATGTTTGAGCGCGATCGCCCCAGTCGTTTCGGCATTTTACCACGTCATGGTAACAACAGTAATATCCGCTGGTTTGAAAGTCCTGCTTGCTACGTCTTCCACACCCTCAACGCCTACGAAGAAGAAGACGAAGTAGTGCTGATTGCTTGTCGCATGACTTCTACCACAGTCTTGAATTTAAATGGTTCGCAACCCGACCCAGATGCAAATATTCCCCGGCTGTATCGCTGGCGATTTAACCTCAGCACTGGGACAGTGCGTGAAGAAATGTTAGATGATGTAGCTTCAGAATTTCCCCGCGTCAACGAAAACCTGTTGGGGCGACAAACCCGATATGGCTACACTAACAAAATGGCCAACACTCCCCTACCTTTATTTGCAGGTATTATCAAATACGACTTCAGCAATGGCAAGTCCCAAACCCATGAATTTGGAGAAGGACGCTACGGCGGTGAAGCTGTGTTTGCGCCGCGTCCTGGTGCAACGGCTGAAGATGATGGTTGGCTGATGACTTTCGTCCACGATGAAGGTTCAGATATTTCAGAATTGGTAGTAGTGAATGCCCAAGATGTCACAGCTGAACCTGTAGCGCGGGTGATAATTCCCCAACGGGTGCCTTATGGGTTTCATGGTGCCTGGGTTGCGGGGGAATAAATTAGGTAACAATACTGTTCGGTTAAGGCAAGAGACGCTATGAATCGCCGTCTCTACAACAATTAGCCCTTTGTAGAGACGGCGATTTATCGCGTCTTTAGAGGTTGTTTGAAAAGTATTTCGCTGTGACTCTAGGCACTTTTAGATCCCCCCTAACCCCAGGGCTGTTTCATTCCATTTCAAACAGGATTTGTCAAGATGTAAGAAGAGAAAATTGTAAGTAAGCGTGACGAAAAGATGAACATTTAAGCACTGAAATATCAGTAAAATAGTTGGTTTCATCGACACGCCAGTAACAAAATAACTAATTTTTAATCGCTAGAACCCTTGATTTTTAAAGCTCTTTGGGGAATGAATCAGCCCTGCCCCTAACCCCCCTTAAAAAGTGGGGAACCGGAATCAAAGTCTCCCTTTTTAAGGGAGATTTAGAGGGATCTAAAACTTTTGATACATTATTACCCTACCATCGATGACTTTGCCATAAATCATTCAGCAGTACGCTCCATCGCACCACCAAAACTGACAGCAACATCATAACCAATTCAAATGGTGAACAATCTAGCATTAGGGTTTTTCTGTTTTAACTTTAACGCTGTCTCTACACCAGTTGGATCTATTCCATATTCACCAGTTTCTGCATCAATTACAATCATCTTGCCGATATTGTCACCACACTCGACATTTTGACGAATACCGTTTTCGTAAAACTGTTTAGCTCTTAGGGCTACTTCTTCTACACTCCAGAAAATTGATTGCATTAAAGCATTGTAGTAGCGTGGCAAGCCTAAAATGTTGCAATAAATTTTCTTGTGGTGTGGACATCTTGTCCGCACCGGACGGGCAAGATGCCCATCCCACAAGAGTTTGTTAATACACTATTTTAGCCTTGCCACGCCAGTAGTTCCTGAAGGTTGAGGGTTTGAACTCGGAAGGTGAGGGTTTGAACTCGGAGGTTGAGGGTTTGAACTCGGAGGTTGTGGGTTTGAACTCGGAAGTTGAGGGTTTGAACTCGGAAGTTGAGGGTTTGGACTCGGAGGTTGAGGGTTTGAACTCGGAGGTTGAGGGTTTGAACTCGGTAGTTGAGGGTTTGAACTCGGAAGTTGGGGGTTTGAACTCGGAGGTTGAGGGTTTGAACTCGGAAGTTGAGGCTTTGAACTCGGAAGTTGAGGCTTTGAACTCGGAAGTTGAGGCTTTGAACTCGGAAGTTGAGGGTTTGAACTCGGACGTTGAGGGTTTGAACTCGAAGGTTGAGGGTTTGAACTCGAAAGTTGAGGCTTTGAGCCTCGACAGTCAAAAATAACTAATACCAATTTGAAAAATGATTGCCACAGTCCAAAATCATACGTCTATTCCTGAATTTACAGGGGTGAGCGTGTACTAATATTTGGTCACCTCTGTAAAGTTGAACATGGCTTTAGACTTCTCCGGTCAAAATCTCCGAGGACGCAACTTCAAAGGTAGACAAGACCTTGCGGGTGCAAACTTTAGCTATGCCGACATCCGAGGGGCAAACTTCACTAACGCTAATTTAACAGGCGCTAACTTCAGTTATGCCAAAGCTGGACTGCAACGCCGATGGGCAATTTTCCTAGTCCTTGTCTCGTGGCTGTTGTCGGGATTTTCAGGGTTTTACTTGGCTGTCAAAGGTTATTTGGTGTCACTAATATTTGATACTTCCAACTCAAGTAATCAGATTGGTGGTTGGACTGCTTTGATTATATTGATTGCCTTCTTTTTAATCACGATTCGCCAAGGACTAACAGCTGGTCTAGGAGCCGTAGCCGGAGCCTTCGCTGTAGTCGTAGCCGGAGCCGTAGCCGGAGCCATAGCCGGAGCCGGAGCCGGAGCCGGAGCCTTCGCCGGAACCTTCGCCGTAGCCGTAGCCTTCGCCTTCGCCGTAGCCTTCGCCTTTGCCTTCGCCGTAGCCGGAGCCTTCGCCGTAGCCGGAGCCATAGCCATAGCCTTCGTAGTAGCCGGAGCCATAGCCGGAGCCATAGCCTTCGACGTAGCCGGAGCCTTAGCCGGAGCCGGAGCCGGAGCCGGAGTTTTATTTAGTATCTACATTAGTTGGCGAACAATGAAAGGAGACGAAAAATATTCCTTAATTCGCAATATCGCTATTCCTTTTGCTGCAACAGGAGGTACAAGTTTTCGTGGCGCTAATTTAACCAATGCTGATTTCACCCAAGCTAGGCTCAAAAGTACAGATTTCCGAAACACTATCCTTATCTGTAGCCGTTGGTATCAAGCCAAAATGCTTGACCGTGTTCGTCCTGGGAAAACTTATCTGCAAAACTCACAAGTACGTCAACTGCTGATTACTGGACAAGTACAGGATAAGAATTTTTACCGTGAAAACCTGCGGGGTATCAACTTACAATTAGCAAATTTAGCAGATGCCAGCTTTATTAGCGCTGATCTCAGTGAAGCCAACTTGCAAGATGCCGATTTGTCAAGAGCAAAGCTGAAGCAAACGCAACTAGACGGCACAGATTTAACAGGTGCAACCCTCACCGGCGCCTTCATCGAAGATTGGGGCATTACAAATACAACTAAATTGCATGGGGTGAGGTGTGAATATGTCTTTATGCGTTTACCCACCAAAGAAGACCCCGACCCCCTCCGCAAACCTGATAATAAACAAGAAGTATTTGCAGACGGGGATTTTGCCGACTTTATCAAGCCAATTTTTGACACCCTCGACCTTTACCATAATCAAGGCGTTGACCCTCGCGCTGTTGCCATAGCTTTCAAAAACCTTGCCGAAAACCATCCCGAAGCCGAGTTAGAAATCGTAGCAATGGAGAAGCGCGGCGATGATAAAATCTTGCTCAGAGCCAAAACCGCCGCAGGTAGCGATAAATCTCAACTGAGTGCAGAATATTTTGATGACTATAATCAACTCAAAGCTTTATCGCAGAGCCAGCAATTATTGCTGGTAGAAAAAGATAAGCGCATTATTAGTTTAGAAAATATGGTAGATACTGCTCTCAAGCAGCCGAAATTTTATACTCAAGGAGATACAAATATGTCAGATATCAGCGGCATCAATATTGAAGGTAGCAGTAATGTTAGCGGTATTGCTGGCAATAATTCTATTGCTAATCTAGGAACCATTAGCGGTAACGTGAGTATTGCCCTCAATCAGTTACCTGATGCAACCGATGCCGAAAAACCAGGAATCAAAGAATTATTGTCGCAGTTGCAAGATGCAATCATCCAATCCACATATTTGTCAGAAGAAGACAAAGCCGAAGCGCTAGAACAGGTGAACACTTTGGCAGAAGCGGGTAAAAATCCTCAAGAATCCACTAAGCAAAAGACGGCAAAAACAGCCATCACGATGTTGAAAGGGATATTTTCCGGCTTACCTGCTGTTGCGTCCCTAGTTGAAGCGGGTAATAAATTATTGCCTGCGATCGCCAATTTATTCAACTTGGGATAATTTTCGCAGTATCCTTTAGTTATCGGATGTTTTTGCTCTGAATAATTCAAAAACTTCCATTGCTTCTTTTAGGAACAATTCCATCTGTTCCGGCTCAAAACGTACATCTTGAAGATAATAAATTAAGCAGGCGTCTGCTGCTTCTACAAATGGCGTTGTTTGGATAGCCGGGTAGAATCCTATTTTGCCTTCAAAAAAAGTAAGTATGTTGTCAGTAAATATCTGGCGAATGTCTTGCTCATGACTACCGCGTAACAGATATTGTTCAGAAAATCTGGGATTATTTTCAAACTTGATATCGTGAGATCCTAAAAAATCAGTGAGTTGCTCTAAAATATTTTTTGGTTTTAACAAAAACTTAGGAATACGCATATTATCGTCATATAAAAAAGCTACTGTTTGCCAATGTTCGCTTCCCGATTGTTGTACCACATCTGAATAGGAACCGCCATATTTTAACTTGTGAATTGGGAATGGTGCATTTGATTTCCCCATTCCCCATTTCAAATTATTTTTCCTGATACCCTCCGGCGTAGTTAATCACGCAAATTGTTCCATAGGATTTGTGAATTCCAAAAGCAACACCAGCGACTTTAAAACCGTTGTTAAAAATATTTTTCCGATGACCGCGATCGGGCACACCATCATCAATAATTAATTGCATAACGATATCTTGGGCGGTGTATGGGCCATAACTGATATTTTCCCCTGCGGTTGTCAGCCATTTACCATAGCGGTTGATGCGAGTAAACGGGTTGCTACCATCACTACCATCGTGACCTGTAGTGCCTTTTGCGCCTTGGTCTTTAACGTGGTCTTTTGCTGCCAAAGACATACCCTCAGAGGCACTCAACGCTCCTACAGGACGTGCTGATTTGAGAAATGCGATCGCCTCATCAACTGCTTTTCCTCCTTCTTGAGTTACCAAATAAGTATTATCAGAAATTTTGACTCGGTTACCTTGAAAGCGCTGGCGATAGTTTTCCAAAATCGGCACATATGCCTGCGGATTTGTTCGGACTTTATTTGTTTCAATAATTACCTGTTGTTCGAGACGTGAAAGGTAATTTGCTTTTGCTAACAAAGTCGGATTATTTTCTTTAGCTACTGCTGGCTGAGAGTTGGCTACAGTAGGACTAGATTGAAGCAGTTCTTCTGAACAACCAAATATTAAGGTAAGTGGGAAAAGTATCCAAAATTTAATTCGATGCATTAATGACCTCACAATGTTTCTATCAATTAATTTAGTCAATTAAAAGGAATAGCAATTTTCAAAATGCAAAAAACAGGGAGTGGGGAGTGGAGAGTAGGGAATAGGCTTTTCGAGTTGTACGGAATTTATTCAAAAATTAAGTCATGGTCATATAGATAACACTGCAATTACCTTTGTTCCTGAGATACTACAAAATTCTCACAACGAGTTTTGGGACTTTAACGCTTTGTTCAAGGATTTCTCAGTCTGTATTTGAAGTTGCCATCGTCACTCTATGCACTGATTATTAAAATTTCAATAGCTGATAAAGTTAAATTAGACAAAATAAAACTCAAAAAATAGCAACTGTAACAATATAATTAGATGGCGATCGCACCTGAAAAAAGTTGTAATAATTCAATTTAAACTGAGTAAATAGATGCGGATAATTGAAAATATTAACTAAAAAAGGTACTAGCCATGAGTTGCCGCGCACTACTGTTAGTAAATCGTCACGCCCGCCAGGGACAAAAGGGTTTGTCGGAAGCAATTGATTATTTGAAAACACTCGGCTTTATTTTAATTGAAGAATCTACAGAACATCCGAAACAACTTTCTGAAGTTATACTTCGCTATCAAAATCAAGTCGATTTAGTAATAGTTGGTGGTGGCGATGGCACTCTTAATGCCGCCGTAGATGCTTTAGTTGAAACTCAGTTACCCTTAGGAATCTTGCCTCTAGGAACTGCCAACGATTTAGCAAGGACTTTAAAAATTCCCAACTCTCTCAAAGAAGCTTGTAATATTATTGCCCAAGGAAATTTACACCGCATTGATTTAGGTTGGGTCAACGGCAAGCACTTTTTTAATGTTGCCAGTTTGGGATTGAGTGTAAAAATTACCGAACGACTGACTAAAGAAGTCAAACGCCGTTGGGGAATATTTGCTTACGCCGCCACTGCATTGCAAGTGATTTGGTCAGCTAGACCTTTTAGTGCTGAAATTGCCATCAACGGTGACTCAGTTCGTGTAAAAACCGTGCAAATTGCTGTAGGTAACGGTCGTTATTACGGCGGTGGTATGGCGGTAGCAGATGACGCTGCAATAGATGACCAAAGACTCGATCTTTATAGCTTGGAAATTCAACACTGGTGGCAAATTATATTATTATTACCCGCGATGCGGCAGGGGCGGCATATACATTGGCAGAGTGTACGCTCTCTTCAAGGTCAGGAAATACGCTTGCATACTCGCAAACCACGCCCTATTAACACAGATGGTGAAATCACTACTTACACACCTGCCCATTTTCGAGTTATATCTAAAGCTATAGCTGTTTTAGTACCCGCAGAAGTCAAAATTGGAGAGTTAGGAGTTAGGAGTTAGGAGTTAAGTGGTTACGCAAAATTATTTATGTCATTGCGAGTGAAATGAAATGTAGCGTTCGCGGAGCGTCTCGAAGAGAAGCAATCTCCGAAACCTTGCGATTGCTTCATTCCGCTTCGCTTCATTCGCAATGACAAATGTATATTTAATTTTGCATTAGTACTTAGGAGTTAGGAGTTAGGAGTTAGGAGTTAGGAGTTAGGAGTGTGGGAGGTGTGGGAGGTGTGGGAGGTGTGGGAGGATGGAGAAGCATTAATTCTCTTTCCCCCATCTCCCCATCTCCCCACCTCCCCACACTCCCCACACTCCCCACACTCCCCACACTCCCTCATCTCCCCACTCTCTACTCCCCACTCCCTTTGATAAAAACCACGCCAAATGCATCTGAGATTTTCTCAAGATATAAAATCTTTATTACAACGCCTAGCCGAACAACCTCTGACTCTAGGTGATATTCTGGCTGAAACCTCAGAACGTGGGTTTAGCCTAGTGATTGCATTATTAGTTTTGCCGTTTTTGTTGCCCATGCCACCGGGATTAACTGGCCCTTTTGGTGGCGCTTGTTTACTATTATCAGTGCAAATGGCCTTAGGAAGGCGATCGCCTTGGCTCCCAAAAAGAATTGCTAACTACAAATTTCCTCGTCGCTTTGCCGAGTTACTTTTACAAAACTTGGGTCGCCTCACTAAAGTATTACAGAAAATCACCCGTCCCCGATTGCAAAAAATAGCTCATAATCCTTTAACTTGGCGAATCAATGGGATTTGTATTTCTTGGTTAACAATATTACTAATATCACCAATTCCCTTTACAAATCCCATTCCTACTGTAGGCATTTTACTTTTGACTGTTGCTACCATCGAATCTGATGGTTTATTAATTTGCATCAGCTATGTGATTACAGGCATGATTACTTTGCTATTTGGATTTATCGGTTATGCTTTGTGGTTAGCTCCCAGTTTACTACCATCTATATTTAAATAATAAAAGCCCCAAACCAAAGGCTGAGGGCTAGACTTATGTGATTTATTAGAGTGCATCTACCATTTATTCATCCGCTTTCATTCCTGTTCTATCCGGGCAAATTTGACTTATTTAATTTTTTTTCTGAATAAATAAAGCCCTCAACTAAAAGCTGGGGGCGATAAATTTATTAAGGTGCATCTACCATTTATTTATCCGCTTTTATTCTTGTACCATCCGGGCAAATTTGATTTGTTCAAAAAAAAATTCTATTCCAGAATAAAAATTATCAGCAATAAATAAAGCCCGCAGCTAAAAGCTGAGGGCTGTGATTTAATTAAGGTGCATCTACTATTTATTTATCCGCTTTAGTCCTCACTTCATCAGGAAGAATTCAAAAAAGAATAGATAGTTTTGGAATTAATTTCATTATCTATAACATCAGCGCTAACTTCAACGAGAATAACCTGCGGTATTTGACTAAGTAAGCATTGCCTATCTTCATAATAATTTTACAAATCACCCAAATTTCCCCGAAATACACGAAGTTTCTGTTAATATATGTAGTATGGTATCCGCAATAGTACGAATTTAGTTTAGTAGTTGGGTATATAACGATGAAAATTAGACACACCCAACTCGATGAAGCGATGTCTACAACGGGCTATGCCTACGCATTTTATCCAAGTTGCCATGATAGTTATATTTTCCCTTGGCAGCCTTGGTATTGTTGGGGGAAGCTTTTTCCTCAGAAAAGCTTTTAGCAATACTAGTGAGCCTGAAATCATAACTGATACAACACGTTATAAAGAAATTCGTCATCAATTGTGGTCTAATTATGACCAACTAAAACATTTTCCAAGTCAGATTCCCACTGATGCTAAAGATGTCCGCATCGCCTACTCTCCTGGATTTTTACAAGGAGGTAGTTTTTTTCAGATTAGATTGAAACAGCCACCAGAAAAAATCAAAAAACTACTCTCACAATACAGAAATAATGCAAAACATAAATACACAGGTGGTAACACAAACGACCATATAAACCAGCCTAACGGAGTGCCGACAACTTTTTTCTACACCAATGACTCTCCTGCGGAAACTTTTCCAAATACATACGAAATATTAGTATTAGATGCAACAAACAAAGGTATATCCGGTTTCAAATGGAATCATGGAGATAGCTATGGCGTTGCAATTAATAGTTCCGCCTCAGAAATTATCTATTGGGCTGAACAATGGTAGTTAATACTGGATGGTAGTTTTACCCTTTTAGGTATATCACTTTAGATAGTTCAAATTTATATGCACTATGGTTAATATTTATAGGGTGTTGAAAAAACTATCTCAATATTTAGAATGTCAACTGCTTTAATTACTGGTGCCTCTAGTGGTATTGGTAAAGCTTTTGCCGAAGAATTAGCTGCACGCAAGACAAATCTTGTACTCGTTGCTCGTTCTGAAGATAAACTCAACCAATTAGCTAAAGAACTAAACGAACAATATAAAATTCAAGTAGACGTTATAGTTAAAGACCTCACAGAACCTAACGCTGCTGCTGCTGTATTTGATGCCATAAAAGCCAAGGGATTAACGATTGATTTATTAATCAACAATGCTGGTTTTGGTTCATATGGCGACTTTGCCGAATCAGATGGAGAAAGACAACTTAAAATTGTACAATTAAACATTTTGGCATTGGTAGATTTAACCCATCAATTTTTACCATTAATGCGCCAACGTCGCTCTGGAAGTATTATTAACGTATCCTCAATTACTGGATTTCAACCGATACCATATCTTTCTGTTTATGCTGCTAGTAAAGCTTTTATTCTCAGTTTTAGTGAAGCACTGTGGGCAGAAAATCGTCAATATGGTGTCCGTGTTTTAGTCACCTGTCCAGGGCCAATAGAAACAAATTTTTTTGCAGAAGCTAATTTTCCTCCAGCTTTAGCAGGAAGCACAGAAACGGTATATTCCTCTGAAGAAGTAGTTAGCGAATCTCTGAAAGCTTTAGCAGAGTGGCAGCCTACAGTTATTATTGGTGATGTTACTACTCAAATTAGAAGTACATTAGCTCGATTAGTACCGCGAAAAATTCTGCTGAATATTTTGGCAAAAAGGTTTAAAACATAAGCGTTTAGCTTGTCATTTGTCATTTTGAGTTTGGAGTTAAAGAAACTGGTGAATTTAAAACTCCTAACTTTTCATTCTTAACTCCTCACTCCTCACTCCTAACTTTTCACTCTTCATTTATCACATATACCGAGTTAGTTGTATGCGGTAACGGTCTTTTTTCGTAACAGCAATTTCTCCGATTTCTAAACGTCCTTTAGAGCGAATGGCGATTAAATCGCCTGATTTGACTTGAGAACTAGCTTGAGTTACTTCTTTCCAATTGACGCGCACATCACCGGAGTCGATTAAATCAACCATTTTACTGCGGGACATACCAAAACCAGCAGAGGCGATCGCATCTAATCGCAAAGACGCTTCCACAGTAGTTAATTCTTTTTTCTTCGGTTCTCGAACCTTTAACTCACTAATCTCAATCGGTTGAGTTTTCACAGGAACCGATCGCACTTGTTTGAGGCTCATTTCCAAAAATTCCACCAACTCTGGTGCGACAATGGCCTGCGCCCCTCGTTCTCCCAAAACAATAATATCTCCTGTCTTTTCCCGGACAATTCCTGTCCCCAGCATTGCGCCTAGAAAGTCGCGGTGAGTGGCGGTATCAAACAAGAAATTACCAGCAATTTCTACTGCAACAAGGCTGACTTGAGATTGATCTAAAGGTAATTCTGAACGAGCGATCGCTATTCTTTGGCGTTCAGCTTGGGGATATCCACCCCATACAACCAATTGCACCTCAGTTAATCGACTAAACACTCGTTGAATTTCCGCCAACTCTGGAGGAGATAAAAAATCTGTGACAACCACTTCCCAAGTTTTAATAGCTTGCTCCGCTTGATCAATTACACGAGCTACACTATCTCGATTTTCAACACCTTTTAAAAGTTCTTCTCGTGGCAACATTCTGAAAAATTATGAGTTATGAGTTGGGAATTATTAGTTAGGAGTTTGGAGTTTGGAGTTTGGAGTTTGTAGTTATTCTGATCTTATACCCCTCATTTTATTAACCTGTTTATCAAAGTTTTATAAATTCTGACTCCTGAATTCTGACTCCTGAATTCTGACTCCTGACTCCTGAATTCTGAATTCTGAATTCTCACCTCAATTCCCATTTTATAAGGTTTTCATTTCGATCAATTTCTTGCATTCCTAACTTTTCCAGAATGCGAATTGAGGCAGTATGATTGTCTGGAGAATGAGCGATAATCCTTTGAAGTTCCGGCTGAGTAAACGCAAAATTGACTAATGCTTCTACAGCTTCAAAAGCAAATCCCTGCTGACGATAGGCTGATATCACTTCATAACCCATTTCTGTTGTTCCTTGCTCATTAGGTTTGCCAAGAAATCCCAAATCACCAATTAGCGTATTATCAGCGATGTGAATCATCAGCCACACACCCCAACCCAACTGGGAAGGATCGTCTATTAGCATCTGAGCATACATTGGCAAAATATCTAGCACCTCAGATGCATACCAATCATCCGGAACTCGTACCCCTAAGAGCCTTTCTACTTCGGATTTGTTTTTTGTCGCAGCGGCTTGCGCCACTTCCAAGGAACAGGGAAGTAACTCAAGTCGCTGTGTTGTAATGTGTAAACTATGATTCATTGACTACACGCTAGTTGTGTCAGCATAACCCTGAATATTTTCTGGCTCAAATTGCCGTAATATCCTAGTTGCCTGCCGAGTGAGAGTTTCAGAACCTTGAACTGCAATTAAGTATTTCCCCGCATCCAAACGGTTGCGGTAGGGTAAAGCATCACCACTGCCTACGAGTAAACCAACTCCGCCACCAACAAACACACCACCCATAGCACCACTAGCAGCACCCAGCAGTCCTCCAACGATGTGATTGCCAACTTCACCCGCCCAGGCAAAAGTATGCAAATCAGTAATTAGGCTGAAGGTAAAACCTGCAAAAAAGCCGAATGGTATTAGCCAGGTTGCCATGAGCCTTGCTTGCTTTTTGGCTTGGTCTTTGGGGTCAATTAAGCCAAACTCGTCAGCAGTTTTATACCCTTTCCCCAGGATAGTACTATTTATACCTTCTTTTTCTAAAGCTAAATAAGCAGCTTCAGCCTGAATGCGGTCTGGTAATACGGCAACAAGGTAATTCATTGACTCTACAATACTTATTTAATAAAAATTTTGCCTTAATTAATAAGGTATGGGGCATTGGGAGTGCTGAGTTAGGAGTTAGGAATTATTCTCCCTCATCTCCCTCATCTCCCTCATCTCCCCATCTCCCCATCTCCCCATCTCCCCATCTCCCTCATCTCCCTCATCTCCCCAATCCCTTTTACTTTAACGAATCCAGTGGCTCACAAAAATTGTTCACACCTTGCTTGAGGACATAAATTAAAACTGGTGTTGCCAAAATCTTGGGAAATGTTGGTGTTGTTTTGAGATGTTCCATCATCTTCGGAAGTGAACTATTGAGCAAATCTTCCCGATATTCCTCTTGACAAATGACCGCACGCCATTTTTTCGCCAAAGCATCTAACCATTCGGAATTTGCTCTTTCTGGTTGTTGTCCTGCGCGGATAGCTAGCGTCATCGCTGCATCCTCTAAATCTCCATCACAGTCTTCAATCAAGTCCAGCGCTTCCATATCGCTGGGATCATCTGCCAATTGAGAGCGAAACTGTGCAATTTCCTTCGATGTTACTTTAGTCATGAGTCTTTGACAAGGCGAGCGATGCCTACGGCGGTAAACTACGAACACTCAGTTATGTTAGTTCAATTTTGACACTTCACATGAAAATTGGGCATTGGGTATGGGGCATTGGGCATTGGGCATGGGGCATAGGGCATTGGGATTGAGCCTTTGAACTCGATTAATGAGTCTTTGAACTCGATTAATGAGTCTTTGAACTCGATTAATGAGTCTTTGAACTCCATTAATGAGCCTTTGAACTCCATTAATGAGCCTTTGAACTCGATTAATGAGCCTTTGAACTTCATTAATGAGTCTTTGAACTCCATTAATGAGTCTTTGAACTCCATTAATGAGTCTTTAAACTCCATTAATGAGCCTTTGAACTCCATTAATGAGCCTTTGAACTTCATTAATGAGTCTTTGAACTCCATTAATGAGTCTTTGAGGGGAACAAGGGGACAAGATGAGAACTTACAACAATTTTTCCTCTTTTAGTAAAAAGCCTCATTTTCCAGTGTAATTACTGAAAAATGAGGCTTTTGAGAGCTTTTCATAAGAAATGTAAAACTGTAATTACGAATTACGAATTACATGCAGCGTTACTACCTTAGTCCTCTGAGGGTAACAGACCGTTGGAGTTGAGCTAAAGCACGGTTGTAATCTAAGATTGCTGTGACTCTATTACCTTCAGCTCTTGTTAAATCGTTTTCAGAGTTAATCACATCAGTTTGAGTACCTACACCAGCTTGGAATCGCAAACGCGCTAAACGTAGAGCTTCCCTGGCTTGTTCTAAAGCGGTATTAGCGGTTTGAACATTCTCCAAATTAGATTGCTGGGTAGAAAAGGCTTGTTCTACTTGAAAGCGAATTTGGTTACGTTGTTCAGCAAATTGAGTTTCGGCGATCGCAATATTAACTTTCTGCTGGGATGCCCTCGCTCTTGCTGCTCCCCCATCATACAAATTTAGGGTGGCTCGCACTCCAAATGAATAACCATCTGTAACACTAACGCTATCATCAAACTGATCTAGCAGGTCATAGCTGGCTACCAAAC
Organism: Nostoc sp. CreGUA01; assembly: GCA_034531095.2. Classification (GTDB taxonomy): domain Bacteria; phylum Cyanobacteriota; class Cyanobacteriia; order Cyanobacteriales; family Nostocaceae; genus Nostoc. The sequence continues at coordinate 9,608 of JAVRBV020000074.1, read as the reverse complement.
TAATTTGAGGGCCGAGTTCTGCCAAGGCTTGCCGGCGCTGTTGCTCGTTAATATTACGTTGTGCTAACTGTTGTTGCAGTTCCGGGCGATTTTGAAAAGCTCGCACGATGCTTTCTTCTAACGTCAGATCCCAAAGACCAGCCAATTGTACAGGGTCAGCGGCACTGATATTTATCCCCTGGGGCAAACTGATCCGAGTAGCCAACTGACGACGGGAAATTGCCTGCTGAGATCTAGCATTAGTCAAATCTTGTTGGGCGTTTGCTAAATTCACCTGCGATCGCAACACGTCGAACCGCGTACCAACTCCAGCTCGCTCCAAAGCTTCTGCATCCCGCAAACTAGCCTCTGAGTTCTGCACGGCCGACTGGGCAATACGTACTTGTTCATCTGATTGTTGTAAATTGTAGTAGTCAGTCGTCACATTCAAGCGAATTTCTTCCGACTGAGTTTCCACAGCCAACTCATTGAAGCGTACCTGTTCCCTGGCGGCGTTTCTCCGAGCTTTACCTAACCCGGAGGTATATAAGTCATAAGACAGTTGTGCTTGCCCAGAAAAAGCTGTGGTGGGTTCATCATTAGAGCCTAAGCTGTTTGGCCCGCTTAATTCCTCCTGAAGCTGGCTACTAGAAGATTGACTGCGAGACAAATCCGCACTAATCCCCACAGTCGGCAATAAACCAGCTTCTGCTTCTTTGAGGGCATATCGACTGCGTTGTAACTCCAATAACGCCACCTGTAAATCCCGATTGTTACGCCGTGCTAACTCCAAAGCCTGTCCCAAAGTAATCGGCTGATTTTCCTGGAGTCTCACTTCCTCTGTTTTGGTAGGAAATTGCAGGGGATTTGCAGTCGGAATCAGCTTTAGGGGAATTTCCACTGCACCTGGGGGCACAGTAGTTGGCCTTGGTGTCGAATCCGCTGGTGCAGGAGTTACGCTTCCTGGTACAGTGGGAGCTGGTGTCGAATCTGTAGGAAACGGGGCATCAGTCTGAGCTACGCGTTTTTCAACAGAATTTTGTTGTAAGCAGGTGTTTGAGTTCACCAGCAAAGCAGCCAAAGAATCGGTTTTGCTGTTTCCCAACTTTTGTTGTGGACAACTCTCGGCTGACAACAGTTTTGCTGCTCCGACACCTGTGGGTGAAGTTTGTAAAAATGTCTGCAACTGAGTAACAGTGTTTATCTTTTGCACCACTGGCTGCTGTGCAGCAGACAGGGACAAACTTGCTTTTTGGGCAGAAGTTGGTTTAGAAGTGTAGTCAGGAACTACTATCTTCTTTAATTTCTGCCAATATGGCTGGGAATTGCTCTGTTTTTGGTCGCTTTGGACAGAACGGTTAATATCTGGCTGTTGGGAAGAACCAGAGGTAGGCGTTAATCCCAAAAGTCTATTTTCATCTTTTTGAGCTACTTGTTCGATAAGCACATTAGTATTTCCAGCCATAAAAACTGGAATACTCTTATTACTTAAAGGCTTGACGCTCAACTTATTAAAACCAGGAGCAGGCAATAGGGTTTGAATACTAACATCTGCTGTTTTAGGCAATTGCGTATTCGTGAAGTCTACAACTAAGTTTTGACCATAGGTAGAAGTCAAAACACTTGAAGAAGACGCCAGCTGTACCCCACTTACTTTCACAGTATCAGCCCACGCGGGCTGAGTTGTTAAGACCGCTGCTGTCACACCAGGCAAGAAGCTATGGAATAATTGCTGTCCTTTCACCGCATCCCCTCACACGAAAATCAATCTAGCGGCAGAAAACCTTTCTTCACCACAGAATATAGCACGATACTAAATTTAGAAATGAATATACTACGATACTAAATTTAGGATTCGGAACTCTGTTTATCTTCAAAACGTCTGACGATGCGAGAAAGTTCCGCCTTTTCATCGATACTAACGCGAGTAGGAGCACCGCTAACAATCCGTTCGTAGTTCCGGAATGAATCTTTAATTTCTGGCCCATCGGCAGTGATATTATACTCTCGAATGCCTTTATCGTGCCAAGAACCTCTCATTTTAAATACGTTAATTGCCCGCGACATTTCTCCACGAATTTCTACGTACTGTAACATTAAAATTGTATCGGTAATCGTGGAAATATGAGAGTCGGTAATGGAATGCGATCCCATAAATTGGTCGGTTGTGTTAGTAAAGAAACCCGTAATTTCTTCTTGTTTAGCATAACCAGTAACACCAATTACAAACTGTCGAAATGCATTATTACTCACTCCTCTGGCTAGGGCTGAGAGTGAGTCAATGGCAATACGAGCTGGTTTAAAAATCGCAATTTCTGATTTAATGATTTGTAAGTGATCTTCTAAGCCAGTTGATTCGGGATAGGTACAAATTATTTTCAGTAAACCCTGGTGTTCTAATTCTTCAAAATCAATGCCCCAAGAAGAAGCGTTGCGAGATAGTTGGGCGCGTGATTCTTCATAAGCAAATAAAATTGCCTGTTCTCCATTGAGACAACCATCTTGAATAAACTGACTGACTAACAAAGTTTTCCCAGTACCTGTAGCTCCTGTTGCTAAGATAATTGAGTCTTTAAAGAAACCACCACCGCACATTTCATCTAAGGTTTTGACACCAGAAGATACTCTGACATTAGAAGAACGTTGAGTCAAGCGCATTGCCCCCAGTGGAAAGATGTTAACTCCTTCATTAGTAATTGTGAAGGGATACTCGCCTTTCATGTGAGTTGTACCGCGCAATTTGAGGATTTCAATTGTGCGGCGGCGGCGTTCTCCTTCTAAAACGTTGCGAACAATTACGACATTATCGGAAACAAATTCTTCGACTCCAAAAGAAGCAACTGGGCCATATTCTTCGCTGCGTTCAGTGGTGATGACAGTGGTGACATTCAGTTGTTTGAGACGTGCTACCAAGCGAAAAATCTCGCGCCGCACTACTCCCATTGCTTCATACTGCTGAAACACCGCTGTGATTGAGTCTATGGAAACTCGTTTGGCTTTATATTTGCGAATGGCATATTGTAAGCGCTCAATTAAGGCAGAAAGATCGAAGTTACCAACGATATCTTGACCTTCCGGGTCGGGAGATGCATCGAGAATAAATAATTTGCCTTCTTCAAGTAAGCGTGGCAAATTCCACCCAAAAATATGAGCGTTTTTAATAATATCACTAGGCGATTCTTCAAAGGTAACAAATACCCCTGGTTCGTCAAAATAGGTAATCCCGTTATAAAGGAACTGAAGAGATAATAAAGTTTTTCCCGTACCTGAGGTGCCGCTAATCAAGGTAGTTCTACCAATGGGTAATCCACCATGACTAATATCGTCAAACCCCTCGATCATCGTGCGAATTTTTTCTACACCCACAATTAACGGCGGTTTCTTTGGTTCTATTTGCTCTTTTTCACTCATTTTTTGATAACAATTGGGTATGAAACCCTATTTTTTATTACTAACATTTGGGATGCTATTTTTGATGAAGAATTCAGAACTCAGAATTCAGGATGAATTTGAGTACAACTGGATGATAGCGCCGCGGTAGCGACTTTGCGAAGTCTGAATATTGGTTCCAACTTTTGTGCATTGCAAGCGAAAAAATTTAAAAATTATTCCTTATTAAAACTCTATTCCTTTCGGGCTAGACTATTCTGAATTATGACTCCTGAATTCTGAATTCTCGATTATGACTCCTGTTTATGTTTTATTCTGTAAAATCTTCTTCACTTAATTCTTCATAAAGTAAATCTAATCCAATTAATACTCTTTCCCTGTCTGAAAGATCGCCGATAATTTTGCGAACCGGTGGAGGCAAAATTTTAGATAATGTTGGCGTCGCCAATATTTTATCTTCTTCAGCTAATTGCGGGCTTTTCAGGACATCAATCACTTTTAAAGCATAAACACCTTCAAACTCCTGTTCTAAAATATTTTTGAGTGTTTTTAATGCCCGTACTGAATTAGGCGTGTTCCCTGCTACATAAAGCTTGAGAACGTAAGTCTTTCTGGCTTTATTCATAAAATTACAGGCTGATTTTCATAAGAAAAATACAAGATGCTTTCGCACATTGGGAGGAACTAACAGTGGTCGGTTGTGCCGATTTGAACATCGACAAATTTAGTTTATTGAGAAATCGAAGATCTATAGACTTCGCACAAGTGAGCCAGGATATCTATCAAAGTCAGGCGGTAATCCAGTAAGGTTTCATCGCTCCTTCCTTCTAATTTTAGCTGTTTGGAAAATTCATCTATTACTTCCATGTGAATTTCAATAATTTGGGGCACAGGAATATTAGCATAAAATATAGTATTGATAAATTTGTCAATTTTCTCTTTGAGAGTTTTATCTGTGGTAAAGTAATCTATAAGAATATTACTGTAATCTAATTTAAGCTGGTTTAATAATTCTTGACGTTCTCCTAGAGTCATTTGTTGAAAATAGTGCTGCTTTTTTGGTGAGTGACTAGCAAACACATAAAAATACTTACCAGGATCTGGTTCAGTTGGATGGCGTTGCAACCAATGTTGTGAAGAGTTAGTTAGTTCAGAGGTAGTTACTGCGATAGGTAGATAGCAAAATTGTCCAATAATGCCATAAATAAGGTTATATATCCAATCAATTACACCATTTTTGTTGGCTAAGTCAGCTGGATTAGTTAAATATTTGTTAACATCACGTTGCAAAATCAATATAGGTAATAACATTTATTGTCTATCTATCTCGTTGATCGACTTGACCAAGAAACGTGGGCTGATAAGTGTGGCAAACGCTTCTAGGGTAATACTGGGTGTGCAGTAAACTTGTGGTTCCACCCCAAAATAACCCTCTGTATCAACAGATAGTTCTAGTCACTCAACAAGCTAATGCTGCGACTGAGTGATAGGACTAAGTAGGTTTTAAATGAGGTATGTATAGGCAACTTATTATTTCTTTGTATATGCATATCTATGTATACAGATAGATAGACTTTTTTATTTTGCTCCTTGATAAGATACTTAAACGAACTTAAAGGAATGTCGCATTCTAAATCATTATAATTCCTCAAGGTTCTAAAGCGAATCTTTGGAGCCATAATTGTTTTAGCCGTGGCTATGGATGAGGAGTTTAAATACCAGTAAGACACTGGTGAGGCTATTTGCTAGAAATGAGGAGTGGCAAAAAGAAAGGTTGTCTTCCTTTTAAAGGTCGGACGCCAGCAAGTGTCCGTGAGTGCAAGTCCCATTGTTTTAATGGCGTTGAAATCGTAACCAAAAATTGCTTATATGAGTCTTCTGAAAGGATACAACTTCAGGCGTCAAGAACATCGGCAGGTGGCAGATGGCAATGTCGGAGGTTTCCGAAGGAAGAATGACCCCCAAAGCCTTATGTCAATGCTAGATTATCCGCTTTATGACTTTCAAGCAACCGTACCTAGCTGCCCTCAAACAAGTACTCTGGCGGTAGTGCTGGAGATTTTTGAGAAAGAGCAGTGCGATCGCTTGGTAGTAGTCAATCAACAGCAATACCCCATCGGATTGCTGTACTCTGTCCGTTTAATCCAAAAATTATTAGGCCATAGTGAAGATAACAATTTAAATTTACAGCAATCACTTGCCATCTGGGGACAAGCTCTGATTGACCCAATACAGACAATATCAGTTTCAGAGCGTGTTGAGCAATTGAGTTGGCGTTTGTCCCAAGAACAAACCCAAAAACCCCAAAATTTGGATTGGGCATTGATTGACAGCGATGGGAAGTATTTGGGACTGGTGGATACCTCACGGCTGTTGCGATCGCTAGCTAGGGAAAAAATGGCTGGCTTGTTCGCTGCTGGTGCTGTGCCAACTCACCCTCCGGCGCAGATGCCAAATCAACCCCAGCCATTGGTACAGAAACCACTAGTGAAGTTGCTGGAAACATTGCCTTGGCCTTTGATGTTGGAAACCGGTAGTGGTGAGGTAGTAGCCCAAAATCCAGCTTGGTGGCAGCAATTAGGAGTTTTGAAAGACCCAGAAGGAGTCAGACAACAGGTAGAGGCAATACTAGCCCCTGTCCGAGCCAACAAACCAGAATACCTTAAACAACGAGGAATCAAAGTTCATCCCAATGTTGGTGAAGAACAACCAACGCCACGGGTCTTGATTAAAAGTGAACCCCAACCAGGCTTGTCTGGTTTCAACAACCTCAGAGAACAAGAGACAACCACGGAAACTACATCGAGTCGCTGCTTTTTAGATAGTCAACTAGGTACTTGCACCTGCGTTGTGGAAGTCCAAAATGGTCAGGAACGAATCTGGCAATTTGCCAAAATTCCATTGGATAGCCCAGAGTTGAAAGTCATGGGGGCTGAATCAGAGATTCCACTCAACACTGATTTGTGGTTAGTTTTAGCGACTGATGTCACTGAACAGCAGCAACTTTGTAAAGAATTAGCAGCGAAGAATGCCGATTTAATTCAACTAAATCGCTTGAAAGATGAGTTTTTAGCTTGTATTAGTCACGAACTGAAAACTCCCCTAACTGCGGTTTTGGGATTATCACGACTGCTAGTAGACCAGCAGTTGGGAGAACTCAACGAACGTCAAGCCCGTTATGCAGGACTGATTCATCAAAGCGGCCGCCATCTGATGAGTGTAGTCAATGACATTTTGGATTTGACCAGGATGGAAACAGGACAAATGGAACTGACACTAGCCCCAGTCAGAATTCGGGCAGTGTGCGATCGCGCTTTATCTGAGGCCACAGCTATTCACACTCAAAGCAGCAAAGTCACAGTCGCGTCCCCAACTTCAAATACCCGTTCCTCTGCTCCCCAATTCAGCCTCTGCATTGAACCAGGCCTAGACCAAATTGTTGCCGATGAATTACGCCTGCGCCAGATGCTCATCCACCTACTTTCCAACGCCTTTAAATTCACTGAAGTATCAGGCGAAATTGGGCTGCGAGTGAGTCGCTGGGAAGGATGGATTGCTTTTACAGTTTGGGACACAGGTATTGGCATTCCCGAACACCAGCAACATTTAATCTTTCAAAAATTCCAACAACTGGAAAATCCCCTCACCCGCCAGTTTGAAGGCACTGGTTTGGGTCTGGTACTAACTCGCGCCCTGGCTCGTCTCCACGGAGGAGATGTCAGCTTTTTATCCCGTGAAGGGAAAGGTAGCCAGTTCACACTACTGTTACCTCCCAGTCCCCCAAAAGCAGGTTTTTCCGAGCCAGACCTCGAAACCAGAGAAGAAACACAACAACGACACCAACAGACCCAAGAAATTCTCCCAGCAGGTCGTCAGCATCTTGCCACGTCCCCACAGTATCATGCTGCTAGTTCCCAACGCTTGGTTTTAGTAGTTGAAGCAGTAGCCCGATATATAGAGGATTTGACCGAACAACTCAAAAGTTTAGGATATCGCGTAGTGATTGCGCGATCGGGGACAGAAGCAGTAGAAAAAGCTCGGCGCTTGCAACCAATAGCAATATTTCTCAATCCTTTGTTACCTTTGCTCTCAGGTTGGGATGTGCTGACCTTACTCAAATCTGACACCGCAACTCGTCATATATCCGTCGTTCTGACAGCAACAGCAGCGGAAAAAGAGCAAGCATTTGCCAATCGAGCCGATGGATTTTTAAGCTTGCCAGTAGAATATCAGGTTTTAGCACCACTCCTAGAAAAATTATGTACTGTGCAAGGAGTTTTGCCACTGGAGTCAGAGAATACTGCCAGTGTCCTCACTAAAACACCACTGCGAATTCTCAGGTTAGTGAATCCTGAGTTGGAATCGGTCAATCCCCACTCGTTACTGCGAGAACATCGGGTAATTGAAGTTGATGATTTAGACCAGGCAGAACTCTTGGCGCGGGTGTGGCAATTTGATGTCATTTTGCTCGATGTGGAAAGTACCGCCGCCCAAAATTATTTGCAACAACTAATTCAACATCCACGTTTGGCAGCCATCCCCTTAGTGACTTGCGATGTCGCAACCACCCTCAAAGCCTCACAAATACCAGGCTTATCTGTATTTCCTTACTTAACACCATTTGGAAAAGACATCAGTACTGCCACTGAGAAAACAGATGCTTTAGTATCAGTACTGCAAATTGCTTCTGGTGTTTGCTGCCCTCCCAACATTTTAGTAGTGGATTTAGCTTGTTTGCGAGACTTACCACAGGTAAGACGCAAGCAAGCCAAAGGTTATCGTACAGAACAAAACTCCGCCATCACCAGTGAAACATCTGAACGGGGGTCTGAGTGGTTCCAAGCTTTAATTCAGTACCTACAAACAGCAGGCTTCAAAGCAGCAATGAGTCCCTGTTGGGCAGAAGTGTTACAACAAATTCGTCATCAAAGCGTTGACTTGTTATTAATTTGCTTAGGAGAATCAGCAATCCACAAAGATGTACTCAAAGCATTGAAAACATTGGGAGATTCGCCTTTGAAGTTACCACCAATTGTAATACTCAACCAACCATTGAATCGCCCAGAAAGTCTTTCTCTGCCTGGGGTAGCTTACAAGGGAATTGACGAGCAAAAGAAAAATAGATTGGAATCAGTAGAAAGTATTGTCAGTGCCATCGCTACTCGGATTTTACCGCGATCGATATCAATGGAAGATTTACTAAACCAAATTAATCAAACTTTAGGTATCAATAGCCAAAATGAAAAATGTTGAAATGGGGAATGGGGCATGGGGAATGGGGAATGGGGAGATGAGGGGGATGAGGGGGATGAGGGAGATGAGGGAGACGCGGGGACGCGGGGACAATAACTCCTAACTCCTAACTCCTAACTCCTAACTCCTAACTCCTAACTCCTAACTCCTAACTCCTAACTCCTAACTCCTAACTCCTAACTCCCCACTGCCAATGCCCAATTACGATATGTCTATTTTTTCCTTTTTCTTTTTCAAAAAAGGAATGCGAATCAAATTATAAGCACCCTTAGTAGATAAATTCTTGTAATCATCTGGCTGTAAGTCCATTTGCAGAAGTTTTTTCTGTTCTGCCAACAGCAGTAGCGAAGGTGGTTTTAGACCCTTGGCTGCTTGGTTTTGCAGATGCTCTAGAGTCTCTTGGGGAAATCTGAAATAATTGACGTGAGTTTGACTATAAAATACTACGCTCGGCTTTTTAAAGCCCAGCATGACCAATTCTTCATTTGGTTGTTGGACTTCTTGTATAGTTGCAGACAACTCTCTTAAGGGTAATTGACGTTCGCGGTCAATAAAAAATGAAGCAGGTGTGAGGACGAAAATTAAAAACGCTACAAATCCGAGTATATTTATACCAATTATTGAGTTCCAGCGACGACTCAGTAGTAATCCTGCAACCAAAACAGCACAAACGAGCCAAATTACACCGCCAATGACTGGTAAACCAGATTGTTTAATGAGTTCGTGGAAGTTAGTTATGGCCGGATCGCTACCTAATATATGGGTGATGTTAAACAGTACGGTTGCCAGAACTGATAAAAAGGCTACATTTACCCAGCCACTCCAGAGGAGGAAGGGGGATGAGGGGGATGAGGGGGATGAGGGAGATGAGGGGGATGAAGTAAAATTATTGACTTGATTTTCTGCGTATCCTGTTTTTCGTTGGAAAAGATCGTTCCACAGCAGGGCTACTAGGATGGCTGCTGCTGGCATTAGAGGCAATACGT
>JAVRBV020000073.1:0-20726 GCA_034531095.2 Nostoc sp. CreGUA01 | reverse complement strand
CATTGGGCATTGGGCATGGGGCATTGGGCATGGAGAATAGCGGATGAGTCTTTGATATTCGTGAATGAGTCTTTGATATTCGTGAATGAGTCTTTGATATTCGTGAATGAGTCTTTGATACTCGTGAATGAGTCTTTGATACTCGTGAATGAGTCTTTGATACTCGTGAATGAGTCTTTGATACTCGCCGACGAATGTTTGATATTCACCTAAAAAATGAACCGGATACAAGCCCCTATGCCCAATGCCCAATGCCCCATGCCCCATGCCCATTTTTAAGGCTTAACGTTAATCCGCCCACGACACACTAGCTTACCTGGGATCAGTGTTAGTTCTTGGATATCAACATCTGAGCCAAGATCGAAATTATAGTCATGATTGTCTTGCAATAAATCTGTCTGGTCGTCCTTGATTTGGATATTTGTCAGTTGCAACTCCCGACCATTGAGCAAATTAAAGTCCAGAGAGATTTTCAAAAGAGTTGTTTGACTATTGGTGACTCTGGAACCGAGCAGTATAATTTGGTTGTTCTCAAGAATAATTTCTTGCCAATTAATGGGTTGTGTTTTGGGGGAATGTGTTGGTAAAACTTTAACCAGTAGATCGCTCAAAGCAGTTGATAATAAGCCAGATGACAGAGAAGCATTGAGATCTTTCTCGTCTATGGTCAAATCGCCAACAACTGGTACTGTTTGTAACAGTCGTAAGGGCTGCCCCTTGAGTATTGACCCAATATTGATTTGAATATTTTCTGCGATTAATTGAATTTTTGTAATTAGGAGTCCTTGATAAACTGCATGACTAGCAAAAATAGATACCGAAGGAATGCGTCCAGAGAGAATTTGGCGATCGCTAGCTTTAATCTCTACCTCTAGTTCAGATATCTGGCTGACTTGCGACCTCAACCACAGCTTTAATGCTGTTGTGAGTACTTGCGTAATTATTCGGATTTTGTTTACATTTGTGGTTTGGGAATTTTGCTCTGACATCTAAATTAATGGAGTTTATAAGTATTTGCTCAACAAGTGACAAATTGAAATAAGCTTTAAATGTAACATTTATGCCTAGTCACTACAAAATGCAAATATCATTTAATAGTTAACAGTAAATCAGTAATTTATACATGGAGGCACGGTTACAAAAAATTCTTGCTCAATGGGGTATTGCCTCACGTCGTGAAGCCGAAGAAATGATTAGGCGATCGCGGGTGCGGATCAATGGCGTATTGGCACATTTAGGTCAAAAAGTTGATCCCGAAAAAGATGCGATCGCTATTGATGGCAAGCTTGTATCACCAAAGCAGCGCCCAGCTTTGATTTATCTGTTGCTGCACAAGCCAGCTGGAGTAGTTTCAACTTGCTACGATCCTCACCAAAGACCGACAGTTTTGGATCTACTACCCCAAGAATTACGCGAGGGTTCAGGTATTCACCCAGTCGGGCGTCTAGATGCAGACTCCACAGGAGCATTAATCCTGACAAATGACGGAGACTTGACATTTGGACTAACTCATCCACGTCACAGCATTTCCAAGACATATCGTGTCTTGGTTAAAGGACATCCCCCAGAAGCAGTATTGCAAAAGTGGCGTCAAGGTGTGGTATTGGATGGTAGAAAAACACGACCCGCTAAGGTACAGATCTTAGAACGTAGTCCTGAGGGAAGCTTTTTAGAGATTGTCTTACAGGAGGGAAGAAATCGCCAAATTCGTCGGATAGCAGAACAATTGGGATACCCAGTAATCCAACTGCATCGAAGTGCCATCGGCTCAATTCAATTACAAACACCAAAACAACCATTTTTACCAGAGGGTAAATATCGTTTTCTCAAAGATCGTGAAATTCACTTTTTGCGAGAACAGATAAACCAGGAGTCAGAATTCACCAATTCAGAATTCTGAATTTAAGTAGCCGTCATGAACTGCGTACACTAGGACGAATCAAAAATTGATTTAATCTCCCCCTGCTCCCTGCTTTTTCAAGTCAGATGGGGCTTGAAACCGCCAGCTAACCGTAAACCACCTTTTGGGTCAGACTCCTAAGTGTTGTGTTACCGACTTTGCCCAGGATCGGACAAGAAAATTCTCTTGCAGTACTGGCTCATCAAATCGTAGATTTGTCTAGGGGTTTTAAACCCGTTTATTCATTACAAAAGTAGCTATATAATTCATCCTGAATTCTAGCTTGCGAGTTCTGAATTTTGAATTATTGTTCGAGCAGCCTATTAAAGATTTAGTTGAGTTAAGGAGTGTCAGAAGGCATGAAATGGCCAAGAAAGAAAAACAATCAGCAGTCCCCACTTTCATTAGAGCAACAAAGATCTCAAAAGTTGGCAGAAATAGGCGCTCAACTTTGGGCATCACGTCAAGAACAGGGTCTATCTCTAGAACAAGTGGTTGTATTAACCATGATTCCTCGGAGATTATTGCAAGCGATCGAAGAAGGTAATTTAAACGATCTCCCAGAACCAGTTTATATTCAGGGTTTGATCAGACAATTTGCCGACGCCTTGGGCTTGAATGGAGCCGAACTTGCTGACACTTTTCCGATTAATTCTTCACAAGTGAACTTTCAATCTACAGCGAATAATTCACCTCTAAATCAACTACGTCCTGTTCATCTTTACTTTCTTTACATATTGCTAATTTTATGCTCTGTAAATGGCTTATCTCTTTTATTAAATAATGCCGTACTACAAGCAAGTAATACCCAAAGAGAGCCACAGCCAAAACAAAAGCCTATTGTTAAAGCAGAATTAGCCGAACCAAAACACCCACTAGAAGTTCAACCTGTGAGCGACACCTCAAGCGGCGTCAAGCAAAAAGAGGCTGTACAAATTGGCGTTACCTTGAAAGCGTCATCCTGGATTCGCGTAGTAGCTGATGGCAAAACCGAGTTTGAGGGTACTCTCCCAGAAGGTACTCACCGGATTTGGAAAGCCCAAGAACAACTAACAGTGAAAACTGATAATGCTGGTGGTGTCTTGATGAGCGTTAATCAAGAGAAAGCCAAAGAAATGGGAGAACTAGGGAAAGCAGAAGAAATTAGGATTGCGGCCGCTAGACCTAAGTTTTTGAGATGAGGGGAAGAGGACGCGGAGAATGGGAGACGCGGGGACGCAAAGAAAGAAGAAGACCCAAAAAGTGCGAGATACTGTGAAAGAATCCTCCATGTCCCCGCGTCCCCGCGTCCCCGCGTCCCCGCGTCCCCCCATCCCCCACCTCCTCAATCTCCCTTCGGGGCGCGTCCATTGAGTCTGGTAAGAACTTTCAACCTTGAGCTTAATTCCTCTGTTAAGGCTGCTGCTTGATAGCGCCATCCCCAATTACCCTCGGCAACACTGGGAAAATTCATCCGCGCTTCGTTTCCTAATCCCAAAATATCTTGCAAAGGAATAATGGCTTGATTGGCTATGGAACTCAATGCTAGTCGAATTAAATCCCAGTGGACGCCTTCAGGACTGACACACCCTAAATAAAGTAATAAATTTTGCTTTTCGTAGTCGTTAGCTGTATTGAACCAGCCAACGGTAGTGTCGTTGTCGTGGGTTCCGGTATAAACTACAGCATTTCGTGGGTAATTGAATGGTAAAAACGGATTCCCAGGATCGGAACCAAAGGCAAATTGCAAAACTTTCATTCCCGGAAATTCAAACTTGTCTCGCAGTGCTTCTACTTCTGGTGTAATTACTCCCAAATCTTCCGCCAATACGGGTAGCTTGCCGAGTTTCCGCCTAATCACTTCAAAAAAAGCTTCTCCAGGCGCTTCCACCCATTGGCCATTCATGGCTGTTTCTTCGCCTTGGGGTACAGACCAATAAGCCTCGAAGCCCCGGAAGTGGTCAATGCGAATTATATCTACATAATCCAGCATGGCTTCAAAGCGCTGCACCCACCATTTAAAGTCTTGTTTTTGCAATTCTTCCCAGTTATAAACCGGGTTCCCCCACAATTGACCGGTGGCGCTAAAGTAATCTGGTGGAACTCCTGCCATTTCGGCTGCTTCTCCTGTCTCTTCGTCTAAGGCAAAGATGTCAGGATGCGCCCAGACATCGGCACTATCGTGAGCTACGTAAATTGGGATATCACCGATAATCTCTATACCACGCATGTTGGCGTAGCTTTTCAGTTCTGACCACTGGCGAAAAAATTCAAATTGAATGAACTTGTAATAAAAAATTTCTCCATTGAGGCGACGCTGTACTTGGTCTAATGCTTCTGGTTGGCGCTTGACAAATTCAGGCTCCCATGTATGCCAGCTTGCTCCTTCGTTAGCATCTTTCAAGGCCATAAATAAGGCATAATTATCTAGCCAATAAGCTTTGCTGTCGCAAAAACCTGCAAACTCTTTCTGCTGAATAGGCGTAGCATTTGCTCGAAAGTTTTCACAGGCTTTTTTGAGTAGTCCAATCTTAATGGGTACAAGGCGATCGAAATCTACCTTTTCCACCGGAAATGCTGGTAAGTTAGCAAAGTCTTCTTCGACTAGTAAACCCTCATCTAATAATTTTTCTGGGCTAATCAGTAGGGGATTTCCCGCCATTGCTGAATAGCACATGTATGGGGAATTGCCGTATCCAGTAGGACCTAAAGGTAAAACTTGCCAATATTGTTGATAGCTTTCTTTGAGAAAATCAATGAAGCGATAGGCTTCTAAGCCTAAATCCCCAATGCCAAATCGACTGGGAAATGAAGTAGGATGCAGCAAAATGCCACTAGATCTAGGAAAAGGCATATTTAACCTGAATTATAGGAGCAAGCGATCGCCATCACAAAAAGCTACGCGATCGCATCGAATTTATCATGAAAGCTGACGGCAGTGGGGACTGGGGACTGAGGGAGATGAGGGAGATGAGGGAGATGAGGGAGATGAGGGAGATGAGGGAGATGAGGGAGATGGGGAGGTAACGAGATTTTATTACCATCTCATTCCATCACTCCTAACTCCTAACTCCTAACTCTTAACTCCTAACTCCTAACTCCCAATCCCTAATTAATCCAAAATCCAAAATCCAAAATTCCATGTCTTACCGAAATCCTGCACCGACAGTTGATATCATCATTGAACTAGTAGATCGACCTCATCGGCCAATAGTGTTAATTGAAAGACATAATTCACCCTTAGGTTGGGCTATTCCTGGCGGTTTTGTGGATTATGGGGAAGCCGTGGAAGTGGCGGCACGGCGAGAAGCCCAGGAAGAAACTGGTTTGCAGGTAGAATTAATTGAACAATTACTGGTATATTCTGACCCCAATCGCGATCCGCGTCAGCATACCATTAGCATTGTGTTTGTGGCGACGGCGATGGGTGAACCTGTGGCTGGAGATGATGCTAAGGGTGTGGGAATTTTTGAGTCTTGGCGTGTGCCGAGTAATTTATGTTTTGACCACGATCGCATTTTGCAGGATTATTGGCGATATCGGTATTATGGGATACGTCCGAGGTTGGGGTAAAAATTGAGTTTAGCCTGGGAACGAGTTTCATAAACAAGCTGTAAGCACTCCTCAAAATCATCTCCTTGCCAAGTTCCAGCAAATTTTAGCAAGTCTTCTGCTTTAGAACCTCTAAGAATTGGTGTTGCTTCTTGTATTTCCGGTTTATTTTGATGATTGGAAGTATCATCATTTTTTTCCGTTGACAGGTCAAGAGATATTTCCTCGGTTGTTGGTTTTGTTTTGAGAAAACGCAAAAAATCTAGGGTTTGAGCTAGTAGAACATCTGAGGATGATTCAATTTCTTGGAGGAGTAATTCTTTAATATTCATCCTGGTTTATTCATAAATGATGTTTTGCAGTCTGCTGTCGTAACAGTATTATACGAGTGCGATCGAGATGCTTACCTGACTGGTGCGATAATGCCAGATAGAGAGGTTTAACCGATCGCTTTTCAAATGATGTCTGCCAAATCATCCATAATAAACTCTGTTGTACTCAGGACTGAAGTCCTGGCTTGAGGACTAAAGTCCTCACTACGAGCAAACATTTTTATTCAGTTTGATTAACCGGACATGATATCAAATAGAAATTAGCAAACAAGTAGCATCATTAGAGAAAGTAATATCTATGACTCGTAAAGTAATTCGTACTGATAACGCACCCGCACCAGTCGGCCCTTATAATCAAGCGATCGCTGCTTCCGGTCAATTGGTATTTGTAGCTGGACAAATTGCGATCGATCCCCGCCTTGGTGATGTGGTTTACACTGATGATGTCAAAAAGCAAACTGAGCAAGTAATGGCTAATCTTGAAGCCATCCTCACAGCAGCCGGGGCGACTTTTGAAGATGTGGTGAAAACTACTGTTTTTCTGGCTGATATGAATGATTTTGCGGCGGTGAATGCCGTTTATGCGAAATATTTTCCCGAAAATACTGCCCCAGCGCGGGCTTGTGTTCAGGTATCGCGGTTACCTAAGAATGTGTTGGTGGAGATTGAATGTATCGCCGTGATTAGTGGTTAGGAGAAGTAGATCAATCAGTGAAATTTTAATTGCAAGCAGCTATAAAAACTTAGATATAACTAACTGTTGCCTGGGCGTAACGCTCAAGCACCATTTAACTTACTATGTTTATTGTCCCCAAGTTCAACGGCTACATCTGCCTGCCCTTAGGTCATTATGGCGAAATCAAAAAAAAGCACTACTCCGATAAATCTTAGCGATCCACAATATTATCTTAACCGAGAGTTAAGCTGGTTAGAGTTTAATGGCAGAGTTTTACATGAAGCCTGTGACGATCGCACTCCTGTTCTCGAACGTCTAAAGTTTTTAGCAATCTTTACTTCTAATTTAGATGAGTTTTTCATGGTGCGGGTTGCTGGGTTAAAGCAACAAGTAGAAGCGAAGGTCAGTCTGTTAACTCCCGATGGTCGCACACCACAACAACAGCTAGACGATATTTGGTCTACTCTGATTCCCCAAGTCAAAAAACAGCATCAACATTTTGACCAAGTACTCCGACCGCTATTAGCAAATCACGGGATTCATATCCTGAATTATATAGATTTAAATCAGACACAGCGGAATCATCTCAACAGCTATTTTGAAGAACAAGTTTTTCCAGTTTTGACTCCGCTGGCTGTTGACCCCAGCCATCCATTTCCTTTTATTTCTAATCTCAGTCTGAATTTGGCAGTTGTGGTCAAAAATCCAGACACAGATGAAGAATTCTTTGCCAGAGTTAAAGTTCCTAGCGTTCTGCCGCGATTTTTACCGATACCGCGTGAGTTAGCAACCCCAGATCGTGAAAAACCGATTCATTGGGTTGGGGTACCTTTAGAACAAGCGATCGCTCATAACTTGGAATCCCTATTTCCAGGGATGAATATTCAAGAATATCATCCATTCCGCATTACCCGCGACGCCGATTTAGTTTTAGAAGAAGATGAAGCTGATGATTTATTATTAGCGATCGAACAAGAACTGCGAAAACGGCGTTTGGGTGGAAGTCCAGTGCGGCTAGAAATTCAATCCCAAACACCTGAACCAGTGCGATCGCGTTTATTACAAGATTTAGAATTAACAGATAGTGATGTTTACGAAGTAGAAGGTCTTTTAGGATTGCGAGATTTGATGTCTTTCATGTCCTTACCACTACCAGAACTCAAAGATCCACCACGCCAATCTGTTGTACCATCACGCCTGCAACGTCTCAGAGAACCCAGTTTAGACCCAGATGTACTGGAAACTGACGAAGGAAAAGACTTTTTTTCGGTAATTCGTGAAAAAGATTTGTTAGTACACCACCCCTATCAATCTTTTTCCGCCTCAGTGGTGCGGTTTATTACTTCTGCCGCCCACGACCCTCAGGTGCTAGCCATCAAGATGACTCTTTACCGGACTTCTGGCGACTCACCTATCGTCAACGCTTTAATCGCCGCCGCGGAAAATGGTAAGCAGGTATCTGTGCTGGTGGAATTAAAGGCGCGGTTTGATGAAGAAAATAATATCTATTGGGCAAGACGACTAGAAAGAGTCGGAGTTCATGTTGTCTATGGTTTAGTGGGACTAAAAACTCACAGTAAAACCGTGATGGTAGTCCGGCGAGAAAAAGACCGGATGCGTCGGTATGTACATATTGGGACTGGTAATTATAACCCAAAAACTGCACGTCTGTACACAGATTTAGGATTGTTTAGTTGCCGTGAAGAATTGGGTGCCGACATCACAGATTTATTTAATTTCTTGACGGGCTACTCCCGGCAAAAGTCTTATCGAGAAGTTTTGGTTGCACCGGTGAATATGCGCGATCGCTTTTTGGCATTAATTCGCCGCGAAATCGAAAATGTTCAAAATGGCTTTTCTGGGCGCATAGTTGCCAAAATGAATTCTTTAGTCGATCCCCAAATTATCGCCACTTTATATGAAGCTTCCCGCGCCGGAGTCCAAATCGATTTAATTGTTAGGGGCATTTGTTGTTTGCGCCCAGGACTTAAAGACATTAGTGAAAATATTCATATAATCAGCATTGTCGGTCGCTTTTTAGAACACTCTCGGATTTATTATTTTCATAACAACACACAAGAGGAAATTTATATTGGCAGTGCCGACTGGATGCGCCGCAACTTAGACCGACGAGTGGAAGTAATTACCCCAATCAAAGACCCAGATATTGCTAAAGATTTGCAAGAAATCCTGGGAATTATGCTTGCAGATAATCGCCAAGCTTGGGAGTTACAAGCTGACGGTACTTATATTCAGCGCCGTCCCTATGATGATTCTCCAGAAGCCAATTCCCAAAAAACTCTCATGAATATGGCATTAAAGTCAACTAGTGTAGCCTCCAACCTGATTGATTAAAAAATAAGTTTTCTATACCTTGACAACTAGATCGACTTAGGTTTTCTTTAAGAAATTTTAATTTTTTGAAAAGTTATCTAAGTTATTTGTCATGGGTTTATAGAACTTATTCAACCATAGGATAGAGTAAGTGCTGGCACTTATTCCCATAAACTAGAGGGGTTACTGTAAATAATTTTGTCTTTCTCTTCAATGTTAATGTTATCCTGTGAGTTTTCTACCTTGCGCGTTCTAGTAGTTGACGATCACGAACTTACTCGTTTAACCTTACAATTGGCTTTTTCTTGCCAGGAAAATATCCAAGTAGTAGGGTTAGCCAGTAATGGTCAAGAAGCTGTAGAAATGGTTAAACTTTGGCAGCCTGATGTGATTGTTCTAGACTTACAGATGCCAGTCATGGATGGTTGGAGTGCATCCAGTCAGATTAAAGCTATATCTCCGAAAACTCAAATCCTTGCTTACTCTTCTGTAGAAGATGTAAATTTTCAGGAGGCAACAAAAATGTCTAGCTTTGATGATGTTTGTAAAAAAGATGTACCTACCTCCGAACTCATTGCGTTAGTTAGGCAGTTAGGTAACCGTGCAGCAAATGACCCAGTAACAGGGTGAATAAAATGTATTACACTACTAAGCCAGATTTGGCTCAACTCCAGAGATTTGAAGACATCATATTACTGACAAACGTCGGTATATCCTGAAATTCAAGGTTACACCGACGCAGTTTTTGATTCTTTTTACTTTAGTGCTGAGTCCAGCTTAACTATATTTCTTTTTCTGGAACCGTGCGTCTAAATTCATCAATTAACTCATCTAGTTCCTCCAAAGCCTGATTTACGTCAATTCTTAAAGTTCCCAGGTTTGGCTGTTCCAGTAGACTCAGCAAGTAGTCGCGCTTACTTTGCACTACGGCAATTCGTTCTTTTATAGTCTGTAAATCCATTATTTTTTGTTTGCGTTAATTACCTTTAAGTCTAAACTTAACTCATAATCCCAAATTTTGGGACACTAAGTAGGGGGGTACAGATGTACGCCCTTATTTTAATGGATGTTTATACAGAATTGGTATTAAACCATTACTGGCTAATTGGCTCATTGATAATGCTGTTGCTCTTTCCTAATTTGCGACTCATAGCCGATGATAATAAAACTAATACCATTTCCTAAAATTTCTGACCACAACGGGAGCAGGTAGGTGCATATTAAGTTTAAACCCTACAGGCAATTCATTTGTTGCAAGATTTTGAGAAACGGTATCAGATATTAACACAATTTATACTCATCTAAGCTCATGCTAGGCCAAATCTCTTTGGGAACACTCGGTTTAACTATCGGCGGTATATTAACCATCATTGGCTTCGTCGCCTATGCTGCTGATAATGCGACACTCAATCTTGTCGGATTTTTTTACGGGATTCCTCTATTGTTGGGGGGGCTGGCACTGAAAGCTAATGAACTCAAGCCAATACCCTTTAGCCAACCTACATTACCATCAACATTAACATTGCGTCAGCAGGAAGCAACTGTAACTCAAAATAAAATTCGCAAAGACATCACCAGATACTGCTATGGTCAAGATGCTCATTTCGATACAACACTTGATTTTTTGGGTTTGAGTCCCAGCGATGAAGAACGACCAATAGTTACAGGATTGCGAGAAACAGAAGTCAATGGAAGCTACGCCCTAATTTTAGAATTTGATTCACCATTAATACCAATTGACTTATGGCAAAAAAAGCAAGAAAAAATGACCAATTATTTTGGTCCTGGAGTGGAAATTCAAATAACCCAACCATCTGAAAATAAAATTGAACTAGCATTAATCAAAAATGCTCAAAAAGAGTCAGTAGTTAGTAGTCAGTAACAAAAATTATTCCTAGCCATTGCGAGTAAGTAGTTGGGAGTGATGGGATGGTGAGGGTAGTTTCACCCCATCTCCCTATCTCCCCCACTCCCTACCTATTACTTTTCTAGACGAACTGCATACCACTGTAAATATTGTCCAGGTCCGAGATCCAATTCACAACTGGTGTCGAGTAAATATTGTGCTTGAGCCTCCACAGCATCAAAGTTTTGCAAGTCAGGTGGTAAATCTTGAATTCTGATTTGCTGGAGAGTTGTTTTGAGTTTTTCTAATAACTCTGATGATGTTAGAAATTGTTCTGGTTGATTTGTTTCTAGAACAACAAAATTATCCTGTTGATACATTAATGGATTTGGCATTTTGAATTTTTTAGTGAATGTGATAGGTTTAGGAAATAAGAAAATTAGAGTTGTATTGAGTTTTTTACCTATTTGCTGTTGGCCGTTCCCTGTTTCCTTCCTATGGTGCTTGTGGTGCAGATGCTTAGGGAACGGCCAACACACAAATAATTTCTCCAAATCAAATCGGATTCCTATATGTATGTGAATAATATTTTCTAAAATTTGTTATTTCTATTTATATATTTTTAGTTACTCAACTAATTTTCTATAAATTTAGCTAAGTATCCTAAATTAATTAAGATAAGAAATTCTACTGATTTTTAAGTGGTAATTAACTAGAGAATCAAGTTTTCCACATATTCTAATCTCAATGTTATGTAATTATACTAAATTCCTGGCATCCTTGGTTAATAGACTCAATGGGTTGAACTCAAGTGATATTAGTATTTAGTATTAGCTGGATTATAAGTGCGCCTTGACAATTAGTTTGTCCTATGTGGTTACATTTTTAAATTAACTACAAAATTAAATAATTAAGGTGAGCATTTGCAATTTTCAAGACAATTGCAATTTGACTTTAATAATGGGGAAATATAACAGTAATATTTCCTTCCATAACCATAGCCGAACAAAAAGGTAGCGATCGCCTCTGAGTTCCAATTATATATTGTGTATGCAACTTAGTTATCTACCGCTTGCTTGGCTCAATAACATTGAGCAGTCTATTCTCAAAAAACAGTTGATTGTCAAGCTAAACACACCTTTGCCACAAATGCTGGCATCGATCAAAACAGCGATCGCTCCCATGCGATCTAATTGCCCAGCCTTTTTCAGGATAGTTCCGCAAGTAGAATGTAACTCATGTCAGGCATAAGCCCATTTTCTCTTTCTAAGCAACCACCACTAATTCTGGTGGCTGATGACGACAAGACCATTCGAGTGTTGTTGCGTAAAGCGATGGAACAAGAAGGTTACCGAGTGGTCGAAGTCAATGATGGTAAGCAATGTTTGGATGCTTACGAGACTATTAAACCAGATATAGTTTTGCTGGATGCTGTAATGCCTGTGATGGATGGCTTTACTTGCTGTAAACAATTGCTTCAGATTGCTAGAAATAATCTGATCTCAGCACTCGCAACCTTTGATACTGACTCTGTGCTTGGCAATACTGTGATCTCGAAGATATGGGAGCGAACTCCCATCTTGATGATCACATGCTTGGATGATGAGGAATCTGTAGACCGTGCTTTTGAGGCCGGAGCAACTGATTATGTTACTAAGCCAATTCACTGGCCTGTATTGCGTCAACGGCTACGCCGACTGCTACAGCAAGCGCAAGTATACAAACAGTTAGAAGCCGCAAACCAAGCTTTGCAGCACCTTGCCAATGTTGATGGTTTAACTGGGTTACCGAATCGTCGTCGCTTTGATGATTATCTTAATACTCAATGGATTAACTTAGCACAGGAGGGATGTCCTTTGTCTCTTATTTTATGTGATATCGACTATTTTAAATTTTATAACGATAAATATGGTCATCCCGGTGGCGATGTCTGTTTACAAAAGGTGGGTGCTATCTTAAGCCAAAAGGCGCAAAAACATCAAGATTTAGTAGCCCGTTATGGTGGTGAAGAATTTGCTGTGATTATGCCATATACCCATGCCTCTGGTGCAGTTCACGTTGCCCTAGCGATGCAAGCAGCAGTCAGAGATTTGCAAATTGTTCATGACGGTTCTGCTGTGAGTCAGTACGTCACCCTAAGTATGGGTGTCGCAACTGTTGTCCCTACTTGGGAGTCTTCACCTTTAGATTTGATTGTGCGGGCAGATAAAGCACTGTACCAAGCCAAAGCTGGAGGACGCGATCGCTTTGTCTCAAGTACTTAGTGTTATTGGGCATGGGGCATTGGGCATTGGGCATTGGGCATTGGGCATTGGGAATGTTGACGCTCGGAGTTGTTATTCTCCCCGCATCCCCGCATCCCCTCATCCCCACATTCCTAAGAAGGATAAACGGGTAGTGTGAAGTGGAACCATGCCCCGCTATTGGGAGCAGAGTCTACCCAAATTTGACCATAATGCGCTCGGATGATGCGTTGGCATAAACAAAGACCAATGCCGTAACCTTCTGTGCCTTCATCCCGTTGCAGGCGGAAGTGGTTTTCAAAGATACGATCGCGGTTCTCTACTGGAATACCAGGCCCGGTGTCGCCAATACTAAACTGAACTTTTTGCGTAGTACGATGTAATCCTGTAATACTAATCTTGCCGCCTTGTGGTGTATATTTGATGGCATTATCCAACAAATTTACTAGCACTTGCCGGATGCGTTCTGGGTCAGCATATACATATGGCAAGTCTTTGGGAATATCTGTTTCTACTTTTTGGGATTTGGCGTTGTAGCGATCGCGCAATTCTTCTAATATATCTAAACACAGCTTGCCTAGTTCCACCTTTTGTGGTAATATTGGTAATTCTGTATCTTGACCTCGACCCACCTGCAAAAGGTCAGCAATCATTCGGTCAATAATTTTAGTTTGATTGCGGGCTTGTTTTAATAGATGCGCCGTCATTGAGGGTTTGAGGCGCTGAAATTCCCCTGTTTCTACATTGTAGTTAGATTGAAGAGTTTCTATAGCGATCGCCGCAGCAGTTAGGGGATTGCGGAGGTCGTGTGCCAGCATAGCAATCACTCGGTCTTTAAACTGTAGCTGTTCCTGAAGATTTTCTTTTTCTTGTTTCAAGCGAAAAATTTCGTCTGAGAGGCGGATCAGTTCAGCAGAAACAGCGACCGAACGAATTGTAGATTTGGGCGATGTCACCCGAACATTGTCGTCTATACGTTCTTGTAAGTCTTCTTGTAATTTTAAGTAGGTGTCTATGGCGGTTTGCCAGCGGGGCCACCAGTTTTTTAATTGCGCTATTATATTACTCCCAGCTAAAATCTGCTGTGGTTCCGGATGGATTTTGATTAAAGCTGGTGTTGCTACCAATTTAAAGTGTTCTGCTAAGTAAGGTTGTTGCCCAACATCTATTATTTGTAGTTCAAAATTATACTCAGCCTGCAATTCTTTTAAGTAAGCACGTATTCGCTGCACCTGTTGTCGGGACTTTGGGCGTCCATCGACAAAAAGTAGCAGCTGGAGTGGAGCCTCAGAATAAATAGGCTGATCCTGGGAAACTTGCATGTAATCGTGTTTCAGCACTGGTAACAACCTGGCGACGCTTTACAAAAAGTAAAATGGACTAATGGTTGTCGATGGTCGTTAGTTTTTCTTCAATTTAATATCTATTTTAGATTTTTCATACTCATATCAGACTGCATTTTTGACATCAGATGTACCTTTTTGAGCCTTTTGGCTTCTTTTGGCTGACTTCATCTCCAAGAAACACTCAAGTCCCTTAAATATAAGTCTTAATTTCCCCTCAATCAAAATTTTTCACCAGGCCAGCATGTGAAAAGTTTAATACTATGTCAAATTGGCTAGTACAGCAGTATGTGAATATGAGTAGTTGCTTTGAACAAGGGAACACTGAAGCAAACGTAGATGCTAATTGTATTCGATCTATCAGGTAGCTGTTAACTATTTAGACCGAGGTGTGTAGTTTTTTCAACCGCCAGTGCATTCGATGAAGTGTCTTTTGTGCCTCTATGCAATTATTCAGTAGGATTGGGAAACAGTCATAGTAATTACTGGTTCCATAAATTGCCAAGAACACACTGTTGTAGATTTTTCTCAAACAACTGCTTTACTACTCCAGAAGAATAGGAGGTTGGTTGCTTGAGAGAAAGCCTTGAATAACATACCAGCGATCGCACTTTGAGACGAAGCACTCACTAGTTTGAGGCTGCCAAGAAACTCTTGACTACAGTAAAAACAATTTTGGATTTTGGATTTTAGATTTTTTTGGCGTCCCTACTATGAAGTAAGTTGGATGCCTTGTTTCACTCCTCATGGGTAAAACAAATCCAAAATCTTTATTAGTCTGGTAATTTCGTGGTCTGTTTCAATCCAAAATCTAAAATCACTTAACTGCTTTGGATAAGCCCTACACTCAAGAACTAAAAACTTACGCTAAGTTCCTGAAATTACTGAACACTGGCATTTTTCGGAGATTTCATTATCCAGCTTACCATCGTCAGATGAATAATCTTCAGAATCGATATTTAAGCCAGCGTTAGCCAGTTTGATTTGATTCCCCTCTTTTAATGAGGCTAAGGGGGGCTTTATCTCTAGTTTATCACTTCACTGGCTTGGCGATCGCATCAATTAAGAGTGTATTTGGGCATAGCCTCAAGCTTTTGGTCGCTAAAAATTGTTCTTTGGTGAGTTATCAATCAATTATCAGGTCTGGTAACTGCAAATCTAGATCGGCTGAATATCAACATTCAAAACACAAGACTTTTGTCTGGTAACCATTGTGGGTTTTTTTGTGTTTTTTTCCAAAAATGTTACTTTCGCAGAATTTTAGGGAAATCTATAAATAAGCATGGGAATTATCAAAACCTAATGGCTGTAAAACGAAGACAACACGGTAGCTTCTGCTACCGTTTACTAATTTTTTGAGAGATCGTCAATAAAGAGGACGCGGAGACTGGGAGACGCGGTGACGCGGTGAAAGAAGAAGACGCAGTAGTAATTTCTCCATGTCCCCGCGTCCCCATGTCCCCGCGTCTCCTCATCCCCATGTCCCCGCGTCCCCGTGTCCCCATGTCCCCGCGTCCACGTATCACCATGACCCCGCGTCCCCGTGTCCCCATGTCCACGCGTCCCCATCCATGTCCCCGCGTCTCCTCATCCCCAGTCCCCATTCCCAATTTAATGAACAGTTTGCGCTAGGGTAGGAACTGAAACTCAATTTGTGATTTCCTGTGCTTCCTGCTAAACGCCCAGCTGTATTTCTGAGTTTGGCTGTTTTATTCACTTCGTTAACAGCCTGTGCTAACAGTCCAGTAGCCAAAAACCTTGAGGAGTCTTTGGCGGCCGATCCTAGACTGCAAAATAATCAGGTTGTCTTTGGAGAATCCCAAGACAACCAACCACAAGTACAGCAAAACAACTCAACAATTGAGTTACCAGCTGATTTCCCTAAAGATATTCCCTTATATTCCAATGCCAAACTAGAGGAAGTTAAACCTGCTAGCGGTTCAGAAAACAGAGTCTCAACTCGTTGGTTGAGTTCTGACCCTAGCAACTTGATTGCTAGCTTTTATCGTAGCCAGTTGCAAACAAATAACTGGCAAATTTCGCAACAGCCAACAGATGATGGAGTAGGTGTTTTTGAGGCACGTCGCAATGATTCACTGTTGAAAGTTTCGATTCAGCCTCAATCAGTTACCAACGCTACACCCAATCAACCCCAAACAGCTACCGAATTACTGATTGAGTACGTACCAAATAGTAGTACTGCAACAGCACAACCAACTCCAAGTACAAGTCCTAACAAAACTAGTAACGACGTTCCCCAAACGGGAGATCCCCAGTTTATTGGCCCTGTACCACCTGCAAACTTGGCATCACAGCCACCAACCACCCCCAATAACCAAACAACTCCAAAAGCCACACCTGAATCTCAAACATTCAACGATCTCAATAAGGCACCACAAGAATGGCGACAATACATTCAAGATTTGGCTACTTTAGGTGTTTTATCTATAGAATCAAAGACAACTAAGGGCAATTCTGCTGCTACAACTAACCAATTTGAACCCGGTAAAATTGTTACACGCCGGGAATATGCCCGTTGGCTAATTGCTGCTAATAATGCCATGTATGCCAGCAATCCAGCTAAACAAATTCGTTTGGCATCAGAAAGCACTCAACCGGCTTTTACTGATGTGTCGCCCAAAGATCCTGATTTTCCAGCAATTCAGGGATTAGCCGAGGCTGGTTTAATTCCCAGTCCTTTATCTGGAGATTCTACAGCTGTTTTGTTTCGTCCTGATGCTCCCCTAACGCGGGAAATGTTGCTGCTGTGGAAATTACCTTTAGATACTCGCCAAGCTTTACCTTCTGCTAACTTAGATGCTGTTAAACAAACTTGGGGTTTCCAAGACGCAGCCAAAATTGATGCTAAAGCTTTAAGAGCAGTATTAGCTGATTTTCAAAATGGCGAACAATCGAACATTCGGCGGGTGTTTGGCTATACTACCCTGTTTCAACCCAAAAAACCAGTAACTCGCGCTGAAGCCGCTACAGCTTTGTGGTATTTCGGAACTCAAGGTGAGGGTGTCTCAGCGGCTGATGCCTTGAAATTAAAGCAAAGTTAAAGTTGTTGTGTATTTTACAGGCTTTTTATCTGTGGTTCATGAATTTTTAACGCATAGTTAAGTAGAATAACTTAAATAAACATCAACAGACTTGTCTAAAAACAAGTTGTCAGATTATCGTCCGTTAAAAAATCCCCACAGGAAAAACAAATATGAAAAAACAGGCTGTAGCAGCAGGATTTGTTTTGTTTTCTTTTGTGTTAACGTCCAAAGCCTCAGCTGCTAGTTTCGACCAGCTTTATATATTTGGCGATAGTCTTTCAGATATAGGTAATGTATACAATGCTACGAATCAAATCTTTCCTCCAAACCCACCTTATTTTGAAGGACGTTTGTCCAATGGTTTGATTTGGGCAGATTATCTGGAAAATGAGTTAGGATTAACACCGACTTTATTTACTGATTTGGATTTCAGTACTATTCCTCCTACACCTTTTCCTACCCAAGGAATAAACTTTGCTTTTGGTGGTGCTAGTTCTGGTTTTGGTAATGCTGTTGTTCCCACTTCCGGGTTACCAGGAGTACTCGAACAAGTCTTGGGATTTACCCAAACTTTACAAGCAAATAATCAAACTGCTAACCCGAACGCACTTTATACTCTGTGGGGAGGTGCTAATGATTTCCTTTTTCTGAACGACCAAGACTCAACCACGCCAATCACTAATATTTCCCTGGCGTTGAATACTTTGGTAGGAGTCGGGGCGAAAAATATTCTTGTGTTTAATTTACCAGATTTAGGACAAGTACCAGGAGCTAAAATTAATAATCGTAATCCTGCAAACCTGAGCAAATCGACTACTGAGTTTAACTTGGGTTTAGCAGCAACTGTGAGTGCTTTGAACCAAAATCCAGATCTTAATATTGTCCCTGTTGATATTTATTCTTTATTTAATCAAGCAAGTGCATTGGGTTTTACGAATGTGAGTGAGTCTTGTTTATCTCGCCTAGATATATGTAACCCAGTCAACAACAAGTTTCTCATCTGGGACGAGTACCACCCAACCACCGCTGCTCATCAGGTGATAGCGGACACTGCACTGGCGGCGATTGAGGCTAAGTCTGTTCCTGAACCTCCGACAGAGTTGGGGACATTGTTGGCAATTGCTACTTTCGGTGCAGTAGGAGTACTCAAGCGCCAGCAAAAAAGGTCGGCACTTACGACTGCGGGTCTGGTTTCTAGCGCCCAATCGTCTCATATAGTTGATAACTAATATTATTAATGTGGGATTACGATCGCTTATTTGAAATAATTGCAGAGTTGGTGATGCATCATTCTCCTAGTGGTGCAGAAACCGAGATTAACCAGTTGTTGATCCGACGATTTACGGCACTGGGCGTAGAAGTCTGGTGCGATCGCGCCGACAATATTATTGCAAAAATCCCCGGCCAAAGTCCAGACCGAGCCATCGCCATCACAGCCCATAAAGATGAAATTGGGGCAATAGTCAAAAGTCTCGGTAATGAAGGTCGTGTTGAAGTCCGTAAACTCGGCGGTTCTTTCCCGTGGATTTACGGTGAAGGGGTGGTAGATTTACTAGGAGACAATGAAACTATCAATGGGATTCTCAGCTTTGGTTCTCGCCACGTTTCCCACGAATCTCCGCAAAAAGTCCAGCAAGAAGATATTAGCCTCAAGTGGGAAAATGCCTGGATTGAAACAAAACGCAACACGGCGGAACTAGAAGCAGCCGGGATTCGACCCGGAACAAGAATGGTAATTGGCAAACATCGCAAATTACCAATTAGATTAAAGGATTATATTGCCAGTTACACGTTAGATAATAAAGCCTCTGTTGCCATTTTGCTAGCTTTAGCTGAAAACCTCAAACAACCAGCTGTTGATGTTTATTTGGTGGCTTCAGCCAAAGAAGAAGTCGGGGCAATTGGGGCGTTATTTTTTACGCAAAACCAGCGTTTAGATGCCTTAATTGCTTTAGAAATTTGTCCGTTATCTGAAGAATATCCTGTGAAAGATGGGGAAATTCCTGTACTTTTATCTCAAGATGCTTATGGGATATATGATGAGGAATTAAACGGACAAATACGCCGTTGCGCTCAGCAGTTGGATATGCCAATTCAGTTTACAACTCTCAGTGGATTTGGTAGTGATGCTTCAATTGCGATGAAATTTGGACACGTTGGACGTGCTGCTTGTTTAGCATTTCCTACTCAAAATACCCACGGTTATGAAATTGCTCATTTAGGAGCGATCGCTAATTGTATTGATTTATTAAAAGCTTTCTGCGAAACTGAGTTGGAGTGAGAATTCCAGCTTTTGACGCGGCACTAAAATGACATCACCAAATTTATAATGTGTCATATTCTGCATCTTCAGGGTTATCCCAAATTTTAAGCAGAACTGGTTCAGAAAGTTTTGCCGCGGCCCAGGTAAGGCTACTATCTGCTTTCTGCTTCTCTAAAGAGTCAATAAAATCTTCAACTAGCAAAATTTGTTCAGCAGGCAGCTGCCGAAGTTTTTCAAGTAGCCTTTGCTCTAAAATGCTATTAACTTGCATTGTCTAGATTCTCGTAACTAGGTTATCTACTAATTATAATTTTTCGTATTCTTTAACTACGAAGGCGATCGCTAATTGTATTGATTTATTAAAAGCCTTCTGCAAAACTGAATTGGAGTGATACTTTATCAAAGCCGATGATGGGATTTGAACCCACGGCCTGCTGATTACGAATCAGCTGCTCTACCACTGAGCCACATCGGCGTACACAATCGATTAGTATAGCATGATTCCGCTATGGTCAATCCAAATCCCAAAAATCGCCTCAGCCCTGAACAATACGCCCGTCTCAAAGCAGAAATGGCAGCGCCTTATCGTGGCTTACGACAATTTCTCTATATTGCTTTTGGTGCTTCTGGTTTAATTGGGGCATTTATATTTTTTTTCAGACTGCTTGCTGGACGGGATGTTGACAGCGCTTTGCCTAATTTGGCTCTCCAAATAGGAATCGTTACCCTGATGGTCTTTCTCTGGCGCTGGGAGCAGCGTCGCCAAGCAAGCCCCAAATCTGGTAAAAATGCTAATTCTGAAGAAACAGAACTTACGCACAGGTAACGGAAAATCAAACCGCAGAGGATACAGAGGACACGGAAAAATAAGAGTTTCAGAGAGTTCTTGCGTAAGTCCTAAGAAATATGAAGTGTTAATTTTTTGGCAATTTTCTGTTTACATATCTTCTTATACCAATTTAATGTGAAGTTGCACATATCTTGATCCCCCTAAATCCACGCCAGTTGCTCATGGGGGAAACCCCCAAGACCGCACTGGCTCCCCTTAAAAAGGGGGACTTTGATAGATTTTTTTCCGGTTCCCCCCTTTTTAAGCTATCCATTACCGGGATCTTTCTTAACAATTGCAAAAACCACTATTGACAAGGGTTGTAGAGATAGCGAAAAAACAGGGGCTTGACAATGATGTAATTGGTATGCAGAGGAAAAAACTC
>JAVRBV020000072.1:0-23276 GCA_034531095.2 Nostoc sp. CreGUA01 | reverse complement strand
AGCGAAAGTCCTCTTTATAGGACTGAAAATTACAGTCCATTTCAATGGACTTCAGCTATGAGACCGCCGTTTTAACGGTGGGCGGACGCGCAACACCCAACGAGTACGCTATTTTTAGCTTAAGTTGACACCAATGAGCATTGCTGTGCCCTGACAACAGATGTATGTAAGTGTGTAAGTCTAGCCGATTCTAGACATCGCCTCTAGCTGAAAATAGTTAGAGGCGATCGCCAAAATTAAAACTACACAGTTATTTGCAGATGGAACAAGTAATTGAAACTCTCAAACAAGATTTACCAACACTTTTTGAAAAAGATATTTCCTATGATATTTATACACAGGATATCTATTTTAAAGACCCAGTGAATACATTCAAATACAAATTTAATTATCGGATTATATTTTGGACTCTGCGATTTCATGCCCGACTATTTTTTACCCAAATTTACTTTGATGTACATGATATAAAGCAGTCTGCTGAAGATACTATTTTAGTAAATTGGACAGTGCGGGGAGTGTTGCGTGTTCCCTGGAAAGCGCCTTTGCTTTTTAACGGCTATTCAACTTATAAACTCAACAAAGATAATTTGATATACGAACATATTGACACTTGGGATAGAAAGCCAACAGAGATTTTAAACCAGTTCTGGCAAAGGGGAGAAACAACTAGTTAGCTGCTAGGTATTTCCCTTTTGGAGAAGCTGATTTAAGAAACAAGGTTTTGCTTGATGTCTTAATTCATGCAGAATATGACAAAGACAACTGGAAAAATGACCCTTACTTTTAACTCAGAAGTTTACAGCCAATTACTGTCTCAATATCAACCTCGAATTATCAAGACAGAAGAGGAAAACGAGAAATTTTTAGAAACTGTTGAAGCACTGCTTTCTCGTTCCGAGCTGACTCCTGAAGAAGATACTTTGTTAGAACTATTAGTAAAATTGATTGAGGATTTTGAAGATAAGCATTATCAGCTTAATGTTTCAACTCCTCGTTGAAGACTTTTACATTTGATGGAAGCTAGGAGTTTGGAACAGTCTGATTTAGTCGAAATTATTGGTTCTAGTGAGATTGTTGCTAAGGTCATTAATGGGGAATTAGAAATTACTAAAGAACAAGCTGAAGCTTTGGGTAAGTTTTTTCATGTTGATGGAAGTTTGTTTATTTGAGAAGTGGCGATCGCTTTTTTGTATAGGGAAAAAATATTACGATAACTGACGTGAAATTGTGTTAATAAGAGGTGCGATCGCTATTTTTTTACAATATTGATAAAAATGTTTTTTAATTAAAAATAAATTTAATTCTTAAACTTCTAATTGCGTTTTTTCAGCTATCTTATGAGCTAATTTCTTAAAATCATCATAAACGTTTTTCACTGCTTTAGTATGAGCGCCGATAGCCCCATCAGCAGGTTTTAAGTAGAACATAGGTTTATGAGCTTCTTGAGCCATTGGCATCAAACTTTGGTAGTTTTTAAGCAAAGCTAAACAGTTTGGATCGTTTTCTATAGAGATATTTTGACTAGATCTATCTAGAACAACCTCTTCATAAACTGTCGGAATCCGAGCAATCCAACGTTCATATGCTTCGACAACACGATCTAATCTTACTGAATGCTGTAAAACAACATAACCAACAGGTTGCATTGTTCCCTCAGGAAGCAGTAAATCTGATGCAAGACTTTTCTTACCTAAAAAACTTGTTTTGGCTAATCTTTCTTGCCACTCTTGGCGCCAAGTTCGCAATGTGGGCCCCAAGTTACGCAAGCCTTGTAGAGAAAATAAATCTGGTGCAAGAGGAACAACAACATAGTCAGCCGCAATTAACGCTGCACGATTGATTGCACCTAAATTAGGCCCTAAATCCATCAATATTATGTTTGCTTTATGATTAATAGCTGTTTGTTGCAGAATTCTCCAAAAAGCAGAAATTACCCGTAAAGCTCGTTCTTGGCCACCTCCACCAAGACAATTAGGCCACTGTGCTGAAAGCTCATCTTCAAATCCAGAAAGTGCTAAATCTCCGACTAAAAGAGCTAACGATCCTAATTCGAGAAATGGGGACAATAAGTTTAATTCCCGTGAGGGCTGAGTTTCTTGAACATATTCCAAATATGGTTTATCAATATCCCCAATACCTTTTAATAGAGGTTGAATACAATCAAAAATAGTAGTTGGTTGTTCATTCTCTAACCAAATTTGTTCCAAGCGTTCTTCATCTAAAAAAGCAGCAGTAAGGTTAGCTTGGGGATCTAAATCTGCTGCAACTACTCGCAACCCTAGATCCTGATACATCCATGCCAAGTGATAAACCAAAGAAGTTTTACCAACTCCTCCTTTGTTATTGAAGAAAGCAATAATTTTTGCGCTCATGGTTTTCTCTTAAGCGTGACTAATACATGAGCATCTTCTACGGTGAATTCCAAAGGTGGATTACCATTTTTTTGAAGTTGCTGGCGAGCAAGTGCAATTCCTAGCCCAAATCTCTGAACATAACCAAGATTTTTCATAGCTTCGGCAAGGTGAGGATTTCGATAATCTGTGATGCCTGGTTGTCCAAAGTTTTGCCGATTTACTTGACCAAAAGGACCGCCAGGATTTTGAATTTCGATCCTGTCATTAAACCAAGTAATTCTGACTGGCGCATTCGTCCCTTCATAAGTGCGATGCATGACCGCATTTCTTCCTAATTGTTGCAAGGCAACTATTGGATAGTCAGGCTGTCGCAGTTCTATTGGTTGAGCAGTGATGTCTGTTGCTACTGAAATATGAACTTGAAAAATCTCGTCCAGCATCCGCAACAAATCTGGAAGCGGGCCGCCAATTTCTTTTTGGTCTTTAATAGGGTCTGTTAACTCGATACCATCAATGCGAAGAAATTGAATATATGCACTGGGAACGAATTGTCTAGGATCGTTACCCACAACTAGCACTCCCAAGATAGTTGGTTTAGCCAACAAATCAACTGTTAAAAAACGCATTGATTGAAGTTGTTGTTCAACAGTGCGTTGATTTTCTTGAAGAATATCGTTTGCCAAGGCAGAAGGTAAATAAACTCGACGAAAAATTTCTAAATCGAGGTCATTTAAACTAGCTGATGGTAGAGGTTGTAAATCGAATGGCAAATCTTTTGAGCGTCTTTTTTCAGCTAAACGGCGTTCTTCTTCTGCTGTAGCAGTTGCTCGACGCGGCCCAACTCTTATCCAAACACGTCCATTAAAGCGCACAGGAGGAGCATCCGATGGTTCTACAATCACTACAGCTAGTTCACATCCGCCAATACTTCGCTTTTGAACAATTATTGTCGGAAAAGGCAAAATGTTTCCATCAGACCGCATAGCCGAGAGTGTAAGCAAAAGTTGATCTGTAATGGGAAGATTTGCACAACTTCCGTCATTATTAACCCCAATAAACAAAACTCCTGGTTTTTGGTGGTTAGGCAAGTCATTAGCAAATGCACAAATCGCCTCGCAAAGCTTACCTTTATCAGAAATTGAAGCTTTCCGTTCAACCCGGTCTGATTCTATGTCGTTTAAGAGAACTTCCAACTCCTGGTCATCCATTCAGTTTTCCTTGGAAATACTCATTCACCTTTACATACTTTTTATCGTAGTTGCTTGTGGCGGATACTGCTGCAATACCTGTTGCAAATATTGTCCAGTATAAGATTTTGGATTTGCTGCAACTTCCTCTGGTGTTCCCACAGCAATTAATTCTCCGCCTTTGTCGCCACCTTCTGGCCCCAAATCTATGACCCAATCTGCACAGCGAATTACATCTAAATTGTGTTCAATTACTAAAATTGAATTGCCTTTATCTACCAATCTTTGCAATACATCTAACAATTTGTGGACATCATAAAAAGATAACCCTGTTGTTGGTTCATCTATTAAATAAAGTGTCTTCCCTGTGGCGCGTCGAGATAATTCGGTTGCCAATTTTACGCGCTGGGCTTCACCACCAGATAAAGTTGTGGCAGGTTGTCCCAATTGAATATAACCCAAACCGACATCAAATAAGGTTTGTAAGCGGGCGATCGCCTT
Organism: Nostoc sp. CreGUA01; assembly: GCA_034531095.2. Lineage (GTDB taxonomy): Bacteria > Cyanobacteriota > Cyanobacteriia > Cyanobacteriales > Nostocaceae > Nostoc. Next base: position 19,234 of record JAVRBV020000072.1, on the reverse strand, counting down.
TGGAATATTTTGGAAAAAATCTAAACTTTCCTCAACAGTCATGTTGAGAACATCAGAAATAGATTTGTCTTTATACTTCACCTGCAATGTTTCGCGGTTGTATCTTGCACCTTTACAAATTTCGCATTGCACGTAAACATCAGGGAGAAAGTTCATTTCAATCACATTCACACCCTGTCCGCTACAAGCTTCGCAACGTCCACCTTTAACGTTGAAAGAAAATTGTCCGGGTTTGTAACCTCTAGCTTTGGCTTCTACTGTTTGCGAAAATACATCCCGAATAGCGTCGAAAATTCCTGTGTAAGTTGCAGGATTAGAACGTGGTGTGCGTCCAATGGGTGATTGATCTATGACGATCGCTTTATCAACTGCATTTAATCCCTGAATTTTCTCTAAGTCTTTTGGTAAAGGAACTTTCTTAGTTAAATGATGTTGTAATGATGGATAAAGTAACTCGTTAATTAAGGTAGATTTACCAGAACCAGACACACCAGTAACAGCAACAAGTTTTCCTAGTGGAATTTCTACATCTATATTTCTTAAATTGTTGCGATGGGCATTTTTAATGATTAAACTGCGTCCATTTCCCTCTCGTCGTTCTGGTGGCGTAGTAATTACCCGCCGTCCTGATAAATAAGCACCCGTTAAGGAATCTTCTGCTGCTAATAATGCTTCTATATCACCTTGGGCAATAATATTTCCGCCGTGAATTCCCGCACCAGGACCGATATCAACTATATAGTTGGCTGCACGAATTGTTTCTTCATCGTGTTCAACCACAATTAAAGTGTTACCCAAATCGCGCAATTTCGTTAAAGTTTTCAGCAATCTGCCATTATCTCGTTGATGCAAACCAATACTTGGTTCGTCTAAAACATAGAGAACTCCTGTTAAACCAGAACCAATTTGTGTTGCTAAACGAATGCGTTGGGCTTCGCCACCAGAAAGGGTCATTGCTGGACGGTCAAGGGTGAGGTAATCTAAACCAACATCTAACAAAAATTGCAATCTGGCTTTAATTTCTCTGAGTACTAAATCGGCAATTTGTAACTGGCGATCGCTCAACTTGAATTTCTCAATTCTCTCCCGACAATCCCGAATCGATACGCTAGTTAAATCCAAAATTCCATATTGTCCCAACTTCACCGCCAAAGCTTCCGGCTTTAACCGTTTTCCCCCACAAACATCACACGGCTGGTCGATTAAATACTGCTCTAATTTTTGCTTAACTAACTCCGAACCACCTTCATATTGGCGTTGCAAAATTGGAACAATACCTTTAAAAACTTGTTTTTTATCTGTTTTTGTAGCTTCTTCTTTTTCTCCATACAAAAGAGTCTGCTGCTGGTCTGATGTCAGTTTGCTCCAATTTGTTTGTAACTCAAATCCATAAGCTTGCCCTACACTGTAGAGCAATTCCAAATAATAAGAATTATCTTTTTCCGACCAAGGAGCGATCGCTGCATACACTGGTGCTTCTGGGTCTGGTACGATTAAATCTGGCGCAAATTTTCTTAAAGTACCAATTCCATGACAATGGGGACAAGCACCGTAAGGAGAATTAAACGAGAACAATCGCGGCGATAATTCCTCCATCACCGCCCCATGTTCTGGACAAGCAAAATTTTCGGAAAATACTAATTCTTCCTCAGACCCCCCGCCTTCGGTACTAGACGGGGTTTCCTTAGATGACTCATGACCAATTACTATGGTCGCAATGCCACCGGATTGTTTTAAGCACGTAGATAAAGAATCAACCAAACGCTCTTGGATACCATCTTTTTTTACCAAGCGGTCAATGACTACTTCGATGGTGTGTGTTAAATTTTTATCCAATTCAATGGAATCTGATAGTTCGCGCACCTCGCCATCAACGCGCACCCGAACAAAACCTTGGGAAGCTAGACTTGACAAAAGCTTACGCTGTGTGCCTTTTTTCCCCCGAACCACGGGTGCAAGAATTTGGAAACGAGTGCGGTCTGGTAATTCCAGAATGCGATCGCACATCTCATCGATTGTTTGGGGTGCAATACAGCGATCGCAAATCGGACAATGGGGTTCGCCAGCGCGACCAAACAACAGCCGCAAATAGTCATAAATCTCCGTCACCGTACCCACAGTGGAACGGGGGTTATGAGACGTTGACTTTTGGTCAATGGAAATGGCTGGACTTAAGCCTTCAATCGCCTCCACATCCGGCTTATCTAATTGTCCTAAAAATTGCCGTGCGTAGGCGCTGAGGGATTCCACATAGCGGCGTTGACCTTCAGCGAAAATCGTATCAAACGCCAAAGAAGACTTACCAGAACCAGAAACGCCAGTAAATACAATCAGGCGATCGCGTGGCAATTCCAAGTCAATATTTTTCAGATTATGCTGCCTAGCACCCCGAATCCGAATGGTATTCTGGCTATTGTGCGAGGGGAGATGTCCGTTCAACAGAGAAGCCTGAGCATTGGCTTGCTCTGAACGGGACTTCGGGGATGCTGTGCGCTTTGAGTCTGACATATTGGGCGGCAAAAAAGGAGTTTCTTATGAAACAGTCCTTAATAATACTATCTTTAATCAGTTTATAGTAGAACAAGAGTACTGTTTTAGATACTTATTGGGCATAGGGCATGGGGCATAGGGCATAGGGCATGGGGCATGGGGCATTGGGCATTGGTTATTCTCCCTCATCTCCCTCATCTCCCTCATCTCCCTCATCTCCCTCATCTCCCTCATCTCCCTCATCTCCCTCATCTCCCTCATCTCTCTACCAAATTCCTACAAACTCCATGCAGCCTGAAAAAAGTCATACTCACACAACATAGCGTAACGGTAAGTTGAATGCACAACAGCATTACTCGTGGCATAATTATCAACCAAACTTTCTAATTGCTGTGCCAATGGCTGAAAATCCGCGCTACTGTAAGTCCGAATCCAGTCTGCATATTGATGATTCGGGATGCCATTACTAGCTAACTGTTCTGCCAAAAAAGCATATAAACGCATACAGGGAGACATCGCCGCAGCAGTTAAACCCACATCTTGACCCCAAGCAGTTGCTAATAAAAAATCAGTATAGCGGCGGGTAGCGGCTCCTGGTTCCACAGAATGCAAATTAACTCCCCACTGGGAAGCATAACCACTATGCAATTGCAGTTCTGTTAACACACCTCCAGCTAAGTGATGAAATGTCGTGAAACCTACCCAATCTGGTGCTTTAGCTGCGGCGATACTATAGGCACGGGCAAAAGTCTCTAAGAAAAAAGCATCTTGCCCTACATAGTAAGCAAACTTCCCTCGTTCAAGACTACCATCACCAATGCCTTGAACAAAAGGATGCCCTAGACAAGCTTTGGCTAAATCTTGATTTGCCGCCCATAATTCATTGGATAAAGTCATTAGTCATTTCCCGCGTCCCCACATCCCCCTCATCTCCCTCATCTCCCTCATCCCCCTCATCCCCCTCATCTCCCATGCCCCATTCCCCATTCCCCACTCCCCATTCCCTAAAAAGGCAAAAACTGAAGCAAAATTGAGCCAAGACTGCCGAAAAAGTCAACGAAATTAGGCTTACCAGAGCTTACTTTTTCAGTATAGGGTGTTTGCAGTTCTTTGATAAAAGCCTGGGCTGTTTGTGTTCCAGGGGCATTATTTTGGGATGTAAACAATTTATCGGCAGCTTGGGCATCTACGAAAGCACCTTGTCTATCTAATAATTGGTAGCGGGCGACACCACGAGCTAGATAAGCACCTGCATAATCTGGTTTAATGGCGATCGCTTGACTAAAATAACTAATTGCTTGCTGGTGGTTGCCTTTTTCTGCTTGTGCTACACCCAAAGCATAAAAATCTTCTGGTGAAGCAATTTGTGATGGTATTCCCACTGCACCTTGAAAATTAGTGCCATTCAGATAAGCACCATTTAATTCTGCGTTTGTTAAGTAGCTATTTCTCAAATCAGCACCCGTCAAATTTGCGCCACTAAATCTCGCTTCGCTTAGGTTAGCACCAAATAAACTAGCACCGCTTAAGTTTGCACCCCGGAAATCAGCACCACTCAAGTTTGCACGGCTAAGGTTTGCACCTGCAAGATTAGCACCACTCAAATTGGCTCCAGATAAATCAGCCATCACTAAACCTGCATGGGTCAAATCACAGTTTTGACATTGTTTGGTTGCTAATAACTGTCTCACATGTTCAGAATTTGCTGCTTGTACGGTTGTTGTGAGGCTAACGAAAGTTAAAAATGTGGCTGTGGCGATAATTTGGCTTTTCATATGTTTGTAATATTTCTTACGCAATACTCAATATTAACCGGGGGTAGATTTATACCCCAGCCTATGATATTAGCAATCTGAATAGTTTGCCCTCTGTAGTTACCTACATCAGCGGACTACTGTGTGGCAAAGTGAGGGTGAATGCTGTTTGACCAACAGATGTTGTTGACTCAAGGGTGAGATCGCCACGATGTGCGCGGATAATTTCACGGGCTAGGCTCAGTCCGAGTCCAATTCCTTCGACTTTGCGGGTGCGGGCACGATCGCCACGATAAAATCGATCGAAAAGCCGCGAGCGATCGCTGGCTGAAATATCTTTTGATGCGTTGGTAATGGTGACGTGGAGCGTTGTTTGAGTTTGATGGGCGTGAATTTCTATCCAACCGTTAGGAAGATTATATTTGATGGCGTTACTCAAGAGGTTTAATATCTGTTGTCCCAATGGGAATGCGCTGATCTAGCCCTTGGACGGTTACCTGTTGAATGACGCCTGTTAATTGATGAATGGGACGCAAGGCACTACCCGCAACCAGCCATGCCCCGGCAGCAACCAGCAAGAGCGCTCCGGGAATTGATACAAGAAAGATATTGCGAATGCTTTCAATGGGGTCTGCTTCATCAATGGGGTCAATTTTTTTGCGAATTCGCTGGATACAAACATCCACAACGTTGGTGTTGGGGTTAAAGTCATAACCCCAAACGTGTTCCAGGATTTGAGTGCGGGTGAAAACTCGTCCGGGAGATGTCACTTCACCAAGCAAATGCAGCTAATAAATTCCAGCAAATTGCACAGGCAACAGATACTCCCAAACAACCGCCCTCAGACAGGCAGCGTCCGCCTCGTCCTCAAGGCGATCGCCAAGCGCCTCCTGCGGGAGACAGGTAGTTTGATAATTAAGCCGTTCAATTAAACCGATCTAACTATTGGGCGTTGCTGAATTGCAGTAAGTAACTACGCAAAATTAATTACAGTCATTGCAAATGTAGAGAAGCGGAATGAAGCAATTCGCTTGCGGCTGGGATTGCTTCATTCCGCTTTGCTCCATTCGCAATGACGTTGTGTAATTAATTCTGTCTGAGTAATTATGAATCCAGATGTAGAGATGTTGCATTGCAACGTCTCTAAAGTCTGTAAAAATGCAAAACAGGATAGCACATCTGTGTCACCCTGTTTATTTCTTGACCTGCACCTTAGTTGCATTAACCTGCACCTTAGTTACATTGGCTTGCACCTTAGTTGCATTAACCTGCACCTTAGTTACATTGGCTTGCACCTTAGTTACATTGGCTTGCACCTTAGTTGCATTGACCTGCACCTTAGTTGCATTAACCTGCACCTTAGTTGCATTGGCTTGCACCTTAGTTGCATTAACCTGCACCTTTGTTGCATCAAAGAGCAAAAATTAACCGACCCTAGATTACGCAGCAACTTTAAAAAACTTGTGTATACACAGTAGCTTGTAGGGGAGGGAGGCTAGGAGAGAGAGGTCTACTGAACTGATGTTAACTTAATTGCAAACAATTAGAGTTTACCCTGGTAAAGCTAACCCCGTAACCGCGATCGCTCCGGCAATTGCACTAGCCGCAAGGGAAGTTAAGGCTGTGCCAAATATCCACCACGCTGCATTTGCAACGGTTTTTTTGGTTTCTTCAGCTTGCTTTTTAGCTTGTTCTTGAATGGCTTTCAGGCGTTTTTGTGTTTCTTGCTGAATACGTTCGGCTCGTTGGAGTACGCCATCCCGTGCGGCTTCTATTTGGTCGATGATGCGGTTGGCGTCTGCTTGAGAAATGTCCTCACGAGAACTCAAGACAGCAACTAGGGTATCACGATCGAATTGACTGAGGCGATCGCGCAAGGCTTCAAATCCAGTTTGCGGATCGTCGAAGACTTTGGCAAAGTCTTGCTTAATTCCTTCATAGTTGAGTTCTGGACGTTCCAGAGAGTTAAGATAGTTGCGAATTCTGGCAAAAATTCCATCCAAGACTGATTGTACTCGTTGTTGAATCTGTTGGAATTGTTCAACAATGGAATTGCGAACAGACTCGATTTGATCCACAATTCGGTGAGCTTCTGCTTCTGAGATATCCTCGCGTTGGGATAATAGCGCCACAATTGTCGAACGGTCAAATTTGGCAGCGCGATCGCTTAAATTCCCAATTCCTGCACGGGGAGAAGACAACAGCAATTGTAGATCGCGTTTAATTCCTTCGGGATTGAGTTCTTCTTTATTAGTATTTTGCAGATAATCTTCAAGATTACCTTCAAAATCTAAAATCCTTTGAGTAGTACGCTTTGCTAAACGTTGCGGTGCTTTTAAGATATCACGAATCGCATCTTGTAGGCGATCAATTATCTGATTAACTTGCTCTTGACTCAAGTCTCCCCGCTGACTTAGGAGTTTCACCAAGGTTTCTCGATCGACTTGAGAAATGCGATCGCGCAATGCTAATGCACCTGCTTTGGGGTCATCGAATAATCTTTCTAAATCGCGTCTAATACCTTCTGGATCGAGTTCTTCTAAGTTGGTATTGCGGAGATATTCAGCAATAACTTTTGTAGTTTTTTCGTACTGTTCTCTGGCTTGTTGTGGTACCTGTAAAATACTATCTCGCACAGCTTCGAGTTGATTGAGAATTTGGTTAATCTGTTCTTCGCTCAAATCTTGACGTTGACTGAGCAATTGTACCAAGGTGTCGCGGTCGAATTGCGATAAACGCGATCGCAAAAGGCTAATTCCGGCTTGCGGATCTTCTAGTAAAACTCTAAACTCGCGTTTGATAGCTTCGGGATTGAGTTCTTCTTTGTTTGTATTCCGCAAATAATCTTCGACTCTTTGGCGTAATTCATCGGCTTTTGCTTTTGCTTGTGCTTGCAATTCTCTGGCACGATTCAAGATATTATCGCGGTTGCGTTCGAGTTGACTAACAATATTATTAGCTTCTTCTTCGCTGATATCTTGACGTTGTTGTAGCAATTGGACAAAAGTATCGCGGTCAAATTGGGCGAAGCGATCGCTTAAATCTTCAAAGCCAGTTTCTGGATCTTCAACTAATCTCGTAAAATCCCGTTCTATCCCTTCAGGGTTAAGTTCTTCTTTGCCAGTTGAACGCAGATAATTTTCAATTTCGGTGCGGAAATTTTGACCTTTTTCTCGTGTTTGTGCCTGTTTGACAGTTTCTAAAACTTCCTGGCGAGTGCTTTCCATTTGTTCGGCAATTTCTGTTACCCTTGCTTCGCTGATATCATCCCGCTGGTTCAGTAAATTGACGAAATATTCTTGATTGATTTCTTCTAACTCCCGTCTGACAGTTGTCGGATCTGCATTTACGTCATAGATGACTTCTTTAAATTCATCTTTGAGGGTAATCCGGTTAAAGTGCCAGGGAAAGGAATGTAAGATGTAGTCTTCTACATCTGCTTTGATTGTATTTTCCTGTGATATAGGCAATCTTGCTGTTGCTTCCTCTCTAAATTTTTGTAATTGTTCGGTAATTTCTTCAACATCGACATCTTGAACTTTTTCTTTCAGTTTTTGTAACTGACTAGCGATTTTGTTAACATCGATATTAGAAAGATTCATTCTCTCTAATACAGCTGGTACAGCCGCGCTCAAGCCATATTGAACAGCTTGCTTGATGACACCGTTACTTTGCTTACCATTTCCACCTCCAACTGTCACCAATTCCTGGAGTCTTTCACCTAAGTTCTCGGAATTAAGTTCTTCGGGAGTAGCAGATTTCAGTAAATTAATTACTTGCTGTGTGGGATTTTTGCGATTCAAAGCTTGTTGCCAAGCACCTTGTAATTGGTCAGCAATTCGATTAATATCTTCTGGAGATAAATCGGTGCGATCGCTAATTAAATCAACAAAGGTTTGCCGATTGACATTTTGCAACAAATCACTATTAACAACAGATTCCAAATCTGGATCTTGAATCAATTTGTCAAATTGAGAACGAATTTCTTTAATATCCAACTTTGGTAATTGCACAGAAGCCAAAGAACTTTGCAGTGTGTTTTTGATACTTTCAGAGTCAAGACCTGATGTTAATTCTCGCCGAACTGCGGCTGTAACTTCTTCTGCTGTGGAAACCAATTGTTGTTTGGCAGTATTAGCGCTGATGCCAGTGGTTGCTGTACCGAACAATGCTTGAAAACCAGAACTGACAGTACTAGCAATAGAACCAATTAAAGAACCTACTGCGGATGAACCAAACCAAATCATCAGTGAAAAATAAATAGACCAGATTACTACACCGATAACTGCTCCTAAAAATGCATTTTCGACTAAGCTAAGTTTTACCGCTAGAAAACAAGCAATAAATAATGCGACACTAGCAGTTATCAATGCCCAAAAACCGACTTTTCCTTGAATTTTACGAATTTTACTACCTAGTTTTATTGACTCATCATCATCTGAATCAATTTCCCAAGATGAAATTCCTACAGCAACTGAAAAGTTGGTGAATAACAGTTGGAAAGCTAAGGACATTGAAACCCCAGCCAGCAACGCCACTAAGAATTTAGGCCCAGCAAAAAGAACTGATGCTTCTTCTGAAGTTAGTAATTGTTGAGCGAAAATCAGAGGTGCTAATCCTAAAGATAGTGAATCACATCCTAATATGCTGAAAACATTTTGAAACATACTATTTTCTCACTTTGATTCAATCAAATAGCCATTTTATAAAAACAGAATTCAGGAGTCAGAATTCAGTTGGGTATTATGTACGACTGGCGGATAGTAGAGCAGCGGCCTTGTCCGCGTTCGCTTTTAGGGTCTCGTAGAGAACGTCAAGATTGCTGAATTCTGTATTCTGTATTCTTCTTCAATCATAAAATGGTCTATTTATCAGTCTAGATATTAATTTAGCTATGCTCACACTTACCAAGGTAGTAAAGTCTTTAATCAAAAGTCGTATACTCAGAATTCAAGAGCAAAGCCCCAAACCCTCCGCCTCGAGTCAGGATAATTCAACAATCAGGTAAATATAATTATTTATTAATTTAATTATTAGAAGTTATCTAGCAGCAGTAAAGGCAAAATACTAAATTATTTAAACGAAAAATAATCAAGGTGTTGGAATTATGAATCATCTTGATAAATATAAATAATAAAAATAAAAATAAATTATACTAAAAGTTTTTTTACTTGTTTAGATAAAACCACCTATGTCCGTTGATAGAGAAAAAAATTCTTCCAAGGGATTGAGGGAAAATAAATATAAACATGTATTAATAGGGATTATTACGAGCTATAACCAAGCTATAGATTTTTTGAATAATTGATTTTACTGTGGAGAAGAAAAAATAATGGTTGTAGGTGTACATAGACGTGCTGTAGGCGTTTTTTCTAATCGTAGAGATGTTGAACATGCATTACATGAATTGAAAAATGTCGGCTTTGATATGAACAGAGTATCTGTTATTACGCGGGATGGAGAGCGTGATGATATAGCCGGTGCCGAAGTGCGCGATCGCGTTGGCGATAAATCTGATGAAGGCGCTGCGGTGGGAGCAGTTTCTGGTGGTGCTTTGGGCGGATTGACTGGTTTATTAGTCGGTCTTGGCACTTTGGCAATTCCCGGAATTGGGCCAATCATGTTAGCTGGAGCCGCAGCAACGACTCTAGCCACCACCATAGCTGGAGCCGGCATCGGTGCAGTAGCAGGCAGTTTGCTTGGTGCATTAATCGGTTTAGGAATTCCCGAAGAACGAGCCAGAGTCTATGATGAGCGCGTCAAACGAGGACAGTATCTCGTCATCCTCGATGGTACGGACGCTGAAATTGCCACAGCAGAAGCAATTTTACGTCAGCGCGGTATTGAAGAGTTTGGTATTTACGACCATCCAAATGGCACTACCGATAGCAATGTAGCTAGTGGCAAATATGCAGTCGGATACTTTTCTCATCGCCGAGATGCGGAAGCTGCAATTCATGATTTGCGAAATGCAGGTTTCCCCTTGAGCCAAACTTCCTTAATTCATAGAGATTCTTTGGGACGGGAATCTTTCCCAGGCGTCCATGTGAGCGATCGCTGGGACTCTACCCGTTGGAAATTACCAGATAACCGCACTCATTTCTACAACGAGCGCATCAATCAAGGCGATTACATCATCCTTGTGAATGGTACAGAAGCTGAAATCCAACGGGCGGCTGCTGTTATCAGCCAACATGGAATTCAACAGTGGCAAATTTTCGATTCAACTGGACATACCCCTGCAACTAGACAGGTGCAAGCAACCAAACGCGCCATTGGTGTGTTTTCTCATCGTCGAGATGCAGAAACAGCACTAACAGAATTGCGAGATGCGGGTTTCCCGATGAGTAGCATCTCAATCATTGCCAAAGATACAAACGGTCATGGTATCGCCGGCGTTGAGAATAAAAACATCGATGCAGGTAATAAAGCAGACGAAGGTGCAAAAGCTGGTGCAGCTACAGGCGGCGTTTTAGGTGGCTTAACAGGCTTATTAGTTGGTCTTGGGAGTTTAGCAATTCCCGGAATTGGGCCAGTAATTGCAGGTGGCGCAGCAGCTACCGCCATAGCAACAACATTGGCTGGTGGTGCCATTGGTGCAGCAGCGGGCGGTATTGTTGGCGCACTGGTTGGTTTAGGAATTCCCGAAGACAGGGCGCGAGTCTATGGCGATCGCTTCCAAAGAGGTGATTACTTGGTAATTGTCGATGGTACACAAGCAGAAATCTACCAAGCCGAACCCATTCTCAACCGTCGGGGTATTGAAGAATTCGGCATCTATGACGCCACCGATCTAGGCGAACATCGCTCAGGTTTCGACAAAGGACATAATACAGGAGTTTTTGAGAGCGATCGTCCCAACTACTCTACAGAAGCTCATAGAAACGATCCTGCTGTAGTTATTGTTGACCGTCGTGAAGAAACAATCTAATTGAGAATTCAGAATTCAGGAGCCAGAATTCAGAATTTTAAGTCCTGTATGCCTATTTGTACGTGCATAGCTACTATTCATCGAATTTTTACTGCTGAATTCTGATATCATGTCCGGCTAATCACTTATGATTAAAATTTCTCCGCGTCCCCGCGTCACCGTGTCCCTGCGTGTCCATGTCCTCCATGTCCCCGCGTCCCCCCGTCTCCATGTCCCCGCGTCAGTCTAAACAATAAGTCTTCAACCGGACATGATATGACTCCTTGCTCCTCACTTATGCCGTAAATTTCAACAATTTTCATTTGATCCCAAATTAAACATATGCAAAAGCTAACTCCTTTGGTAATTAGTTGCCTTTTAGTTTTTGGTGCTGCTGCTTGTCAAGATACTTCTAGAACAACTGTAACTGCACCTGCTCCTGACGAAACTCCAGAAGCTCCCACCGCACAAACAACAGAAGCTGCAAAACAAGACGCACAAAGCGAACTCCGCAGAAGACAACTTGATGCTGATATCCGCGCCCGCGAAGAACGCAATAATCTCACTGGCGGCGATGCAGACAGAGCCCCAGCTGACCTCGCAAGTGAAGTTCGCTCCAAATTGGAGGCTAACATACCCGGTGGCCAACTAACAGTTAATGCCGCAGACGATGGAACTGTCACTGTAGCAGGAACCGTAAACAATCAAGATCAACTTTCTAAAATCGAACCTTTGTCTAAGGAGATTAAAGGTGTGAAAACTGTAGTTGTGAAAGCTACTGTTGCCCCACCGCAAAGCTAACACAGCTAACAAAAATTCAAGTGAGTGGGCAGTCATAAATGAATTCACAGCAGATTTCAATTAAGCAAAAGTAGCTGCCCAGATCCCCGACTTCTTGAAGAAGTCGGGGATCTAAATTCCGCATCTTACAGCTATTTTCAGGTAAATAGACCACGCGGCAAGGGCACAGCAGTGTTCCCTACAACAGATGTGGTTCAAATACGTGAAAACCGCTGTAACTTGGTGACCACAAATAATTGACAACTAGCAACTTTAATAATTATATTTATTTACGCTCAGTCAGTTATAAAAACTCCTGTAATTGCTTGTCGTGAGTCTTTTGGATACATCTTAAGATAGAGAAAAAGATATATTGGGAAACTTAAATCACTTCTCAAGATAGTAGATTGGAAATGAAAAACAGCATAATCTAGTTCTCGAAGTTATTCAATAGATTCTTTAACGAGGACATAATTTATGGCTAATGAATCAGTTAAAAAAGGTATAGATTCATCCGATCGCGCAGAAGTAGATACATACGATCGCGGAATTATCCCAGCTGAAACAGCTGCTCGCAAAGAAAGAGAAGGAGACAAATTCAAAACAGTTCCCACCGAAGAAAGAGAAGCAAGTTCGGCTACCGATGACCAAACCGATTCTGAAAGTATACGTACCACCGACGGTTACACCGTAGACAAAGAAGGTTTGTTAAATAACTACGCAGTTGAACCAGAAATGTACTACGAACAACCCGGTGATGCACGCCAAGAAACAGCAGAAGATACCGCACAACGTGTTGAAGAACTTGGGGAAATTAACCAGGACGAAGAAGGTAAGTTAACAGAAAACAGTGACAAACGCGGCAAAGGATCGGGAATCATTTAATTTTAGATTTTAGATTTTAAATTTTGGATTTTGGATTCAAGATTACAAATCCAAAGAATCTGAAAAAAAGCGAATTTACTTGTGAAATAAATCTCAAATTCAAAATTTTTTGATTTGTTCCTGGGTGCAATTACACGTAAAAAGGCTAGGTAGTAAGTTTGTAGAGACGCTATGATTGCGTCTCTAATTTTATTTGCTAAGTCTAATACCATTTCACTTTAATAATGATACAAATACGTGGGTAAGGGTTTAGCAGTGCTAAACCCCTACGAAAAATCTATATGTATCAAGATTTTCGTGAAATGGTATTAGACGATGTTTGAAAACTCCTTAGTGGTGTAGCAAATACTTTTAGATCCCCCTAAATCCCACTTTCCAAGGGGGACTTTGATTTCACTTCCCCCCTTTTTTATAGCTGTCGCCAAGTAGTTTAGGACATAAACCTAATATAAAACCCATACACCAAGCGACTTTCGACCCTGTTCCCTGTTCCCTGCTATAGCTACAGTTGACTGTTGATTGCCAACAGTCAACGTTCTGATACATTGGGTTTGGAAGAATTTGTGGTGACCCATGTCAGAAGAAAAGCCCTTGGTGATTACCAAAGAAGATGAGATATTACCACTATTTCCACGTTTACCAATTCTCACGAGTCTTCAAGCAGGTTGGCATGGCGTTTCACTTGCATACATGTGTCAACCTGCTTCTGCATTTCCTGAAGTTTCGACTCCCCAGTGGCACTCTCTACTCATTTTCACTCATGGAGCGCGGGTGATTCATGCTGACCGGAAAATGGATGGACGCAGACATCGTGACACTGTAGTTGGAGGGGATATTCTGATTACTCCGGTTAATGTTGGGCATCAGTCCGCTTGGGATGCTGAAGGCGACTTTATTCTACTGGCAATTAAACCAGAGATTTTTGCTCGTGCAATTGACGAAACAGCAGATACTGAACAAATTGAACTTATACCCCACTTCGCTACACCAGACCCCCTAGTTTATCAAATGGGGCTAGCACTCAAAGGCATTCTGGAAAGTAACCCCTCAGGGAGTCGTCTTTATGCAGAGACGATGGCAAATGCCTTATCAGTACATCTTATGCAACACTATGCTACGCGCAAACCGATATTGAAAGCATATAAAAACGGTTTATCACGGCGTCAATTACAGCAAGTTATCGACTACATTCACGAACATCTTGACCAAAATTTAGGTCTAGCAGAATTGGCGGCTTTGATACCAATGAGTCCCCATTATTTTTCCCAGCTTTTCAAACAGTCTACAGGAATGACTCTTCATAAATATGTAATTCAGTGCCGGGTGCAACGTGCCTACGAATTATTGCTCAAAAGAGAAATGGCAATCAGTGAAATTGCTCACTTGGTTGGTTTTGCTAGCCAAAGTCATCTCAATTTTCACTGTAAGCGTTTAATGGGTGTAACTCCGAAAGCTATTCGACAAAGATAGGAAAAATCTGCAAAAAATCGGACGAATCTGCAAGATTCTAATTTGTCAATTCTCTAAAATTTGGAAAAATACCATCTTATTTGGAACTTCACGTAAACGATAACCGCTATAAATTACTACTTGTGGACTGGGCATGTTGCCCGCCCTATGTGTGGACTGGGCAGGCAGGATGCCTACCCCACAAGAATTAATTGGAAGTTCCTTGAAATTATTACGGATTGAGGAAACTTTTGATTTATGGTCAGAATTGAAACCAAAACCGAGCCAATGGTGATTAACTTTGGCCCGCATCACCCTTCCATGCATGGGTGCTTCCGAATTCTTGTCACTTTGGATGGTGAAGATGTAGTTGATTGTGAACCTGTCATCGGCTATCTGCATCGGGGCATGGAAAAAATTGCCGAAAACCGCACCAATATTATGTACGTACCCTATGTTAGCCGATGGGACTACTATGGTGGGATGTTTAATGAAGCCGTGACGGTGAATGCTGTCGAGAAACTGGCAAATGTCACGATCCCCAAGCGTGCTAGCTATATTCGAGTCATTATGCTGGAATTAGCTCGAATTGTTAACCATTTGCTGTGGTTGGGGCCGTTTGTGGGAGACACTGGGGCACAAACTCCGATATTTTACACTTTGCGCGATCGCGAAATGATTCTCGATTTGTTTGAGGCTTCCACCGGCTACCGCATGGTCAACAATAATTATTTTCGCATCGGTGGAGTTGCTGCTGACCTACCTTACGGGTGGGTGGATAAATGCCAAGAATTCTGTAATTACTTTGTACCAAAGATTGATGAGTATGAAAGACTGATTACCAATAACCCAATTTTTCGCCGCCGAGTTGAGAGTGTGGGAATTTTAAGTCGGGAAGAAGCGATTAATTGGGGAATTTCTGGCCCGATGTTACGGGCTTCTGGGGTAAAGTGGGATTTACGAAAAGTTGACCACTACGAATGCTACGACGATTTTGACTGGGAAGTACAGTGGGATACAGCAGGAGATTGTTTTGCCAGGTATGTCGTCAGAGTTGGAGAAATGCGTGAGTCAGTCAAGATTATCCAGCAAGCAATTAAGAGATTGCCTGGTGGTGCCTACGAAAATTTAGAAGCTAAACGCCTGTCAGGGGGTGGTAAATCTGAGTGGAACGGATTTGATTACCAGTTCATTGCCAAGAAACTTGCGCCCACATTCAAGATCCCTGAGGGAGAAACCTATGTCCGCGTGGAGTCAGGGAGAGGAGAATTAGGAATTTATATTATTGGAGACGATCGCATTTTCCCCTGGCGTTGGAAAATTCGTCCAGCCGATTTCAATAATTTACAAGTTTTACCTCAATTAATCCGTGGTCAAAAAGTCGCTGATATTTTCGTCATCTTGGGAAGTATTGATGTTGTGATGGGATCGGTAGATAGGTAATGGGGCATTGGGCATGGGGCATGGGGCATTGGACAGAGAAAGAGGATGGGGGGATAAGGGGATGGGGAGATGGGGGGAAAGAAGAATTACTTTCTCTCTCATTTGGCCACCTCCCCATCTCCCCATCTCCCTACCTCCCTACCTCCCCATCTCCCCACCTCCCCATCTCCCTCATTCCCCGCGTCCCTAAATAATCAACGGTTCAAGTTCCCGCTGATGCCATTGTCGTTGATACCATTCGGCAACCAAGGGGCGAACAATAAACTTGGGCTGACCTTCGCCTTTGACATCAATGCGTAAACTGGAATAAGGGCGTCGCTTGTGAGAACCGTAACCATTGCGACCGATGAACAAATGCGATCGCGCTACTAATCTATTCTCCTCCATTAAATTCGCTCCCTCAATTCGCTGGCGTCGCAGACTAAACCCGCTACCGCCACAAACAAGCCAGGGGATATGAGAATCAGCATGTCCTGTATCTGTTGTTTGCAGATATTCTAGACAGTGGGCGTGTCCATTTAATACCAAATCCACCAAAGGACGCCCCTGATTCCGAGAACCTATTTGTTGAGCGACTTTATTGAGAACTTCACGTAGATGGTTGCGAATTGTCAAGGTTTGTGCTTGTTCCCATTTCGTCGCCTCAGTCACATAGGGAGGATGATGGAAATAAATCACCCGTCCCCGAACTTCCTCAGTATTCCAAGATTCAATTAGTCTGTGCTTGAGCCAGTCGAGTTGTTCAATGTCAGTCTGTGTTGGTCTGTCTGTGGCTAGTTGCTTATTAATATCAACAATAATTTCTTCAATTTGCGACAGTTTGGCTTGGAAGTCCTCTAAATCATCAGCTTCGCTGGGGTTTTCTGGGTTGAGATTCGTTGAGGTTTCCATGATTTGCAGCTTTTCTTGCTCTAATTCCTGACGACGTTTTTCCAGGATTTGGCGATTTGCTTCACCTTCCCTCGTCTTCGGCAGTGGTGGTGGATCGTTAAATGTATTAGAATCCAAGGCGAAGAAATCAATACCGCCATAGCGAAAAGTGTAGTAGCGATTGGGAAGGCGGGTAAAGTGTTTTGGTTGATAGCAAAGACAACGACCCGTGTCTGTTTTGGCGGTGTAGTAACGATTTAAATGAGCGTCTAATGCTCCTGGAAGATCGAACACTTTGAGATAATCTAAAAACGCCCGTGCGTAAGCGTCACCTGTTCCTGAACCATGTAAACCTACATCTAAATCTAACCGCGATCGCAACAGTTTACGAATCGGTAATGTTGTTAGGGATGCTAAACCCAAGAAAATCGGCAAGTCATAATAATCATGATTTCCTGGTACTGGTAAAATCGGTAGCTTAAAAACCATCTGGTCGTAAGCAATTTCCCTGGGATGTTCTCCACCCAAGATAAACTCTCGGTAAGGGTGAATGAAATTCTGCTGGTAGTACTCACTCGACCCCACTAAATAGATTACATCCCCCGTGTGCAGCATAAAACGACATTCATTGTGATGAGGTAGCATCAGTTCAGCCACCTGTCGCTGGGGATTTTGTCCCTGATGGTTTCCAGAACCACTATCACCTACAACTAAAAACGAAAACTCCAAATCATCTGCATGACCATCATCTAGCACCAATCGAGTTTGGTCGATGTTGCGTTCGACAATCAAGGGATCTTGCCATCGTACCCGCTGATTCATTTTGCGGATTTTTTTAGCAATAGGTGGATCGGATACTAGTTTCAACGCAACCTAACTCCTTCTTTAATTAGGGCATGGGGCACTGGGCATTGGGCATTGGTTATTCTCCCCCTGCCTCCCCTGCCTCCCCTGCTCCCTCATCCCCCTCATCCCCCTCATCCCCCTCATCCCCCATCCCCTCACTCTTCTGCTGGATTTTTCATCTCAATCATCAAGTTAGGGAGTCCCTCTAGTTTTTCTGTAGGCTCAACTTCTTCTGTTAGTGGCACAAAAATTTTTAAGCCTGCTGGTACGCATTTGACTTCTATTGGTGTTGTGCCGACGATTTCGCCGTCCAAAACAACTTTTTGTGCTGGCTCTGTGGTAATTTTAAATTGTTTAGCTCGCAGGTAACCAATGTCGTTGCGTTCTGCTGCGTTGCCTGTAGAAGCTGTTTGAAACAGATGGAATGTCGCGGCGATCGCTCCGGCTTTACTAGTTGGAGCTACAATTGTTAAGTCTAATAGTCCGTCATCATAAATTAGACCTGCTGGCCCCTGTGCTAATACTGAAGTGGGAGGCGCGGCGTTGGCAACTGTGACTGCACAAGCACTAGTTTTTATTATTCTGTCTTCGGTTTCAATTTCAACATCAAAGTTATGTAGGTTTCTCAGTTGCTGAATTCCTGCTAAAACGTAGGCCATCATCCCAAAACGATTTTTGGCTTCCCGATCTGCTAGTTCTACGGTTTCAGCTTCAAAGCCAACACCTACTAACAGTACCATTGGGCGATCGTTACAATAAGCTACATCTACGTTGCGGGTTCCTGCCTGTAAAATTGTCTGACATGCAGCTGCGATCGTGTCAGGAATTCCTAAAGCTGTGGCAAAGGCGTTGGCTGTCCCTCGAGAAATTATACCGAATGGGATATCAGTACTTACTACTGCCGCTGCTGCTGCGGAGAGGGTACCATCTCCCCCCGAAGCAATTATCGCATTAACTCCTCGCTCTACTGCTGCATACGCCAGGGCGTCGGCACCAATTTCTTCAGTTGTTAGATAAATATCTAAATCAATTTCTGGCTCTAATATCGATCGAATTTCTGCCAGTTCTAGTTCTGGGTCACCTTGACCAGCTACTGGGTTGAAGATGAGGCAGGCGGAACGACTCATAGGGAATCACAACTAAGCTTGGATCACTAAGATATCAAATTATTTTGACTGTTCTTGTAAAATTTTGACTTCCCTCTACTGGCTTGGTTTGCATTCACCCCAAAACTTTCTTAACTAATTAGGACTTACGCAAAAGTACACGCTGTAGGGGCAATTCATGAATTGCCCCTACCTGAAAATAAGGGTTTCGGCTATTGCTTGCGTAAGTCCTACTAATTACAAAATATTTATATAGCAATCCAGTTTGATTCTTGAAATTTTTTGCGTAGGTAGGGAGATTGCTAGAACCCTTGATTTTTAAGGTCATTGAAGAGTCACAGCCGAGACTTATAGCATCAGTTGTAGGATTATGTTTTTTAACGGAGAGGGGGGGATTCGAACCCCCGTTGAGTTTCCCCAAAACGCATTTCGAGTGCGTCACCATGAACCGCTCGGACACCTCTCCAGGTATTTATTCACAGATTTGAAATTTATTTACATTCAAATCTTCCGAAATTAAGGAAATGTCTGGTACATCCCCTGTACTATTATAGCATTTGTTGACACTCCACGCCCTATAAGGGCGGGGATTCTAGGTTCAAAGACTCGCCGTTAGACGACAGGTTTACACCAATCGCCCAAGAGGGCAAATCTCCCCAAGCGTAAGTTCCCGTGTGCCCCACGGTACTGATTCCGATTCT
>JAVRBV020000071.1:0-19913 GCA_034531095.2 Nostoc sp. CreGUA01 | reverse complement strand
GCCCCGCTTCTCTACGAGACGCTACGCGAACGCTAACACGCAAAGGCGCAAAGACAAGGCAGCGCGGTCTTGGGGGTTTCCCCCATGAGCGACTGCCGTGCAAAGAAGAAGACAAAAAGAAGGGCTTTTGCAAGAGGTCTATTGGTCATTAGTCATTAGTTATTAATTCATCCCCCTCATCTCCCTCATCTCCCTCATCTCCCTCATCTCCCTCATCCCCTTCATCCCCCAATGAGTGGTAATATATTCTCATGGCTGCTCTAATCCTTGCTATTGATGAACAAATTATTGGATGAAACGCTGTCAATTGAAGTTGCTCAACGCATAAACAGCAGAGCTAGTACCCCGTTTGATAATGCTTACAAAGCAGCATTGTCCACCGAGGGAGCAAAATATGTTCAAGGATTTTTAACTTTTGCTGGCAAGCCATACAGACCAATTGAACATAGTTGGATTGAACTAGGCGATACTTCCAGCAATGATTCCCTTATCCGCATTGTCGATCCCACATTACCGCACCTGAAAAAAAATCCTCAAGAACTCTGGTATTTTGCTGCACAAAAGCTGACAGTAAAAAAACTGAAAGCCATAATTGAAGAATCAAAAGAAGATTATCCAGAAGACAATCCATTACCTATCTATGGTGACCCACCTTATGAATATTACGGTGATGTAATGTTAGGTGGTCAAGACTATTTAGCAGCATATCAAGCAGCGGAAGCTAAATGTAAAGAAATTAACGAACTTAACCCTGAGAGAAACTGATACAATTTGGAATTTTAGATTTTAGATTTTGGATTATTAATAAGTAATTATCCGAACTTGATATCAGTCGTCAGAATGAGCGTATGAATTGGAGTCCGACTAACAGATGAATAAACAGTGAAACACTCGCGCATAATTGAAAAATTGGTGGTCTACAATTAGTTGCGGGTCTAAATCCCTTACTGATTGCATTATGAATTCTGAATTCTGAATTCTTATTTAATACGATTTTCCATCACTACCAAAATATTCTCGATAGGCACAAATTTTGTCTCCACGTACATCAAAGGAAACTGCTACTCGATTTTTGTAAGGCTGTCCAAACAAAAGTCCTTCATCACGAAATTCAAAGACAGCGGTTGTTTCATTGCTGGTAACACGGTCTAGACCAGTTAGCATCAAGCCAGGACTGAAGGATTGAGAAACATACTCGAAAAATTCTCTAGCTCGGTCTTTTCCCACATTCAAACCGTGGAATTTTGCCATAGGAAACCAAAGGGTAAAATCTTCTGAGAGCATATCTAACAATGGTTCCCACTCCCCTGTGGCCATACCGTGCGTAAGATTGTCAAATGCCTGCTGAGCAACTTTTAAAGTATTTTCCGAATTTTGTGTCATTGTTGTAGCTTACCCTTGATATCTTTTATACATTTTTGGTTTTTAGATTTTCAAATCACTAGCAGTAGTTAGTTGAAATAGTTACATGTATTGCATAATTTACATATAATTTAATGAATTGTAAAGCGATATTCAAATGAACAAGAAGATCTTTGCAGGGCGCAAACATGTAGAAACTGAAGAGTCACTCAACTCAGTTGTCAACTTTCCACAAGTGCCTTTTGACGTAAAAAACTTTATTATCGGTCAAGACGCTACTGCCCAAGTTCTATCTGTCAACGAAAGTACAGGTGAATCTACACAGCGAGTAGTCCTGAAAAAGGGTTGGAGCGCACCTGTTGGTCACTTTACTACCAATGTGGAAATTTTTGTGTTAACAGGCGCACTTTGCCAGGGTGGGTTTATACTACGCAATCTCAGTTACTCTTTCATCCCCGCTGGTATACCTACTGGCCCTTGGAAAACGGCAGAAGACACCATTTTATTGTGGATGCCAGATGCTACGCCCACTTACATTACAGAAGACTACGCAGATCTTCCCCAAATCCCGGAAACTTCTGTATACCATGCAAATATGCAGACTCATGAACGGATGACTGAGTATGTTCCATTGCAAGAACTCCACGCAATGAAATGGGAGAGTACAACCTTTTTACCTCCAGGTTCAGCGCGTAAAAGTCTCTACACCAATAAAAAAACTGGACGCGCGACGTGGATTCTCGGTTTAGTACCTATGTGGATTGAAGGCAATTTCTATGCTGGTCATCCTACTACTGAGGAGGCGTATGTTATTTCTGGGGATGTGCTTGGACATTGGTCTATGAGTGACGATCCTTTTAATAGACGCTATACAGCAATGTGCAAAGATGGCTATTACTGGCGACCCGCCCACATTCCACATGGGCCCTTTTGGACAGAAAGTGGGGCACTACTTTTGTTTCGCACTAACGATCGCCTAGATTGTTATTGGATACTGCATAACCCAGATATTACTCAGCAAGATGAGATACGTCTGAAGGCTGCAACTAATAAGGACAAATAAAGTTTCACTAGAGCGAAAACTTTTTTTCAAAGGGCGATCGCACTCCTCATATCATGTTCGGTTGAAGACTTATCATTTAGACTTACGGGGGGACGGGGGGACGCGGGGACACGGAGAGATTTTAATCGTAAGTAATTACCCGAACTTGATATCAAAGTCCAAGAACTAAAGCAAATAACTTTATCTACAAAGATTTTACAATGACAGACGCCTTAGGATGGCGAAAAAAATTCGGAGTGCTTGCGCCCAGCACGAACACCATCGTTGAACCAGATTTTCACGCCATGGCCGTACCAGGCGTTACGTCCCATATGTCTCGGATTCATATTCGAGACCAGGACTTGAGTAGCGATGAAAAAATGGTGCGGATTCTCCAGCAAATCGACAACGAAATTCTTTTCGCAGTCGATCGCGTCATGACAGCAGGCATCGACTACCTAATCATGGGAATGAGTGCCGAAACTTTTTGGGGAGGAATCCCAGGGAATCAAGCGTTCATCAAACGGCTTGAGGACTACACTGGACTGCAAGTGGCTACCGGCGGTTCGGCATGTCAGGCAGCTTTGGAAGCGTTCAAACTCAACAAGATTGCCGTCATCACCCCTTATCAAGCTGTGGCTGACGATAAGTTACGCAGCTTTTTCAGCGACATCGGGGTAGAAGTCGTGCGGCTGAAAGGATTGCGTTGCCCCACTGCAATAGCGATCGCCGAAGTCTCTGAAGATACTCTTCGCAGCTATCTTCAGGAACTCGATGGTGATGACATAGATGGTATTCTACAAATGGGTACTAATTTGAGTATGGTTCGGCTCGCCGACGAAGCAGAGCGATGGCTCAAAAAGCCAGTGATTGCCATCAATGCAGCAACGTGGTGGTATGCCTTACGACATAATAACATTGGCGATCGAGTCTACGGATGTGGCAGACTCTTGAGAGAATTTTAAACAAATTACCAACTACGAATTCTGAAAGCTCGTTGTTTGTAACGGAATATGCACAGTAGGACAATTAGTAATATAAAGGCTTTGACTGTAGATGGCTCGACTACCTTCTTGACTTCCGCGGGAGTTTGAGGAGTGACACTACATGGAATTTCAATAATTTGTGTATGATCCGAACCGTTATTATTCGGAGTTAGATCGCATTCTCCTTTGTTGGTGAGAGACAAAGGTGGATTTGGGGAAGGAGAAGAAATAGATGGCTGGACTGAAGAGCCTGAAGAACTATCACCATCCAGTAATAAAAGCAGAATTAAACCAAGACCACCAGCTCCAATTATCGGCCAGAGTGGGAAGGAATCAGAACTGTCTTGCACCAAGACATCTCCCGCAGAACCAGGGAAAGTATCAAGGCTGATTGCTTCTGCCTCCAATGCTACTGGATTGTCAGCCAGTAAAATATCTCCTGGCATATCTTCTCCCAAGAGCTGATTCAATTCTTGAGGAATTGCATTATTGGGGCGTCCGAATTCCCCACCATCCTCAGAGTATGGAAAGGATAGTACTTCAAAAATCCTCTTTTCCAGTTGGTTCCGATTTCCAGAATTGAGCGCATCCAAGCCTCTAGAGATTTTATCTAAATAAAAATTCGTCATTTCTGGTGATAGACCTAGAGACTGAATCTGCTCTTGAATGTTGGAAATTTTTGAGGCCTCCTCAAACAACAACCGTCCGTATGACAATTTCAAGTTTAGTAATCCATTACGAAGGCTCAGTGAGTTATTCACTCCTGAATATGGCGCCCAGTAGAACTGCTGAGTTACAAGTCCCAGTCCTTCTACTGGATTACGACCAAAAGGTTGTCCCAGGACGTATTGAGATCCATCCATAATTGTGGAGGATTCTTTTCTCCAGAAAGAAGCGAAAGGCATTCTATAGAGATTGCCATTGTTACCGTAAAAGCTGGCGAAATTCTGAAAATTTTTCTCCCCACCAGCTGCTCGTATCAATAGATTTTGATAACTACTCCCACCGTTGAGATCGATTAATCGCTGGATTACTGTTCCCGTTTTATTGCAAGTCAAGCCAAATCCTACATCACATCCAGGAATGACTCGCATCTGACTGAGATTTTGGTTATTGATTTGGTACTGGAGATACTCATATTCCAGTCCTCGTTGGATACCATAGCGACCAATATTTAACTGTGCAAAAGCAGGCTGGCACGTAGTGAGTAATACTGCAACAGATGAAAATGCGATGGTCGCACAGCGAACCGCTTGTGCTATACCAATTCTTTGAATAGTTGATTTAGGCAAGATGTACCTCCACAAAATAGGCATTGGGCATTGGGCATTGGGCATGGGGCATTGGGAGTTAGGAGTTAGGAGTTAGGAGTTAGGAGTGTGGGAGGTGTGGGAGGTGTGGGAGGTGTAGAAGGAAGCATAAATTCTTTTTCCCCCACACTCCCCACACTCCCCACACTCCCTCATCTCCCTCATCTCCCTCATCTCCCCACTTCAACTCTTAGGTAAATAAATATTGATCGTGATTCCGGTACCTTTGAGATTTCCTGATGAGAGTGTGTGATATATGACCAATGCTCGGTTTGGTTGGTCAAACAGAAATCCGCGACGTGTAGGTTTGATCTTCCCTTGCTTGACTAGGGAAACGAAAGCTTCTAAATATCTATGTATACCTTGACGGTTCTCTTGATTCGTATTCATATGACGCTCAATCAGCATCATAAAAAAGTCTAAGCTACGATTTTCTTGACCCTCTATCAGACTTCCCTCATCTAAGAAAGAGCTTGCTATGAGTCTGTTATCAACTTGTTTAACTTTAAAAACAGTAAAGTAACGCCCTTCTTTTTTAGGATCGTTCGCATAACAAACCCACGAACCTTCTTGATTCTGCGTAAAACCCTGTTCAGCAAGGTAAGAAAGTAAAGAATTGCTGGCTTTGGTTTGTGGTGGAGGTAATAAATCTTCAATGGGATCTAAAGAGCAAATCCTTTGGGTTGTTCTCTGTTGGGGTACAGCAGGAGTCTTTTCGGTGTTGACAACAATGGGTTTGTCATCAGACATCGCAATGTTGGACATCGCAGCCAACGCACACACTTGGAAAAAAAATACTCCAAATAAACGAACAATAATATTCATGTTTGTCCTGTTACTTTTGCTTACATTGTCAATAATCAAGTTGTTACTAAATCAGGATTGATCTAGTTGTCTGAAATTATTCGCTCAATTTAGGTGTTTGCCTCATTTGGTCAACGTTAAGCTAGATTTTTATGAATAAGATATGACTATTTGATATAGCTAAATCAATATCAATAGACATAAATATTATTTAAATACAACGCAGATTTTTAACCTTTTATTGACAGCAAAAATTTCGCTTTTCGATATTTTTACATACACGAAAAACAACTGATATAGCGTCAATTTTCTATATTTATATTTAATTTTTCAGCGTTTACAGAAGGTTTCGTGATGTAACTTTCTGTCTGTAATGATTACTAAAAAGTTGCTTTGTTCGCTATTTAATAGCTTATGTAACCAGAGTTGTCAAAGCTCTATGCTTTGAACAGCAAGGATTTTACTGATTCTGGTGGTGGATTAAATAATGTTTTGTTTTTTCGGAGGTAGCACACCTAACTAGCTGTTTCAGCATGTTTTCAATTTGATGTATAAAATAATATCTCTTGACAGTAAAATAATATTACCATGAGCTTGATACATGCAAAGCCTTTGTGGACAGTTGTCAAAGCTGTACACAGTGAATTGTAGCTACCTCTCGATTAAATTTTATGGCAAATATCTGAAATTAAAAGTCAATTGACTTAACCGCGCCTAGTATTTTAAGATCTAATACTATTATTATTTGTACTAGTAGTTAAATGTTTTAAATATAACAAAACATCAAATTAAATACTGAAAATTAATATATTATGATTGTTGGATAAACCTGATTGTTTGAATTTTTAGTCTCTTGCCAAGAGATAAGTAAACAGTATGTAGTTAAATTTGCTCTGTAAATAGAGGAATGTTCTGAGAAAAGATTGTATAGTCCTCTGATGGCGATCGCTATTTTTGACTAGAATCAAAATATGAACTTGGTATTTTTACAAGCTTTGGCTGTATGAGTGCGGAATTTTTTTACAGGATTCCTTTGATGCCATTAGGGTTACTCTGGCTGGCTTACGCTTTTCTGGGGTGGTATCTTGCTGCTAATCATATTATTTGGTTAGTGGGAGCTTTTGTAGCTGCTATGGTTATAGCTGTAACACGCAAGAGTATTTCTTGGTTAGAGCGTTTAGTCCAATTTGGCTCTAAAGCTTTAGTTGTGATCTTATTTTTAAGCATATCAATTGCTTTGGTAGCAACTTGGTCGTTATTATTTAGTTTATTTCTTATACCATTAACAACTACGCTTTTAGCTGACTTGGAAATGCGTTTTGCCGGTTTCAACAAACTAGATTCATTTTGGGTATTAACAATCCTCGCAGTATTGGGTTTGGTAGTGGGTGAAGTAATAGATATTCTATTTTTTCCCAGTAGCAGATATTGAAGAATAATTAAGAATTCAGGAGCAAAGCCAAAAAGCTAATTCAATCTTTGTTTAGTGGAAGGAGTGGGGGATGAAGTTGGACTTGGGGTTGTTGGTTGCTTGGCTGCTTTTAATTCCTCTTGCAACATTTTCTGATAAATTTTAGGCAAAGAACTACTAACAGAGTTAGTTTCTATGCCATATCCCAAACTTGTCCAAGTGGGAGAAAGTCGGCGCAAAACTTCATTAATTTTTCCCTGACGCAAGAGTTGAGAAATATCAGTTCCCCAAACTTTTGAATCATTCAGCCAACGATAAACTACTATGTCTTGATATTCTGCTTCAAAACTATAATTAACCCAAAACATTAATCGCATTGGGTTTGGATGATAGCGAGGAGCTATATTATACCAAGTAATGTTGATGATTTGATATCTACCAGCAGCAGTGGAACAATTACCTGTGTTGGGGCCTGTGACAATTGTGACGCATATTTCAGGATGTCGGCTGAGGTCGTTGACTTGTTGTCCACCATACAACAGAGAATAGGGACGGTTACCACTTGCTTCACTTGCCGAGATGGTTCGCATTAAAGCGCGGATATAAGGGTCGCCTTCTTTCATCACCAAAGGTGGCTGTCTAACTTCAAAGATGGGATCGGAAGGCGATCGCAATTCTCCTTGAATATACCACTGCAACAAGCACACAAAGCCCAGAAGCGCCGCTATTGGCCCAATGAGTTTTTCAACACCTTTTAATTCAAAGCCTTTCAGAGTCTCACTCCTTGAAATTCGCTTTTTTTGCTCACAAAAACTATCGACGAACTCATTGTGACAAAGTTCACGTTTATCAGAATTGACAGCGTGACAACTCTCACCGCTAATTGCGAGCAATGTAGCGGGAGCAAAAACGGCAAAAGCAGCATCTCGCGGGGAGTTTGAGCCATTCAAAACCTCATCCATTTTTGATAGTACAGCCCAAAATCCAGATTGGCTAGGAGACGAGCCACAGCGCATTCAGCAATTGATGTCAGCTTAAGAAACTTCCAGTTAACAAAATATCCCATCATCAGGGCGCAAGACTTTGCGCCCCCACAAATATAAATTGTAGAGCTTGGGAGCGTCACCCGGAGGGCAGGCTTTGTTTGTGTAGCTTCTACTTAGGGACTTCCAATAAAAAAAACGTCCCATCGTAGGGGCGCACAGCTGTGCGCCCCTACAAATGTACAAATAATTTGGAACAATTTATTTTTTGGAAGTCCCTTACACTGGAATTTCAATTAAAAATTCTGTTCCTTCACCCAGAACAGATTTGCAACTTAGTTTTCCACCGTGAGTTTCTTCGACGATTTGACGGGCGATCGCCAACCCTAATCCCGTTCCTTTTTCTACAGCTTTCGTAGTAAATAAATGGTCAAATATTCTTTGTTGAACCGATTCATTTATGCCCTTGCCATTATCAGCAATGGCGATTTTAACTAGATTATTTTCTAGTGAAGTTGTAACGCTAATTTTGTTGGGTTGAGCTTTGATTTCTTCAAAATTTCGTCCAAAATTCGACTCTTCCAATGCGTCAACAGCATTAGCGAGAATATTCATAAACACCTGATTTAATTGCCCAGGAAAACACTCTATTTTTGGTAAATTACCGTATTGATTCAAGACTTCAATTGCCGGACGTTGTTCGTTAGCTTTGAGACGATGTTTGAGAATCAGAATAGTGCTATCAATGCCTTCATGAATGTTAAACGGCACTTTGTAATCTTTATCAGCACGAGAGAAAGTACGTAAACTAGTGCTAATATTTTTCAGTCTGTCACATGCCATTGTCATGGAATCAAGCATTTTGGGCAAGTCTTCTAAGCTATATTCCAAGTCAATTTCTTGGGCATGGTCTAGAATTTTTTCACTTTGGTCGGGGCAAGTTTCTTGGTAGAGTTTTAAGTGTTCCACAATATCATTAAAAGTGGGTTTAGCTTGTTTTAGACTGGCAGCAATAAAACCCAAAGGATTATTCATTTCGTGAGCGACACCCGCAACTAAGTTACCCAAAGCAGACATTTTCTCACTTTGAATTATTTGTAATTGCGCTTGTTGCAAGGCAAATTCTGCTTGTTTGCGATCGCTAATATCCATCATCACGCCATCCCAAACAACCGAGCCGTCAGCTTGCCGTTCCGGTCGTGATGCCGCCTGCACCCATTTCACAGTGCCAGAGGTGGTAATAATGCGCCATTCCTGCTCAAAAGGCGTGAGAGTCTCGGCAGAATGGATGAAGGCCTGGGTGAGGGTTGGGTTATCTTCCGGATGCTCCAGCATCCGAAAATTTGTGATGCCTGCCAAGAAATCTTCTGGTGGCACTTCATATAGAGCCGCGCAGCCTGGACTAACGTAGGGAATTGAAACAGAACCATCGGGAGCGAGGCAAAGCTGGTAAATTATGCCAGGAAGATTATCTGCCAGCTTTTGAAAGCGGGCTTTACTAGCACTAAGTTGTGCTAACATTTGTTGGGCTTGCTCATAAAGACGAGCATTTTCTAGAGAAATTGCGGCTTGAGCGCAAAGTAAATTGAGGAGTTCCACGCGATCGCTTGTAAACGCCCCTCTGACTAAATTATTTTCGAGATATAAAATCCCCATCAACTTGCTTTGATGCAAAATCGGACTACACAAGATACTTTTAGGCTGTTGACGCACAATATACGAGTCATTGGCTAAAAGCGGATCTGCTGTCGCATCTACCAGGACAACAGTTTGATTGCTGTGCTTGACTTTGTAAATTAGTTTGTGGGGAATATCTTGACTATCTTCAACAGGAATTCTCTGCAACACTAGTGGCTGTGTTCCCTGGGACATCGATCCTTTAATTAACAAGCGATCGTCTCGCAACAGCATTAATACACATTTATCAGCCCCCGCATTTTCGATGACGATTCTTAGTAAGGATGCAAGCAATTTTTCCAGTTCGATTTCACTGGAGATAGTGTGGGAAGCTTTGAGAATCGCTTCTAAATCTAAGGTATTTGAGACACTGCTGCTAGAAGTGGCTCCACTGGTGGAGGTGACAGTCCCCAAGGGGATGATGGTTTCGTTAATTGAGAAGGTCGAACGAGTTTGCTGTAATATGGGGGCAAGTAGTTGGGGATAGTGTTTTTCTAAATCGGCAACTTTGGCTTTTGCACCCCATTTGGCGTAACAATAGTAAGCTTCTTGCATATAGCCAGCAGCAACTTTGGCTTTACCCCAGCCCAGGTAAAATTTAGCTGCTAGTTCGTTAGCTAAGGCTTCTTCTTGGATGTAGCCGTTGACTTTAGCAAGAGAAATAGCGCGATCGTAATAATCCCCTGCTGCATAATTCTTGCCTAATACCCGGTATTTTTCTGCCTCTACTAAATCCACCTTATGCTGGTAATTCATGGGTGCATGATGCGCCCATTGCTGTAACTGGGTTTGGTTTTCTGTGACACTCTGCAATGCTTGTGATGTTTCTTCTAACTGTGGATTCAATTGTGCCAAAGTCAGCAGAGAATCATAAAGATAAAATACTGGTTCGCTGACTAATCCCGCACCAGCCATAAAATAGCGCCTGACTTCAATAGCATGATTTTTCGCTAGCTCTATTTCTCCAAATAAGAAACAAAGCATTAATTTATATAAATGGAAAATATATAATCCATATCCATCATTGGTGGATTGTAGCTGCGGTCGAAATTCTGTTTCTTCAAGGGCTTTTCCAGACAAAAGGGTGGTATGTTCTCCAACACCCAGCAGATTTAAAACCGGTTGCCAATAAATCCGACAATAATTTGCGGTTGTCAATTGATTTAATTGCATCAAACTATGGCAGTAAGCGCAAATATCCTGCTCCAAGGTAGTCAGGGATTGATTACTCCAAAAAGAATTGAGACAAAAAGTGTGTCCATTATATCCAGCGAGTACCAGATTTCCAAATTCTAGGGCACTGGTGTAACCTTCTTGCAAGAGGGGTAGTGTTTCTTTAATGTGAGATTTGCGGTGTACAATAAATATCCCCAAAATCATCAAAATCTCTGTTTTACTCGCTTTGGCATCCAGTTTTGAGATAATCTGGAGTGCCAGAGAACCAAATTGTGTTCCTGTATCCACGACTTGGAAGAAATTGCAGAGAATATTGCCATAGTTCGCATAGCCGAAAGTAGAAGTCGATGTGTTACCGTACTGAATCGAGAGTTTAACGGACAAAGTATTCAGCAATGGGTACAACGCTGAGCCAGTGAGGTAAGCTGCTGGGCTGATGATATTGATAATCTTAAGAATGGCGAGTTTTTCGGCATCTTGCATCTGTGGCAAGTTAACCAAATCGGCAATTTGCCGATCGCCAATGAGTTCCTCAATCTCTTGGATTTCTTGTTGCAAATTTGATGGTGTCGGTGTTTGGGGAAAAGTGACACCAAGCTGTTGTAAGACTGGTTGAGCGATCGCGATCGCTGAAGTCAATTTACTTTGGGAAATATGCGATTGAATTCTAATGCAGTAAACATTAACTTTTTCTAGTAAGGAATGTGCCTGTTGAATAACAGTATCAATGAACTGTTCCATCACCTCAAAATTACCATTTAGCAGCGCTACTTCTGCTGCTAATTCATGCAAGGCAAGGGTCATTTCATACTGCTGCTGCCAAGTATTTTGTCCTAGCAAAGACAATCCCACTGTGACATATTCACGCGCTGCTTGATAGGCAGTGGAATTTTTGGCTTTGCGAGATGCAATCAGATTCAGTTGTGCTAATTCATCTCGTTGAATTTGTTCGCTAATTAAAGCCGTGCCGTAATTTAATTGATTGACGATTTCAAAAATCCGGTCTTCTCTTGCTTGTGCGGAAATCTGTTGCAGCAGCAGTTGTCCGATTTGATAATGAGTCGTCTGTTTTTGGTCATCAGGAATCAGGGAATAAGCTGCTTGCTGTACTCGGTCATGTAAGAATTTGTATGTAACAATTAGTTGATTTTCCGATGTACCTGCTTGATTTTCTTGTCCGACATAAAATTTATAAATATCACCAATTGGTAAAATCAACCCTTCTTGTAATGCTTTCCACAAAGCCGCTGCCGTCTCAATTTCTGATTGCTGGGAAACAATTGCCAAAGTTGCTAAATCAAAAGAGTTACCAATACAAGCAGCTAACTGTAATACATCTTGAGTCGATCGCGGTAATTTTTGCAGTTGCAAACTCATAAAAGTTACAACGTCATCTGTAACTGCTTGAGCCGTCACCTCTGATAGATTGCATTGCCAACAGCCTATCTCAAAGTCAAATTGAATTAATCCATCTTGATGTAATGCCTTAATAAACTGTGTAGCAAAAAAAGGATTTCCTTTAGTTTTTTGATAAATCAATACAGAAAGATGCCATGCTACATCTTCTGAACATTTAAGTGTGTCAGCAACTAACTTATTTACTTGCAATTGACTCAGTGGTGCTAAAGTAATCGTATTAATCTTTGCTTGTGATTTCGCAATTTCATTTAATGTCAATATTAATGGATGGCGTGGAGTGACTTCGTTATCTCGGTACGCACCAATGATGAAAAGATGACTTGTATCAGCCATTAATAGCTGCATTAACTTGAGCGATGCCGAATCTGCCCATTGCAAATCATCTAAAAATATTACTAATGGATGGGATGCACTGGTAAAGACTTGGGTAAACTTTTGGAATAATAAATTAAAGCGATTTTCTGCTGCTGTTCCTGATAACTCTATCGCTGGTGGTTGTTCGCCAATAATTCTTGAAAGTTCGGGAATGACTTCAATAATTACTTGACCATTTTCACCAACAGCCTCTAATATTTTATTTTTCCATTGTTGAATTTGGACATCACTTTCTGTTAATAATTGCTCCATTAAATCCCGGAATGCTTGCACAAAAGCACTGAAGGGAATATTGCGTTGAAATTGGTCATATTTACCTTTGATAAAATAACCGCGTTGTCTGACAATTGGTTTATGCACTTCATTGACAACGGCTGTTTTACCAATCCCTGAAAACCCAGCAACGAGCATCATTTCCGTTGCACCCTGACTGACTCTATCAAATGCTTGCAGCAGAGTTTTAACTTCAGCTTCTCGTCCATAAATTTTATCAGGAATGAGGAAGCGATCGCACACATCCCTTGTTGCTATTTCAAAAGATTTAATTTCACCAGTTGCTTCTAGCTGCTGTAAACAATTCTCTAAGTCAAACTTTAATCCTAATGCACTTTGATATCTATCTTCAGCATTTTTCGCCATCAATTTCATGACAATCTCACCCAGAACTGAAGGAAGTTCTATTTTGGGATTACTTAACTTTTCTGGGAGTTTTGCCAAATGAGAATGTACCAACTCCATTGGGTCATTAGCTTGAAAAGGTAACTCTCCTGTAAGTAATTCATAAAAAGTTACACCAAGGGAATAAAAATCTGTGCGATAATCAATCCCACGATTCATTCTCGCTGTTTGTTCTGGAGATATATAAGCTAGTGTCCCTTCTAAAACATTAGGATTGACTAGTGTTTGGGTTTCTCGTGGTAGTAAAGATGCAATGCTAAAGTCAATTAATTTAACTTGTTTGGTTTCGGGATTAATTAATATATTGCTGGGTTTAATATCTTTATGAATGATGCGATCGCGGTAGAGTATATCTAAGGTATTGCACAAAGCGATCGCTATGACTAAAAACTCTTTTAAAAACGCGATACTTTGATTTTGGGCAAAATAATCATTGAGAGAAATTCCCCCAAAATCTTCCATAACTAAGATATAGCCATTTTGGCAAGGTTCGAGGCTATAGGTTTGAATAATGGAAGATGAATGGAGATTTTTCGCAATGGTGTACTGATTGCGAAAAGACAAGAGTTCATGGAAGCTAGGAAAAGGATTTTTCAGTAGTTTAATCGCTACTGGTGCTAGGTCGGATTCTCTAACTGCTCGATAAACTTGGGTTCTAGAACCACTGTAGAGTTCTTCAATGATGCGATATCCAAGAATACTGACAACAGAACTGACCATATAGCTAAATCCTCACAATTTATGGTGGATTTAGTATTCCCAGATAATTAATGACAAGTTAAGAATAAGGGGAAATTATCTTACGCAACTGGCATATTTTTTCTGTAGGGTGTGTGATATCATGTCCGGCTAATCACTTATGATTAAAATTTCTCCGCGTAAGAGCGTCCCCATGTCCCCCGAAGTTCAGATCGCCGGAAGCCGGCGCTCCGACTTCTCTCCGCGTCAGTCTAAACAATAAGTCTTCAACCGGACATGATATGACGCTACGACAATATTTGAACGTAGTAATGGGACTTATAGCGTCACGCACCAACCACAGATTGTGACACTTGCGTAAGTCCTATATCATTTGCTCACACGCCCAAATCCTTACACAGCCGTAACACACCCTACTTAATAGACATCTCCAGAAATTAAATATGCGTTACCCAGAACCCTTGTAGAGACGTAGCATTGCTACGTCTCTACATTCATTTTCACCAGATGTCTAATATTTACTTTATAAATCAATACAGTTCAGTTAAGGCTGAAAACGAAACTTGGTGTAGGTTGGGTTGAGGAACGAAACCCAACATCCTCAAGACTTTGTTGGGTTTCGCTGTCGCTCAACCCAACCTACTTTTGTGCTTAACACCAAGCGTATTGCTTTATAAATAGGCTCTTAACCTACGTCATCATGGGCGAAACGGTTAAACAGGAAATCTAAGGCATAGTTACGCAGTTGATAATATTGTGGATCTTCCATGATGCGGGCGCGATCGCGGGGACGCGAAAAAGGTATTTCCATAACTTCGCCAATCTTTGCATGTGGCCCATTAGTCATCATCACCAATTTATCTGCTAAAAATAGCGCCTCATCGATGTCGTGGGTAATCATCAACACCGTACAGCGATTTTCATTCCAAATTTTCAGCAGTTCTTCTTGTAACTCTTCTTTGGTGATGGCGTCTAACGCCCCGAAAGGTTCGTCTAAAATTAAGACTTTGGGGCGAATCGCCAAAGCACGGGCGATGGAAACTCTTTGTCTCATCCCACCTGACATTTGCATTGGTTTCTTTTCCATTGCGTCAGCCAGTCCCACCATCGCTAAATGGTCGCGGACGATCGCTCTTTTTTCAGCTTGTGGTTTATTAGGATAAACGGCGTTCACAGCTAAGTAAATATTTTCAAAAGCCGTCCGCCACGGTAGCAAGGCGTAGTTTTGGAAGACAACCATTCTGTCTGGCCCTGGTTTGGTAATGGGCTGTCCTTCCAGTAATACTTGCCCGGAGGTGGGAAAGTTAAAGCCGGATACCATATTTAACAGCGTGGATTTACCACAGCCAGAGTGACCGATAACACAAATAAATTCGCCTTGTTCGACGTTGAGGTTAACGCCATCGAGTACGGTGAAAGGGCCTTTTTTTGTGGGATAGACTTTAGTAACGTCTTTAATTTCTAGGAAGGGTTGGCGGGTACGGGCTGCATTTCCTAGTGGGTTTCTGGTGTCGGTAACTGTTGAGTTGCGGTTTTGCATGGTGATTTGGGGATTGGGGATTGGGGACTGGGGACTGTTAAAGTTCAGAGGCTCATTAATGGAGTTCAGAGGCTCATTAATGGAGTTCAAAGCCTCATTAATGGAGTTCAAATACTCATTAATGGAGTTCAAATACTCATTAATGGAGTTCAAATACTCATTAATGGAGTTCAAAGCCTCATTAATGGAGTTCAAAGCCTCATTAATGGAGTTCAAAGCTTCATTAATGGAGTTCAAAGCCTCATTAATGGAGTTCAAAGCCTCATTAATGGAGTTCAAATACTCATTAAGGATTTCCAAGAAATAAATTATCCAATCTTGTGGGGTGGACATCTTGTCCGCCCTTAGCGATGGGCGGGCGAGACGCCCACCCCACAAGAAGTAGTTGAGTATTTTTTTATTTGGGAGTCCCTTAATGGAGTTCAAAGAATTGTAGGTGATGTCCTACTTCTTCCACTGCCTCTTTCTCTCACGATTCTTCTATGACGCAAGTTTTCTTCTTGGTGCATCAAGAACAACTTCCGCGACTGAAAAATCACGTTTAATTTTCAAACTGTTGAGATAGGCAATTGGATCGTCGGCGTTAAAGGGAGTACCATCAAAGAGTTTGATTGGTTGGCGAATGTAGCTGATATCTAAGCCTAATTCCCGTGCGGCGGTGCTGAAAACTCCCACTTTACACACGCGTTCGACAACTTCCACCCAATTTCTGGGAAAGGGAGTGTCACCCCAACGCGCTAATTGACTCATAATCCAAATTTGTTCGGTGCGACTGGGGCGGTTAATGGCAGACTCGGAATAAAATTGGTGATGGGCATAGTCTCGCAGGGGATGTGCTATGTCACAAGTTAGACTATCTGGATCTTCAAGTTGAATATATTCTAAATCAGTGCTGACATACTCTCGCCCTGCTAAAATTTGGCGAATTTCTTCGGCATTGTTGGGATTTGCACAGTATTGACAAGCTTCTAGTAACGCTTTAGTTAAAGCAATGTGGGTATTGGGATAAGTTTCTGCCCACTCTTCCCGCACTCCCAGAACTTTACCGGGGTGTCCTAGCCAAACTTCTAAGTCGGTGGCGATGGTAAAGCCAACGCCTTCGGCGGCGGCGCGGTAGTTCCAAGGTTCGCCGACGCAGTAACCATCGATGCTGCCGGCTTGCAAGTCGGCTACCATCTGGGCTGGGGGAATGGTCTTCATGTCTACATCGGTGTCGGGGTCTACTCCACCAGCGGCTAACCAGTAACGCAGGAGTAAGTTGTGCATAGATGCGGGATGCACTACTCCCATTGTGTGTCTTTGGTCGCGGGTGCTAAGCAGGTATGTTTTGAAGTCTGATAAGCTTTGTACGCCTTGGTCGTAAAAGCGTTTTGCTAGGGTGATGGCGTTACCGTTGCGGGTCATGGTGAGGGCGGTGACAACGGGGAGAGGTTGGTTGTTGTGTCCTCCCAAAGTTAGCCACATGGGCATCCCCGAAGGCATTTGCGCGGCATCCAAATAACCGCCAGTCATGCCATCAACTATACCCCGCCAGCTACTTTCCCGCACGAGGTGAACTTCATCTAAACCATGCTTGACAAAAAACCCTTTTTCTTTGGCAACTGCTAAGGGGGCGCAAGCGGTGAGGGGTAAAAAGCCAATTTCTAAGTTAACTTTTTCTAACCCATGACGGGAAATGTCGGCTGTTTTTCTGGCGCGGAGTTTCTTAATGCGTTTTTGCTGATTGAGGAAGTAAATCATCTCACTCCGCAAGCTGTAGTAGCTGGGATGTTCTACAACTTCCATACGCTTGCGGGGTCTGGGAATATCCACTTCGAGAATGTCCCCAATTTTCGATTCGGGGCCGTTGGTCAGCATGACAATTCTGTCAGATAACAGCACCGCTTCGTCTACATCATGGGTGACCATGACAGCGGTGACTTCATTTTCTTCGCAAATTTGCATGAGTTGTTCTTGCAAATTCCCGCGAGTCAGTGCATCCAAGGCGCCAAAGGGTTCATCTAATAGTAGCAGCTTGGGGCGAATTGCTAAAGCGCGGGCGATCGCTACACGTTGCTTTTGTCCCCCAGATAGCATTCCCGGCTGTTTCTCTGCATGGGGACGCAAGCCCACCATATCGATATGTTTTTCGATAATGGCGTTGCGTTCGGCTGCGGGTAAGCCTTTCATTACTGAGTCTACAGCCAAGGCAATATTTTCTCTGACTGTCCGCCAAGGTAATAGGGAATAATTTTGAAAAACCACCATCCTATCTGGGCCAGGTTTATTGATTTTTTGTCCTTCTAAGGTGACAATACCTTCACTGGGTAAATCCAAACCGGCAATCATGTTTAATAAGGTGGATTTGCCGCAGCCGGAGTGACCAATTAAGGAAATGAATTCTCCTTTTTTTATTTGGAGGTCAATTCCTTTGAGGGCAATATATTTACCACCGCCGGTTAATTCAAAAATTTTATCAATGCGA
Organism: Nostoc sp. CreGUA01; assembly: GCA_034531095.2. Classification (GTDB taxonomy): domain Bacteria; phylum Cyanobacteriota; class Cyanobacteriia; order Cyanobacteriales; family Nostocaceae; genus Nostoc. Next base: position 1,987 of record JAVRBV020000071.1, on the reverse strand, counting down.
TCGACAGCAACGAATGTAGACATAATTTGGTATTGATAATTTGGTTGGAAAATTTAGAACGGGGAGGGAGTGGGGAGTGGGGAGATGGGGAGATGAGGGGGATGAGGGGGATGAGGGAGTGAGGGAGTGAGGGATAAGAATTAATAACCAATGCCCCATGCCCCATGCCCAATTAATAATAGCTGCCAGATTTACGGTATTCGAGGGCGGTTAAACCGTCGGTTTCTAGGACTTCGCCTTTATTTACTACGGCATAAATTAAGCATCTGTCGCCACATTTCATTTGATTTTGGACGGTGCATTCTAAATAGGACAAGGCTTCGGTAAGAATTAGGCAACCATTGTCGGCAGTTTGTGTAGAAAGATTGACAAAGGGGTTATTTCCTAAAACACTATTACGTGAAAAATAACGACGGACATTTCTACCTTCTTTGAGAATATTCAACACAAATTTATCGCCGGGATGACACATTAAATCTGCATTTTGTTCGTCAGCAATGGCAATCATAATTCCCGGCGGATTAAATGTTGCTTGAGATACCCAAGAGGTTAAAACGCCTTTGTGGCTTTCTTCATCACGGGTTGTTAAAACACACAAGGAACCAATAATGCGTCCCACCGCTTGTTCAGTGCGGTCTACTTGGGTTTCTGTGACAACTTGACGCGCAGTCCGCAATTTTTTAGTTTTCTTCAAGTTTTGGGCAAAGGAAGCGCCTGCTTGTTGACACTGTTGGAGAATTTCCGGTGTAGGGGTAAAGCGGACTCGAATTGTTTCAAATCCTAGACGATAATTGGCATCTTTGAGTTTACTTTCAAGTAAATCAATTGCTTCTCCACTCCAACCAAATGAACCAAATACTCCTGCTAATTTTGTTTTAGCTGCTGTGGCTAGAACTATTCCTAAAGCAGCTTGAATTTGGGTTGGTGCATGACCGCCTAATGTGGGCGAACCAATAATAAATCCGTCGCAAGTTTCGACAATGCGGGTAATTTCCGCTGGTTCTGCGAGTTCGCAATTGATGGATTCTACATTAACTCCATTTTCAATTAAACCTTGAGCGATCGCATTTGCTAAAACTGCCGTATTTCCGTAAGCAGAGGCATAAAATAAAGCAACACTCAATTCTTGTAATTTTTGTCCTTGGCACCATTGACGATAATCAAAAGTAAAGCGGCTAAGGCTATAACGAACAACAGGGCCATGAGCAGGAGCATAACATTTTGCTGGGAAAACTGAAAGCTTTTCTAAAGCAACTTCCACTTGTTTGGCTTGGGATGCGTGAAGACAATCAAAATAGTAATGACGTTCTGCATCTAAACTTTTCCAATCTTCATCGAAGAGGGTATCTTCGCAAATATGAGCGCCAAAAAACTTGTCTGTATAGAGAATTTTAGTAGCAGAATCATAAGTACACAATCCATCTGCCCACCGAGGAGTCGGTACGCTTACAAATGTGAGATGATGTCCTTGTCCTAAATCCAAAGTATCTTCTGAACGCACAGCTTGAATGCGTGATTCCCATTCCCCAAAAGCAGTTTTCAAAGCATTAGCAGCAGGGCGAGAACAAATTAAAGTCGCTTGAGTAGCTTGAGAAAGTAATACTTGTAGAGTGCTTCTGCGGTTCGGGTTGACATGACCGAGAACAATGTAATCTAGGGTAGTGAAATCTAAATGTTGTGCCAGTTCTTGGAGATAAATTTCGGTAAAAGATTCACCCGGAGGATCGATTAAAGCCTTTTTATCAGCTTGAATGAGATAAGAATTTGCCGTAGTTCCCCGTTGGCGGGAATACTCAACCTCAAATTTTAGTCTCTCCCAAGTCCGCGATCGCAAAACCAGTGTATCTTTACCAATTTCAGCAACCTGTACATCTCTCGGACGGCTGGCAGTTAAAGTATTAGCAGACATAGTAACCTCTCTGGGAATGGGGAGTGGGGAGTGGGGAGTGGGGAATTGGGAATGGGGAGTGGGGCATGGGGAATTGGG
>JAVRBV020000070.1:0-37104 GCA_034531095.2 Nostoc sp. CreGUA01 | reverse complement strand
ATTTTCTCATGATTTGAAGAATATTTAACACAGCTGATTACTGTTACTAATTTCCGCAATACCTTCTGAGTACGCCACTTTTTCATAGTACATAAATACTATGAATTAGCGATCGCGCTGTGCCAGTTGCGTAAGTCCTGTTTGTTATGAAGGGGCGAACAAGTGAAGTTTGTTTAACGCCTAATAAAATTATTACCCGCTCAATCATTTCGTCAGATATTGACAGGGATGGAATCACTTAATTGAAATCAGAAAAATCGATGATGTCGCTGTGCGAATTTTCACTGGTTGAATGAAAAGTGACAGAGCGATCGCAACTTCTCTCGCAAGCTTCTGTTTCAAGCGCAGCCTATGTTGTGCCTTTGCGCGACGGACACTAAGAAATAAGATCAAATATTTCTCGAAATTTTTCTTTCAAGGAGTGCATCTTTGCTAGGGTGGGGGAAACTGACTGGACAAATTTCAATCGTTCTTTTTGCTCTTCGGTTTAGGATGAGAATCGACGTTAAAATTCTGATTGTGCATGAGCGAATCCGTTTACATCGAAACCAGTATCGTTGGCTATTTAACCGCAAGATCTAGCAACAATTTGATCCTCATGGCAAATGCAGAAGCAACAAGGGAATGGTGGGATACCCGCTGCACCCAGTTTGTCCTTTACACTTCTCAAGTGGTTTTGAACGAAGTAGCAAGAGGCGACACGGAGATGGCAACCCGACGACTTGAGATTCTGCGTGACTTCCCTCTACTTGAAGTGAGTGAAGCGGTTCAGTCTCTAGCAGATTTATTTCTTGCTAAAAGCAATCTTCCGCCCAAAGCTGCCGACGACGCACTTCATATTGCTGTAGCAACAGTCTATGGTTTGGATTATTTGTTAACGTGGAATTGTAAACATATTGCCAATGCTCAAATTCAGAAGAAACTATTACAAATCAGTAATGAGGCTGGGTACGAGCTACCAACAATTTGTACACCTTATGAGTTAATGGGAGAGTAGAAATAATGTGGCAGGATAAAATTCTCGAAGAGATTTACAGGGTTCGGGAAGAACACGCAAAATCTTTCAACTATGACCTAAAGGCAATCTGCGACGATTTGCGAAACCAAGAGGCTAAGAGTGGAAGGCGAATCATCACAAAGCCTCTCAAACAGCGCAGCCAGCAACCTAACACTGCGTTAGATCTGATCGTATAAAGGTTGTTAGTGGTATGCAGAAGTTTTTTGTGGCGGCTCAACTCAGCTGAGTTTTTGGACTTTGAGTGCTTGAGTTTTATCTGCCATAATTAAACACCAATAAAGTTGTTACCTGCCCAATCATTTCGTCAGATATTGAGAGGGATGGAATCACTTAATTGAAATCACAAAAATCGATGATATCGCTGTGCGAATTTTCACTGGTTGAATGAAAAGTGACAGAGCGATCGCTCTACCGCAAGCTTCGGTTTCTGGTGCAGCCGATGTTGCACCTCCAGAACGCGCCCATTTTCGCAGTTTTTCTAGTTCTCTGGTGTTAGCTTTAACAGAACTTACGCAACTGGCACAGCGCGATAATTTTTGGAAACAGTATCACTCAGAGTTTACCTAATTCTTATCTTCTTTTATCCCGATTTATTAAGCCGTTACTGAATAAGTCTTTAAAGCTAAGTAGCTGATGAAAAGCGCTATTGGTCAGTAGTAATTTATTAATTATACATACTACTGACTAATTTTGAGTTGTCTTTAAAAACTCAAGAATTGTGTCTTTGTCTACTCAGTTACTTGTCTTTATTTTTTATACATATCTCCAAAAATATGCGAATTATACATATTTTGAACCACGTTCAAGAAATAGGTAACGGGATTGTGAATGTGGCTGTGGATTTGGCTTGTTTACAGGCAAAATCTGGACATGAGGTAGCGGTTATTTCTGCTGGTGGTGAATACGAGACATTACTAAAGAAGTTTGGTGTTAAACATTACGAACTAGACCAAACTCGCAAACCAATAAGTATGATTAAAGCAGCTATTGGTTACAGAGCGATCGCCACAAAGTTCCAACCCGATATCGTTCATGCACACATGATGACGGGAATCTTACTAGCACGCATTTTTCAGAATCGTTATGCTTTAGTTTCCACGGTACACAATGAATTTCAACGCGCTAGCTTACTGATGGGTTTAGCTGACAGGGTAATTGCTGTCAGTCAGGCTGTGCGAGATTCTATGGCACGGCGCGGTATCCCAGAAAACAAGTTGCGGGTAGTGTGCAATGGAACGCTAGGTAGTCCCCGCACGCGACAAATAGGAGATTATCAAACTTTACCGTTACAGCGTCCGGCGATCGCCACTGTAGCCGGCATGTATCAACGCAAGGGAATTGCTGAATTAATCGCTGCTTTTCTTGCAATTGCCTCAGATTTTCCCCAAGTGCATCTTTATTTGGTAGGCAATGGCCCTGATAAGCAGCTATTTGAGGCACAGGCAAAAGCAACTTCTGTGGCAGAACGCATTCATTTTGAAGGCTTCCAACCAGAACCCCAACGCTACCTCAAATCTTGTGATATATTTGTGCTGGCTTCTCACCGTGACCCTTGTCCGCTGGTGCTTTCAGAAGCGAGGGAGGCCGGAATTGCCATCGTTGGCACTCAGGTAGATGGAATTCCCGAAGCCTTGGATAATGGTCAAGCAGGTCTTCTAGTGCCAGCAAAAGATAGTCAGGCTTTGGCTGATGTTTTAGTACAATTACTGAGTAATACTGATATGCTGCAAGAATGGAAACATCGGGCAAATCAAAACCTAGAACGGCTGAGTGTTGCCCGTGTCCATCAGGAAACCTTAGCAGTGTATGGTGAGTTAGGAGTGAGGAGTGAGGAGTGAGGAGTTAGGAGTGTGTCCGGTGTGTCTGGTGTGTTCGGTGTGGGAGGTGTCAGAGGTGTAGAAGGAAGCATAAATTCTTTTTCCCCCATCTCCCCACACTCCCCACACTCCCTCATCCCCCTCATCCCCCTCATCCCCCTCATCCCCCTCATCCCCCCACTGAGAAAACTGGTAGAGTTAGCAGTGTTGCGAACGCTTGAGTTTTAAAGCTACGCCCAAAGCGCCAAACACTAGTACACCCAAAACACCAGTTGGTTCCGGAACAGCAGTGTAATAAGCACCCACTCTGATAGGCCCATCTGGATCTTCTGGTGGTGCTGGTGGAATGATTGCACCACCTGGGGTTAAATCAGGGGTGGTAACAAATCGATTGAAAAATATAGTTCCATCTGCGATGACGCCACCACTGTAAGTCAAAATGTTGTCTTTGACGGTAACATTTGCAAAGATATCTTGGAGTTCAGGAACACTAGAAAAACCAATTTTGCCATCTCCATCAACATCTCCCCACTGCACCGGCTCATTATCAAATGCTGGAGTCGAATTCGCATTACTATAGAACAGCGTTTGTAAGTCAAAGACCAAGGTGGCAAAATCATTCCCAGTACCATTTACCAAGTTATTCGCTCGGTCAGGAACACCATAGTCTATTATTTGACCGGGTAGAATATCTGCTCCCAAGGTTCTTGGAGGTCTGGTTTGGAATATCTCTTCATTTACAGTGGTCACAATGGGTTCTACCAAAATGACGGCTTTTACTGGTGCCAAAGACAAAAAACTAATTCCTGCTGCTCCTAGAACAGACAAAGCAATTTTAGTTGCTATTTTAGTCATTTTACGCCCTCTTCATATTGATTGAGAGAATGCTATCTATACCGCGTGAGTTAAATCAAACAATTAAAATTTATGCTCCCACTGCTATCTACTTGCTACTTAAATACCAGTTAAAGTGCGTTTGTTTACTTATTTGATATCTACCCATAGGTTGATTTATAAAGCAATTCTTATATTGCTTTATCATTATTATTAGTATTTTCACGTAATCTTTATAAAAATCTAAGTTAGGGCTTAAGTATTAACCCTGGATCGTAAATCTAAATATACACAAGTTAATATTTGTCAATAAGTAATAATGCTTGATTATCTGTTTTGGCGATCGCCCTGACAGGACAAATTCAGTAAAAAAATCATTTGATACTAGCGATCGATTTTAAAAAACAAATTTTACCTTGACTCATTGCTCATAATATTTGCCAATGATTCTTTGTTTTCTTCCAAGAAAAGTCAGGAATTTCGTTAACTTTTATTAATAGAAATTCAATGATTTTTGTTAATTTTTTTAAACGATACGAGACTAAAATTCAGTTGATTTTTGGCAAATTATTTGACATTAGAATTTTGAACTAGAGCAGTTTTCGTAGGTTGGGTTGAGGAACGAAACCCAACATTTTCGAGCATTTGTTGGGTTTTACGACCTTCAACCCAACCTACAATTATCCTTAACCCAAGCGTATTGGTGTATATCTGATTTTAAGTTCTGGGTTTTGTATTTTGCGGCTTTACAAAGAATTGGTATAAGCCCACGCGGTCGTGTGGGGAAGTACAAATTGCTGTATGATATTTGAAAAAAGTTGAAATTGCACAACCTTAAAACACAAAAATATAAACCTTTTTCCTGTGTGTCGATGCAATAGACATTTTCACGTTTATTGCTTTAAATTTGCAAAACTCAAGTATGGTAGTGTCTCATCAATAAGAGGCACTGCCATATAAAAATGTTCTTTGAACTTGATTTACTGACAGCAGATTTTCATTTTTTTCAGGTTAGATAATCTATCAGATATATATAACCATGACTTCTACTACTAATCGTCGGAAAACCAACACGTTCTACGTGATTTTGATTGCTGGCGCTGCGGCTCTTGGTGGTTTTTTGTTTGGTTTTGACACCGCAGTGATTAACGGTGCAGTTACAGCTATCTCCAAAGCTTTTAATGCTAACAGTGTAGAGACTGGCCTTTCAGTATCGCTCGCATTGTTAGGATCTGCATTAGGAGCTTTTTATGCAGGGAAAATTGCAGATCGTTACGGTCGAGTCAAGTCAATGGTGGTAGCTTCGGTATTGTTTACGATTAGTGCCATCGGCTCTGGACTACCGTTCGGTATTTGGGATTTTACTTTTTGGCGGGTATTGGGCGGGCTTGCAGTCGGCGCTGCTAGTGTCATCGCCCCAGCTTATATTGCAGAATGTTCTCCCACTCATTTGCGGGGAAGGTTGGGATCTCTTCAGCAGCTAGCAATTGTAGTTGGTATTTTCATTGCACTGCTATGTAACTACTTTATTGCTGTATCAGCTGGTTCAGCCGAGTCGCCGTTTTTGTTTGGCATAGCTGCTTGGCGCTGGATGTTTTGGACAGAAATTCCTCCTGCCGTACTCTACGGAATGGCAGCTTTAATGATTCCCGAATCTCCACGGTACTTGGTTGCTCAAGGACGGGAACCAGAAGCTGCTAACGTTCTAACTAAGATTTTGGGAGGTAATGTACTAGGAAAAATCGATGAAATTCGGCAAACAGTTTTACGAGAACGGCAGCCTAAATTTTCCGATCTTTTCGGGAGAAGTACTGGACTTTTGCCGATTGTTTGGATAGGAATAGGTTTATCTGTATTCCAGCAACTGGTTGGGATTAATGTCATCTTTTATTACAGCAGCGTTTTGTGGCGGGCAGTCGGTTTTTCGGAACAAGATTCGTTAACAATTACAGTGATCACAGGAGCAGTAAATATTATTACTACTCTAATTGCGATCGCCTTTGTAGATAAATTTGGTCGTAAGCCTTTACTGATTTTAGGCTCCCTTGGCATGATCGTGACCTTGGGGACAATGGCTACTGTTTTTAGAACCGCCCAACTCGACGCTGCTGGTAACCCTACTCTCACTGGTTCAGCAGGTATTATTGCTCTTTTAGCAGCTAATCTCTACGTATTTTGCTTCGGTTTCTCTTGGGGACCAGTCACCTGGGTGCTGTTAGGAGAAATGTTTAATAATAAGATCCGAGCTGCTGCACTTTCGGTGGCTGCGGCAATACAATGGATTGCAAATTTCGTTGTTTCCACAACATTTCCTCCCATTCTGCAATATTTTGGGCTAGGTGCTGCTTACGGACTTTATACAACTGCGGCAGCTATCTCGTTCTTCTTTGTTCTCTTTTTTATTAAAGAAACCAAAGGAATTGAGTTAGAAGATATGTAATGGGGAATGGGGCATGGGGCATGGGGCATTGAGGAGCTAGCCTAATACGCTTGGGTTAAGGAACGAAAGCCAACCTAAGCAGTTTACAGCAGTTTTCATCTATTTAAACTACATCTGTCGTAGGGGCGCAAGGCTTTGCGCCCCTACTGCGTGGTCTATTTACCTGAAAATTGCTGTAAGGTTTTTAGAAACATGATATAATATCATGTCCGGTTAATTAGTTGTCATTGCGAGCAAAGCGAAGCAATCTCAGAGTCCTTGCGGTTGCTTCGCTCCACTTCGTTGCGCTCGCAATGACATATCGTAAGTAATTTAGCGGACATGATATAAGTCCTGAGAAATAATGTGCCAACGAAAAAATCTCGTTGGCACATCAGGTGAATTTAAATTTCACCGCACAGGGTGTGAAAAAATCTACAGCAGATTTCAAAAAGCTTGAAGTACATCATCGAAGTTTCAAATCTGAGTCAGAGAAATTATTCTTATTCTGACTCCTGACTCCTGAATTCTCCTATCATTTCTAATCCCTATCAGTGATAGAAATAAGTTTTTTCTTAAATCCACGCAACAGGATTAACACTGGCTTAGTCCAATTTCCACCAAATAAATCGTGCAAGAGGGTATAAAAACAGGGAATGATAAACAACGTCAACACTGTTGCCAAAGACAACCCAGAGAATACCACCACACCCAATGGTTGTAGAAATTCTGAGCCTTCACCAATTCCTAATGCTAGGGGAAACATGCCCAAAACAGTGGTAATAGTTGTCATTAACACTGGTCGCAGCCGTTGAGGAGCAGCTTTCAAGATTGCGGTTTGGCGGTCAACTTTTTCTCGTTCTAGAATTTGATTCGCTAATTCCACCATGATGATGGCGTTGTTAACTACAATACCCACTAGTAATACTGCACCGACAATTACTGTTGCTCCAATGGCGGTTTTGGTAATGTAAAGCCCGAAAATTCCCCCAGCTAATGCCAAAGGAATTGTAAACATAATTACCAATGGATCGATGAGGGAATTGTATTGCACTGCCATGACCACAAAGACTAAAAAGCTTGCTAATCCACCTAATAGTTGCAGTGAGCTTTGCAGTTGCTGATTAGATTCCGCTGCCGAACTGGGCAAAATACTAACGCCATCAGGTAAATCTATACTCTCTAATACTGTACTCACCTGTTCTAGGGCGTTACTGAGGCTGGCTCCCTCAGTCAAGTTACCAGCCAATAAGAAAACTTGACGCTGATTAATTCGCTGAACTTCTCCGGGAGCTTGAGCTTCGGCAATTTTGGCAACATCGCTCAAGCGGACTTGGCGATTGTTCTCTACGAACAAAGGCAACCTCTCTAATTGAGAAGGTGTTTGCACCGATTCTTCATTCAACTTGACTCGGACATCTACTAAACGGTTGCCTCGTTGCAGTTGAGTTGGGACGCTACCTTCGATCGCAGTTTGAATGGTTTGTCCAATATCTGTAGTAGTTAACCCCAAAGCTGAAACTCTCTCCCAGTCAGGAATAATCTGAATTTCTGGTTGGCGGTCGTCGGCATCCGGACGAAATCTTGCTAGGGTGACTTGTTCTTCTAAAGCTGTTAGTACCTGACGACCAGCTTCTTCTAAAGCATTTACGTCATTTCCCTGGAGTATCACGTCAACATCAGCACCACGTACAGGAGAATTGCTGAGAATCAAACCCCGTACTTGACCAGGGGAAAGGCGCAGGCGAATTCCTGCTAAATTTAGCTTGTTAAATTGCTGGGTAACTCTTTCTACGTAAGCTTCTACATCGGTACCTGGTTTCAGGGTAATATTAGCGGTACTTCTGAGAGGATTGGCATTGGTATTAGAACCAAACAGAGAACCGCCAGATGTGGAGAAAACATATTCTGTTTCTGGTTGATTGCGGATAATCTCATCCACAGCAGCCATAACTTTGCGGTTAGTTTCTAGGGGTGTTCCGGGAGGAAACTGGGCATTGAAGTTGGCTTGTCCGGTGCTGATGCGGGGGAGAATTTCTTGGGGAATTTGCGGAGCTATCCACAAACTGCCACCCCCAAAAAATATAATGGCGATCGCTACTGTTACCAATCGCCAGCGTAATATCCCAGCTAAAAAACTCCCGTATGCCCTCGTGGAAGCATCAAAGCGCTTATTAAACTCTCGTAAAAACCAAAATTTGCTTAAATTACTGGAAAATTGCCATGACAACATCCGGGAAGCCAACATCGGCACAACAGTCACGGCAATCAAAATCGAAGCCGCCACAGAAAAGCTGATGGTGAGAATTAACTCGTTGAACAGTAGGGCGATAAACCCACCAATGAGCAAAAATGGCAACACTGCCACTAAGTTGGTACTAGTGGAAGCAATTAAAGCTGATTCTACTTCTTGACCACTTTGTTCCGCCTGGGAAATTAGTTGTTGTGAATTCAAGCGGGTTCTATTATCCTTACCGGGAGTCATCCCAGCACCCTCGGCGATGTTCTCTAACATCACGATGGAGTTATCGACCACAATCCCTACACCCAGCGCCAAACCACCCAAACTAAAAACGTTGAGAGATAAGCCAAATAGCCCCATTAAGATGATGGCAGCTAAGGTTGCCAAGGGAATGGCTACAACAATGATGAAAGTTTGCCGTAGAGAACCGAGAAATAACAGAACGGCGATCGCTGCTAGTGCTGTGCCAGTTAACCCAGAAGTGGTAACATTGGAGATAGAATTACTGATAAACCGCGACTCATCTAAGGTTGGTGTAATTACTGTCCCTTCAGGAATCACACCGGATCGTCGCAGGTCTTCCAAGCGTTTTTTCACACCCTCCACAACGTTGATGGTGTTGGCATCTGGTTGTTTTTGGATGCTGACTTTGATCGCTTCTTCCCCGTTGAGTAAGACGAAAATCCTTTGTTGTTCCGACCCATCAATGACTTCGGCAAAATCGCGCAAATAAACGCGGCGGTTGGGAGTAGTGGTAGATGAGGTAGATGAGAGAGTAGCAGAAGAAACTTCAAAAGACAAATTTCTGATTTCATTGGCATTTTGGAAACGCCCAACGGTACGGGTTAATGGTTCAGAATTCTGCCCCAAAATCCGACCACCAGAGATATCTATGTTGCGGTCTCTAAGTTGATCGAGGACATCGGTTAAACCTACACCCAAAGCTTGCAAGCGATTGAGATCGATATTAACCCTGACTTCTTCTTGAACTCCTCCCGATACATCTACCCCTGCTACCCCAGGTACAACACCGAGTTCGCGGACTAGTTCTTCTTCGGCAAAAACCCGTAATTCAACACCTTGTAAGGAGGGTGAAGTTAATGCCAATTCGTAAACGGGTAACTGGGAGGGATCGACTTTGAACAAGCGCGGTTCTTCAATGGTATCCGGTAATGTGCTTCTAGCTCTGTTAAAGGCAGCTGTGGCATCATTGAGGGCTTGGTCAATATTCCCTCCCGGTTCAAAGTACAGATCCAAATTGACCTGCCCCTCACGAGTTTGGGAAAAAATCTGGATTACGCCTTCAGTAGCAGTAAAGGCTTCTTCCAAGGGCTTGGTGACTTCATCAACCGCTACCTCTGGAGAAATTCCAGGTGCTTGTAAACGCACACCAATCCGGGGATAGGTAATTGATGGCAGTAAATCTACGGGTAGTTTAACGAGAAAAAATACACCCATGACTATGACTGCCAGCGTAAGCATGAGTGTACCAATGTGTTGGCGGATTGATATGGCACTGATACTAAATCCGCCGCCATTTTTTACTTGCTGCATGACTGTGGCCTCACTTCAATTAAAAATACAAAATTCAAATTCAAAATCAGATTTTTAGTTTTGAATTTTTATTTTGAATTCCCCGTAGGGGTTGACTCTGTTGTTTCGGAAAGAATCGATAAACGTACAGCGTCTCCATCTTTTAAAGCTTGGCCACTGCGAACAACATAGCGTTCTCCTGGTTGTAAGCCAGATAAAATTTCCACTTTGCCATCAGCCTTTTTTCCTAAGGTGACAGCACGCGCCGCTACTTTTGCTCTACCTTCTGCATCGCTGACTACAAATAAGGTTCCAGTTTGGTCTTTTGTGTTTGGTCTGTTGCTTTTCTGCTCAAGAGCTTGTTTTTGGATAGCTGTTTGCGGCACCACTACCCGCTGTGTTGTTTGGGTTTCAAAATTGACTCGTGCTAGTAGTCCACTGCCAATTTTGCCGTCGCTGTTGGGAATTACGACTTCTACAGGTATCAAGCGAGCTGTGGCATCGGCCGCTGGGGAAATTCGCGTTACTCTGCCAATTAATGTTTCATTGGGAAAAGCGTCTAAGCGGACTTTTACAGATTGTCCGACCTGAATTTGTGCCAGTTCTAATTCAGAAACTTGCACAACAACTTTCACGCGGTTAAAGTCGCCAATTTTTAAGACTTCGTTACCTGGTTGCAAAAGATTGCCTGGTTCTGTGACTTTTTCTGTAACTACACCAGTAATAGGAGATGTTAGCCGAGCATAAGATCTGCGTTCTTTGGTTTGGGCTACCAATGCTTGTTGGGCTAACACTCTGCCTTGAGCAGCAGCCACGGCTTGTTGTTCTGTACGGACTTGCTCTTGAGCAGCCCGCAACGCCTGAGTAGCTGTTTGTGCTTGGGTACGGGCTTGTTCAGCAGCTTGTTGAGCGATCGCTCCGGCTTGGAATAGTTTCTGCTGCCGTTGTGAGTCTGCTTGAGCTTGCACTACTTCCAGCCTTGCTCGTTCCACATCAGCACGAGCATTACTTACTTGATTCGTTGCCCTGGCTACTTCTGATTTCAAGGCTGCTAGTTCTGCTTCTGTTTGCTTTAATTCAGTTAAAAGTATGGCATCATCTAACTGGCCGACATTCTGCCCTTGGGTAACTGTATCGCCCACATCTAAATTCAAAGCCAACAACCGGGCTTCAACCTGCGATCGCAGTGACACAATCCGATATGGTGTTGTATTACCTGTATATTCTGGTTGTGTTTGCAGTAAGTCTGTTCGCGCGATCGCCGCATCTACAGGTGTTCCACCACTCCGTTCCCGTCCAGCAGGACTTTGAGATTGTGCCTTGGCTGATTCCTTGGGTAGCGATCCGCAGCTCGCTGTTAGTAGTCCTATGCCTACCAAACAAGGTATTAATAAATTTCTCAAATAAGTGGAGGCAAAAAAATAATTTTCTCCTTTCCCACCTTTTGCACAACTGCTTTTTGCCACAAGTTTGTTTTCGACATCTGCGTAGGCACACCCTACCGCAGGCGTCGCTACCTCAGTCTTCGCAACTGAATCTAACTTGATATTAATTAGCTGGTTTTCGGTTACGGAATCTGTCATTTTCACCTGTTTGTGCGGCTTATTTACGTCCAAAATCATTGAGTTTTCCCCTATGGAGAGCTTTTGGGATTAAACAGCCGTGTTTTCCCAAGTAATTCTGAGAGATATCATTAATAAAAAACGCCGAGAATGAGTAAGCTGTCCAGCAGCAATTTTTCAATAGAGAAATTACTACTTTCCCATAAAAGTTCAAAAATTCTCACGCGCTCTACTTCTTATACAGAGGTAGACAATCTTCTTGCAGCTAATCAATTATAAACTTAGTATAAATATTTGTCAGTTTTCTGTAATCCACCAATAGGAGAAAACTCGCTTGATCCAAAGATATGAAACTTTTTCTCCATATTTAAATATGGGTGTTAAATGTGATTATCTTTGTTTTTAGATAATAGCTTTCATTCTACTAAATTTACTTGTACATTTAGTAGTTTGTCAAGTGAATTAGTCAATATTTCCTGTTTTGGGGCATTGGGCATGGGGCATTGAAAGTGTGGGGAGTGTGGGGAGATGGGGAGATGGGGAGATGGGGGAAAGAGAATTAATGCTTCCCCATCCTCCCACACCTCCCACACCTCCCACACCTCCCTCATCTCCCCCACTCCCCACCGATCCACCGGCACTTAATTAGTTAACATAACTTTTTATAACGATTTTTTAAACTCAGTTCCAGAAAGCTAGCTGTTGTGTCATCATGGGGAGTGAAATGAGAATTAATTCGGCGACAGTGTTTGTTCTTAGTATTGACAGGCTTTCTCCTTTTGGTATTACAGACTTCTCTCCGAAATCTAAATCTCTACATACTTATGATTGATTTTGGAGATATTTCATGTCGATTTACGTAGGTAACCTCTCTTACGAAGTTACACAAGAAGCTCTGAGCGCTGTTTTTGCAGAATACGGCTCTGTAAAGCGCGTTCAGTTACCTACTGACCGTGAAACAGGTCGTTTACGCGGCTTTGGTTTTGTAGAAATGAGTTCAGATGCTGAAGAAGCAGCTGCAATTGAAGCTCTTGATGGTGCTGAATGGCTGGGTCGTGATTTGAAAGTAAACAAAGCTAAACCCAGAGAAGATAGAGGTGGTTCTTTCGGTGGTGGTAACCGTGGCGGTGGTGGCTACAACCGTAACCGTTACTAAACTTAATAGACCCAACTAAGTTAATTCAATCTGGAAAAGGCTCAGGCAGTAATGCTTGAGCTTTTTCTTATGTTTTGGCAATGACATCTTACATTTAATCATGGCTATCTACTTATCAACTCCAAGCGTGGCTATGCCGTTGGCGCAGCGTCTCCCTCAGGATAAGGCTTTTCGCTGCGCTATCGTCGGTTCGCACTTCGCATTAATTTTAGCTGGTGTTAAGAACACTCAATAATAGTTAAGCGACTACTTGCCACCAACCAAAAGCAGGACCGATAAAACGAATGGTTAGCCATGCTGCAACCATGAGACCAATACCTATCCACGCACCGCGAGTACTCCAAGAGACGAATAATTCGGCTTGACTTTTGGTGATGGGAACCCAAGGCAAGATGCGAGTTTCTTGACCATATGTTTCCCCTAGTGAGGTTTTCCGACGTTTTGCTTCACCCATAATTAGCAATTGAAATCAACTTAGCTTTTAATTTTATCTTCCCAGGAATTGTGGTTGTAGACAATTGGGGACTGGGGCATGGGGAGATGAGGGGGATGAGGGGGATGAGGGGGATGAGGGAGTGTGGGGAGTGTGGGGAGATGGGGGAAAGAGAATTAATGCTTCCCCATCCTCCCACACCTCCCACACTTCCCATGCCCAATGCCCAATGCCCCATGCCCAATGCCCAATGCCCAATACCCAATACCCAATGCCCTTAAGCCGAATTTTCCTCATCATTGGAAAACAGACTGGGATCGAGATAGTTAATGCGTGCCAAAGGACTTAAGGCGGTGAGAATTTGAGCGCCGTAGCTGCGGTTAACTACACGGCTATCAAGTAAAGCAACAATGCCTTGACTTTCTCGCACTGGAGCGATCGCTCTTTGTAATTCATTCAAGGCGGTTGGCAATAAGTATAAACGGAACCAATCTTGATGCGATCGCTTATAACGAGCTACTCTACCGGCTACTAGGGGATTTTCCAAAGATGGTAGCGGCAAAGTCGCAATAATTAACAATTGGGGTGCAGGCAAGACTCGCTGATGTTCTCGCCAAAATTCCCAACCGCTGACTAAAATACCATTTTCATCTAAACAAGTTTTTTCTACCTGTACCCGCGAACCAAATTCTGAGGCCAAAATTGTCCCGACTTGCGCCTTCAGTGGGACATCGCCAACCAAGATCGCGGTTAATCCTGGTGCTGTAGCACTCAGACAAACCAGTGTGCGCACTTTGTGAATAAATGCGGCTTGAAATTCTGGTGTATTGGGTAGGGGTAACTTATAAGGTACATACAGTTGAATTGCTTCAGCTTGACTCTCGGAAGAAAATTTCAGGCAAGTTACATCCTCCAAACCCAAACGCTGACGGAAAAGGGGAGCCTCGGTTTCTGGTTCTATAGCACTGCCAATTAAAACTACTGGTTGTCGCTGCCAAATGGGGGAGAGTATTTTTCCTAATTCCATTGGGGCGTAGTGTAAAGAAAATAAACCTTGGCGACGGGCAATAGTCGCCCAGAAGAGGGCAGGGGGGAGGGGAGATGAGGGAGATGAGGGAGATGAGGGAGATGAGGGGGAAAGGTTTTCGTCGAGGGCTTGGAACTGTTGCCAGAAATGTTTCCAATTCTCTGGGAGATTACTTAGGTCTAAAGCAGAATAGAGACGGTTTAAAATGTCTATTTCTGGACTAGATATGAGATAGCAGTCATAGGGATTAGCTGGATGCTGAAAAAGTTCGTGTGTCAGTTGTATCCGTGCTTCGCGGATTGCTTCAGCTTGATTTGGGCAAGCTAGCATGAGTTGATCCCAATCATCGGGTTGAATCTCTTGGGTTAGTTGATGACGCACCCAATCTTCGAGATCGTCTACACCATCAATAATTGTAGGAATACCTTGGGGAAAGCGATCGCCATTAGCCAACTGTCCTTTTAACCAAGCTTCTGGGGAAGTCAACAGTAGCCCTTGGAACTGGGTATCAGGCCATGCGTCACCTGTCCTAATCGGTTTGTTGGCTGGTAGCCACTGTTGTAGGCGGGGGATTTCCACCCGCAAGAGAAGTTGTTGCACTGCTTCTTGAGCAACAATAATTACAGGACCATGCCACATCAGGGCTGATGCTACGAAACTGGTACGATATCGTCCTTGATAGCCAGAAACCGCCCCTACTTGAATTAGGGCGCTACGTTCAAGGCGCAAGGCGCGTGCTACCAACCGTGCCATCGTCAAATGATGGGGCCAGGAAGGGAACCCCGCCTGCGATCGCAAAAAGTTATGTAGTGACAAATGAACTTCTGCCTCAATCACACGCTTTTAATCCCATAACAAAGTGACTTTTACAAACAAAGCCCCATTTCTATTATGTTGTCCTTTATCATTAGTCATTTGTCCAAAACTAATGACTAATGACCAATGACTAACGATCAATCACCAATTACCTAATTATGCCAACCTACACAGGAATTTCCAGCGAAGCCTTCAGGCATCCCCTGGATAGCCAAGCAGAGCAAGCTTTACGTAATTTACCGGGATTTGATTTTTTAGCCCGTAAATTTGTGGAATTTTTCGCTGAACGCCCTCAGTTAGTTTATTTAATGGGCAACACCATCCAAGTCGGGCCGCGCCAATATTCCACTATCTACCAGATTTTTCGGGAATGCGTGCGAGATTTGGACATTTATCCAGAACCTGCACTGTTTGTTGAGCAAAATTCCCAAGCTAATAGCTACGCACTTGGACAAGAACATCCTTATATAGTCATAAATACAGGGACACTAGACTTACTAAACGAAGCCGAAATTAGGGCGGTGCTAGCCCATGAACTGGGGCACATTAAATGTGGTCATACTATTTTAATTCAAATGGCGATATGGGCGAGGAGTGTCGCTTCTAGAGTTGGTGAATTCACCTTTGGGATTGGTGATTTCGTTAGTCAAGGTTTGCTGCTTGCCTTTTACGAATGGCGACGTAAAGCCGAGTTATCCTCAGATCGCGCGGCTTTATTAGTAATGGATGACTTAAATCCTGTGATGACTTCGATGATGAAAGTCACGGGTGGTAGTATCAAATATGCCAATGAATGCAGTTTACAAGAATTTATTAAGCAGTCTGAAAATTATCAAGCACTTGATGAAGATGGACTCAATCAAGTGTATAAATTCTTAATGTTCAGTGGTTTTCAAGGTGCAATGCTGACTCATCCTTTTCCTGTGGAACGCTTGCATTACTTAAAACAGTGGGCAGTATCAGAAGAATACCAGCAAATTCGCCGAGGAAACTATCAGCGATCGCCTGCCTCGGGAGCAGTAAATGTTCAGGCAGAATCTTCTGAAAATGAAAAAGAAGCTTTACGCCGTCAAATTGAAGAATTACAACGCGAAATTAACAGAATGAAAAGGCCGGATAATTCGTAAAAGGGAGTGGGGAAATGGGGAGGATGAAGGAGATGAGGGGGATGAGGGAGATGAGGGAGTGTTTCCGGTGTGGGAGGATGGGGAAGAAATCTTTTCCCTCACACTCCCCACACTTTCAATGCCTCATGCCCCATGCCCCAATCCCCACTCCCCAATCCCCACTCCCCAAGCATTTTTCAATATGGCAATTCACTTGACAAAACGGCTGTTTGTGTTAACTAATATGCTTGCCCTTGTTCTCTTCATGCCGGGAATTGCCTTAGCTGCACCCCTTCAGATCAATACTTCTGCTGGTATCATCGCCCAAACTACTAAAGCTGCCAGCAATGCCACCTCGTTTTCAGAGGTTAACTTGACTCCCCAACAAAGCCAACAACTCCAGGCTGTGCGTCAGAGAAGAAACAAGGAAATTCAGGCAGTTTTAAACTCATCCCAGCGTGCCCAACTTGCTCACAACCTCCGCGCTGGTAACAATATCAATCAAGCCCTCAAAACACTGAATTTAAAACCAGAACAGCAAGAATTAGTGGAGGCAATACTGAAATTTACTAACTTGAAAATGAAGGCTGTTTTATCTCGGCATTCGCTACAAGTAGGTCACAAATAAAGGTGTAAATTATTGAATCTTATGCCTACGGCTGGCGATGCCTACGCCCGCGCCTTCAAGGACAAATATCTCTTACTGCCAACTTTTGCAGCATCTATAATTAATCTTGCCCTATGAGAGTTCGTTAACATGTCGGAAGAAGATCTCCGTGCCGCGAGGCTGGAAAAAGTAGACCAGCTAAAGCAGTTAGGCACTAATCCCTACGCCTATCGTTGGGAATCCACCCATCACGCAGCGCAGTTGCAAGAACAATTTGCTGATTTAGCCAGTGGTGAGGAAGTTGATTTAGAAGTTGCGATCGCCGGACGCATTATGGCGCGTCGTGTTTTCGGTAAATTGGCTTTCTTCACCTTACAAGATGAAAGCGGCACAATTCAGCTTTATTTAGAGAAAAGTCGCATCCAAGAAGGCATGGCAGATATTGATGCCGATGCGTTCAATCACTTGAAACAACTCACAGATGCAGGCGACATCCTGGGAGCCAAAGGTACTATCAAACGGACTGAAAAGGGCGAGTTATCTGTCTACGTCAAACAATACACCATCCTGACTAAATCTCTGTTGCCCCTACCCGACAAGTGGCATGGATTAACGGATGTTGCCAAGCGCTACCGTCAGCGCTACGTTGACTTGATTGTTAACCCAGAAGTGCGGCAAACTTTCCGCCGTCGCGCCCAAATCACTGCCGGGATTCGTCGCTATTTAGAAGAACGAGATTTTCTGGAAATTGAAACGCCTGTTTTGCAAAGTGATCCTGGGGGTGCAGATGCACGTCCATTTATCACTTACCACAACACTTTAGAAATGGAGTTGTATCTGCGAATTGCGACAGAACTCCATCTAAAGCGGTTAATTGTAGGTGGATTTGAAAAGGTGTTTGAATTAGGGAGAATTTTCCGTAATGAGGGAATTTCCACCCGACACAATCCGGAATTTACGACGATTGAAGTTTACCAAGCCTACGCCGACTACAACGATATGATGGCGCTAACAGAAGGGATTATTACCACTGTTGCCCAAGAGGTACTCGGCACGCTGCAAATTACCTACCAAGGTGAATCTATAGATTTGACACCACCTTGGCGGCGGGTAACAATGCACGATTTAGTTAAGGAATTTACGGGCTTAGATTTCAATTCTTTCCAAAGTTTAGAAGAAGCAAAAACAGCAAGTAAAAATGCTGGGATTCCTGATGTAGATGAAGCCAAATCAATTGGTAAGTTACTCAATTTAGCCTTTGAAGAGAAGGTAGAGGCTAATTTAATTCAGCCTACTTTTGTCATTGATTATCCTGTAGAAATTTCGCCCTTAGCAAAACCCCACCGTTCTGTGCCTGGTTTGGTGGAAAGATTTGAGTTATTTATAGTAGGGCGAGAAATTGGCAATAGCTTCTCAGAACTTACTGATGCGATCGACCAAAGAGAACGTTTAGAAGCGCAAGCTGCCAGAAAAGCCGCTGGTGATTTAGAGGCGCAAGGCGTAGATGAAGACTTTCTAACTGCCTTAGAATACGGAATGCCGCCTACTGGTGGTTTAGGAATTGGGATCGATCGCTTAGTAATGTTACTAACAGATTCTGCTAGTATTCGGGATGTAATTGCCTTCCCTCTACTCAAACCTGAAGGCAGCGTTATTAAACAATTTAGCCACGATACAAAAACTCAAACACTGACTATTGAATTTGATAGTGGAAGTGTTTATGAGTATTTCAAAGTACCTCCTAGTGTCAAGGAAGACTTAGACAATGCACCGTCTAAAGGTCAATATTTTAACAAGTTTATTAAGGGTAAATTCAAGTATGAACAATTGAGTTGAGATAGGAACTACCATTCAACAGTAGGGTGCGTTATGGCTTTAGCCTAACGCACCATTTTTATGACTAATTCTTTTATTACAAGAAAGGCAGAGGGCAGGAGGCAGAAGGCAGAAGGAAAGGAGTATTAATAAAAACTTTAGTTCTGGGTCTAAAGCCCAGTTTAAAAAAAAGATACTGGTACGAGACGCGTAGCGCGAGATACAAAGCGTCATTGCTTCAATCCCACGTTTTTAAACGTGGGTTCCATAAAAGCCTTCTGCCTTCGTACTTCTGCCTTCTGAACTAAGTTGCACTTACTTATTTTATATGATATTCCTTTGAAAGAATAACGACATTGACATTCGTTAAAAAGAATATTATGCTGTGAGGTAGAAAGTGAGTTGGAGTTGGGAACTTTATCAAGATGTCAATGGGGAAATCCCCAAAGATTTGCTTGCTTTTTTCATCAGGATGATTCCAGAACAGGAGCAACCAGAAAATCCACCAAAACCATTACTGAGTGCTTCCGAAACCAAGCGTCTGCAAGTTAATCTTGGCTACCTGTGTAACAAAGGACTCGCATCACTTACCAGTGGCATCTTTGAGAAGCTGGAAGATGATTTGTATGAGTTACGGATGACCAAGAGCGAACATAATCCACGGTTTATTTTAACGGCTGCTACACCTCAGAAGTTTGTGGTACTGCACGCCTTTATGAAGAAATACGACAACGCTATCAAAGATAGAGACAAAGAACCTGCAAGAGTGAGATTACGTGAATTGCAGCAGAGGAATCATGAAAAAACCTAATTTTCAAGCTTGGTTACAGCAAAACGTAGGCGACGAACCAGAGGTGATTTTGGCGGGTAAGTTAGAGTACCTGCGCCTATATCTTACCGATGCCATGCGGGAAATACGTAATAAAGCAGGATTGACTCAGGCACAGCTAGCAGAAAAACTGGGAGTGCAGCAAGCGGCAGTGTCCAAATTGGAGTCCGCGTTAAAAGAGCATGAGTTGGAATCAGTGTTGCACTATTTACATGCGTTGGGTGCAGATTTGCTGGTAGCCGTCAAACAAGGGGATGATTTATATCAAGCCAGCGATAACGAAGGTGTATTGCTAGTAGATGTACCAGATGTGGTTTTCCAAAAGGCATTGGCGGCAAACATGAGCGTGCGGGAATATGTGCGCCTAGCCGTTGAGAAGTTTTCTGGTGGGGATAATGTGGTTAAATTCTTGGAAAGTAACGATCCGACAGCAGTGAAAGTAAGAGAGCGTTTGGGCACAAGGACAATCCAAGAAGTTGCTGTAGAGTTGGAAAAATGTCTGAGTTTATCTGAGGAAGAAGACAGGATTTTTGCTGTGAAAAATGTTTTGGCTGCTAATGTGACGGGTGCAGAAATGAATCGGGGAACTAGCGATGAATTTGATGAAATTGAGTTATTAGATTTAGCTGAAGAATTGCTGGAGAGATTGGCAGATATTTAGGCTGGCACGGACTAAAGTCTAGCTTGGTAGTATATCTCCAATCTCAAGACGGGGAATTTTACACCCATCGCTTAGACTGATAAAATAATCTTAAAAATTCCAGCGACTAACTCCAGTTTTGAGGTTCATCATTATTTGCAAGCCCAAGAAATTAAAAAACAATTAAGATTACTCATACAGGAAGCATCTGTTATAGATCCTGGTTTAGCGAAAAGGTTAGAAGAGATAAATCGCTGGGTGAAAGATGTCAAACCGGGTTCGCTGACTGCTAAAAGATTTGTCATCCTGTTTTTGCAACAAATGATTCAAGACGCTGAAGTTTTGCTGAAACTTAAATCATTACCATCCCAAGAAGAGCAGCAATCAGCTTTAACAGTGCTGAATCCAACTTTAAAATATTGGTATGGCTACTTGTTTCCTAAATGGTTGAGTGAAAACGACCCTAAATTTTATATCTGGAGACGAAAATTGATGGCGGGGGAGTTCAATCACGAGGATGCCAAATTAATTGATTCTATTGGTAATAATATTAAGAGTTGTGGCGGGACAATTGTACTACGCTATATTGCAGACCTGTCTATGGCAACTGATATAATTGTTAGCAGCACGCAAGAGAGTCCACTATGTATTCAACTCACTAGCGTCTCAGAGGAATTTTCTCAAGAAAAGTTTGATGATTGGGAAAATACCCTAATTTTTTGGGCAATAGATAGAGGATTATTTTTAAGTTACAATCCCCGTGCAACTGATTTTGTGAATCAGATAGTCAACTTATTATTATCTAACAGCGATAATCTCAGTACAGGTAGTTATTTAAAATTTAATTTATAGTTGTCGGTCACTTCCATTTACTGGATTTGTATAGCCGCGTTATTACTTAACAAAGTGAGTCCTTATGGTTCAGGAAAAACAATCTGACCGTCAACAGAGATTAGACAACTTTTTACAAGCTGTAGAAGCTGCTCAAAAAGTGCAGGATGACATCATGAAGTATGGGCTTGAAGCCGCCCATTTATATTGTGATGATGTTGATGGAGATTGGCTAGAAACATGGGGAGAAGACGAAGATGGGCAGCAAAGTTTTGTAGAATTAGTAGCTAATTTCCTGCAAAGTGATGACTTGGTAGCGGTGAGGGTAAGAAAGCTGCTAAAAGATAAATCGCCCCAAGAGATTGCTGTTAAGTTGGAACAATGTCTGAGTTTATCTCAAGGAGATGATCGGATTTGTGCTGTCAAAAATGTATTAGCGGGTGGTGTGGTAGTTGCAGAAAATAATCGCGGAAGTAGTGATCAATTTGATGAAACTGACTTGTTGGATTTAGCTGAAGAATTGCTAGAGAAGTTGGCGGAAATTTGTGGCAAGCATAACTAGAGATTAAGTAAATAAAAATGGGGAAAAATTCGGTAATTCCAAATCTAAACAAGTTAAACATAACCGCAATACTGAATTTTATTTTTTTCTAAAAGAAGCATTACATGTAAGCTATAAAAGTATAAGTACTGGTAAAGATGAGATTGCATATTCATTTATAGAAGCAAATTTAGATAAGTTAAATTATGAATTTCTTAATTGGCTTCAGACAAGAATACCAGATAATCTGTCTAAAATGGATTTTAAAAAAGCAATCTTATTAGGAACAAAACTTTGTGGTTTTAGCGAGATTATTTACAAATTTCCTTTGGGGAATAAAGCGCTAAACTTAGAGATTTCTGTCAGCGGATGGGAAATTTGTGCTGAATTTATAAGTAAGAAAAAATTTAAGTTTGCAAAATTATTATGGGCAGAAATACAATCCAATCTGAGCGTAGCTTATAGTAGTCGAATATACGGACATAAACACGAGAATATAGAAAAAGCAATATCAGCTTGCTATGAAGCATTAAAAATCGTCAAATGCGAAGATATGCCTGAAATGTGGGCGTCAATCAAAAATAATTTGGCGCGGGCTTACTGTTATCGTATTTATGGAGATAAAGCTGATAATTTAGAACAGGCAATTAGCTTTTGCAAGGCTACTTTACCAATTTATACCCATGAATCATTTCCTAAAGAATGGGCAAAACTACAACACAATTTGGGAGACATTTATTTTCAAAGAGTCAAGGGCGATAAAGCGGAAAATTTGGACAACGCTTTAGATTATCTTCGTTCAGCTTTGTCAGTTTATACAAAAGAAACTTTTCCAAGATTATGGGCTAATACTTTTAACACTTTAGGTGCTGTATTTGTCGAACGAATTCATGGCGATCGCGCAGAAAATTTGGAAATGGCGATCGCTTGCTTTCAAGCAGCATTGCAAGTCCGCACCTGTGAGGTTTTACCTGATGATTGGGCACAGACAAAACTCAATCTAGCAAATGCTTATCGTGAGAGAATTAGAGACACTCAATTTATAAATTTGAAAATAGCTATTAAAACTTATACAGATGCTTTGCAAGTTTATACCAAAGAGGCATTTCCTAGAGAATGGGCTATAACCCAAAACAATTTGGGAATAGCATATTTAAAGCCGCCATACATCTATTATTGGGAAAATCAGGAACAAGCGATCGCAGCCTTTGAAGCAGCTTTGGAAATCTACAGTCAAGAGACGTTTCCTATGGATTGGGCAATGGCTCAAAAAAATTTGGGTATTGTTTACAGTCAAAGGATAATAGGCAACAAAGCAGAAAATTTGGATATAGCAATTCAATATTATGAAGTAGCTTTCCAAGTTTTTACCCGTGATAGTTTTCCCGATTATTGGGCTAAAAACCAAAATAATCTGGCTATTGCCTACACACATTTAGGAGAGATCGATCAAGCGATAGCTTGTTGTCGGTTTGGCCTAGAAATTTTCACGGCTACAGCCTTTCCTTCACAGTGCTTTACAGCTTCTAACCAACTAGGTGAAATTGCTACAAACGCGAAGCGTTGGTTAGAAGCTATCGAAGGATATAGCCTAGCCATTGAAGCTGTAGAAACCAGCCGCAGTTGGGCAAAATCTGAATCGCGTCGTCAAGAAATTTTAGAAGAAGCGATTAATGTTTATCAAAACATGGTGCAAGCTTGCATCAATGCTGGACAAATAGAAAAAGCCTTTGAATACTCAGAGCGATCGCGTTCTAAACTTCTTGTAGACTTAATGGCAAGCTACAACCTCTCTCAAGGTGAAGACATCCCCCCAAAAGTCCAAGAATTATTGCAGCAGTATGAAGAATTGCAACAAATAATTGACCAAGAACGCCAAAGCCGTAAATCCAACAATAGCCGTAGTGATACACGCGCTGCTTGGGAAGCTTATAATGAAGCGATCGCCACTTTAGAAACCCAAAAACAACAAGTTTGGGAAAATCTCAGACGTGAAGATCCCGTGTTAGCTGGAGAAATTCAAGTTAATCCCCTCAAATTATCAGAAATTCAAAAGCTAATTGACCAACCCAATACGGCTATTCTCAGTTTCTACACTACCAACAGCGATACCTATATTTTTGTCGTGCAGCAAAACAAAATTACTCTCCACACCTGCATAGGACAAGGCTTAGATATATTACAAGGCTGGATTGAGCAGAATTGGTTATTGCCTTATAGAGATGAACCCAAAAAATGGCAAACTCAAATTAACAGTATCCTCCGCGAAATAGCTGAACGCCTACAAATCTCTGAACTCATATCCGAACACCTTCAAGGAATAGAAGAATTAATTTTAGTACCTCACCTGTTACTGCATCAGATTCCCTTCACCGCTTTGCCTACAGGAGAATATCAGGAATATTTAGGAGATAAATTTCTGATTCGTTACACCCCTAGTTGCCAAATTTTAGAATTTTGTCAACAACGTGACACTGTAGATAAAATGACTTTACAATATGGCACTGTGGAAGATGCCGAAGATAACCTTCCCTGTGCCAGATTTGAAGGCGAAAAACTTGCCCAAATATACAATATTCCACGAGAAAACAGATTAATTGGTAGCAGTCAAGCTACTACTAACAACTATCGACAATTAGCACAACAAGTTCAAGTACTTCATTCCTGCCACCATGCCCAATCTCGCCTCGATAATCCTTTAGAATCACAGTTAAAATTAGCGCATGGCAGTAGCATTACCTTGGGACAATTGATGACTCCAAGCTGGCGTTTCCCTCAACTTTTAGAAGTCTTTTTATCATGCTGCGAAACTAATTTAGGTACTCCTTCCTTAACTGATGATATTCTTACTCTGTCCACAGGATTTTTGTGTGCTGGCGCTAGAAGTGTAGTTAGTACTTTGTGGTCAGTGAATGATTTAGCTACAGCATTATTTTCCATTTTTTACTACCAGCAACGGCAAGAAGGTAAAAACCGTCCTGAAGCATTACAGCAAGCCCAAATTCAGCTACGAGAATTTACAAAAGTAGACCTTAACAAAATATTCCAGGAAGTAGAAGCAAGGGAAAAAGAACTGATAGTAAATAGAAAAAAATATCCTTCAGGTTCTATCGAACATGAACAATGGAAGCTTGAATATAATATGTATGCTAAATTGAACAGACAAATTAAAGAAATCGAAAACTCTACTCAGCAATTTCCCTTTTCAGATCCTCGTTATTGGGCTGCTTTTATTTGCCACGGTTTAACGTGATAAAACAGTAAATTGGCGGTTAGAAACCGCGTCTACACAGGCAAAACTCACCTGCGTGGGTTTCAAATCCTCAATTTTTCCTTGCTTAGTCCGCGCAGGCGGACTTCGTTTGTGTAGCCGCGAATTCTATTCGCCCTGGCTTTAAGTTGACTTGATTCGGATTTGGTAAGAATTTAGGATTCAAAGTTTCATCTAAAGTGTAGGGGCAGATTTCTGGAAAAACGTTTTCATTTAACTCAGTTTCTCGAATTGCTAAAGCTAAACCTAGTTCATAAACAGTGAGAAAAACTTCATCAAGATAGGGTTTCAAACTAGGGCTAAGCTAACCTGCTCTTGCGTCCAAGCATAGAAATCTGTTTCATATAGGTGAGATGTGTACATTTTTTCCAATTTATTTACACCCATATTAAAATGGTGCGTTGCGCTGCGCGACAACACACCCTACTCTTTCTAAGATACAGCGATCGCCCAAATTCTAAGGCACTAGCTACAGCTTTAGCTGAATTCTGAATTCTGAATTCTGACTTCTGAACTAATTCGCTACTTCAGCCAGTTCAATCACGCGCCCTTCATAGTCCTTGACCAAAAAATTCAGGGGCTTTTGGTTGCGAATCTTGAATTTTAAGCCGCGCACTTCCACTCGCATTAAAATCATTTCCAGGCATTCGTGGTCAAAGCAGACGTGACGTTGCTGATTTTTGCTACCTAAACTTGCACCAGTAATAACGTGTAGCTGGGTATTTTTCTTTAATTGATACCACAGCCCTTCGCTAGCATTATTCATGGTTTTACTTGAGAAACTCGGCCCGGTAGACATATACAGCGGATCGATTCCAGTTGCGCCTATTGTTTGTTCGTAGTTGTAGTAGTAGTGCAAAGGCACTTCAGCTGCTGGTAAATCTAGTAGCCCTTCATACAACTGTCGGGCAATTTCCAAGTCTGACACCATCACGGTGTGTACTTTTGGGGCGCTGGTGAGGAACATCCACATGGCACCAGCATAAGCCGCCAATAGCATTACCATGATGCCTTGGGTGGAAAAGATGCTATCCAAAGGCAGGGAGGGCAAAAAGGAGGCTAAGGTAAGGGGACTCAAGAGGAACGATATCACGCTAACTGCTATAACCATGAACAAATAAGGATTCTATAAGAGAGAGGCTTTTATGATTGTCAATCAAGACTAAAAATAAGTCCTTGTTTTTAGTTTATCAATATTTAACTAGTCTGAGTCTGGGGCTACAAATTGAGCAACACCAAGATATTATGCGATTAACTACAAGAGTGCAATTGTCAAAATTATTTTTAACAACTATCAATCCCAAGGCTGATGCAAATTCCTTCTTTTCCTGAAGCTAATCACCCCCTAGTGAAGTCGCTGTTTCATCACAGTGACGATGAATTACTGATTCTGTTTCAGCAGTACCCGGATGCTGGGAAGTACTTTACAGTGATTTTTTGTCGTTATAGTCCCATAGTGTATACCTTAATTCGGCATTCGGCGCGATCGCCTGTGCAAGCAGATTATCTGTTTGCCCTGACTTGGCGACATATCTACTATGAACTCGGTGGATTAAATTTAACTCGTGGTGAATCGAGTGAAGAAACCTTAACTATGCAAAATTGGTTAATTAACATGACTGCTTTCTGTATTAACGAGATTAAAGTACCACCAACAGAAGCAATTCACTATTCTCTGGAAGCTACTTCACCGCCGCTATGGTGCTATGTAGAACAAGCGTTAGACCAATTGCCTCCGATTCTGCGCTTAATTGTGTTGATGTCGCAAACTTTCCATTGGAGTGACACTCGAATTGCTGCCTATTTGCAAGCCGAAGGAGAAGCGATCGCTCCTAACGAAGTAGCCAATTTTCTCCAGGAAGGCTATCGTATGCTAGAGGACAAATTGCCCACAGATATTCGTGCTATTTATCTTGGTGAAGATTTTACTCAACTTTAATCTAAGTATAAATGCGAGTATGTGTTGTCTTCAAAATAAAATTAAAACTTCACTCTAGACCTTCTACTTAGAGCTTGCAACTCGATGCGTAATACCAAATTGGAATAGCGAGTATTGTTTGAAATTCTTGGAATAGCTTCGTAGCAAAGGCTTTTAATCCAAAATCCCAAATCTAAAATCCCAAATTGGTATAAGTTTTATGAGACAACAGCTTGTATTTCCCAGGCACAAGGTAGACTTAGTTGATGTAACTGGGATTTTTCATCGCCAGGTACTTTTGCACAGCTTTTTACTCTTTACTTTTCTGCTGACTCCCATAGCGGCGGGTGCGGTTGATATTACCGAACAACTCCACCGTCCTTTAAATAGTTCTGTTGGGCGACAATCCAGAGATGAAGCAGATAGTTTGCTACATATCGGCGAACAACAATACGCTTCAGGATATGCCAACAAAACAATTGCTTCTTGCTTGCGGGCGCTAGAATTATATCACTCAATTGGTGACTTGAAAGCCCAAGGTTTGACTTATAATTTGCTTGCTAAGGCTTATATCCAACTAGGTACTTTCAAAGAAGCTGAAGATGCTTTACGGCGAGCATTAGCGATCGCTCGTGATACTAAAGATTTTCAATCTCAGATTTTTGTGCTAAATAATATTACTACATTTCTGCTGCAACAAGGAGAATTTGCTGCTGCTGGCAAAACAGTCCAAGAGGCACTTATAATCGCTCAGAATGTCAAAAATATCGAAGGTCAAGGACTATCTCTGAGTAATTTGGGATTAGTAGCGGCGAGGTTGGGAGATTACGGCAAGGCAATTAAGTTATATGAAAATGCCTTAATTTTTCGGCGTCAAACAGGTAATGTTATTGGTGAAGCAAATACTTTAAATAATTTAGGTGATGCTTATCTAGCATCGGGAAATTATCAAGACACCATTGGTACTTATGGTGCAGCAATGCGGATTGCTAAAATTAACCGCGATCGCACTAATGAATTACGTGCAATTGATGGTTTAGTTACAGCCCACAGTGCTGTAGGACGCCACGAACGCGCCTTTGATTTATTAGAGGAACGTTTAATACTCGCTAAAGAATTACAAAATGTGCGAGAAGAATTAAAATCTTTTGAATCCTACGGTCAATTATACGAACAGATGGGTAATTACCCAACTGCTCGTAATTTTTATGAAAGAGCGATTATACTGGCGCGAAGATTGGAAGATAGCAAACAAGAAATGCTATTGCTGGATAAGCTGACAACAATGCTCAAGAAGTAGAAATACGACACTGCAAATCTTTTGAATGAAACACGCACTAAGGTAGCACAGCTGTGCTACCTTACTAATTCAAAAACACTGAACCGCTTGCTTCAATTCTCATAGCACTTCTGCCTTGGGTTGCATTGGTGGCTTCGTTAAATGTAACTTCTAAGCTTCCTGTTTCTGAAGAAGGCTGTGGAGTAACTATTAACTGTCCGCCATCTTCTCGTTCAAATGTTACTGTTAGTGGTGCGCTTAGATTTTGGAGTGTGACATCAGATTTACCTTGTAGCGATCGCGGTGCTGTATCACCAATAACTTGGTAAGTTATATTCGCCGCAGTGTCATTCACCAATCTGATATTAACTCTACCATTTGCCAGTGCGATTGTCGTACTAGGGGCTTGTCGTGGTTCTGCTGGTAGCGTAGCATCTGGTTGTGGTGACACAGGAGGTGCTTCTCCCTGAACTGAGGGAACTGGTTGCGCTTGTGATGATACTGGAGGTTCTTCACCACCGACACCTAATCTTGCTTGGTCTGGTGATGGAGTCGCAGGAAGAGGAAGAAGTCCTTGGGCTGCTAGTCTTTGAGTTAGGGCATTGGGAGGACATCCTTGTGGTACCACAACGCGAGAGTTATGTGGTTCTTCATAGAAAATACTAGGACAAGGATTAACCTGAGGAGTAGGAGTAGATTGTTGTGCTACTGCTTGAGGAATCGCTGGTAGGGTAATTAGCAGTCCTCCACAAACAGCACCCAAAAATTCAGCCGATTTGCGAAGATTTTGAGAAAGATTGACCATTATGAACTCCTGGGAAAATTTACGTTGGCTTTAAATATCAAAATTCAGGACTCAGGACTTTAAGAAGATTAGTATATTTATTCGATATGTAATTCTAGTTATTTCATGTATTGTGACTTTTGAGTTTTCAATTCTTAAATTTCATTTTTAATTTAACAATTAACTTATGCGTTTTACATCTAACTCTAGACTTGAAAATCAGATCTTTTTGGACATAATATTTACTTCCAAAGACTGAAAAGCTCAACCATTAAAGAAGTATACAGATTGTGATTATTTTCGCCGCAGGCATTTTTATATTAATTAATTTGTCTCGTTTCCCCATATCCTGCTAGTCAAAAAGCCGAACATTTACATCTGCCAGAGGAAACAATATAGTCAACGTAAAATCCAGCCTTCTAGGGGTGGGATTGTCAATCAACAGTTATTGGTAAAGTCACGGTAAAGGTGGTGCCAATGCCTTGGGTGCTTTCGACTTGAATATGACCTTGGTGATGTTCGACAATAGCAGCAGCGATCGCTAATCCTAATCCTGAACCTGTAACGCTTGCTGTAGCTGTATTCCCAGTACTATGAGTACGCGCCGGATCTACTCGATAAAAGCGGTCGAACAAGCGCGGTAGCGCCTCTGGTGGAATTCCAACTCCAGTATCACTGACTTTAACTTGCAACTGGCCGCTGATATAACGTCTTCCAGAAACGCGATTTATTCCCTCTATCCGCGCCAATTCTACTTTTACTTGTCCACCTGCTGGTGTGTAATGCAAAGCATTGGCAATCAAATTTGTGAACAGTCGCACCAATTGATCCCAATTGCCCACAACTGTAAACCAATTTTCTAGTAATTTCGGGCTAGTTTCCGAGGCGGGAGGATCAACTAAGTCTAGAGTCAAGGCAATTTGTTTTTCAGGAAATAATAGCTGTTGTTCTTCAAGTACTTCCATCAGCAAAGCATCCAGAGGACAAGGCGCAAAGGCATCTTTGCTAATACCACTATCTTGTCTTGCTAGGAACAGTAAATCATTGACTAACTTACCCAAACGCTGTGTTAATCGTTCTACCATTTTTAATTGTTGGCGATATTGCACAGAAGTAGTAGTGGTTTCTGCTTCTGCTAAATCCAAATCAGCAAGGGCGACTTGCACATTGGTTTGAATCAAAGTAATGGGACTTCTCAGTTCGTGAGAAGCATCAGCAGTAAATTGCTTGAGGCGTTGGTAAGACTCACCTACTGGTTCCATAGCTTTACCCGAAAGAAACCAGCCACTTGCTCCCACAGAAACCACCATTAACCCAATACCCAATGCCAAATCAAAAATTAATTGGCGACTGGGTTTAGTAACTTCAAACCAAGGATGACTAACACGCAGATATCCTAATACTTGCCGTCCCACTTCTACCCGTTGTGTGACTTGTCGCAATAAAAGTGGGGAGTTGCGAGTTAGGAGTGAGGAATTAGGAGTTAGGAGTTTATTATCTTCTGCTTTCTCTGTCTCACTTTTTCCCTTGACTACGCGGACGGTTTCACCGGTGCGGTTGCCATGAATGGGAATATTTAGGGGTTCGGATAGCGTTGACCAAAGTAATTCGCCAGTGGGACTAAACCATTCTAGATCGATGTGGTCATCTTCTACGCTGTCGGCATTCTCAGGAAAACTCGCCTCTAGATTAATCAGAAATTTATCAGCGCCGGAATTGACTGGCTCAACTATGAGTCTAGATGCACATGGGTTCGTTGTTAAACATCGTTCTACTATTTCCACTACATGGTTAAGGGTATCGTCAATTCGCTCAATCAGTGTACTGCGGACGTATAAATAAACGCCGCTAGCAAATAGTAGTAGTAATACGGCAGTTACGGCCGTGTACCAAATTGCCAAACGGCGGCGAGTGGCCTGAAACATATTTTTTTACTCCATTTTTGCGACTGAATATCCTCAAATTACGTATTTATACGGTTAATAAATAGCTGAATTTTTGACTTTTGGTGATTTTGCTGAGGTTGAATCTTTGCTCAAGAATTACACTCTTGTTGCGGTAAATCTGCTTAATCCTATTTTATTCTTTACCGACAGGATAAAAAATCAATTTTTTTCGATCTATCTACATTTACTGAAACACTGTTGAGTGCATCGAATCACATAAACCAGTAATAAATCAAAATTTGAAATATTAAATAATGATTAATTTCCGACATTAGCCAATGTCAAATAGTTTGAACTGCCAACATCTTTTATTGTGAAACCCTTGAAAAAATCAAGTCAAACAATTACCCATATCTCCCTAATGAGATGGAAAAAAAATGTAAAATTTATTGGAATGTGTTTGTTATCTTCAACAATTTTATGGAAAATTGGATTAATTGAAAAAAGTGCGATCGCCCTCGACACAAACAGCCAAAAAAATGTTACTATAATTGCTACTGATCAATCAGATAAAATAGAACACCTCCAAAGTAAAGAACTGTTAAAACAGGCTTTAAAAAATGCTAACTCTAACTCAGAGAAGCCAAAAAAATTACGCAAATTCACCATAGCTGACGTTATCCCAATTGAGGAATATAAAGACAAACCTCCCAAGCCTCCTGAACAAGATGAAGAAAAACCTGAAGCAGATATAATTAAACCATCAAATTCAAATGAAGCAAAACCATACACACTCCAGCAACAATTACTAATAGAAAAATTACGTCGAACAAAAAAGCAACAACAAATAATCCAAAAGAAAATAATTATTGATGCTCTCTCTGCAAGTGCCAATAGGTATCCTTGGATTACTAATCCAACAGATAACCTGACTTTTAAACCTCAATTATTTAAACCAAATCAAGACGAAAATTATATAGATACAAATTTAAGTATCAGATTTTCTGAAGATAATCAGATTATTCAAAAATTTACCTATGGTAAATTCCCTGAATCTGACCAGTTTTACTGGGTTCTCGATAACAATAGATTAGTAATTGAAACCAAAGGTACACAAGCAGGTATTCTCTACCAAGGTAGAAGCTCTGAAAATTACAGTACCCAAAATATGACATCAACCCAAGCATTTTGGGGGTTACAATCTCTGAATACTTTACCTGTAAATTTTGACGAATTAGTAGGCGAAGTTGGAATTGATAATTTTTCTATAGTTTCTATAGCAGGACAACTAATTAATCCTGAGGGAGTACCCGCTGGTAGAGTGATAATTAATAGCGGAGTTAATCCTGAAGATCCTAATGTCACAGTGCTGAGAAATCCTACCCCAAATATTGGTAGTGGTTCGACCTTGAGTAGTCAAGGTGGCGAAGCTTTATTTGATTTTTTAGATGCTACTAATACCCCTCGAATTATACAAGCCTTTCCGACTACAAATTTAAAGCCTCTACTAGATGGAGGAAATGTTAGACTCCAATTAGGCGAAATTATTCCTGATTCTGCTCTAGAAGCGGCTGGTATTTTTTGGGGAAATATTTTGACAGGTGAAGGTTTTGGTTTTACTGCTCCCGTTTCTTCATTACCGGGTGTTAAAATTGCCCAACAAGGGAGATTTGATAATTTGGATTTATTGAATATAGCAGTCAATCCTGACCTCACACAAACTGAGAGAGACTTAAGTTATTTAAATTCTTTATTTTGGGTATCTTTTGGCAAAAGAGATCCCCAATTTGAAGTTTTATCCCAGGCTCCGCAAAAAACTTCTGATTGGCACCGATTATATGCTAGCTTTCCTCACAACCGCACCATTATCCAATATGACCCGGAAAAAATTAGTGCTAGTTATTCTAATGTTTTTGCTAGTCCAGGATTCTCAATTACAGCTAATTTTAGTGATTTTAGTATTGATGGGATACAAACAGTTAATTCTACTTTAGGACTGGCATTAGGTGGAATTTTTAAATTTATTAAAATAGATAATATTGATGAAAGTTTAACAGAAGCGCGGGAAAGATTTAAAAACGGAGAAAGTTTTGCTGAATTAAATACAAAGGCTACACCAAATGAAAGAAGACAAATTAATAACAGACTTAATCGTACTTTAGCCTATTCTAATGCAGCCAGTAACCTGGAACAGGTATCTGGTAATATGACAATTGAAAGTAAAATTACTCCCAATAATTCTAGTATTTTGGAACTGCGAACAGGAAATCACAAACGCGCCGTCCAATTTTTAGGAAGAAATATTGAACTTTTAGATCCAGGTGATACATTCTTTTCAACCCTTAGACTTTCTAATGAAAGATTTGGCCCTTTGACTTTCATAGGAAATCAAATTCCTTTGAATAATACAGCCATTACTCCCGTTAACGAGTCTAGTGCCGTCGAAGTTATTTTGACTAACTCCCAAGGGAGACAATTTGTCCAGCAATTCAGTTCAGCAGACAATACTATAGTGCCACTTCCAGTCCGGACATTTGATTTGGCATTCGATTATTTTGAACTTACCAGAGTTGACCTCATAGGTGTAAGTTTTAATGGTTTTAATGGTTATCTTTCTTTACCTTCAGTCGAATTATTAGCTGCGGGTTCTAGTGGTGACTTAAACTATAGTGCTAGCTTAGGAACTTGGTTTAATATAGATGCTCAATCAGCGCCAGGAGTTTCTAATAATAATTTAGGATTACCAGAACCATCTGTAGGCATATATGTTAATGCTGTGGTGAACTATATTAAAACTCATGTCCAGTTAGACTCAAATAAAAAACCAGCAGCTATCAATACTCACGTACCATCATTGCAAGTTAATTGGAATAGTGCATCGAACGCTAATAATCCGTTTTCCACTGTTTTAAGCTATTACTTTAATCGTCAACAGAAACATTTAAGCTTTTCTTTAGCACCTGCGATCGCTTTTATTCAAGAAAATAGTAATGGTGAATTCTTAGGACTTTTTAGCGGTGAACTTAGTACTAGCACAGGTCTGAATATTAATACAAACCTAGAATTTGGTGAAAGTTTTTTCTATGAATTAAAGGGGTTACAAAGACTCGGTACAAATTTCTCTCTTGGTGCTTATCTGAAAAATTATGCCACGAGAAATGTAGGCTTAAATAGCCGAGTCTCAGGCATAAATTACGGATTAATTTTTAGACATCAGTTTCCAGATAATAATGTTTTTTTAGAGTCTCTAATCGGTACAGGCGAAAATGGGTTTGATATGCAAATTAAAGGAGGTTATAGGTTTTAAAGATAAAGTATATGTAGGGTGCGTTGTCGCGCAGCGCAACGCACCTTGAATGAATTATTTGCGGTGCGTTAGCCTACGGCATAACACACCCTACCTATATTTCAAAAATCAAATGTACTATATGTAGTTTTTTACACATTCATATTGATTATTCAATATCTCCAAAAACAGACTAGAGTGATTATTTATTTTCTCAAAAAATTAGAAACTTAAAACTTCTTGCCTATTGTCTCAAAATTCCTGATATTTGTAGATGCAGCCATAACATTAAATACTTATGAATTATTCCAAAGCCCCTAAACCATTAGTATCGTTAATTGTCTCAATCAGAGAGCCTGCATCAGGAATTGATGTTAAATTATTGACTGTTTCTACATTTTGATTCAAAAGCAAATTGTTATTGTTTGCTATTATTTCTGTAGCTGTTCCTACCGTGAGAGATAATGAAGTTATTCTTTCATTATTTGCTCCAATATTTGTAAAAGTAGGTGTGATTGTTAGAGTCGTGTTTGTGCCGGGATTTAAAACATTATTACTAACAGGCAAAAACAGTTCACCACTAACACTTTGATAAGCGCCAGAAGGTGAAACTATAGAAACAGCACCACGCGCCACAGCTTGTTGTGCATGTACTGGCGCTGCAATAAAGTTACCTAAACTGATAAAACCCAGCAAGCAAATGCTTTTTTTGATAGTTACAGATAATTCATAAAACATGCTATACATGATTGATTTATTCCTCATGCTTTTTAGATTGGCATGAGCAATATATCGGTAACTTCTGAAAAGATTTGATTGCTAGACTACTAAAATTTGGTATAAGGATTAACACTTAGTCAAGAAACGCAAAAAGCAAAGGACAAAAGACAAGAGTAATTATTGCCTTATTGTCTTATCCCTATTGCTTTCTAGTTTTTGCCTATTCCCTATTGCCTCTTGCCTCTTGCCTAATTTAAAAGATTTCGTGAAGTATCTATTTAAACAAACATCAAAAGCCCGATTTCTTAAAGAAACCGGGTTTATATGGTAATATAGTGGATAAGTTTGGAAATACTGCCCCTGACTTGAATTTAAGGGGCTGTATTTTTTCTGAAATCTGTTACATGTCCCTTTTTACCTAATCCCGCATCAAAACTATGGATATAGGTAAAGGACAGTCACTCAAGGATTTTATTTGCGTATTACCAAATATTTTGATGCAAATGCCTAGTGTGAAGATGCAAAATGATTTTATCTCTACTACTGGCAATGCTTCCTAAAACCAAAGCCAAGAAAATCTAGACTAAGAGCCGATGAGTTTTTACACTATCGTGATTTTCTTTGAGCTAACAATCAATCTATTCTAAACCACCAGAACTAGCTGCTCTAACCAAAGTTGCGATGTCTACAACATCAGTAAAAGCACCCGCAGTAATCGCTGCTGCGATCGCTGCTTCAATTGTGGTGCCGCCAGTTAACACAGATTCTTCAAGTACACCTGGATCTATTGTTAGATCTGTTATGGCTTCATCGTTTCCACCCAGAGTACCTTCGTATGTGGGTGTAACTGTTAATGGGCCTGGGAATTGCATACCACCAGGCGCAACCAATTCACCACTGACGCTGATAGAAGAACCTGATGGTCTAACTAGTGTAACTGCGCCACGAGCAGCAGCTTGATCTGCTTTTGCAGGTGCAGCAAAGAAATTGCTAACACCAACTAAACCTAATACGCAAACGCCACCTTTGATAATTGTAGAAAATTTCATGATTCACAAGCTCCTTGTGTATTCATCTTTGCGTTTTCAATATAACTATTGCTTTCCCTAAACATTTCAGTGATAACACTGAAATTTTGGAAAATATTTATGGTGATAATTTAAAAAAATAATAGAAAAATTGTTAGTATACATCTGAATGCCAGCATCAAAATTTTAATCAAATAAGAGACACGGCAAAGCTTTTGCCCAATGGATGCCTGTATAGCAATTGTAGTAATATTTACTAAACTTTGTATTTTGCAAAACTACATCTAAAAAGTACTAAAGGTGCGGTTTAAAGCTGACTTTAATACCAATGTTCTCTGTAAACTGCGCTTAATAATTACTCAGATATTTTCCAAATTAGTCGTGTCATATCTTTGCTAAATCTTGAGTGCATCTTCATGGGTAATATGCTGTGAGCAAGGATTTGAATTCTGGCGTTGCTGATTTCATACTGAATTCTGACGACTGACGCCTTTATTCTTCTTCACAAATTCCGAAATACAGCCTGCATATTTAGTAGTTACCCTGTAGACACTAGAACCTGCAAATAAAATCTGGTAATGAACCCACAAAACAAGCCCAAGAGTCTACAAGATATTCTTAAGCAGCGTCAACAATCAGGTTTTGTGGGTCGTGAAGACCAGATAAACCAATTTCGTCAAAATTTGGCTTTACCTCTTGAAGATGACCGCCGGCGTTTTTTGTTTAACATTTGGGGTCAAGGCGGGGTGGGTAAAAGTACACTGTTACGCCAGTTTCGCAAAATTGCCGATGAAGGGAAAATTACCTCGGCTTATATTGATGAAGCTGAGAAAACTGTACCAGAAGTTATGGGTCGTTTAGCCCAAGAGCTAGAACGCCAAGGTCACAAATTAACGCAGTTTAGCGATCGCTACAAAGTTTACCGTCAAAAGCGCCACGAATTAGAAACCGATCCAGATGCGTGAGTCATTCATAGATGACTTGGTGCATGAGGACAGACAGTGCTACCAGTAGTAGTGTTTGATACAAATATTTTACTTTCTCCTATTGGCTGGAAAGGTAGTCTTTATCACTGTATTGATCTGGCAAGCCAAGGCCGGATAAAAGGTTTAATCTGTTCATTAGACTTATTTTAGACTCATGGTTGGATTCTGATGTATGCACCAAGGCCGGATAAAAGGTTTAATCTGTTCATTAGACTGTCGGTAATCGATCGCAAGATTCCGGTTCAATATCTGGTACTTTCGCTAAAACTGCGTCGTATTTTTCTCGACTGCCTCGCTTTGCTAACTCCCCTAGATAAACTTCAGTTGTTAGTGCAGCAATTTTTTCCGCAACTGCTGTCGCCACAAACTGTTCGATAGAAATCCCGTCTTGTTTAGCAAGTTCCTGCAAACTTTTGTACAAAGAGTCAGGAAGCTGGACGCTGAGGTTGCTCATGACAATGCTCCAATAGATTGCAAAAACTCCGCAGGTGTCAATATTTTTATCCCAAATCGCTCAATGCCAGCGTCCCATCGTAGGGGCGCACAGCTGTCATTGGTGTCAACTTAACGTGAAACCCCCCGTCCGCCAGGAATTTCAATTCCTGGCTAATAGCGAAAGTCCTCTTTATAGGACTGAAAATTACAGTCCATTTCAATGGACTTCAGCTATGAGACCGCCGTTTTAACGGTGGGCGGACGCGCAACACCCAACGAGTACGC
>JAVRBV020000069.1:0-86788 GCA_034531095.2 Nostoc sp. CreGUA01 | reverse complement strand
TCATGCGTGTCAACTTAAGTTAGAAATAGCTTATCTGTTGGCTTCCTCGCCCGCCAAGAAATAAATTTCTTGGCTAACAGTTAAAGTCATCTAAAGATGACTAAAGATTTTTAAGTATATCTTAGTCATCTTCAGATGACTTTTGCTATGAGCAAGGAACTTCAGTTCCTTGCGGAACATCGGTTTCGCGTTAAGTTGACACCAATGAGCATTGCTGTGCCCTTACGACAGATGTGGTTCAAATGCATGAAAACTGCTGTAATCGAGATGTAGTTGCAATTCAACGTCTGGCTCGTGGGATAAACCCAGATGTAGAGACGTTGCATTGCAACGTCTCTACAGGATTTTGATGTCATGCACAATCGTTTTCATACATGAAATCAACAATGCCCAAAATCTAAAATGGTATAATCCCTGCATACTTAGGGCTTCATAATAACTACACCATAAGCATCTGGTGAAAGATAATTTTTCGCTGCTTGCATTAGGTCAGTAGCATTTTGAGTCTCAATTCTCGCTGGGTAGTTAAATGCAGGTTCCAAATCTCCCAGCAAAGATTGATAATAGCCATATAACCCAGCGCGAGCGCTTGGTGTTTCGTTACCAAAGATAAATCTGTTGGCTACTCTTCGCCGCACACGGGCAATTTCTGATTCTTTCACCAACTCTGTATGTAGGTTGCAGATATGTTCGGCGATGGCATTTTCTACTTCTGCTAAATTTTCCACTGCACATTTAGCTGAAATATAAAATGTACCTTGCAACTGATGGCTAATGTTGCTTGCTGAAATTGAAGAAACTAATTTCCGTTCTTCTTTTAAATCTTGCACTAGTCTTGATGTTCGCCCATGTCCTAAAATTGCTGCTAAAACATCCAGCCCATAAGTTTGTTCCAGTTCAATCATTCCTGGAACCCGCCACAGTATTACTAATCTCGCTTGTTGCAGAGTTTCATCAATAAATTCTCGACGAACTATTTCTGTAAATGGTGATTCAATGGGGAGTGGGGAGTGGGGAGTGGGCAATGGGGAGTGGGGAGTTTTAGTAACTTGTATAAATGCTTGGCTAACAGTTGCAATTAATTCTTCTACGGGCAAATTACCCACAGCCACAGCAGTAATTGACTGGGGTTGATACCAAGTCCCATGAAAATCTCGCATTTGCTGGGGTTTGAGTCCAGCAATTACTTCTTCTGGCCCCAACACCGCACGCCGATAAGGTAACCTATCAAACGCTGTCTCCATCGCCCGCCTATAAGTGCGGCGGCGGGGATTATCTTCTGAACGTCTGATTTCTTCCAAAACTACTAATCGTTCCCGTTCAAAGGCATCATCAGGAATACTGGCATTAGTTACTACATCTATTTGTAACGGCGCAAGTTCAACAAAATCTTTCGGCGCAGTAGTTATATAGTAATGAGTATAGTCTTGGCTAGTAGCGGCATTGGTCACAGCGCCCCGTTCTTCAATCCGACGTTCAAACTCACCGCTAGCCAGTTGTTCTGTTCCTTTAAAAATCATATGCTCTAAAAAGTGAGCCATACCGTTAATGGCATCAGATTCTACAGCTGAGCCAACTTTTATCCATAAGCTGAGATTTACGGCATCAACTGGCATCTGCTCGGCTATGATTGTCAAACCATTAGGTAATTTGTGCAGGTTTGGAGCATTTAGACGAGGAAATTTGTCCACGGTTGAGGTCATTGCTACTTGGGTGCGAGGAGCTATGTTACTCCTTTATCTTATAAGACAAGCCAAGAAGCAAAGGGCAGGAGTCAGGACGAAAGAAGTATGAATGAAAACTTTAGTTTTGAGTATAAAGCCCAGTTGAAAAAGTCGAATTGTATCAAGACACAAAGAGGCGGGGACACGGGGACGCGGAGAGTTTTTTTGATAACTGATTAGGCGCACATGATACAAGGGACTTCCAAATAAAAAAATATCCAATTATTTTATTGTGGGGTGGGCGTCTCGCCCGCCCAGTTCATAGGGCGGGCAAGATGCCCACCCCACAAGATTGGATAATTTATTTCTTGGTAATCCCTAAGGCGATGTATCTAAGGTGCAGGTCGATGCATCTAAGGTGCAAGCCGATGCATCTAAGGTGCAGGTCGATGCATCTAAGGTGCAGGTCGATGCGCCCCTAGCAACGATTGTGCTTCAATCAATAACGCTGTAAAATTATGAATAGTAATGTTAAGAATTATAAAAAATAAGTATCAATGTCCAAGATTTCTGCTGAAAAAACTAAATCTCGTGTGGTCGTCATTGGTGCGGGAATTGGTGGACTGACTGCTGGGGCATTATTAGCTCATAGAGGTTACAGCGTCTTAATTTTAGATCAAGCGATCGCACCAGGAGGTTGTGCTTCGACATTTAAACGCCAAGGATTTACCTTTGATGTCGGTGCAACTCAAGTTGCAGGGTTGGAACCAGGGGGAATTCACCACCGGATTTTCTCAGAATTGGAAATAGATTTACCAGCAGCCACACCTTGCGATCCTGCTTGTGCGGTGTATTTACCAGGGGAAACTACGCCGATTAATGTTTGGCGCGACCCAGAGAAATGGCAACAGGAACGGCAAAGGCAATTCCCTGGTAGCGAACCGTTCTGGCAATTGATGGCAAGTTTATTTAATGCTAGTTGGGAATTTCAAGGACGCGACCCAGTGCTACCACCACGTAATTTATGGGATTTGTGGCAGTTAACCCAAGCGGTACGTCCCAGTACATTAATTACTGTACCCTTCACTTTATTCACGGTGGGAGATGCTTTGCGGTTATGTGGAGTGGGAAACGACCAACGACTGAGAACATTTTTAGATTTGCAACTGAAGTTGTATTCCCAAGTGAATGCAGAAGAAACAGCATTACTTTACGCCGCCACAGCCTTGAGTGTATCGCAACTGCCCCAAGGATTGTTTCATCTTGAAGGTAGTATGCAAGTATTAAGCGATCGCCTGGTAGAATCTTTAGAAAGAGATGGCGGCAAATTATTGATGCGCCACACCGTAGAAGAAATCAAAGTCGAAAACGGCAAAGCCACCGCTGTAGTGATTAGAAATCAGAAAACCGGCCAAGTGTGGACAGAAACAGCCGACCATGTAGTTAGCAACGTCACCGTGCAAAACTTGGTGCAGTTGTTAGGAGAAAAAGCCCCATCTGGTTATCAAAACAGAGTGGAAAAACTCCCCCAAGCATCCGGCGCCTTTGTGGTTTATTTGGGTGTAGACGCCAGCGCTATCCCCTTGGAATGTCCACCCCACTTACAATTTATGTATGATGCCAATGGCCCCATTGGCGAGAATAATTCCTTATTTGTTTCCGTCAGTCATCCTGGAGATGGTCGCGCCCCAGAAGGTAAAGCCACAATTATCGCTTCATCGTTTGTCGATCCTACACCGTGGTGGCAAACTCCAGATTATCCAGGATTAAAACAAAAGTATACCCAACAAGCGATCGCTCGTCTTGCCGAATACTTTTATCTCAAACCAGAAACGATTATTCACGTAGAAGCTGCAACGCCCCGCAGTTTTGCACATTACACAGGGCGCGATCGCGGTATAGTTGGCGGTATTGGTCAAAGAATTCCCACTTTTGGTCCGTTTGGTTTTGCTAATCGTACACCAATCCAACATTTGTGGTTAGTTGGTGACTCTACCCATCCCGGCGAAGGCACCGCTGGGGTAAGTTATTCAGCACTAACAGTAGTCAGGCAAATTGCAGCGCAAACATAGGGTAGCACAGCTGTGCTACCCTACAACATATCTGTAGCAGGAATTTCATTAAATGCAATAAATCACACTTATAACTGATGACAAAAGAGGCAAAAAATTGATGAAATAAAGTTAATGTTACTAATGCCGGAGTAATGACAGACAGAGTTTTAATTCTTGGTGGACGGGGGCGCATTGGTAGCAGTGTTGCTCAGGATCTAGCTAGCTATACGCAGGCACAAATTACAATTACGGGACGTTCTGCCGAGACTGGGAAAAGCGTTAGCTTATCTTCAGGAGGGCAAGTAGAATTTTTAGTATTAGACTTAGCAGAAATTGATAAATTAAGAGAAGCGATCGCTAACTCTAATTTAGTCATCCACTGTGCAGGGCCATTTCACTACCGGGATACTAATGTTTTAGAGACTTGTATCGCTCAAGGCGTTAACTATCTAGATGTCAGCGACCATCGTTCTTATACTAATAAAGCTCTCAATTATCATCAACAAGCTGCTGCTGCTGGAGTGACAGCAATTATTAATACTGGCATTTTTCCTGGTATTTCTAACAGCATGGTACGTCAGGGCGTTGAACAATTCGAGCAACCAGAAAAGATCCATTTAAGTTATTTAGTTTCTGGTTCTGGTGGCGCTGGCATTACAGTCATGCGAACAACTTTTCTGGGATTGCAACATCCTTTTGAAGCTTGGATAAATGGAAAATGGGAAATAGTCAAACCCTATAGTGAAAGAGAAATAGTTAACTTTCCACCTCCCTATGAAGACAGTGGAGTTTACTGGTTTGATATGCCAGAAACTTTTACATTACCCAAAGCCTTCCCATCAGTGAAAACTGTAATTACTAAATTTGGTTCAGTACCCGATTTTTACAATCACCTGACTTGGATGGCAGCACATATTTTTCCCAAATGGTTAATGCAGCGTCGTTACATGATTGAATTCCTGTCTCATGTCAGCCATTCAATGACAGATTTCACCGATAGTTTGAGTGGTATTGGCGTAGCAGTTCGTTCAGAAGTGACAGGAAAAAAAAATGGGAAAACAGCCGTTTATTGTTCAAATTTAGTACATGAAAATACAGCAACTGCTTCTGGTTGTGGTACCGGCAGTATTGCCCAATTATTGCTAGAAAATAAACTCAAAAAACCAGGCGTTTTTCCTGTAGAAGAAGCATTACCAACAGATTT
This sequence comes from Nostoc sp. CreGUA01, assembly GCA_034531095.2. Lineage (GTDB taxonomy): Bacteria > Cyanobacteriota > Cyanobacteriia > Cyanobacteriales > Nostocaceae > Nostoc. Next base: position 81,866 of record JAVRBV020000069.1, on the reverse strand, counting down.
ATTTGAATATACAATGCAAAGCCGAGGAATTAAAATTCATCACAGTTGGTCATAAGCTGTGGCGATTCTAAGGCAATACAATACATCTTTTTGTGTTGGCTGTTGACGGTTGACATAAATCTTTGCTTTGCAATTAGGTGGAATGTCAAGGATTTAGATCCCCGACTTCTTGAAGAAGTCGGGGATCTTGACAGCTACTTTTGTTTAAGTAAGTGCCATTCAGTAGTAGGGTGTGTTATCAGCAAGGTACTGCAAGATTAACAATTTAAGGTTCGTTAACCTTTGGGATAACACACCTTATATCTACAGTTAAAAATTAATATATCTTGCGGTAGAAGGAAGAACTGTACTTAAACAATTAGGATGCCTGTAAGCCTGAGAAATTGAATATATATTTATACATAACAAAGGCTCAAAGTAAAACATTGCGATCCAAAGGAGTTTTTCCATGGCCAAAATTCTATTAACTTTAAAGAAAGCTTTAGGAAGCTTATTAATTGTTAGCTTAATGATTTTCATCAGCTTGTCTGGTTCATTCATTGTCACTCAGCAAGCTAGTTATGCAACTACTCTTGAAGAATTAAAGCTAATACCTCGTGAGTATAAACCAACTCCAGAAGAAAAAATTAACCGTGCTAACGAATATGACCCTGGTGTTGGCGTTCAAGAAGAAGCACGACAAGAGGCTTACGAACAAGCAGTAAAAGATTCTCAAAATCTTGGAACTATAGAGAAAGCTTACGAAAGAAATTTAAAGGCTGAAGGAAAGTCTGAGCCTAATTTACTTGAGAAAGCTGAAGAGTTAGTTGAAAAGGCGACAAGTAAGTAGAAAATAGTAGAAAAAGTGGGAGACAAGAAGAACTTACTGTTTTTTGTCTCTTCATTACTTCTAAAATCATTCCTAAAAAATGAAAATCCCAGTGTCTCCAAGACACTGGGATTTTGATAACTTGAATTATGAATCTCTAATTTATTGTTACTCAAACTCATCAATTGTGTCAGGAGGAGTAGGCTTTACCTGTTTGGTAATCTTGTGTTCATACCACTTCATTAAGGGAGTGGCACTAATTCCATGCACAATCACGGAAACTACAATAGTAGTGTAAGTTATCCAGGCAATTTGTTCGGCTGCTTGATCTTTCAAACCATTACCAAATGCATAAGCGAGATAATATAAAGAGCCAACACCACGAATACCAAACCATCCAAATAACCAGCGAGTTCTGGGATCTAATTTGCGGCGGTGTGAGTCTAAAGGACGTTTACCGATTGTGCTAATCCAGACTCCTACAGGTCTAATTATGAAGAATAACAAAATTATGACTAACAAAGATTGCCCAGCATAATTGAGCATTGGTTTGAATAATAATATTGACCCTAGTAGTAAAATTGTTCCAACTTCTAGTAGCTTTTCAAGTCGCTCAATAAATTCTAATTGTCCTAAAGGCTTTTCAGGATTTCTATGACTGCGTTGGACAACTAATCCAGCCACAAATACTGCTAGAAATCCATAGCCATTAACCATTTCAGTCAAAGAATAAGTTAGTAAAATCGTACTGATAGCGACAAAATCTTCCATCAATTCATCGGTAGGACGGCGTTTTTCGATTTTTCGCTCAATCCAAACTACTGTTTTGGCGACGATAATTCCCATGATAATGGCAACAGCGATCGCCCAAATTAAATCAACCACAATCCATTGTTGAAGCCAGTCACCCCAATTGTCATTTTTTAATGCATAAAGACCAAAATAAACAAAGGGAAAAGCTAAAGCATCATTTAATCCACCTTCCGAAGTTAAACCAAATCGTAACTCGTCTTTATCTTTCGTATCAGTTAATTGTACCTCTGAAGCTAATACAGGATCGGTAGGTGCGAGAATTGCTCCTAATAAAATTGCTTCTCCCCAATTCATGCCTAAAAATAATTTACCCACAGTAGCCAAGGCAAAAATTGAAATCGGCATTAGGAATATAATCAATCGTGCCGTAATATCCCAAACTCTTAAATTGAATGATCGAACAATTTTTAAGCCGCAACTAAACACAGAAATAATCACCACCATTTCTGTGAGTTTCTCCAAAAGTTCGGTGTTGAAAACTTCAGATTGACGTAATTGAATCAGTCCTGAGCCATAAGGGCCTAAAAAAATGCCAACCAGTAGATAGATAATCGCAAAAGAAAGAGGTAATCGAGAAATCCAACCTGACCCCAAGGTGACCGTTAGTAAAAGTAGACCAATTACAAATAGGTCAAGAATATAGATATCTACCATACGGAAAAATATATAAAAATTAGTTGTTGCTTTGTCAGCTTAGTTGCCATAGCTTCCAATTAGAAATTACCTATAGGTAGATTTTAGGCAACAAAATGAGTTGAATATAATTAAATAGATTCAGCTAAAAATACGAAATCCAGCATAGTCACGCTGAATACTTACAATATCAAGAGTGAGTCCATAAGTTAGGCTACTAAGCAAGCCTGCTGGAATTTAACTAACTCAATCAAGTAAATAAATGCCATGAATGAGGAATTCTACAATAGAGGATTGTCCAAAGCGAAGCAAAAAGACTACGCTGGAGCAATTGAGGAATTTAACCATGCTTTACAATTAACACCTTACTTTACCGAAGCTTATTTGCAACGGGGTTTGGCATATTACGACTCAGGAGCATTCCTCAAAGCTGTTTCAGATTATACTGAGGCTCTGAAGCTCAATCCTGAAAGTGTAGAAGCATATTATTGTCGCGCATTAGCAAGGCTGGCGCTAAAAAATTTGCCGGGAGCCTTGGAGGATGTTGAACGCGCTATTCGTTTCAATCTCAATTATGCTGCTGCTTATCAGTTGCGGGGGGTGGTGCGGCGCAAACAGGGTTATATTCAAGATGCGATCGCTAACTTTAAAAAAGCTGCCACTTTATATTTAGAGCAGCAAGACAAAGAGAATTGTCGGCTGTGTTTAGAACAAATTAAACAGCTACAACCCCCAGAACCACTTACCGTACAGCCATCGCCTTCTGCAAATGCGCCGATTTTATCCACAAAAGAATATTTCACGCAATTGTTAGAAAAAGCTGAAAAAGGAGATACCCAACAGGCACTAGCAGATTTAAACTGGGTATTGAAAGCCGATCCGCAAGATGCCCAAGCTTACTGCTGTCGTGGAGTTGTGCGTTGTAAAATGGGCAATTATCGAGAAGCGATCGCAGATTTTAATCAAGCATTGCGACTAAATTTTTCAGATGCCATTGTCTATCGTAACCGGGGCAAAGCACGTTCTGTGTTAGGAGATCATACTGGAGCGATCGCAGATCTCAATCAAGCACTCCAGATGCAACCAGAAGATGCCTTAGTCTATGTTGCCAGAGGTAATGCCTACCGAGCAATGGGCAACTATCTCGGTGCAATTCAAGATTACAGCCAAGCGCTGCAAATCAACCCTGATGATGCTCAAGCTTATTACAATCGCGGCATTGCCTATTCTTGTATCGAAGAAATGCAAAATGCTGTGGACAATTATCAACACGCCGCGAGTATTTTTTGCGAACGAGAAGACTGGGTAAATTATCAACAAGTCTTAAACAGCCTAGAAAAAATCCAAAAATTTAATCCAGAGTTGAAAAAGCAAAATTATAATCTGCTGCGTCAGCGACTTTTGCGAATGGTGGGGGGATATTGGGAAATTGCCGAACGCTTAATTGAGCAAAAACAGGATTATTATCCTGGAATGTCAGATGAGTGGTATTTGCAAAAAGTCATTGATGATTTAGAACGCGATCGTGGTATATAAAACATAAATTCACCCGTACATTTATACGGGTGAAAATGCTAGCGATCGCTTGTTATTTTCCAATAAAAGTAAAAGCACCTAAAATTAACAACGTTCCCAAATTTAGTTAAACAGTGCCAGTTTTACGGCGACGACGTAATCCCAACATACTAACTGCTCCCAGTGCAAACATTGACAAAGTTACAGATGGTTCCGGAACGGTAGCACCGATTAAGCCTTTAACATTAGCCTCACCGATATCAAGAACAACGATCACATCATTAAAGTCACGGTCAGAGCCTTCGTTCCACTTACCAGTTGCAGAATCTATCCCAGAAGCGTGTAAACCACCGTATAAATCCTCGAATGCCAGAATGATGTAGTTGTTGAAGGCATAAGCAACTGTGTGCTGTAGTCCGTCAGCATTCGAGGCAGTGTCTGTACCAAAGATGTTAGCAGAGCTACCACGGTTTAAACCATCAGCTCTTAACCAGAAATCTAGTTGAGTACCTGCGGTAATGTTACCAAGATTTACTCCATCACCCAGTTTGAGTGCATTACCACCCCAACCACCAACACATCCGTCTCCTTCACAAGAAATATCATTAAAAATTAGCCCAGACTTGTTAGTAGTTCCTGCGGCGTCGAAGGCTAACTGGTTTCTATAACCAGCACCCTCATTGATGAAATAAACAGAAACATTGTGGTCGTATTTTAAGTTTAATTTAGTCGGGTCTAATTTAAACTGACCGCTGTTTGGAATTTCAATGCCTTCTGCTTGAACAAATTGTTGGAAAGGAGTGTCATCAAAACCAGTTTGAGACTTATTGAGTACTGTTGGTTGACTCCAAGAATCATTCCAGGTAAAACCAGAAGCAGATGCAGTTTCTACTTTCGATACTAATCCAGTCAAGGTAGCTGTAGCGGCAATCAAAGCGGTGAATAAAGTACGTTTCATAACAGAGTCATTAAGTAGGGAAAACAATTGAAAAAATGCTGTTTCAAGCAGTCATTTATCTTCTGCTGTCTCTTACTTCTAACAGCTATGCTTTGGGAAAGTCAATCTGGTTTTCGCGCTTTTTTAATATATTCAAATAGCTCTTCATTTAAGGTGTTTTTACTGAAAAAAGACTATTGGCGATCCGGTAATACACTGTTATTAGCACTGAGGGTTTAAACTTATATATGATGAAAACTTGATGATAAATTTATATGTTTTATAAAAATCAGATGTGCAATTTCTAGAGTGAAAGCTTAAAACCTAAATCTCTAGCGACTTTCAATGGAATAAACTACATAGGTAGGTTCCTAGAGTCACAGGTATCTACTTCAGCCTTGGCAAATGAAATTCGCAGCTCTATGAATAGAGTCGATATTCGTACTTACGTTGAGAAACGTAGTCATCGATGAAATGAACTAAATCTAAGTAAACAAGTTTGTAGTCAGGACTTTAGTCATTGTTTGAACTACTGAAGTGCTTGATACCATACTTTCCTTGACTTGATGAACTAATTAAAAGTTTGTCAACATCCATGTATGCCAACAATGGGAGACAATTTACAAGGTTGTGCTTACAGCAATTTTCAGGTAAATAGACTACGTGGTGGGGGCGCAAGACCTTGCGCCCCTACGACAGATGTGGTTCAACTAGATGAAAACTGCTGCAAAGATGACGGTCTGTGCTTGGACTTGATGAATATACTTTAAGGTTAAAATAATCAAGCTTTTCCAGAGCTACATCACCCCCCTCGCAGATAAAATTCATATATGAACCCTACACAAGAAAAACTAAAAGTTAAGTTTGAGCAGGCTTTAGTCGCGGCTTTTGGCGATGACTTCGCCAGAACAGATCCAATTTTGGTTGCTGCTAGTAATCCTAAATTTGGTGATTATCAGGCAAATGTGGCTTTATCCCTGAGTAAAAAGTTAGGAAAGCAACCAAGATTAATCGCATCTGCCATAGTTGAGAAATTAGATGTATCCGAAATTTGCGAACCACCAGAAATTGCAGGGCCAGGATTTATCAATCTGAAACTGAAAACAGCATACCTGGAAGCACAATTGAACGCTATTCAAGCAGATCCCAGGTTAGGAATTCCAACGGCGAAAACACCACAACGGGAAATTGTGGATTTTTCTAGTCCGAATATTGCTAAAGATATGCACGTGGGACATTTGCGTTCTACAATTATCGGTGATGCGATCGCCCGCGTTCTCGAATTTCAAGGACATGATGTGCTGCGGTTAAATCACGTTGGTGATTGGGGTACGCAATTTGGCATGTTAATTGCCTATCTGCGGGAAGTCTACCCCCAAGCCCTAACTACTGCTAATGCTTTAGATATCGGCGATTTAGTCACTTTTTACCGCCAAGCTAAACATCGGTTTGATACAGATGAAGCTTTTCAAGAAACAGCACGCCAAGAAGTCGTTAAATTACAAGCAGGTGCCCAAGACACACTCCATGCTTGGAAATTACTCTGCGAACAATCACGTCAAGAGTTTCAAGTAATTTATGATTTGTTGGATATCAAGTTAGTTGAACGGGGTGAATCTTTCTATAATCCCTTACTCCCAGGAGTTGTGGAAGATTTAGACAAATCTGGATTACTAGTAGAAAATCAAGGAGCAAAATGCGTTTTTTTGGAAGGATTTACCAACAGAGAAGGTGAACCCCTACCTTTAATTGTGCAAAAATCCGATGGCGGTTATAACTACGCCACTACAGATTTAGCATCTCTCCGTTACCGGATTCAGCAGGATGAAGCCAAACGGATAATTTATGTAACAGATGCTGGACAAGCAAACCACTTTGCCCAATTTTTCCAGGTAGCACGCAAAGCCGGATGGGTTCCCGATGATGTGGAATTAGTGCATGTGCCCTTTGGGTTGGTGCTTGGGGAAGATGGTAAAAGATACAGAACTCGTTCTGGGGATACTGTGCGGTTGCGGGATTTGTTAGATGAAGCGATCGCTCGTTCCCATACAGACCTCAAAACTAGATTACAAGAAGAAGAACGCCAAGAAACTCAAGAATTTATTAATGAAGTTGCCAAGGTAGTTGGAATTAGTGCAGTTAAGTATGCAGATTTAAGCCAAAATCGCACCAGTAACTATGTTTTCAGCTATGATAAAATGCTGGATCTTAAAGGCAATACTGCACCCTATATGCTATATGCTTATGCCCGGATTCAAGGGATTAGCCGCAAGGGTGAAATTAACTTTGAGAAGTTAGGAAATCATGCCGTAGTCTTAGAGCATGAAACCGAATTAGCGCTGGCCAAATATTTACTTCAACTCGATGAAGTTCTTAATAGTGTAGAGCAAGATTTATTGCCTCATCGTTTATGTGAATATTTGTATGAACTGAGCAAAAAATTCAATCAGTTTTATGACCGCGATCGAGGAGTTCGGGTGCTGGATGCCGAAGAACCCCAGCGAACATCCCGCTTAATTTTGTGTGACTTAACCGCTAGAACCCTGAAATTAGGATTATCTTTGTTGGGAATTCAGGTATTAGAAAGGATGTAATATACCAATCATATCAAAGAAGGGAATAAGGAACAGGCAACGGGCAACAGTTTTTTGTCCCCTATTCCTGCTTTTGGGGAGTAAGAGATAATTTTTCAGCTTAACTAACCATCAAAAAAATAAATTATGCAGTAACAATTACCAGCTTTGAAATAGTGACACAAGAGGGTTATGTGAATTTTCCTGAAAGGTAGCTCAAAAATACTTTACAAAGCACCATTGAAAATTTGATTAGCAGTCAGCTTTAAATCTGGAAAAGTAGGGGATATAATACGTTCCAAATTCCTAAATTGAGCAACTTGATATTCTTCATCAACTAAATGATAAATAGAAATGGTTGGTTGTTTGGGGTTACCAATAAACTTTCTGGCTCCTAAAGCTGCATAATCAACGATCCAATATTCAGGAATCTTCATCGCTTCATAATTCCCTAATTTGGTGTAATAATCATCTTCCCAGTTTGTACTTACAACTTCAATGACCAAAGGAATGGATTCACTTTGAGTCACGGTAGACTCTTTTTCCCACAATTCCTCATTTTGCAAATTAGCATCGTTGATTAATACAATATCTGGCAAGTAACCCGATGATTTTCTTGGTGGTTTTACTAAAGCTGTTTTGGGAATAAAGTATGGCAGTTTCAATCGCTTATATTCAACGGTAATTTCTCCTGCTAAAAATCCCGTAACTTTTTCATGCTTTCCACTCGGTTGAGACATTTCTACAATTATGCCATCGTGTAATTCGTAACGTTTTCCGATGTTTTCTGGCAGCCATGCAATAAATTCTTCAAAAGTCAATAGTTTGGGTAAAGCTTGAGCCATATCAAAACCTCCGCTTGTTTTGACTTTACCATTGCCAGTGTCGAGACTAATCAGTTTGGCATTAACATAATCAGGAGCGTCACTGCTGAACCCGAAGGGCGGGTATTTAATTTAGAATTGGTAGGATTTATCAAAGAGTATTTTGTTGGAGGCTGGCAAATGGTACGGACACCATCAAAAAACATAACTTTGGCACAGTTTCTGATGCTACCAGAAACCAAGCCTGCTAGTGAATACATCGATGGTCAAATAATTCAAAAACCAATGGCACAGGGAAAGCACAGTATAATTCAAGGTGAAATGGTTAGTACCATCAACTTAAGCGTGAAACCCAAGCGAATTGCTCGTGCTTTTCCAGAACTGCGGTGTACATTTGGTGGTAGATCGATTGTTCCAGATGTAGCGGTGTTTATTTGGGAAAGAATTCCTCGTGATCAAAATGGCCAAGTTGCGAACGTTTTCCAGGGCGCTCCTGATTGGACTATTGAGATTCTATCACCTGACCAAAGACAAACTAAAGTTACAAAAAATATCTTACATTGCCTAAATTATGAAACACAAATGGGCTGGCTAATCGATCCAGAAGAACAAACGGTATTTGTGTACATACGCAATCAACAGCCAGTGATGTTGGATGAACTACAAGCTTTACTTCCTGTGCCAGATTTTTCAAGGGAGTTGCAGCTGACGGTGGGAGATTTGTTTGGTTGGTTATTGGAGTAAAAAACACAAATTTAATTAGGAAATCTATCAGGTGCAGCAGATTTTATGGGTAGGAATTGGTTGTAAACGGGGAACTTCATGGCAGTTAATTGATTTGGCAATTGAGCAAGTATTTAAAGAAAATCAACTTTGCCAAAGTGCGATCGCGGGTATTGCTACCATTGATACTAAAGCCTCAGAAGTTGGCTTAGTAGAATTTTGTAAACTACGCAATTTACCTCTCAAAACTTTTTGTGCTGAAGTTCTTCGGCATATCTGGGTGCCCAACCCTAGCACAATTACCAACCAACAAGTAAGTACACCCAGCGTCGCAGAGGCCGCGGCTATGATTGCAGCCACTCAATTCAATTTGTTATTGAGTGATTCTCTCTCCAGCGCCGAACAATTGGGGGTAAAATTCTTAGTTCCCAAACGAATTTTGCAATTAAAAGGGCAACCAGGAGCTGTAACGCTAGCTGTTGCCCAACCTGCTTTCTTTGAGTAATTTTTTATTCAACAACTCTCAAAAGATAGTTAATGATACTAGAAACAATTGCTAGTACAATTGAACCCAATAAAGCAGGTAAAAAGCCCTGAATTTCAAAACCAGAACCAGGGGTTAGGGCACTTGCCAGCCAAAGAGTTAAGGCATTAATCACTAATGTAAATAAACCAAAGGTGAGCAAGGTAATGGGAAAAGTTAAAATCCGCAAAATTGGTCTAATAAATGCATTAACTAGACCGATAACAACAGCAGCAACCAAGGCTGCGACAAAATTCTTGATAAAGAACCCCGGAACGATATTAGCAGTAATAAATAACGCCACCGCAGTACCGAGCCAAGTTAATAAAAAGTGTTGCATAAGCTTTTTTAGAAGAATTAGCCCTAAGTTAAATTAATTTGACTTTTGTCCATTGCAATCTGTAACATACAGCAGAATTCAGAATCCAGAATTCAGAATTGGCTACGCCAAGCTGCGCTAACAGAATTCTGAATTAGAATAACCTCCTGCTGGCATAGAGAAATACTTTTAATCCCAGTATCTTGATCGTATTGTACGATGTACTGAAGTCAACTACCCACTGAGAATGCGATCGCATACAGCCCTAGTCCAGAGTTTCATTCAAAGACAAAAAGGACAAGGAAGAATTTACTTCCTTATCCCCTTATTCCAAAAGTCGAATAATTATGATTTCGAGTTTCCTAGCGCCGCAAAAGAATTTCCCAGGTAGCCCCACCAGCTACGCCGTCAGGTTCTAGACCATAGCGCTTTTGTAGAGCTTTGACAGCAGCCTCGGTTGTCACGCCAAAATCTCCATCTACATCGCCTTTTAAGTAACCAAGCTTTTTCAGTTGTTGTTGTAATTTGACAACTTCTGAACCACGTAACCCTATACGCAAAATTGGTAATCCTTCTGAAGTGTATTGAATACCAGGGGTTCGCTTAGTACTTGTATTTGACTGAGTTCGGGTAGTTTGTCCGCTACGTGTGGTTGACTGAGTTCGAGTAGTTGATGTAGTACGCTGCGGCGTTTTTTGAGTTTGTCTAGGGTTAGCAGGCCTTGGTTCTGGGCTTGTAGTAGCTTGTGTTACAGGCTTTTTGGGTGGGTTAGGTTTCGTTGCAGTTTGGGTTACAGGTTTTTTTGGTGGGTTAGGTTTCGTTGCAGTTTGTGTTACAGGTTTTTTTGGTGGGTTGGGTTTCGTTGCAGCTTGGGTTACAGCTTGTCTTGGTGGGCTGGGATTGGTAACGTTGGTGAGGCCGGTAGTCTGGGTTGGAACAGGAAAATTTGTCACTGAGTTAAATCCTTGCCCAGATGTCGGAACTGTTGATGCTACTATCGGTTCTCTGGGAAAAAGTCGTTGCCATGTGGTGGTATCAACAATGCCATCTGGATTTAAGCCAGCTGCTTGTTTAAATCGGGAAACAGCATTAGCTGTATTTTCGCTATATGTACCGTCTACTACGCCAGAGTAAAAACCCAAAAGTTTCAAAGCTGCCTGAAGTTCAGATACACGTTCGCCTTGGCTACCAACTTTCAAGGTAGGACGGTTGATACTATCTGCGGGATTTACTTGGGCTATTTTTTGTGGGGCTGCAATTGATACTACAGCAGAGGAAGCAATAAACAAAGGTGTAGTGGAGAACAGGAGTATTTGAGTTACTGATAAAGGCTTAGATATCTTTGTCCACCAACTCTTTTGCCGTTTTTCCATTTTACAGCGATTTACAGTTGGATGTAGTAATTTTAAGTAACTCAAAATACTTGCTGTCGGGCTGTGTTGCATGGAATTTACTCCCAGAATATTCTCATGCTAATGGTACAGCCGCTTGCTGTAAAAAACAGCTGTTGCACAAAGCGATGTTTAAATTTGAAAAAGGGACTGGGGACTGGGGAATCGTTGTAGAGACGTTGCAGTGCAACGTCTCTACAGGGCGCACTGTGACGCGTTATCTAACTGATGCGATCGCCCCATTAATTGCTGCTTCTTGACCAACTAAAGATACATAAGGTGCTTTTAAATACTTGGAAGCGGTGGCGATGGCGTCTTGGGCATCCACAGCCGCAATTAGTTCTTGGAACTTAATGTCAAAATCAATTCCTAACCCCAAAATCTCATACCAACCGTATATCTGAGCAATTTGCCCGTTCGTTTGTTTACCCAAAGCATACTGCCCCAGAATTTTGTTTTTAGCAGCTTGTAGGGCGCTTGGGGATATTTCGGTGGTAGACAATAAATCTACTTCTGTACGCAGTCCTTCTAAGGCAATGGTGGTATTTTCTGGTGCTGTACCCATATAAACTACAAACAATGCTGGGTATAGCCTGGTTGAGTAAAAAGCAGATACTTCGTAAGCTAAACCTCGTTTTTCCCGCAATTCGACAAATAAGCGGCTAGAAAGCCCATTTCCCAAGTAGGTACACAGCAACTTCAGTGAGGCGTAGTCAGGAGAATTCACTGATGTTCCCATATAACCGAGCATCACGATTGATTGTTGCGTCTGTTGTGGCTTTAGCATTACCTGGGGTTCCACCCTAATTTCAGGTAAATTTAGTGTTGGCAGTGCTGATGCTGGAACTTGCCAATCACCAAAAACTTTTGTCACCAATGCTACTGCATCTGTGGGTGTAACTCGACCAGCGATACTAATTACCAAATTATCTGGGCGGAAATAAGTTTGATGATACTGCACTAAGTCCGCACGAGTTAAACGGCTCATGGTTGTTTCATCTCCTAATACCGACATGGCATAGGGATGATTTTGGTACATTACCTGGCGCATTTGCTCAAAGGCCACAGTAAAGGGTTGCTCTTTTTGGGAACGAATATCTTGTAGTGCCAGACGCCTTTCTAGTTCCACTTGGACTTCGGGAAAAGTAGGCGATCGCAAAATCTGTCCTGCCAATGTTAAAATTTCGGCAAAATCGGATGTTACCGTCTTGAAAGATAGCAAAAAATAATCAGTGGCGACATCTGCACTCAAACTCGCGCCTACAGACTCGACTTTTTCGGCAATTTCCAAGCTAGAAAGTCCATCGCATCCCTTTGTCATCACTGCTGATAACAAATGTGCCAACCCTGCTTGTTCTTGGTTTTCGTTACAACTACCGGCACGCACAAAAATTCGTGCTGCAATAATGTCCGCAGCTGAATTTTCTGCCACTAGCACAACAATGCCATTATTCAATACGGTGCGATGGATAGGCGATTTTTGCAGCAAGCTTGTCATTTGTCATTTGTCCTTTGTCATTTATTATGGGGCATTGGGTATTGGGCATTGGGCATGGGGCATTGGGCATTGGGCATTGGGCATGGGGCATTAATTATTCTTTCTCCCCCTGCTCCCCCTGCTCCCTCATCCCCCTCATCTCCCCCATGCCCCATGCCCCATGCCCCATGCCCGATACCTAACATGGTCTAAGGACGGTAACTGCATAATTCTGCGGTGAGAGATACTGTTTAGCTAATTTTTGCAGTTCTTGGGTATCAAAAGACTGAATCTCCTGGGGATATGTAACAGCTAATTCGGCTTGGGCAATTGTATTGTAGTATCCGTAAAGTCCTGTGAGTTGATTTGGCGTTTCTGTAGAAAATGCATACTCGTTACATAGTAGCCTGCGCGATCGCGCTAGTTGTTGTTGACTAATTTCTTGAGTCTGTAACTTATCTAAATGATCGCAAATCAAAGACTCAACTTTTTCTAGATTTTCTGGTTCCAACCAGGCAGTAATTGTAAATAAACTTGATTCCCGTTGCAGAGAAAAATTACTACAAATTCCTTGTACTAATTGCAAATCTTCCCGCAAATCGCGTACTAAACGGGAAGTCCGCCCTTCTGCTAATAACACCGACAACAAATCTAAACCATAGGCAGTGTGGATTTCTTCTACTCCTGGTACAACCCACGCCATTAACAATCGCGCTTGCTCTATGCGTGGTAAACATAGTTCTTGACGACGAATTTCTGTTATTATCGGCTGTGCCACTTTTTCAAACTGCGGACAAGCAGAAGGTTCGGCAAAATCAGTAAATGAACGATTTACTAATTCCCAAGCTGGCTCCTGCGCTATGCCCCCTGCAATTACCACTGTCATGTTTTCTGGTTGGTAGTGGGCGCGGTGAAAACAGCGCATTGCTTCTGGTGATTGCTGCATCAGTTCTTGCTCAGTACCCAGCACGGAACGTCCGTAAGGATGACGCCCATAGATGTTCTCAATCAAAGTTTGGAATCCTATCCAGTCAGAATCGTCATTGCATGAACGAATTTCCTCTAGCACTACGTCCCGTTCGCGGCTAAATTCATCTTCTGGAATTGCTGCATTCAGCAGTAGTTCTCCCAAATACGGCAGGGTATCTTGCAAATAAGGCGCAGCTGTGGTAAGTGAATAATGAGCATAATCATAACTTGTTGCCGCATTACTCACGCCTCCCCGATTTTCAACGTTGTGGTCGAACATTCCAGGAGGTAGTGTTGCTGTACCTTTAAAAATCATGTGTTCTAAAAAGTGCGCCATACCGAACCACGGTTCTGGCTCTAGAGTTGTTCCAGCACGCACCCAAACATCGGCCACAACTACAGGGGTAGTGGGAATTTCTTGATGAATAAACGTTAAGCCACTGTCTAGTCGGAAGACTGAGGCTGGAAACACGGTATCAGTTTGTTGTTGTGACAATTTTTTGTAGCTTTAACCACAATTTCATTCAATTGTGCGATCTTAACTCCGAACGTTACCTAAATTAGAATCATGTTATACAGATTTTGTTTTTATCGAAAATTCGGATCTAAAACTCCGTCCTTGTAGTAGCGTGACAAGGCTAAAATTTTGCAATAAATTTTCTTGTGGTATAGGCCGAAAAGCCCGCCCCAGAGGGGCGAGACGCCCATCCCACAATAGTTTATTAATGCACTACTTTAGGCTTGCCACGCCACTACAAAATTATGAGGCGTAATTCTGAATTCTGTATTCTTCTTCAAATAATTAAAGCTCCCAAATTCTAACTGAGTTTGGGAGCTAATAATTTTGAGTTCACCGCGACGCCGTTTTACCTAAGTTTATGACCTGGTTAAACCAGGTGGGAACCTAAATTTCTCGTTTAAAGTTTCCGGGTACATGCCCGGTCTACTGCCACGAGAACTGTTGACTCCCTTTTCTTTAAAGGCATAGATCAAAAAACTTGATGGCAGTCACCAACGTCGTAGTGCAACTAACCCATTATAGCTTTTAAAAAGATGTTGTGTGTTAAACACACCACAACTAAATTTTCTCTCAAAAATTTACCTGGGATACCAGATAGATTCTATGGTTTGGGCAACTGCGATCGCCTCTTCTCGATTTTGATTATCCAACAAAACGGTGACATGCCCCAACTTGCGCCCAGGACGGGATTGACTTTTCCCATACCAGTGGACATGGGCTTGGGAAATCTCTGCTATTTGTTGACGCTGGCTTTGATAATCACTGTCAGAATTTTCATACCCCAACAAGTTCACCATCACAGCGCCAGCACACTGCAAAGTTGGATTTCCCAAGGATAAACCACAAACTGCCCTTAGGTGTTGTTCAAACTGGGAAGTTTCACAGGCGTCAAGGGAAAAATGCCCAGAATTGTGGGTACGGGGAGCAATTTCATTTACCAGCACTTTGCCATCAGCCGTTAGAAATAGCTCAATCCCAAAGACTCCTACTACTTGCAAGCTATTTAATAAAGTATGTGCGATCGCTTGTATTTCTGCTACTTGATTGGGCGAAATTTCCGCTGGCGCAATTACCCGCCGACATACTTGTTGTTCTTGTTGGGTTTCTACCACTGGATAGGTGAGGATTTCTCCGTCCACAGAACGAGCTGCTATGACTGCTAATTCTCTTTCAAAAGGAACAAATTCTTCTAACAAGAAACGCGATGGATTTGTAGTTTTTGTTATAGTTTCATAACTTAACTTTTCTTCTAAAGCAGCCAAGTCTGGAATGATGAAAGTCCCCTGACCATCATAACCGTGGCGCCGGGATTTGAGAACTATAGGAAAACCTAGATGTTCTATTTGAGATTTGAGATTTTCTGGTTGTTCGACGGCGAAAAATTGCGGAACTGGCAAGCCTAAATCGCTTAAATACCGACGTTGATGATATTTATCTAAAAGAGGAGTTAATGCTTCTAATCTGGGACGAAAACAAACACCTTGCTCTGCTAAAACAGATAAAGCGTCTAAGTTGACAAATTCATTTTCAAAAGTGATGACATCGCATTTTTTAGCTAAGATTTTTGTAGCACTGGCATCATCTACCGCAGCGAAAACAATTTCCTGAGCGATTGATACTGCGGGTTCAGCTTCACTAGGAGTTTGTATTACTAATTCTATTTCTAACTTGTGTGCTGCATCTGCCATCATCCAGGCGAGTTGTCCGCCACCAATTACACCTACACGTTTCATTAACATCCCAGAGAATCACGAGTTTGCACGCCTGTTTTGGAATTCACACCATCAGCTTTTGTACACAGTTCTTTGATTTGTGCTTTATCCAAAATTGCATCTGTAAAATCTGCACCGTCTATATTCACATCATTAAAGATGGCGCGGAGCAAAAGGGCTTCTTTGAGAACTGCATCGCTCAAATCTACCCTAGTCAAGTTTACCTGATCGACCATTGCATTCGTTAAATCGGCTCCGTGCAGATTTGCTTGTGTCATCACCGAAGCACTCAATACTGCTCCCCGCAAGTCAGCGTTTGTAAAGTTAGCGAATTCCATGTTGGCGTTAGAAAACTCCGCAGCTTGTAAACTTTGACCGGAAAAATCACGTCTGGACAACTCTGCATTACTAAACGAAAGTGGATGAGTCCAGTTTACCGCCAGTGCAGGATCGGCCACGCACCAGATAATAATCCCCAAAAGTAACGCCAATCCTTGCCGCCAAAACATATCGAAAGCCAATTTTGTGTATAATTGCTGCATTGTAAGCTTACCGCATTTGAATATTAAGTTGACTGCATCATCCTAATTGAGATTCGCAGCTCTACTTGCTATTAAACCTGGGGAATCTATAAAAAATGTTTTCCCTGCTTAATATTTTGTAACCTAAAAACAGCGATCGCTTCTCACTTTGAGCCAAATTATTTGTGCGACTTTAGGTAGAAAAGATGAATTACTTGGGTGGAGTATGGGGGCGATGTCTACGACGGGCTACGCCTACGCCACATCATAAGATAGTTTTATTGAGCAGTAACACTCACTGATTAATTTACATTTCTTAACTTGGGATTTTTCACGTAAAGTTTATTGTCTTTTGAACTAAACAGATTCTATCCACTGCTAGGCTTTTAATTAAGCAAAGCAATGGTTGATCCTAATTTAGGATGTATTTCAACTGCTTAACAAAGCTTAAAAATACCAGAGATAGAGTTAATTTTATACTGAATTAGTTATTTTTTAGGAATCTCCGAAAGATTATCTTCAGCAACTAGACAAATTCCACAAACAGAACTCCCAACTGCGATGATTAATCATTACTCACTTCAATGGATTGAGGCATGGTGCCAAGAAAATGGCTGGACAGATTTATTTGTCGAACGGCGTAATAACTACTGGGCTTTTCCTCCGGGTGGAGTCATGCCAGAACCAATTCCAGTTCATGTTCTCAGATTGATTAAAGCCGAAAAAGGATTAACTTTTGAAGAACGATTGTGGTCTAGTTCGGCGGTAATTGGTACAATCTTTGCTATTCTTTTTACCTTTTGGTTCCAGTCTCCCATGCCATTAGTTTTAGCTTTCGCTTTTAACGCCGTTACAGTGGCTCAATTGGAACTTGAGGATGCCTAAGTTTTTAATTTTGGGCTTTGGTGTTAAAACTGCTCTTGTTAAAAATAAACAAGAGCAGTTTTTAATTTAAGAAAAAGAGACGAAATTACCACAACTTTAGCTAAAGATTATTAGTTACTCATTGATGAATTCTGTTTGTTGACGGATGCAGATATTTTAAGACATTAGCATTTGACAGACACATCTGTTACATTGCTGCGAAACTGCACCATCGCTTCACTAGCACCGAAATGTGATGCAATCTGAGGTAACAACATCTTTTGTTGTGTCGCCCATAGTAAACCACGTTTAGGAATTTGAAGACATCCTCCCAGAAAAGTTGCTTCATCTTCGTTGTTCTGTTTACGTTTTGGTAGTCCGGTCACAGGATCAAAGCCAACAGGCTTATGATTGAGCAACACATGAGCTATTTCATGCATCAGATTTGATTCATGCCGTGTAGGTGCATGACGCGGGTTGTATACAATCCACAGTGGGTTATAGCGTATAATTCCTGCTGACCATTCATTCCTAGCAAGTAATAGCGCTACTTGATCTGGCTCTAAATTTGGAACTCGATCAGGTGTTAGGAGTGTTGCTCCTAACTTGGCTGCTAAAGTGTTTGCAGGTAATCGTTCAAACGCTCGTACTCCAAGCAAGCTACGTTGTTCAGTTGCGATCGCCTCACAGCGTTGTCTAAATTCCGGCGATAGACTTTGAATTAATGGCATATATTTACGGATCTTGCTTCAATTCGCCATTATTTTGAGACAGATCACGATACGCTGCTTTGACTAGGGATGCTAGAGCATTAGCGATCGCTGGATCAAGATTTTTGTCAGCGCGTAGTTGAATAGCGATCGCTTCAGGCGTATCCAGTTGATCCTCATCTGAGGTTCTAAATAACTCCGCAGGCGGCACTTCTAGCCAGTTACAAAGTGCTAGAAAAGTTTCCATGTCCGGCATTTTCCCACTCTCTACTCGTGAAAGAGTGGATGGACTAACATTACCAATCTCCGCCGATGTTTCCCGTAGTCCTCTGCTGCCGCGTTTTTTGCGGACTAGGCTTGCTAACCGTTCTATATCTAGATAACTTCCCATTCCTTTGCTCCTGTCTCACAAAAGAATAAATCGTTTCTTAGTTGACACAAAATAAATAATACTGTAACTTGTATGAAACAAATGTATCACGAATGAGAAAGTTCGTGCTGTTAAAAAATCCTCTAAATGAAGGATTATCTTCAATGGGAAGTAATGAATTTGATAATCTCATCCTTGGTTTAGCAGAGTTTGTCCGTCGAGATGGCACGTATCCATATCCTGAACTGCTCCGTCATGCTCTTAATAAACTAGCTCTAGAGTTAACTGCTGTAACATACCCACGGACTCTAACTGGTCTTTTAGCATTACTTGAAAAACCTGTAAAAACTTGGTATCCAGGGCGACTGCCAAAAGAGTTTGACTCTGATTTTGGTCTGCTTTATGAATGGGGGTTGAGTGAAGAAGCAAGTCGATATTTATATGAGGAACTACTTGAAAAAACCAAGTTGTCAGAGTTCGCCACCACTTTAACCAAGCAAATTGCCATAGAGAATTTTCAGTTTCAGAGAATTTTGGAACGGTTACAAGAACTTTACAACAACGATAGCGATCCTGAGCGCGTTCAGCAGGAGTATGTTTTGCTGCGTCTATTTTTGATTGAGAATCCATACACAACTCCGGCACAGCTTCGTAAAGCATTTTCTACGACACGACATATTTCGATTCAAGAAGTTGGCGAACTCTACGATGAGTGTGAAGAAAATGAGCCTTGTTGGAATTGCGATCGCTGCGGCCCTTTGTTTAAAAAGTATGGAAAGTTACGTGGTATTAAACCCAGTGCTTGCAACGATCATCGCCAAAATTTGCCGTTTATTCGACAAATCACCTGGAAACAAGGGCTGCGTCGTCTGAAGTTTGGTATCCATTTGCGGATTTGTTTACCGGGTATACCTGAGATGCGCTTATTTAAAGCGTTGGAAGAACTTCAAAGCAAATACTCAGATCAGCTTTGTGCCATCCATCTTTATCCAGGCATTGATCGCTATGACTTACAACTACGCTTCTGTGACCAATCAACCTGGGCTGTGGATATTAAAGATTACCGAAGCCCCTACAATTTAGCACCAAAGCTGACACCTCTATTCGGTGAGGGCGATCTGCGTTATGAGGAAAGCTTTTATGTTATTCCCATCCAACGCCTACAACAACGAGAGGATTACCTCGAAATTCTTCGTGAACAGGCGATAAAGTTGCCTAGCAGTAAAAACCTTTTGAGTGATGCTGTATTTGAGGAAAGAGTTATCCATAAAATTGAGCAGTTGCGGGAAGGAAAATAGTCCATGAGCCAGATGAACTTATTTGAAGCACCGACTGAGTTTCAAGACCGCCTCGAACAGTTGAAGGAAGCAGGTTTGGATCGTACTCAAGCTGAATTGTTGCTTCAAGTAGAGCTTGGCTTTGCTCTGATGGAGTATTTGGAACTTGATGATGAGCCAGTCACCGCACCTTGGGCAATTTTGAGTGGAATGCCTTTGAGACATCCACGCTTACAGAGTTTGAATGAGATGGAACGTCGAGCGATCGCTAACACTCGCCAAATAGTTCCCTTTTCTGCCCGTTTCGCTTGGTTAGGCGCACTGCGTTCTTATCTAAGGATTCCTCAAGATTGGCGTAACTATGGCGAATTCACTCCGCAAAACTGGGATAGCTATATTATTAATGCTGCCAAAAATCTCCGGCATCAAGTTCATCAAGATTTGTACGAACGTTGTTTAAATACCAATTTAGATTTCCGGCTTCGCAAAGTTAAACGGGTAGAAGCCAGAACCACTTATCAATTTGAGGCAAAGACAGGAGAAGAGACGGTTATAGTACCAGTCAGATTTACACAGCAGCAGGTACGAAATGCACAAATACAGGCGTTACCTTGGTTTGCTACAACTCTTTCTCGGTCTTCGTTTTCGCTTCGTATTTCAGATTTAGAGCTAGATGCAGCATGGATTGATCGGCGTGAGGAAGCGTTAGCGCGTCAATATGGCTGGGATCAAACTGCTAGAGGACACTGGGTTGATCGCTTTCGGAAAATTAACTTCCACAAAGTTCAGCAGAACGGAACACTGTTTCCGCAAGAGGAGCAAATTCTTGAGTTAGATGGCTTCACAAATATTGCAGGCATGGTTGCCTCTGGAAAAACCACGGTTTCGCAGTTGTTCAGTGTTAATGTTCTACGGCATCATTGCGATCGCCGCATCACGTTAGTCGTTAGTGATGTGCAATCAGCAATTAAACTAGCAAACCAAATTAACTGGTGGTTTTGTAACGATCCAGAGAATGATGATCCAGTAGCAGTGCCAATTTTAGGCCGCAGTAAACGCGATGCACACCTTCAGAGTTTCTCTGCTTCAAAAGATTATCAAGAACATCGACAACGCGGACAGCCTCACTGGGGTGAACGTTGGCTAGGCACAGCTTGTCCTCTCCAAGGTCAGATCAATAAGGATTTTGTTAGACAATTCTTAGATAACAAAGCACTCAAACCGGGAACTGAACCCTGTCATTCTCTCAAAGAAATGCCTAAAAGCGATCGCAGCAAGCTTCGTAGTTATTTTGTCGATGCGGCTTGGGCACCCAAGAGTGCTGCAAGGAAAGCCGATCCAGAATTATCTGAACTAGATACAGAAGAGACAAGTCTTCTGGTTGCGATGCTTCTACGAATCTGCGACTACGCCAGCGAGGAAAACACAGTGGGAAATGCGCTTTACAAGCCTCTAGCTGATGCATTAGAAAAAATCGAAGACCTGCATTGGTAAATTTTTTGTATAAAGGAATTCATAATGCCTAAAAAAGACGTGCAACCTTCTATTCTTTTACCTGCCAGAATGAATCTTGCAGAAGATGCTCTTACAGATTTGGAAATTGCGATACTTGAGTTTCCATTTTTAGGAATTGTTGGTGACTTTTGTAACAGCATGGAACAAGTTCTGTTGCCTCAGCGTAAATCAAAGGTTCGTTGGCCGTATCGACAGTTAAACAATGGATTTCTTGCCTGTGCATCAACGTTGACACATGGTTTTGAATACTTTGGTACAGGCGATTATCGAGCATTAGCTGTGGGAACAGTTGAAAACCCGTTGCGAGTTCCAACACCTGAGCAAATACATGAGTTAGTGATGATTTGGGCGCAAGAGTGGACAAAGCAATTTGATGGTAAGGGGAAAACGGATCAGGTGAATAGTGTTTGCGATCGCTTCCTTCAAAACATGGCCATAATTCCTACTAATTGGAATTGGCAACCTATCACTCCAAAAACGCTCATTCAAAACATCAATGCCGAAAAAGGACTCGGATACCAAGCCATTCCTAGTTTCTTGGCAACATTGCTGCATGAAAAAAAATGTGTTATTTGCTCAGGGCAGAGAGAGCAAGAAATTCAGTGGCGCAAGGCACAAGGCGATGGCTCAGGTCGTACTGGACTATTCTTAGTAAGTCAAGCATTTCCGGCACTGTATACAGATGACTATGGCAACGAAAGGGAAGGTTATTTTGTCTATCGTTTGGATTTTCGCGTTCAGACTCAAGCAGGGCGATTCAACCAAAATGGCAAGCTTCAACCGTGGATTTTTTTGCATTTAAGTTGCCAACGATATGCTCATGAGCCATTAATTGAAATGAATTATGGTCGTGACATCTCTGTATTGATGGGGATGAATGAGGAACGTTTATCTGGTTACGAAGTAGATTCAACTTTGATACGTCTTACCATTGAGAACAATGGAAGAGAAGATAGTAATCTATGGAAATTTCAATTACCAAATCTGCTAGCTGCATTCAAAGCGCGTCCCCTTGAAACAACCGATAATATTCGTTGCAACCCTTCTAGATACGGCAATTTAGATAATCGCTCTAACTGGAATAGAGATGAATATTATTTAGTTCATGCTGAAGGATACAAGTATGAACATGAAAACCATAAAAGAGGACATAGTATTAAACCAGGATTTAGTTTACAGGAACGCGGTGATATTGTTGCTCAAGTCTTAGAGCTTCTAGACGGTGTTTTAATATCAGATAATCCAATGCAATCTGATATTCCTACTCCATCTGGTCAAAAAACACCCTTGGTCATGCGCGATTACGAATATATTTCTCAACCTCCAAGTTTTACAAAACAACAAAAAGAAACGCTGATTGAAAAAGAAATTAAGCAACGTGTAAATAACCGTCGTCAAGAAAGACAAACGATCATTGCTGATGCTATTAAGCGGGCATTGCAAGGAAAACCCACATATCTTTTTATTCTGTGGCGCGAACGAGATACCTATGATGTAACTTGCCAGACATTGCGTGATGCTTTCCTGCTCAATGAAGGAGAAGATTTTCCAGAGCATGTCAAAGTATCATCTGTGTGGATTGATGATCCAAATCTCTTGAAACCACTCGATGCAGCCGGACTTGCACCTAAAGATGGTCAAGAGTTTGATAAACAAATACGTAAGCAGCATCAAATGAAACTCGATGCATGGCGCGACTTTTTGAAGCATGAAGTTATTGCTTCAATTGACTCTACTACTAAGCCTTACTGTTTTGCGATCGTTGAAATTGGACAAACGAAAAAGAAGGGAGTTCATCCTAAACAAAGCATCTATAGAGTAGTTCGTGAAGCTTGTGTGTTAGAAAAAATCGGTTCCCAAATGGTGCAAACAGTTAAACCAAAATCATCTGACAAAGAAGATGAAAGCACAGATATATCGCCATCTTACAATAAGAAGACAGAAGGACGGATTCTAAGTGCTGTACTGGATGTAACGCTACGCCAGGTTGGGGCACTCTATGGACTGCCCTCAGAAGTCTATGAACGGGCAGGAATACCCAAAGAAATCGCCCAAAACTTAGATGTAATTGCCCTTTGTTGCCGAAAAGCTACTCAAGGTCAAGAGAATATTCACTATGCCTTAGCTGTTCGTCTGCGGGCCAATGGTGCAGTTGATGTGTTATTCCCCGATCGCAACAATTGGATTCCTTATGCACAGGCGGGGATTGAGCTGGGACAGATTTTCTCACGGGTACGGTGCGATCGGAATTCTCTTAAAACAGTTCAGTTAAAGGGAATAGAACTTGCAAAATTTGCGGCGGATGTACTAACACAAGTGGGTGATTGCCCTACTATTGCCTTAATTGAAGCAGATGTATGGCGTAACGAGCGTGGTGAAGAAAACGGAGGTCAAGCTTGGTTTCAACTAAAAAATGAATATCTCCTTGCAAAGCGTGATGTCTTAGACTTCCAACATGTTCCAAGTCATGCTTGTGTATATCCTCGTGACCATAACCAACTTAGGAACCTGCTGGCAATAATTCGCTTCCGCACTGGCGACGAGACAACTCAATACATCACCAATCGACAAGCTTGGAATGAGAATTCTCCAGCACGAGATTTAATTCGTTTAAGTGGTTTTTACGATACCTCTGTACCTGAGTTGCTCCATTACTTCTCTATTGGAAGATTACCAAAAACACAAAAAGCACAAGATACACCAACAGTACGCGAACTTTACATGCTTGACTCTCAAGATGACGAATACGGTGCAAATATTTCATTTAAGCACCAGCAGATGCTAGAAATCTTACCCTTTTTCGTTCATCCAGATTTTCAAAAAAGAGAAGAAAGCCTAAAAGCGCTTTGCCGAGTCCCACACTACCTACGATTTTCACCAGCATGGTCTATGGGTAATATTCTTTCGCCATATCCAATGCATCTAGGCAAACAACTAATACGGGATCACTTGTGCATCCTTGGTGTAGAAGTATGAATCAATATTTATTATCTATCAGCAAATTTGATATATTGCTTTAAATAGGCAAATACGTCGATATGCGTATTTAACTAAAGAACACAACTAAATTCTACTGTGGTACGCAGTCCTTGTAAAACTTTGACGCAAGAGTTTTGAAAATCTCAGGTAAAAATTGACCCTTTTGGTAAATAAATGCTTGTTGTCGAAGCGAGTTAGGTGAAACTTTTGCTGGTTATTAAATGGGCGATACTGGATTTGAACCAGTGACCCCATCCGTGTGAAGGATGTGCGCTACCCCTGTGCTAATCGCCCAAGATTCATAATTATATCATAGGTTCTACAAAAAATAACTTGTAGCTTTACTTGTCAGAGAATAATCGATCGAATTCTAAGTGCGTAGGCGTAGCCCGTCGTAGACATCGCTCCCCCGCAAAACCTCAACTCTAACCACGAGAGTCACGGAAGCTTCATTGAAAGCGATGGGAAACTCCATCCCCTCGTGGGTGGAGAGGGATAGTCGCCCCGTCGCTTGGGGCATTGGGCATTGGGCATTGGGCATTGGTAGTTTCTTCGCCATGCCCCATGCCCCATTCGCCATGCCCAAAAACTCCATCTCCTTGTGGGTGGAGTTTTTTATTTCTTTAGTTTATCTAAAGTCGCATCTAACTTCTCAAATTACCTTTCTAAGATAGAAGCAGCGACCATAAAGTTGCGACATATGACCCAACTAACAGCTAGTGGCTACGGAGAACACAAAAATGACTCAAGCGCCAGAATCTCTAGATTTGTCCCTTAACGACGCTACAGACAAAGCTTTAGATCGTGATTGTACAACTCTATCGCGTCACGTTTTACAGCAACTTCAAAGTTTTTCGGCAGATGCACAAGACTTGAGTGCGCTGATGAATCGCATCGCCCTGGCTGGCAAACTAATTGCTCGTCGCATGAGTCGGGCTGGTTTAATGGAAGGCGTTCTCGGATTTACTGGGGAAGTGAATGTCCAAGGTGAATCTGTCAAAAAGATGGATGTTTATGCCAACGATGTGTTTATCTCAGTATTTAAGCAAAGCGGCTTAGTTTGTCGCTTAGCTTCTGAGGAAATGGACAAT
The DNA here is from genome assembly GCA_034531095.2 of Nostoc sp. CreGUA01. GTDB lineage: Bacteria > Cyanobacteriota > Cyanobacteriia > Cyanobacteriales > Nostocaceae > Nostoc. The sequence goes on along the minus strand of JAVRBV020000069.1, from coordinate 56,802 downwards.
CCCTACTACATTCCCGAAAATTGCCCCATTGGCCGCTACACCTTGCTGTATGACCCAATTGATGGCTCATCCAACACCGATAACAATCTCAGCTTAGGTTCCATTTTCGCCATTCGCCAACAAGAAGGCAATGATAGCGATCGCCAAGCAGCTGACCTCCTCACCAACGGACGTAAGCAAATTGCTGCCGGATACATCCTATACGGGCCTAGCACCATGCTAGTTTATAGTATAGGTAGGGGGGTTCATTCCTTTGTCCTCGACCCCAGCTTAGGCGAATTTATCCTCACAGAAGAAAATATCCGCATTCCCAACCACGGTTCTATTTACAGCGTCAATGAGGGTAACTTCTGGCAATGGGAAGAATCAATTCGAGAATACATTCGCTACGTCCACCGCACAGAAGGCTATACAGCTCGATATAGCGGGGCAATGGTGAGCGACATCCATAGAATTTTAGTTCAAGGCGGCGTATTTCTCTACCCAGGCACCATTCAAAAACCAGAAGGTAAACTGCGTTTGCTTTATGAAACTGCTCCTTTAGCCTTTTTGATTGAGCAAGCAGGCGGGCGTGCAACTACAGGACTAGTAGAGATTTTGGATGTAGTGCCGAAAAAACTCCATCAGCGCACACCTTTAATTATTGGTAGTAAAGAAGATGTCGCCAAAGTGGAGTCTTTTATTCAAAACGGTCATTAGATGAGGATGAGAAAAAGATCAAGGATGCATTTAGATTTCATTAATTAAAGGTTAATCATGGTGATTTAGGATTAGGAATGCATAATAGCAGTTCTTGAAAATAAATTAAGGATTATCTCAGCTGGTCGATGCGATAAGTGATTGGCAGCGGCACAATTCAAAGAGTCACCATCAAAAATCAACATTTAATAATCAATAGCTGTTTGAAAATTTGATGGATGCCAACTTCACTAAGAAACATCATACAGGAGTGGAAAAACTAGGTTATGACAACCAATCATCTACTAGAAATTAAGCAATACGGTCAAAGTATCTGGATGGATAATTTGAGCCGTGACATTATTCAATCAGGCGAACTCCGAGACTTGGTAGAAAATCAAGGAATTTCTGGCATAACTTCCAACCCAGCGATTTTTGAAAAAGCGATCGCTGGCAATGTCATTTATGATGCCGATATCGAAACTGGAGTCCGGGCTGGCTTACCAACATACAAAATTTACGAATCGCTGATTTTCGCAGATATTCGGAGTGCGTGTGATATTTTACGCCCTATTTACGAAGCCTCGAATCGCCTCGATGGTTACGTAAGTATCGAAGTACCACCCACCATTGCCCATGATACCGAAGCAACCATAGCTGAAGCCAGACGGTATTTCCAAGAAATTGGTCGGGAAAATTTGATGATTAAAATTCCCGGTACTGAAGCTGGTTTGCCAGCAGTAGAACAGGTAATTGCCGAAGGCATGAATGTTAACATTACATTGCTGTTTTCTGTAGAAAGCTACATAAACACAGCCTGGGCGTATATTCGGGGTTTAGAAAAACGGGCAAGTGGAGGTAAAGACATCAGCAAAATTGCTTCAGTTGCTAGTTTCTTCCTCAGTCGGATTGATAACAACATCGACGCCAAAATAGATGCTAAGTTGAAAAAAGGTGTTGATGATATTGCTCTAGAAGCAAAGCTGAGATCTGTGAAAGGAAAAGTAGCGATCGCCAACGCCAAGATTGCCTACCAAGAATATCAGAAAATCATCAAAAGCGATTCTTGGCAAGCCCTAGCAGCAAAAGGAGCAAAAGTACAGCGGCTACTGTGGGCTAGCACCAGCACCAAAAACCCCAGCTACAGCGACGTGATGTATGTCGATGAGTTGATTGGGCCAGATACCGTGAACACCCTACCACCAGCCACCATCAAAGCTTGTGCCGATCATTGTAACGTAGGCGATCGTCTAGAAACAAGCGTAGATGAAGCTTACAAGCTGATCGAAAACCTCAAAGATCCCGATATTAACATCGCGATCGACACCGTAATGGATGAACTCTTAGTTGAAGGTATCGACAAGTTCATCCAGCCCTTCCAGTCCTTGATGAACTCTTTAGAAGAAAAAATCAAGGTATTGTCACCAGTGTAAAGGATTGGGGAGTGGGGAGTGGGCAGTAGGGAGATGAGGGAGATGAGAGAGAATAACTCCAAACTCCAAACTCCAAACTCCTAACTCCTAACTCTTAACTCCAAACTCCTAACTCCCCGTCCCCAATCCAAAATCCAAAATCTAAAATCCCAAATTCCTATGGTCAGTCTGCTAGAAAATCCCTTGCGCGTTGGTCTGCAACAACAAGGGATGCCCGAACCCCAAGTTATAGTTATCTTTGGCGCTTCCGGTGACCTTACCTGGCGCAAACTAGTACCAGCACTTTACAAATTGCGGCGAGAACGGCGTATTCCACCTGAAACTACCATCGTTGGCGTCGCACGTCGAGAGTGGACCCACGAATACTTCCGCGAACAGATGCAGAAAGGCATGGAAGAGGCACACCCCGATGTTGATTTGGGTGAACTCTGGCAAGACTTTTCTCAAGGTTTGTTCTACTGTCCTGGCGATATCGACAAACCGGAAAGCTACCAAAAACTGAAAAACTTATTAACTGAATTAGACGAAAAGCGGGGCACGCGGGGCAATCGGATGTTTTACCTCTCCGTAGCCCCGGCATTCTTTCCCGAAGCAATTAGGCAGCTAGGAACTGCTGGAATGCTAGAAGATGCCTACAAACATCGTCTGGTAATTGAAAAACCCTTTGGTCGTGACTTGGCTTCAGCCCAGAGTCTCAACCAAGTGGTACAGAAATTTTGTAAAGAAAACCAAGTCTATCGTATTGACCACTACTTGGGTAAAGAAACAGTCCAGAATTTGCTGGTGTTTCGCTTCGCCAACGCGATTTTTGAACCCTTGTGGAATCGTCAATTTGTTGACCATGTGCAAATTACCGTGGCAGAAACCGTAGGCGTGGAAGACCGGGCTGGTTACTATGAAAGCGCCGGCGCACTACGGGATATGTTGCAAAACCACTTGATGCAACTTTACTGCCTGACAGCAATGGAAGCGCCCAACTCAATGGATGCCGACAGCATCCGTACCGAAAAAGTCAAGGCATTGCAAGCTACCCGTTTAGCTGACGTTCACAATCTCTCACGTTCCGCAGTGCGCGGTCAGTATAGTGCTGGCTGGATGAAAGGTCAACCAGTACCGGGGTATCGGGAAGAACCAGGTGTTGATCCCAAATCCACAACACCCACCTACGTAGCGATGAAATTTTTAGTTGATAACTGGCGCTGGCAAGGTGTTCCCTTCTACCTGCGTACCGGTAAGCGGATGCCAAAAAAAGTCAGTGAGATTTCCATCCACTTCCGCGACGTTCCTTCTCGGATGTTTCAATCCGCCGCGCAACAAAGAAATGCCAATATTTTGGCCATGCGGATTCAACCGAATGAAGGAATTTCCCTCCGCTTTGATGTGAAAATGCCCGGAGCAGAATTCCGCACCCGTTCCGTGGACATGGACTTTAGTTATGGCTCCTTTGGCATCCAAGCAACTTCTGATGCCTACGATCGCCTTTTCCTTGATTGTATGATGGGCGACCAAACATTATTCACCCGCGCCGACGAAGTTGAAGCAGCTTGGCAAGTAGTAACTCCAGCCCTTTCTGTTTGGGATGCACCCACAGACCCAACTACTATTCCCGAATACGAAGCCGGTACTTGGGAACCAGCCGAAGCAGAATTATTAATTAACCAGGATGGTCGCCGCTGGCGCAGACTGTAAAAAGTTAAGAGTTAGGAGTTAAGAGTTAGGAGTTATGAGTTATGAGTTAAGAGTTATGGGTTAAGAGTTATGAGTTATGGGTTATGAGTTATGAGTTAATAATTGTTAGCTTTTAACTTCCAACTCCTAAATCCTAACTATTAATTTCCAACTCCTAACTCCTAACTATTAATTTCCAACTCCCAACTCCTAACTATATAATTCCTAACTCCTAACTCCTAACTCCTAACTCCTAACTTATCCAAAATCCAAAATCCAAAATCCAAAATTGACTATGGCTCCCCAAGCTCCTACTATTTTTTCACTTCAAGCTCCGAAGGATATTTCTCTTACAGAAATAGAAGCGGAACTTAATCAAATCTGGCAAAGTTACGGCATTACCGGCGAAGATGGCGGACTTCCTGCTGCTACTCGCGCCACAACATTTACTTTAGTGGTTTACGAACCAGAAGAAACTCAATATCTTTTGGCGAGTTTAGGATTTTATAACGGGCCACTTGATGGGATTTTAGGGCCTCAGATGGAAGCTGCCCTGCGGCAAGTACAAATAAAATACGCACTGCCAGAAAGTGGAACCGCAACACCTGAAACCCTGGCTACATTGCGAGAAGAATTCACCAAACGCCAAGGAAATGGTGCTAACGGGGATAATGGTTCTGTTTCCTATAACTTAAATGCGCCAAGCCCCAGGATAGCGGATGAAATCGCTCTCCGTAACCCCTGCCGAATTATTGCCCTGTTTCCCATTGCGGGGGAAGATGAAGGCGTCAAAGCTCAAGTTTCTGCTTATTGCCCCATTCAAAAGCAATCCTCAAGCACACTTATCTGCTGCGAATACATAACTCTCAGTGGCACTGCTGCTGCTTTGGAACGCATAGGTGGCATGATTCCAGCATTGTTGATTGGTGGCTTACCCAAATTTCTTTGGTGGAAGGCAACACCAGACCCCAACAACACTTTATTCAAGCGGCTAGCAGCAGTCTGCAATAATGTGATTGTGGATTCTTGCCGCTTCAACGAGCCAGAAAGTGATTTACTCCGCCTAGAAGAATTGGTGGAAACTGGTGTTCCCCTAGCTGACTTGAACTGGCGCCGTCTCTCAGCATGGCAGGAATTGACAGCTGAAGCCTACGACCCACCCCACCGTCGGGCTGCTCTCAAAGAAATTGATAGAGTCACAATTGATTACGAAAAAGGCAACCCAGCACAAGCATTGCTATTTTTGGGTTGGCTGGCAAGTCGTCTACAATGGCAGCCAGTTTCCTATCAAAAGGAAAGCGGAGATTACGACATCACTCGTATTCGCTTCCTTGCCCAAGACCAGCGACAAGTAGAAGCTGAATTAGCCGGAGTTCCTGTTGCTGATGTGGGTGAAATTGTTGGTGACTTGATTGCTATCCGCCTGAGTTCCACAAATCCCAAGGCAGACTGCGGTACAGTAATCTGCTCAGAAACAGGTGGTTGTATGCGGATGGAAACACACGGTGGTGCCCAAGCCGCAGGTTTGTTTCAACAAGTGAGTTCACTCTCGGAACAAAAGGCGGAAGCATTGCTGAGTCAGCAGGTGCAACGCTGGGGTCGGGAGTCACTTTTTGAAGAAAGTCTAGGAGTGATAGCGAAAACTTTTAAGTTGAATAATTAATTAAGACCTAACCCCCCCTTCCCAACACGGAAAGGGGGATTTTTTTAACTATCAAAGTGAATAGGACTTACGCACTGGTACAAATTGTGGTGTGAATTAACGATGCATAGGTTGTTTCAGGCTTTTCTTACAGCAATTTTCAGGTAAATAGACCACGCGGTAGGGGCACAGCATTGCTAATTGGTGTCAACTTAAGAAGATAAAGCCCAAATTTGTTGAGTGTAAGCGTCAATCTCTCGATGACGCTTACGCCTAGTTTTGACTAATCCAAAGAGCTTTTGATGTTCTTTGAGTGCTTTTAACTTCCTTCTCTGCGAGACGTTACGCGAACGTAGTGCTTCTAGGGTTGAACCATCAGCTATCCAAATCGCTGTGAATCTGGTACATACTGGCTGCCATTTCTCTGGAATTGCCTGATTTGTTGGCTGAATACTGATTCTTTGCATTACTTGCTCAAACACTTGTGCAAATAATTCTATTGGCAATGTTCGCAATCTTTTTGACACTGCTTGGGCACTGACTTCTATTCGTTCCACCCATAACAATCCCTCTTGAGACAATACCCTTTGAACCTCTCTTAACCCTGGAATTTGCCGATAGACTAGACTCACAACGATCGCCATCATCATCGGCAGCGTTAATATTCTGTCGCGGAATTTTTGCTTTTGTTCATTTTCATACAATTTCAAGGGTTTAAAGCTCACTGGAGATAGCAATAAAAATATTTCTTTCTCGATTTCCTCTATTGGCGGCACTGGTACATGCTTTTGCTGCCGCAGGTCTGGGTTTCCTTTTCGTGCTGGACGTTTTCTACTCATGATGTATCACTAAGAACATCAAACCCGATGTTCTTAGATTACATCTTATGCTTCCTTTTTGCTTAAGTTGACACCAATGAGCAATGCTGTGCCCCTACCGCGTGGTCTATTTACTTGAAAATAGCTGTAATACTAAATTCAACTAACAGTAATCACCGTTCCTGCACTCTCATTCGCCAACCTATCCACTGCACACACGGCATAAGTACCCGCTTGTTGGACGGTGGCGAAGGTTGTACCAGCAGACAAAATTCGCGCAATTGTCCAAGTATTATCGTCAATTTGCCGATAAAGTGCCCAGGAACGAACCGGCTGATTATCTCCAGGCTGCCAACTAAGTTTGCGGTTGTTGACTTGTAGTCCGGTGGGTGGGGGAAGTGGTGTTGCAGTCTGCCAAGACATGGTAGGAGGTAGGGCAGGTTTGTTATACAGCAGACTTTGGAATCGGTCGGCTATGCCTTGACTATTTTCTCTCAAAACACCGAGATTAAAGAAAATATTCCCCAGTGATAAATTTGCAGTTTGACTACGACTAATTTTCACTTGCTTTTCAATCTCATCACTTTCTCGACTTTTGTTGCTTGGTTCTGTGAGATTGTTACCTGCGTAAACGTGTCTTTGCTTTGTGTTGATATCTGTCCACCACTTCAACAATGCAGAATAACTTTGTTGTGGTTGGTCTGTGCGCCAGTAAAGTTGAGGCGCGATATAATCAATCCAGCCTTGTTCTAGCCATTTCTTGGCGTCGGCGTAAAGCACATTGTAAGCATCTAAGCCAGTAATGCCGGGGGGTTGTCCGGGGCGATAAATTCCAAAGGGACTAATACCAAATTTCACGTGGGGTTTAGTTACTTTGATTCCCTCCCAGAGACGCTGTACCATTTTATTAACATTGTCCCGTCGCCAGTCGCTCAGGCTGAGTGTGCCACCTGTTGCTTTGTAGGCAGCGTAGGTTTTGTCATCGGGGAAAGTTTGCCCCTCAACGGGATAGGGATAGAAATAATCATCTAAATGAACGGCATCGATATCATAGCGCTTCACTACATCGAGAATTACGTTGTAAGCTCTGTCCTGGACTATTTTCAGCCCTGGGTCCATCCAGCGCTGAGTTTTCCACAAATAAACGGTTTCTGGATTGGTTACTGCTATGTGGGGATGAACAGTTTTAGCTGGGTTGGTGGAAGTGCTGGCGCGATAAGGGTTGAACCAAGCATGAAGTTCGATGTTGCGTTTGTGACATTCGGCGATCGCAAATGCTAAAGGATCGTAAAATGGTTCTGGTGCTTTCCCCTGAGTTCCCGTAATCCAATTACTCCAAGGCTCGATTTGCGATTCATACAAAGCATCTCCCTCTGGTCTGACTTGGAAAATCAGGGCGTTAAAGTTCAGCGCTTGTAATTTAACAGTAATTTCAGTAAATTCAGCTTTTTGTTGTTCAACAGAAAGTCCTGTTTTGGAAGGCCAATCACCATTCCACACAGATGCTACCCATACACCACGGAATTCTCTGGTATGATTTAGCTTCACGCTACCGGGGGGTACAGGTGTTGGCGTTGGTGTTGGCGTTGGCGTTGGTGTTGGCGGCACCACTATGTAACTAGAGGCAATCTTGTCTGCTGTACCTAAATACACCAAAGCTTGATAAATAATTACAGCTACATCTGCACGGGTGGCTGCCAGATTAGGATTAAGTAATTTCAGATTTGGGAAGTTAACTACTAATCCTGCACTAGTGGCAATAGCTATTTGATTTTTGCCATAGTCAGGAATTTGAGCAGCATCTTGATAGATTTGTCCAAGTTTTGAGAGGAGGTCAGGTTTTATTTTGGTGGCAATTTCTAAACCTGCAACTAAAGAAACTAAAACTTCTGTTCTGGTAATTCGGTTAGCAGAACGGAAAGTTTTATCAGGAAATCCACTAATAAATGCTTTTTCATAAGCTGTTTGAACGGCTGCTGCTGCCCAAAAACTACTAACTACATCAACAAAAGGAACATACTGCCGCTTCTTGGTAACTGTGGGAAATGCCTTAGCGATGATGGCAGCAAACTCAGCACGGGTGAGTGAGTTATCGGGGCGATAAGTGCCGTTAGGTAAACCACTGACAATGCCCCGTTGGGCTAAAGTTGCGATAAATAAGCGTGCCCAATGGTTTTGAATATCCGAGAAGGGAGTAGAAATAGATACCATTGTTGATTGCAGCTAGCTAGCCTGGATTTTGATTACCTTAGTTAATTTAGCAATACCAGAGCGATCGCTGCTGCAATGTGTTGTAAACTTTTTACTTGGGCATAGGGCATAGGGCATAGGGCATGGGGCATTGGGCAAGCAGGAAGTGTGGGAGGTGTGGGAGGATGGGGAAGCATTAATTCTCTTTCCCCACACTCCCCACACTCCCTCATCCCCCTCATCTCCCTCATCTCCCCACACTCCCCATCTCCCCACTCCCTACACTTCATCCAAGGCAGAACGCAGATTCAATGACAGCATGACGCGGGAAATACCGCTGAACAGAACGCTGACACCAACTAGCGTTCCAATGAGCCAAGGGGCATTGAACGGCCACTGAAACCAAATCATTGCACCTAAGACCAGTGTAATAATGCCGTTGACTAGTACCCATGTCCAGTTTTGTTGGGGACGTAATTGGAAGGCGAGAATTAACTCGAATGTGCCTTCAGTTAACAAAAAGGTGCCAAGCAACAAAGTTAGTGTGAGAATACCTGTATAAGGATAGGCTAACAGCATGATGCCGGTTGCAATATACAGTCCGCTTAATAAAAGTTTCCAAACAAATCCTCCGCGATCGCGGGTCTGAGCAGCATAAACTAGTTTTGTAAATCCAGCAAAAGCTAAAATCGCTGCAAACCAAGTTTCGGCGAATATGGTGGTGAATGTAGGTACTGCGATCGCAATAATCCCCGCAATAATCAGCAGAATACCAGTTATCAGCGATCCATTAACTTGCTTTTTAATATTTTGAGAAACATCGGTTGTCATACAAATATTTTCCCTATGCTTGAGTTAAACTCTACAATTACATTAGAGAATTTCTCAGTCATAGGGTAGAGTCTTGAGGTAGACTCGTGGGTATTAAATTTTAACAGTAACTACCTATCAAAAGAGTTCTGCTAAATTGGTTAGCCGTTCATAAACAGGGATGAGACGATCTCCTTTTAGTTCCACAGAAGTACTTGGATAATTCTGAATAGCTCCCAGTAGTGTAACTTCACCATTTTGCTCAATAGATTCACTTAAAGCGGTTCGCAGTGCTTGTTGGTTTAGTTCTCCTGCGGGAGGATGAACTACTTCACCAATTTGATTAACTAAAACTGGCCCAGCCCAACTAGAAAGTAAGTTATTTAAAAAGGCAGGATCGGCTTTGATACCTGCTTTTAGTGCTTTACGAGCTAATGCGGGTTCTTGTTGGGCTGCCTGCAAATAAGCCCTTAATGTTGGGGTAGTCTTGCCAGTTTCTGCAAACTGATTTAATTCTTCAACAGATACTGGCCCTTGGAAATTACCATATTTTAAAATAACTTGCTCGGCAGCATTGGCATTATTACTGGAAAATAGAACAATAGCGCCTACGCCTAAAGCTACTGTTTGAGTCAGTAATTTAGTAAATTTCAGAGTGTTTAATTGATTGAAAATTTGAAAAATCTGCATTATTTTTTGTCGAAGTTTTTAATGGTGTGGGGCGTGTATGGGTGAAAAACACCCAAGGTATTATTTTACAAAATTTCTGTTACGGATATACAATTAGGGGCATACAACTGTACGCCCCTACAGTAATTTATTTGTTGCAGAAATTTTGGGAAATGGTGTTATTATTGAGCTTTTTGATTAGGTGAAGCTTGAGGTAGTATTGATTTTTCTTCGTCTAAGGTTGGTGCAGGTATGCCCAAATGCTTTCTTGAAGATTCTTCAGCTAGCTGTCGGTCTTGTTCAGTCTCGAACTGACTTTCATCTAACAAATGAGGATTTTTTACTGCTTCATCTCGGCTTGGGCGATAGCCGTTTTTCCACCTGTATTTCCAGTCCATGATTTGCTTAGCAGATATACTGCAATTTGATTTCCTAGTTACTTATCGTATGCGTTTGATAAAAAATGACACTCTTGCTATAGGTTGAAGAGGCTCATTCAGAGGGTACAAATTTACAGCAGTTCTCATGTAGGGGCGCAAGCAAAGCCTTGTGCCCTACCGTGTGGTCTATTTACTTGAAGATAGCTGTAACTACGACTTACGCATTGACAGAAAATAAGCTGTTCAACATTTAAATTGCATATCTTGGGCGGGCAAGATGCCCACCCCACAAGAGTTATGTTGAATTCGATTATGTAAGTTAAACGTTTTTTAGGATATAAACTTTGAACCGTTACTAAATTTAGCTATTGTGGAAAGTAGTAAGGTTGGCTTTGCAGATAGTTTGGCTGCCACAAAATGTTCTGGAAATCGAGCTTAAAAGTATTTATCTTATTCCTGGGGTTCTGGTTACTCCTGGATTTGGCTTCCCGCCTGGGAGCAGAAATTTTTTGGTTTCAAGAAGTTGGCTACCTGCAAGTATTTCTACTCAGGCTAGTAACTCGCGGTATTTTATGGGTGGTGGTAGCTAGTGTCAGTGCTGCCTATCTGCTGGTTAACCTGGCTCTCGCACAACGGCTGAAGTATCCCCGGTCTTTGAAGATTGAGGAAGTTGAAGTAGAGAGTGAATTCAAAAACTTTCTAAGTGCTGATTATACCAGACGCGATCGCATTTTAACACCCCAGGCAAAGAGCTTAAAACCATTAAAATTACGCTGGCTGTTACCCCTAGCTTTGATACTCAGCTTGTTGACAGGGTTGATGGTGGCTCACTACGGTCAAATTGCTCTTTCTTACTGGCATTCTCCAGTGAATCGGACTAGTTTACCGATTCCCGCCCTCTTTCGACCAGAGAGAATTTGGCAACTCTTAAACCAGATTATCTCTCAAATTTGGTATCTTGGCTTCATTTTGGGGGGAGCGATCGCTATTTTAATTTTCCCAGGATTTTTACTCACAGCGATCGCAGTTTTCTTCAGTGCGATTTTTGGGTTGATATTATTCCAAAACTGGGCAAAGGTACTGCCATATTTTTACGCGACTACTTTCAACAGCACTGAGCCTTTATTTGGTAAGGATATCAGCTTCTACATATTTTCCTTACCGTTTTGGGAACTGCTGGAACTCTGGCTGATGGGATTATTTTTGTATGGCTTTGTCGCCGTCGCCTTGACTTATCTGCTGTCGGCTGAGAGTTTAAGTCAAGGAATTTTCCCTGGTTTTTCCCAAAAGCAGCAGCGTCATTTATACGGTATGGGTGGCTTGTTGATGCTCTTGGTAGCTTTGAGTTACTGGCTGAGTCGCTACGAACTGGTATATTCTAGCCGTGGAATCAGTTATGGTGCTAGCTACACCGATGTCACAATTGAGTTGCCAGCTTACACCGTGTTATGTTTCGTGGCTCTTGCCATCGCCTTTTACTTGCTTTGGCGGACGTTATTCTGGAAACCTAAATCTCGGTATCGCTCCTTGGTGTTTTACGGATTAGGTTTTTATTTAGTATTAGTTGCAGCCGCTGACCTTGTTCTCCCGACAGTGGTGCAAAATTTAATTGTCCTACCCAATGAATTGCAAAGAGAGCAACCCTACATTCAGCGTACCATTGCCTTGACTCGGCAAGCATTCGATTTAGAGGCGATCGATGCTAGAACCTTCAACCCCCAAGGAACATTAACCCAAGCAGATCTGCAAAAAAATGACTTGACAATTCGCAACATCCGCCTTTGGGATCAGCGACCACTCCTAGAAACCAACCGTCAGCTACAACAAATTCGCCCATACTATCGGTTTCCCGATGCCGATATCGATCGCTATAGTTTGAAAACCGAGGTAACTTCAGACCGACCATCTGCCCCTGAATCAACGCCTAAACAAGAACCAGTTGAAGCAACAGAACGGCGTCAGGTACTAATTGCTGCACGAGAATTAGACTACAGCGCCGTACCACAGCAAGCTCAAACGTGGGTTAACCGCCATCTAATTTATACCCACGGTTTCGGGTTTACCGTTAGCCCAGTGAATACAGTTGGGGCGGGTGGGCTACCAGAATATTTTGTCAAAGACATTAGCGGTGATGGTAGCGCCCTGACAACTTCCAGTCCAGGCATTCGTGAAAGTATTCCCATTGGAGAACCCCGGATTTATTACGGAGAAATCACTAACAACTATGTAATGACTGGCACAAGAGTTAGAGAATTGGACTATCCCAGTGGTAGTGACAATGTTTATAACTCTTACGATGGACGGGGTGGCGTTCAAATTGGTTCAGCATGGCGTCGGTGGCTATTTGCCATGTACTTAAAAGATTGGCAGATGCTTTTCACGCGGGACTTTTTGCCAGACAGCAAAGTGCTATTCCGGCGGAATATCAAGCAAAGAATTCAGGCGATCGCACCTTTTTTGCAATTTGACAGCGATCCTTATCTCGTCACTGCTGATGCAAATCCTAACAATACCAATCCAGACTACCCAGACGACGAAAATTACCTTTACTGGATTGTGGATGCTTACACAACAAGCGATCGCTATCCTTATTCAGACACCGCAAACGACGGTATTAATTATATCCGTAACTCTGTGAAGGTAGTCGTTGATGCCTACCACGGCATCGTTAACTTTTATATTGCCGATCCCAGAGATCCGATCGTGGCCACTTGGTCAAGGATATTTCCCAACACCTTCAAACCACTCAGTGCCATGCCCGTCACCCTCCGCAATCATATCCGTTATCCTGAGGACTTATTTAAAATTCAATCTGAACGGTTGATGACCTACCACATGACCGACCCCCAAGTATTTTACAACCGGGAAGACCAGTGGCAGATTCCGAACGAAATCTACGGCAGCGAAGCCCGTCCAGTAGAGCCGTATTATTTGATAACCAGTCTACCCACCGTACCTTTTGAAGAATTTATCCTGCTTTTGCCCTACACTCCCAGACAGCGGACAAATTTAATCGCTTGGTTTGCAGCGCGATCGGATAGCGTGAATTACGGTAAGTTATTGTTATATATCTTTCCTAAAGAAAGACTAATCTACGGACCAGAGCAAATCGAAGCGCGAATTAACCAAGACCCAGTAATTTCCCAGCAAATTTCCCTGTGGAATCGCCAAGGTTCGAGAGCCATTCAAGGAAATTTACTAATAATTCCCATCGAGCAATCACTATTGTACGTCGAGCCAATTTATCTAGAAGCGACACAAAATAGCTTACCAACCTTGGTGCGAGTAGTTGTGGCTTACGAAAACCGAATTGTCATGGCCCAAACATTAGAACAAGCATTACAAGGAATCTTTCAACCACAAATCACACCACCTGCTCCAATTATCCGTCCAGTCGAAGAAGGAACCGTGCCAAGTCAGTAAAAGAGATTGGGGAGTTAGGAGTTAGGAGTTAGGAGTTTGGAGTTTGGAGTTTGGAGTTTGGAGTTAGAAATTCTCCCCCTCATCCCCCTCATCCCCCTCATCCCCCTCATCCCCCACACTCCCTCATCCCCCTCACAACATCACTGCTTATACCAACTTTTCCGCCATTGCTGCATTTGTTTAATTTCTGTATCTTGTGCTTTGATAATTTCTTGGGCTAATTGCTTGATTTCGGGGCGTTTCGACTTAGTTAAGGCGTCTTGTGCCATTTCTACAGCCCCTTCATGGTGAGGAATCATTGCATTGATAAAGCGCAAATCAAATTCAGCATCAGCCGCACCCAAGTCTTGACTCATCTTCATGGCTTGGATTTGCTCAGATGACATCTCCATCATGTGACCCATTTGACTGTGATAAGCCATTGGTTTATTTCCCGCGCTGGGATACCAAGCTTGTCGCCACTGCTTCATCTCGGTAATTTCTTGGTTTTGCGATTTGATGATATTGTCTGCTAATTTTTTGATTTCAGGGCGTTTGGATTTTTGCTGTGCTTCTTTGGCCATTTCCAAAGCGCCTTGATGGTGGGGTGTCATTGCATCGATAAACCGTAAATCAAAATCAGCATCAGCTGGGCCTAAATCCATTCCCATGCTGTGATTCATGTGGTTGTCGCTAGCATTGGTAGGAGCTTGGTTTGGGGTTTGGGTTGGGTTTTGGGAAGCAGCATTGCTACAGGCTGTGAGTAATCCACTCGTTGAAGCGATCGCCACAAAGCTTAACGCTAAAAAACCTTTCTTTAAGGATAGCAGTTGCATAAGTTTCATCCAACAGTTTACTAATTCTATATTTACTTCCTAACTTTGCAGTCAGAAATGAAATTAGGATGAAATCTCTTAAGAAAAAAGAATTCAGAAGTCAGAATTCAGAATGGGCTAAACGCCCCGCTATCGCTAACAGAATAAATTTGGGATGACTGACGGATAAATAACTATGTTTAGTAGGTTTCTGAATAAATTTAAAATTTGATGTCTACAATTAGCGCAAAGTCAGATCGCCGGAAGTGGCGACTCCTCCTTAACGCTAAATTCCCCACTGATTACATTCTGAATTCTGAATTCTGAATTCTGAATTCTTCTTTTTAATTATCCGTCAAAATTGTGTAAGCCTCATTAACTAAGTGCATTTTTTCTTCAGCTTGTTTTTGTAATTGTGGTTTCCCAACAAATAAATCTGGATGCCATTTTTTGACTAAAGTTCGATAAGCTTGCTTAATCTCAGTTAAGGAAGCATTAGGTTGTAATTCTAAAATGCTGTAGGCGCGAGTAATTTTCTCTTTTTGTGTCTGGGTTTGGGGAGGATTTGGTGCTTGATTTTTTTGAGTTGAATTTTGTTGTTTTTTAGTTTGATAACCAGGCGATTGCATTTCTGTTTTCATTCGCGCTATTTCCTCATCAAGTTCCCAATTATGAAATTTTATATCCACTTCTTCTGGACGTGGAGAAGCAGAATTTTTTGGCGGTGGAGAAACTTGTTGACGAGGAGATTCTACTTTTTTCTGGGTATTTTTAGCAGTAGTTTCCTGTGTTTGGGGAGAAGTTTTAACTTTCTGTGGTTGTGGCGAATATCGATTATTTATAGTTTTTGATTTTGGGATTTCTTGATAAGGTTGATAATTGAAACGAATGTTTGTCTTTTCTAACTCTCGTAGCAGTTCATTAAAAGTATTTTGTAACCGCTGTAATTCTTCGCGTTTATTAGTAATTTCTAACGGTTCTTGGCTGATTTCCAAGTAAATTACTTTTTCGGCTTTCTGCTCATATGCAGCCAAAATTGATAATCCTTGACTACTAAAGCGGGATAAATAATCTTCTGTTGCAGTTATGCAAAGCTTAGCAACTTGCTGATGATAAGATTCGCTGGCTGATTTTTCTTCTATTTGTTGAATATTCTTATTTAACATATAGGAAATACTCCCAACCACAGCAGCACCCACAGGGCCACCCAATAACCAACCAATACCGCCACCAACTGCGATGGAACCAGTTTCACTCAAATCACTGTAATTAGTCGGCTTGGGAGGTAACGTAATTTGTGGTTCGCTAGGAAA
This sequence comes from Nostoc sp. CreGUA01, assembly GCA_034531095.2. Taxonomy (GTDB): domain Bacteria; phylum Cyanobacteriota; class Cyanobacteriia; order Cyanobacteriales; family Nostocaceae; genus Nostoc. Next base: position 40,984 of record JAVRBV020000069.1, on the reverse strand, counting down.
GGGAATTGATAAATCTTCTGGTCTTTCTGCTTGAAAAAATTCATAAGCTTGATAAAGCCATTTCACCGTCGCTAGTTGCAATTGATTTAAGTCTTTTTTCAGAGTGTTTGTTTGCCACGATTTAAAGTTATTTTCTGCTAATGCAACGGCAGCATCAGCTTGATATTTGGTTAGGAGTTTGGATAAAGATAGCCAATCACCTAATTCCGAAATACTAGTAGCGAAGCCTTGTTTAATTAAGTTAATTGCTTTTTCTTTGATTTCAATTTTGGAATTTTGTTTATCAACAAGTGATTTGACTTCATCAGCGATGGGGTCAATTTTCGCTTTTAATGATTGTTGAATTTGATTAGCGATCGCTTCTAATCTTGGCAAACGTACACTACCACGATTTTGTTGTAAAATCCCCACAATATTTTGCAAAGCTGTTTCAAAAGCTACTAAACCGCTACTATTGGCTTGTGCCACATCGCCTTTTAATCTAGCTCGTAAGGCGGGTAAAGCATCGACACGATATAAATTACTAAAACCTGGAGGTAATTCGGCTCTAAAACTTTCCGCCACAAATAGCAAACGATTTTGGACTTGTTTTTGTTCTTCAGGTTCTAATAAATTCAGAAAATTGGCAACAAAAATAACTGTTTTAATTCCACGGTCTAATAGCCAATCTCGCAAGTTTTCCCGTTCACCCAAAGTCATTAACTTACGTGCATCTAGTAATTGTATAACTAAATCTGCACTTAAAAGTTGTTCTCGTACTAAATTATCTTGTTCTTCTCTATCATTAGTTCCCGGTAAATCAAGAAATTCTACACCCGTTTCCAAAAACGGATGGGGACAAAAAACTTCTACAGATGCGACATCTTTTCGCATTTGTCTATTCCCATCCAAAATCGCAAATTGCTGTAAAATTTCCGTTCCACTGCGATATATTTCTGTACCATCCGCCAACATGATACGAGTCCGCACATCACAACCATACTTAACAGTAATCGCTGCACCCGTAGTAGGAATTAAATCAATAGGTAACGTGCGATTTCCCAACATGGCATTTAATAAGGTAGATTTACCATGATTAAAAGGGCCAAACACCCCAACACGAAAGCTAGGATTAATTAGATAATTACAGATAGAAATTACATCTTGATGCAGTTGTGATTTACGTTCTAAATTTAATAATGCAGATGCAGATTTCAGAGAATCTGCTAATTTTTGATACTGTTGTTGCATAGTTTATTAATTCCAGGTTTAATTTCAAAATATATTTTTAATTAAATACTCTATTACAAGTATTCCTCTCTGCGTGAAGCATATTAGGAACCACAGTTAACAATTCAAAATTCAAAATTCAAAATTCAAGACAATTTCAGAAGGGGACTGTTACCCCGACTGAAATTGGGTCTACCTGTAAAGGTAGGGGTCTTAAACCCTCAAATGTACGATAAACGAATCAGTGTTTATCTGTGGTTTTATTCTTCATTTTCTGAATTTTATAGAAAATAAAGATGATAAAGCAATCTTATCTGAGTTGTGAAAATTCTTTTTCCAACGTAGACGCGCAGCGGCTTGCCGCAGGCTACCGCAGAGAACGCAGATAAATCAGAGAAAAGAGGTTTTCACAAATGATTTAGGATTGCTATACTTTAGCTGTAATAAGCTAATAAATTGCTATAAGCCGCCTCAATTTTTTGCAACTGAGCTATTACATCTTCTTGTAAGGTTTTTAACCTTTTGAACTCACTTTCACGATTAATCTCGCGGGTTTCTTTTTGCTTAACTAAATTATCTAATTCAGATTTACGAGAGACAATATCATCGTTAATCCGCTTGCTGACTTCTCTTTCGTAAGCATCAAAACACTCTTTCACGGCATCGTATACAACTTGAGATTGTTCGTGCGCTACTTGGGGTAGGTGTTTAACTAACTCTTTTTTAGCCGTTTTTACTAACTCTTTACGAGCTTGATCTGCTTGTAGAAAGCCTACTCCTAAACCTAGCAAAGCAAACCCAATTGGCCCCAAAAAAACACCAGTCACTGCTGTGATTATGCCGCCAATACCAATTACAGTGAAGTAGTTTAACAAAATATTTTTCCAATCAAATCCACTCCCAGCTAGTGCGACACCAGCAAGATTTCCCTTCGACAAGGATAACAATCCCATTGCCCATTTTGCCCAAGCGGGAGAGTTATCATCTTCATTATTTATAGTCGTATTTACTTTGATGTTTTGTCCGGTGATTTTTTCGGTAATTTGGTCTGTTACTTGACTGTAAGATGCGCCATATTGTGCAGCACTGCGAGAAAGTTCTTTAAAAGCTGCATTGATATCTTTTTCAGCACTTAATGTCCAAGCAGCCGATTTGTCAGTGATATATTGCTCGAAGGCTTTTTGCAGTGCAGCGTTAAAGGCTTCCCGTTTACCGCTACTCAGAAAATCAAACAAATTTAATTCTGGTTGATAACGTAAAAAATCGTTTTCAAAGGTATTACCTAAGTTTAAAACGTAGCTGCGGAAAGATTCAGAAATTCTTCTGGCTTGAGTATCTCTGGTGTTGAGAATTTCTTTTTGGAATTGATCTCGAATTGTTGTGAGTTTGTTAAACTCTGGTTCTACTGAATCAATTCTTTTTTTCAATTCATTTACATCTTGGTCGAGTAATGGTACTCTTCTGGCAACAGCTTCGAGGATATGATTAACAGCTTGCCTAGATAAAGTTCTGATTTGACGAAGTTCGGCGATCGCTCTTTCTCTGGTAAGAAAAGTATTCAGTGCCCCCATAAAATTAGGAAAGCCAGTCCCGTCTAAATCAGCTTGGGGATTCTTCAGTCGCCGTCTAAGTGCTTGAATTGACGAAAGCTCAAACACGCGTTCGTCATAAATATCCTGACCATCTACATAACAATATTCTGCTAAATTGGCTTTAAATACTTGCCGCAATCTTTCTTCAGAGGCTTTTAATTCTTCTTCATCGTCAGGATCGATTAATGATTCTCGAACCTGATCCCAAGCATTAACTAAGAAGAAAACTGTCAATCCTCTACCTTTGATATAATTTTCTAAGTAGCGACGTTCACCCAAGGTACAAGGTTGAGAAGCTCTCATCACGAATAAAATTGCATGGCAATTATTCACATAACCCAAAGATAATTCGTTTCGCGCTTCTGTATCATTCAATCCTGGACTATCAATAATTTCAATTCCCTTTTCTAGTAAAGTTAGGGGATATTCCACTACTGCATAATCAACATCAGGAAAGGCTTGTTTATTCTCCTTTTCTAATTTTTTAGCTTCTGCCGGATCAATGGTATATTTATGTTTAAAACTTTGAAAATCTAACTGTTCTGGACTTTTTCCATCATGAAAATGAATTGTAACTTTCTTTTCCGAGCCATAGCGTAAAACTGTTAACACCGCCGTACAAGGGTTAACGTCACTCGGCAATAAATTTTCTCCAATCAAAGCATTAAGAAAAGTACTTTTTCCCCGCTTCATATCTCCCAACACCAAAAGGCGAAATACACCTTGACGGAGATTTTTACTAGCTACTTTAATATCTTCGATATCTCGGTCTAAACTGAGTTTTCCTGAAGAAGCATCACCAGCTAACTCAGCTTGATTAATGATTTCAACAAGTTTACTCAAACACACCGAAATTTCCGATCGCACTTGAGCAACACGCTCTAAATCTTTGATAAATCTGTCAGTTGCTACCCGATCGCTCATAATAGTTACACCTGAATTAAGAATTGGTTTTTTTGGATTCAAAAAATAATTTGTAAGACATCCACCCCAGCGCTGCAACAATAATAAACCCAGCTAGCACTGCGGCTACCCTCACTGCAACTAACGCTACCACACCAAGAGCAAACAACTTTCCGCCTAGAATTAGTTTTTTCATCCAGGGTTTGGGAGAATTTTCTGGTTGATGTTTAACAGTTTGATGAAAAGGCGCATCAGCAGTATGAATTTTAGCTTCCATTTCTCGAAGTCGCAATTCAACTTCTCGTTCTCGTAATATACGTTCTCGTTGTTCCAGTTCTGTATGGCGATCGCTTTCAGATGTCATCGCTGTTCACTCCATCTCCAACAACTAAGTAATGTCAGCATTAATTCGCTAGCTTTTGTATATTAACTTACATTTTTATTTATAAACTCCAGTAAAATTACGAATTCTTCGCCGCCTGCTAAACTTAAGCTGGAGTTAGATCCCAATACGGTTTAGTTAAAGGCTACTGGCAAAATTTTGGGTTTTGGAGACGCGCTCCACACTCCCCACACCTTTTTTCGCTCACCCCTTCTAAGGTAAGAGTTGAATAGTTTTCTAGTACTTGTTGCAAATCAGTTGAAAAAACTGGGCAGGATGTAACATTGCAATTCATCAAAATCCCTATTAGGGATTGAAGCCAAGGGCGTTGTCGATAAAAAGCGGGAACCAGAATCAAAGTCCCCCTTTTTAAGGGGAGCCAGTGACGGGTACGCAGGGGGTTTCCCCCATGAGCAACTGGCGTGGATTTAGGGGGATCTAAAACGTTTTGCTACCAACTACAGGAATTTTAAAACATCCTCTAAAAATTTTCATAACGAATTCGACTGCCATTTTGCCAGACTTCTACTTTTTCAGGAGTGATTAAATAAGAAAAACTACCATTATCGGCTTGATATTTGTCTTTTCCAATATTCAAAGCTGGTATTTTTATAGGCTGATTTGGGTCTTGTTTCATCTGGCCAATATAAAAGAACTGACCATTTTCTTCGCACACTTTGACACGAATTTTTGCAGTCTCACGCCCAAGAATTACAACTCCATTGCAATCGGTATTACTATTTAAAGGTGCAGAACTGATTGTAATTGGCTGTGATGGCGAAACTTGGTTTGCTACTGGAGGTGTCGAGACTAAACGGTTAGAGTTATGAACTTTAGAAGCAGGGGTAATATTTGCGGTTGAGGATGCAAATAGACGCAGCGGATCAACTGCTATTCGACCTTGTGGATGAATTTCAAAATGGAGATGAGGTGCTGTACTGTTGCCTGTAGATCCCATCTCAGCAATGGTTTGACCTTGAATGACTTGTTGACCTTTGCTTACTAATAAACGGCGATTGTGACCATAAACAGTAACGCTGCCATCAGGATGTTTAATATTTATGGCATTGCCTAATCCCCAATTATCCCAACCTGCTTTGATAATTGTACCGGATGCAGCGGCAACAATAGGAGTCCCGGATGCCCCTGCGATATCAATTCCTTCATGTTGATATTTACGAAAGCCTTGAGAAACAAATCCTTGAGTAGGCCAGATTAAGTTAGAAGTAGGAATGGAATTTTCTGGAGTTGGAGAATTGCCCACTAATTGTGTTAGGGCAGATGTAGTTGTACTTAATAGGGCGGTTAAAGATATTAACCCAATTAGTGTATAATTATAATATCGATAAGTTTTATCTTTTTTCATAAGTTTCACTTGATGTGAATAAAATCAGAACTCAGCAGCAAACTCGGAGATGTTTTGGTTGTTCCAGTGAGAATTCAATGAGCATTGGCAGGATATTCATTATTTTATTGGAAGATCCCCAATTTCTTGGAGAAGTTGGGGATCTGTGACTTTCAATTTTCACGCTATCTTCAACTAATCTGAAGAATGCGATCGCAACTCACAAAAACTAGTTATAGCCTATTTCAGGTAAATGAAGTAGACTCTTTGGGGCACAATATATTGTGCCCCTACGATTATCTGTACCTCACCAACTTGCAATCTGCTGTATTTACGGAGTTGAGGAATTGCTAGTGGCCACTGCCTCGTTTAAAACTAACTCTGGCTGTGGTGTTTCCTCTTCTTCTTCTGGCAAGTTGTAAATTGATCTGTACAATTTCACGTACTGCTTGGCTGATTGATACCAACTAAAGTCTTGACTCATACCCCGTTTTTGTAGTTCTTCCCATTGGGGTTTAAAACGGAAGCCTTCCCAAGCCCGAATCATACAGGTGAAAAGGTCTAGCGGTTCATAGCGGTCAAAGCAGTAACCAGTGCCTGCTGCGTTTACGGGGTCGTGGTGTGATACGGTGTCAACTAATCCACCTGTGCGGCGGACAATGGGCACGGAACCGTAACGCAAGGCCATCATTTGGCTAATACCGCAAGGTTCAAAACGGCTAGGCATCAAGAATGCGTCGGTGCCGGCGTAGATGCGGCGGGACAAGGCATCGTTATACAGTAGGTAAGTTGCCATGCGTCCGGGAAAGCGAGATGCTAATTGCCACATCTGAGTTTCATAGTAGCGATCGCCTGTCCCCAATAGCACAATTTGTGCATCTGTATAAGATAAAAAGCGATCGAGAATTTGCAAGATTAAATCAATGCCTTTTTGTTCTACTAATCGCGTGACTATCCCAATTAAAAATGCACCAGCATTAACTTCTAATCCTACTTCTTCTTGCAAAGCAATTTTATTTGCTTTGCGTTTTTCTAGAGTATCAGCGCTGAAGTTTTGGGCAATGTATTTGTCATTTTCTGGATTGTAAACTTCGATATCAATCCCATTGATAATCCCAGATAACTTACCGCTAATAAAAGACAACAAACCTTCTAATGTTTCACCATAGGTAGCTGTCTTGATTTGCTCTGCATAAGTAGGAGAAACTGTATTTACTTTATTGGCAAATTGCACCGCAGCTGCCATTGTGTTGTGTCCTTGCATATACCAAGGACACCAAGTAATTTTTTCTAAATACCAACGCCACGGCCCTTGATAAGCTAAGTTATGAATCGTAAAGACAGTGGTGATATCAGGATCTTGGTGCATCCACACAGGAATCATTCCCGTATGCCAATCGTGGCAGTGAATAATATCTGGTTTCCAGTAATTCCAGGCAAACTCGGCTGCACCATTGGCAAACAAGGTGAACCGCCAATCTTCATCTTCTCCTGAGTAAATCCGCCGAGGCATGAAAGCAGGATGTCCGAATAAGTACAAGGGAACATCAGTACCAGGCAAAACGCTTTCGTAGACTGCAAAGTGCTGGAACATGGCATCTCCCCACCAAATAGGTTCTTTGGGAATCTCCATTTTGTCTGGCAAGAAACCGTAGTAAGGCAGGAATATCCGTACATCATGCCCCATTGCTCTGAGGAATTTGGGCAATGCACCAACAACGTCGCCCATTCCACCTACTTTTGCAACGGGAGCTGCCTCTGCTGCAACAAATAAAATCCGCATGGTAAGTTTTGTTTCCCCGGTTCAGCATATTTACAGTTATCATGTATCCGCATATCAGCTCTTCGCTGTTTCCTGGCTACTGATGACTGTTCATTGATTACTTAATTATCTAATCACATCCGCTTGTGCAATTCCTTAGGAACCCCGTTGAATCACCGCAAAAATTTCTTCTAAAATTTCTTGCGCTCCTTTTTCCCGCAACACATTTGCTAGTTGCGTGCCTACTGCTTCGGCTTTGTTGGCTTCCCCAGTGACGCTATCTTTTACCAGCTTTTGACCATCGATACTGGCGACTATGCCTGTTAAAGTCAATTGTTCGCCAGAAATTTCTGTATTTACGCCAATAGGTACTTGACAACCGCCCTCTAAATCGCGTAAAAAAGCTCTTTCTGCCAGACAGCGATCGCGTGTTGGGGGATGTTCGATCGCTTTGAGTAGGGAAATTAATTCACTATCATCGGCACGGCATTCGATACCTAAAGCGCCTTGTCCAACGGCGTGGAGGGAGATTTCTTGGGGTAAAATTTGATGAATGCGCGAGCTCATTTCCAATCGCCCTAACCCTGCGGCTGCTAAAATCAAGGCATCATATTCACCTGCATCGAGTTTTGCCAACCGTGTAATCAAGTTTCCCCGGACATCCTTAAAAGTAAAGTGGGGGAATCGATGGCGTAACTGTGCTAACCGCCGTAGCGAAGATGTACCGATGACTGCACCTTCTGGCAATGTCTCGATTTGTTTATCTTTGTGCTTTTCATGCACCACTAGGGCATCGGCTGGGTTTTCCCGTTCGGTAATTGCTGCCAGTGTTAAGCCTTCGGGTAAGTTAGTCGGCAAATCCTTGAGGGAATGAACTGCAAAGTCAATCTCGCCATTGAGCATTCCCAACTCAAGTTCTTTAGTAAAAAGTCCTTTATCGCCAATTTTGGCTAATGCTACATCCAAGATTTTGTCGCCTTGGGTAGACATGGTGTGGACTTCAAAAGTGATATCAGGATAGCTTTTTTGGAGTTGCTCTTGTACCCAATAGGTTTGAACTAGAGCAAGTTGGCTTTTGCGCGAACCGATACGAATTGTGCGCGGAGGACTGGAAACAACTGAAGTCATAAAACAATATATCAAACCAGGGATAAATTCACTCTCATCTAGACTACCGTAGTGAGTGACTTGTACCAATTTTGAATTTTAGATTTGGGATTTTAGATTACAATTCTTTACTTTGTGAACTACGCGAAGCTTGGCTGAAGCGACACTAGACAGTAGCTAGTATGTAATAAATATAACACTCGTGATTAATGATTTTAGGACTTACGCACTGTACAAATTAATCATAATGTGTGTTGATTAAAATACGTTGTTTCAGACTTTTATTAATCGTTTTTCGATAATCAGGTGTAGGGGTAAAGCGCATTGCTCATACGTGTCAACTTAACGTAAAATCGATGTCCCGCAAGGAACTGAAGTTCAATGCTAATAGCGAAAGTCATCTAAAAGATGACTGAATTCCTCAACAATCTTTAGTCTACTGAAGTAGACTTGAGCTATTAGCTTGGGAATTCATTCCCAAGCGGGTGACGAAGCCAACAGATAAGCCATTTTTAGCTTAAGTTGACACGTATGAGCATTGCTAAACCCCTACAACAGATATTTGGGATTTTCTGTTAATGCGTGATTCCTAATGGTTAAAAAATACATTGTAGATTGTATAAATTGCGAAATACAAAATACTAATAATCGTATTTCAGATATTCTTGTAATTGTTGGGTACGCTCTTTTGTGGTGTTTTCTAGGCAACCAAGGTAAATCGCAGGGGCTATGGTTCCACCCTGATATTCACTTTTCTCAAACTCACAGGTGGCATCCCGAAATTTAATCCATGCTTGCTGAGCAGTAATCAATTTTTGTTTTCTAATTCTGTCTAATTTAGGCAATAGTTGTTGATAAGCTGCGTTCAATTTTTTATCAGCATTCTGATAGGATAAATTACTGCATTGATTGATTGCTGCTTGAGTTTGAGGATTATTGCAATTTAGCTTTTGTGCTAAATGCATTTTTGGTAAATCCGGTGTTGTGCTGGTTGCTGTCAGACTAGGAGTGTATGAACTGCTGAAAGTTAGTAGATTTACTATTAGGGGAAATAAATAATACATATTTTTTACTTACCACGTCAGGATTTGGGTAATTTTAGCCATTTTCAATTAGTCCAACATCCAACACCACCAAGCCATGAACAAATCAAGATTGCACAAAAGCCCTGGAAATATCTAAATCTCATAATTGAGAGTTATGGTTGGTTCGGATACTGAGCAAGTTTTCAATTCGACTTTATCCTACCAATATGCATAAATAATTCAATAAGTCAAGAATCTTAATTGAATCAAGATAGTCGCAGCTATGGGTAGAAAAAAGGCGATCGCCTCTAATCTTGCCCTAGTATGTAGGTTTTGGGGATCGTCAGTACACAAAAGCGATCGCTTGTGCATATACTTCTTATAGAAGTCGGCAAAAGAGACAAAATTTTCCTTTGCCCTTTGCCTACAAATGTGCAAAAATTACTTTTGCAAGAGATATTGAGCCACTATAATTGACAAACCACGATGAAAGTACCTAATTCTCCATTGGTTACTCCCCACTCTCTAATCTGAAGATATGCCTGATTTACTTATTTCAATTGAAGTCTCAGTAATTCAAAGTCCAAAAAATTAAAAAGCTGAGCTTTTTTTAAATCAATCCCATTTTATGGTATTCAATGCAAATTAAGGCTGAGATCAAATCTGAAAAGTAAAATTTATCTTTGAAAATTTAAACATTATAAACAAATAACATATAAACTTTTTTTAGAACTATAATATTTTTTTTTATAGCCCGTAAGTCTGACAGTCCATCCTAATTGTAATAGAGAACAGTATCGGCTAGATTTTCAGGGTTTCATCTCTCTAATCGGGGCAAGAAATCTATTCTGTGCTGGCTGAATAAAGGGATTTCAAGCTCACTTATCAAGGAACCGCGACCAGGAAAAATTATGACCTCTTTAGATCCTAATTTTTTGGACATTCCAGCCAAAAGCCTAATCATCATTGACCCAGCCGTTGATAACTATAAAAAGCAAAATGGCAACAACTTGGAAATTACGTTAGAAGATATAGCAAATACAGAAACAGGAACAACAGCATCGAAAGCACAAAAGCTACCGAAAGTCCCACCTAAAGAACTTTTAGCACCTCCTGGTAATTTTAATCCTACCCTACTGCTATTTTTGGCATCTGTAGGAACATTAATCTTGTCTAACTGTGGTTACTGGCTTTGGCAATGGCCGGACTGGGTATGCTTTTGCGTTAATACTATTGCTTTGCATTGTGCGGGGACAGTAATTCATGATGCATGTCATCAATCTGCCCACCGCGATCGCATAATTAATGCCATGCTAGGGCATGGTAGCGCCTTAATGTTAGGGTTTGTATTCCCGGTGTTTACGCGGGTGCATTTGCAGCATCATGCTCATGTCAACCATCCCCAAGATGACCCAGATCATTATGTTTCTACAGGTGGACCACTGTGGCTAATTGCATTTCGGTTTTTATACCACGAAGTGTTTTTCTTTCAGCGACGGTTGTGGCGTAAATATGAATTATTGGAATGGTTTATCAGCCGTTTAATTGTTGTTGGAATTTTTTATATCGCAATACAATATCATTTTTTCATGTACCTTCTGAATTTTTGGGTTGTACCTTCTGGGATTGTGGGGTTAATACTGGGCTTCTTTTTTGATTATCTACCCCATCGTCCTTTTAGAGAACGCGATCGCTGGAAAAATGCTCGTGTATATCCTAGCCCAATTCTTAATATCTTAATTCTCGGACAAAACTATCATTTAATCCATCATTTATGGACTTGCATTCCCTGGTATAAGTATCAGTCCACATATTATTTTATGAAGCCTTTATTAGACGAGAAAGGCTGTTATCAAACTTCAGGATTACTACAAAAGAAAGACTTTCTAGAATTTATTTACGATATGTTTGTAGGAATTCGCTTTCACCATCAAACAACTAACAATAAAGACGAATTACAAACTCGTGATTAAAGATTACAGCAATTTTCAGGTAAATAGACCACGCGGTAGGGGCGCAAAGCCTTGCGCCCCTACGACAGATGTGGTTCAAATAGATGAAAACTGCTGTAAATAGTCATTAGTCATTGGAAGCGCTGAGTGTTGGGTGTTGAGTTATTCACCCCACACTCCCTCATCTCCAATACCCAACGCCTATGTATGATTTTTATTTACATAATTAGGGTCTTCAGTACCAAGTATTTTGTCCCAAAACGTAAAATACAAACCGTAATGTACTTTATACTTGCGGTGATGTGTTGAATGATGCATAGAACCAATGAGCCACTTGCCAATCCAGTGGCTTTTGGATGAGGAAGGAAATACCTCAAATCCAAGATGGGTAAACACTGCCCAAACTGTCATAGTTATAAGTGCGGCCACTAAGGTGATAAAATGTAGTGGAACTATGTAGATTACACCTACAAAAAAAAGTGCTTGGATGATCGCCTCTGGTAAATCAAATGCAGAAGAACTCCAAGGCGTTGGTTCTCCTGAACGGTGATGTCCATAATGCATCCATTTAAAAATTAGAGGGTGGTGAAATATTCGATGGATAAAGTAAAAATATGTATCCTGAAGAATTAGCACCACAACAAAGCTAGCTACCAAATACCACAGCCCGTATTCGTATAAATTAGTGTATAGTAGCGTTGCTCCTAAAGTATACTCTGAAATAATAAACGCTCCACAAATACCAAAAACTACTGCGGAGAGTACCGATAATAGAATATCGTTTCTAATGGAAGAATTCATTAACGGCTTCAAACGCAAACTCTTGTTGGCGAGAGACTTTCCCAGAACTGAATAAAAGAGCAAGTATGCTCCTCCAGCTATCAGAAAATATCGGGCAAGAGTGATAACGAAGAAGAAAAACCAATAATAGAAAAATGAGTGGTTCGTCAATTATACCCATCCATAAAATTAATTTCGTGAAATGAAAATGCTGATTATATCCACAATAGCTAAATTTTACTTCATTTCAGCACTGCTGGGTCGTTTTTTGGTCTAAACTCCAGTCAGTAACTACTTAGCCAAATATTTGTTTTAAAACACTAAAATATACATGGCAAATACAGATTTTTAGGATAGACTAATGCCATTGTGTGAGGAGTGAACGATGGCGAATACAAGCTTGGGGCAAGGAGTTTCCTTTGCTTTTATTGGTGTCTGTTTTTATCTAGGTATTGGCGTCGGAGTCGTGATTCGGCTTGGGCAATCACAGCGAATAAACGCTGCTACTACACCTGCTGAATCTGATTTGCTACCATTAGCCATATCTAAATCTACGCAAACAACATTAAAAAAACAAATTTTTCCAGACACTATTACTATTAAGGCTGTTGGAGATATTATTCCTGGTACTAATTTTCCTAACTACAGATTACCCCGCTTTCGAGATCAATTATTACCAAAATCAGTAAGAAACCACTTACAAGGATCTGATATCTTATTTGGTAACTTTGAAAGCAGTTTAACTAATTATCCATATACCACTAAAGATATTAGTCGAGGACAAATCTTTGCGTTTCGTTCCCCACCTGCATATGCTCAACTATTTTCTCAGGTGGGTTTTAATGTATTCAATATGGCAAATAACCATGCAATGGATTTTGGTTTGGTAGGGTTCAAAGATACAAAGAAGAATCTTGAGGCTGCGGGCATTGCTACATTAGGTCATAAAAATCAAATTCTCTATCTCAAAGCTAACAATATCCCTGTAGGAATGATCGGTTTTTCTCCTTATGAAATGTATAATTCCATCCATAATTTAGCAGCAGCCGAAAAACTTGTAGCAGAAGCCAAAAATAAAGCCAACATTGTAATAGTATCAATGCACGCTGGAGCCGAAGGAACGCAGGCATTACACGTTAAGAATGAGACCGAGTTTTTTTATGGAGAAAATCGAGGTAATTCAATCAAATTTGCCAGAAAAATGATTGATGCAGGAGCAGACTTAGTACTGGGACATGGACCTCACGTTCCCAGAGCAATGGAAATCTATAAGAATAAAATGATAGCTTATTCTTTAGGAAATTTTTTAGGATATCGGACTTTATCTACAAATGCTCAAGCAGGAGATTCACTGATTTTAGAAGTCAAACTCAATTCAGTTGGAAGTTTGGTATCAAGTAAAATTATTCCCATTCGTATGGATCGGCAAGGAATTCCTCAAGTAGATCGGCATTTTCAGACTGTGAAACTTATGCGTTATTTGAATAATCAAGCTTTTCCCAAGAATCCGGTGAAAATTAATAACAAAGGGGAAATTATTCTCAATAATAAATTATAGCGATCGCTCTTACATTAACGGATTTTAGATTTCAAATTTTAGATTGTCATTCTAAACATGGGGCATTGGAGGTGTGGGAGGTGTGGGAGGATGGGAAAGAAATCTTTCCCCCCTCTCTCCCCCCCCCCCTCCCCCTCCCCCCCCCGCCCCCCCCACCCCCCCCTCCCCCCCTCCCCCCTCCCCCCCCCCCCCTTCCCCCTCTCCCCCCTCCTCCCCCCCCCCACCCCCCTCTCTCCCCACACCCCCTCCTCCCCCTCTTCCCCCTCATCTCCCTCATCCCCCCCATCTTCCCACTCTCTTACCTAACCTCTTGTCGCCCATATTTCAGGACACTTGACATCCAAACTAACTCATCCATAAACTTTGACATGCGGCGAATGTAGGTTGATTTGTCAATTAAATTGCCTGATTCATCAAATAGTTTCTCAACGTTGCTAAAGTTGAGGTCATAGAAAATAGTTACTAAGCCCAACTCCCGCATCACAGGTAAAAGGTTTTGGATTACCCTTGTACCACCAAAGGAACCTGCGGAAACGCCACACAATCCAACGGCTTTATGAATGTATTCTTTGAGGCAGGTGTCAAGTACATGTTTGAGCAAACCAGGATAACCGTGATTATATTCTGGTGCAACGATGATTAATCCGTCTGCTCGTTCCATACTTGCAGAAAACTGAGGGTCTTTGATTGATTCGCCTGCATCATCTGTAGCGATCGCCATTTTTCTAATATCGATGAGTTCGGTTTCTAGGCGATCGTGTGCTGCAATCTGCTCGACAATAAATTTAGCAACGTGTTCGCTTTGGCGACCTTGACGGGGAGTACCAAGAATTACTGGAATAAATAAGGATGAATCTGACATAGTTTGTTCTCTCTATTGTTCTCCTTTTAATTTCATAAACTTTTTCTCTGTGATTTATTCTTGAGTTTTTGGTTAATTTTTATAAACTCAAATTAGCAGCACCAAAAGTAGCATTAAACTGGCGACACCAGATAGCGGCAGATTTATAATCTGCTAAATTGATGTTTTCAGGAATAGAATAAGTCTGAGCGCCACTATATTTTTTTAAGGGAGCGATAACTATATAGTCTCCCTTTTTTAAGGGATAGGATGGTGGCTTAGTTGATTTGATAACATTATCTGCACGATGTAAAACTACTACCAAATCTGGCCCTTGTTCAGAGGTTTTAAATGATTGCTCAAGCTCTATAAATGATTTACCATCTTTTTTCGTAATCCGGACTGTTCCTTGAGTTGTATGTTCTCCAGATACAAATGTGCCTGACTTGACAACAGTTGAATTTTGAGATTGTGCTGATTGGGTTACAGGCTTGCCCTGAGTTGAAGATGGTGGAACAGATGCACTCACAGCCCCAGGACTTTGATTAGACTGTTCATTTGATACTTGTGGGGCACAGCTAGCGATGACCAGAGAAGACAAACTGATAATTAACAAATGTGCGACTTTCATGATTCCAATACCTCAATGATTAAGTAGTAAGTAGATAGCCATGATTAAAGATGTCATTGCGAGTAAAGCGAAGCAATCGCAAAGTCTCTGGGATTGCTTCGCTTTGCTCCCAATGACAGAAGATATTATATTTATCTTTAAATCTATTATTATTTGAAAAATCAGTTAAAAAATTATGATTATCTAAAGAATAATATATTTCAAGCTGATAGTTGACTGAGAAATTTCTTAGTAATTTTTCAGCAAAATTTAAATTATTTAACTGTGAGTAATCATAGGAAATCTTGAAGTTGGGTTGGAGACTGGAAAATGGGGGATGGGGCATTGAACCAGTGCTGTTAACGGTAGCGGGGCGTTGAGCCAGTTAGCCCCCTCTGCTCCCTGCTCTCATTCACACTCACCAAAATTGCTAGAGTAAAGAAAGTTATGAGGACGCAAATATGACTGACAAAAATCGTTCTCAATGGGACTTAGGCAGGTTTATCGAAACCCTGACTTATTTTGAGGTAATTCCTTTCCTTAACTGGGTACAGCAATTAATCCAAGGCCGTCCTCAGGATAATCAAGATCAACCCAATGGAGGAAGAAATGTGGGTGTAATATTAGTAGCAGGTGCCACCGGTGGTGTAGGTAAGCGAGTGGTAAAGCGATCGCTCGAACGAGGTTATAAAGTTCGGGCGCTAGTGAGAGACATTGACAAAGCACGGTCAATTCTTGGTAATGATGTTGATTTAGTAGTTGCGGATATCACCAAATCAGAAACTTTAACTCCTGTAGTTATGGCTAATATCGAAGCTGTAATTTGTTGTACAGCAGTGCGCGTGCAACCAGTAGAAGGAGACACAGCAGATAGAGCAAAATATTACCAAGGTGTTAAATTTTACCAGCCGGAAATTGTCGGTGACACCCCAGAAAATGTGGAATATCAAGGCGTCAAAAACTTAGTGCAAGCAGCAGCAAAATATCTACCCCAAGCAAACGAAAAACTCATATTTGATTTTACAAAACCATCAGCAGAATTAAAAGATGTTTGGGGAGCGCTGGATGATGTTGTTATGGGTGGTGTGAGTGCTAGTAATATGCAATTAGTGGAAAATACAGCTTTGTTTGCTGGCAATGTTTCCACTGCGAACTCTGGCGGATTTGCTTCGGTAAGAACTAAGAATTTCAATCCACCATTTAACTTATCTGGTTACGAAGGTGTAAAATTGCGTGTTAAAGGTGACGGTCAGCGTTATAAAATCTTTCTGAGAACAGATACAAAATGGGATGGTATTGGGTATAGTTATTCTTTCGATACCGTAGCTAATACCTGGGTTGATATTCACGTTCCCTTTAAAGATTTGGTTCCTGTATTTCGCGCAAAAGTTGTTAAGGATGCACCGCCAATTGAACAGAGTAGAATTTGTTCATTCCAACTGATGTTAAGCAAATTTGAATATGATGGCGCATTAAATCCTAAATTTTCTCCTGGTGGTTTTGCTTTACAGTTGGAATCAATTAAAGCTTATAGTCCCGAAAGTTTACCTCAGTTTATCCTTGTCAGTTCAGCAGGCGTAACTCGTCCTGGACGCCCTGGTATTAACTTAGATGAAGAACCACCAGCAGTAAAATTAAATGACCAATTAGGAGGAATTTTAACTTGGAAATTAAAAGGAGAAGATAGTTTAAGAGCAAGCACAATCCCTTATACAATTATCCGGCCTTGTGCTTTAACTGAGGAAACAGGGGGTAAGGAATTAATATTTGAGCAAGGCGATAATATTAAAGGCAAAATTAGCCGTGAGGATGTCGCAGAACTTTGCCTGCAAGTGCTAAAAGTAGCAAAAGCATGTAATGTTACCTTTGAAGTAAAACAGGGAGATAATACTGTTAACTCTATCGATTGGCAGAGGTTATTTTCTAATTTAGAACAGGATGAATCAATTCAAAATTCAAAATGACGCTCGCGGACACGGCTTAGCTACGCTAACAAAATTCAAAATTAAAGGCAGCCACGCCATTTGCAGATGGGGTTTCTACCTACCTTGGAAAACAAGCTACCTTGGAAAATAAGGATTTTTTCGCCCACTAGGAGCGAGGTTTTGAACCTAGCTTTTTCCGATAAATAAGGAGTCAGAATTCAGGATTTTTTTTTACTTGATTTCAACCTTTGACTTTAGGGATAAAGATATTCTGAATTCTGATTGATAGTTATGAGAACAGTGCAAGATATTAAGATGAACAGAATCAAGGCGCTAATAATTGCTGGGAT
Source organism: Nostoc sp. CreGUA01 (assembly GCA_034531095.2). Classification (GTDB taxonomy): domain Bacteria; phylum Cyanobacteriota; class Cyanobacteriia; order Cyanobacteriales; family Nostocaceae; genus Nostoc. The sequence continues at coordinate 23,643 of JAVRBV020000069.1, read as the reverse complement.
TTTAGTAGCAATTATCTGGGGTGGGTTATTTTCAAACACTGCTTCATCACAGCAAGTAGAGTCACGTCTGAACAACTTGGAAGCGGACTTTAATCGTGTTGAATCTCGGTTAAACCAGCTAGAATCTCAACTAAATCGAAGGGGGCGATCGCCATCCCCAAGAACAACACTTACTCCACGACAATCAACAGGTTCCAGACAGAATTTACCACAGCAAGATCCGATGTTCGATCGGCTTGCAACTTTAGTGATTGAATTGAAACAACAAGTCAATAAACTAGAGGAGCGAGTTTCTCAAATAGAATCACGCTGAATATTTCAATTGCCTAAAATAGAGTTTATTTACGCCTTGTGGTACTAGGAAGATTTTTTGCTATCTGAAACCATTTGCGAGAGAATATATGCTGTAAAATCTAGCAACTGATCCAGCAAAAAGCCAATAATACCAATGTAGAGTATTGCCTCAATTATGGAATCGATGTTACCAGCTTTATAACTATCCCAGAGAAGAAAGCCGAGTCCTTTTGTCCCTGTCAACATTTCTATGGCAATTACTGTAAACCAGGCTACCCAAATCCCAACTTTCAGAGCATGAAATATATGAAATATAGCTACTCGAAAGTTCTTATTTTGCCTATGAAAATGTCGCAGACCTATTGCAGTATTAATGATGACTGTCCAGAGAGTTGCAAAAAAAATTACGACAATAGCAGCAGCTTCATTTTCTCTAAACACTAATAGACTAATAGGTAGTAAAGCTATAGGGGGTATACTATGTGGTATTTGAAATATCCGTCTGAATAGTTGATAAACCATGCTATTCATGCCGATGAAATATCCGATGAAACTACCTAATACAGCGGCTGGAATGTAACCAACAAATAATCGTTGCAGGCTAGCTAAAAATTCTAAAAACATGTTTTTTCCATGCCTCAGTTCTCATTGAGAACATGTAGAAAATACTGATATAACAGCACAAAGCAGCATGTCTGGCAAATCATTTACCGATGCTATAGAAAAGTGATTTTAATTGCACTTACTCTTTTCCCACTACAAAATTTCCTAAATTTTTTCCTCCTTGGCGGTTACTCAAACAAGTTCAGTTATTCTGACAATGAGATAGGAATAGTCAAAGAAGAGGTAAAACTTGGCTTTCCTTGAATTTATCATCAAAATAAATCCTGATTAGTAAATTCAATACAATTTCTCTAATTGGCTTGCTTGTCAACAAACAGATCCCCGACTTCTACAAGAAGTCGGGGATCTGTGATTTTTATAAATAGAATCAGATTAAACTTGTCAGCAGCAATACAGATAATCGATAAAATAAGAAATATGAAGGATGAAATGATAAATAGTATTTAACTTTCATCCTGAATGCAGTATGATTTGGGATTATTTTCCCATATTCCGCTTCATTTGCTCTAATTCGTCTTGTGTTTCCCAACGGCGGAACTTTTCTTCTAAGTCGTCAAATCCACTGGAAGAACTGCTAGTTTGATTCCACCAGCCATCAGTTTCCAAGCGCTGCTGGGTTTGGGCTTTAGCACGGACTGTCTGTGCTTCGGCGGCTTTGGCTTGTACCTCTTGTCGTCGCTGCTGAATTTTCCGCAGTAATTCCTGAGATTGGTTAATGCGTTCTTTCAGCCCTTGCATCTGTCCCCAGCGCTGATTTCCTTCTCGCAACAAGGCTGCTTCTCGTTCGCTGGCCGCAGTCACCAAATCTTGTCTACCAGCGTCTTTGGCTTTTTGAGTGCGGATATGCCAACGCTGGATTTCTTGAGCTGTAGCGAGAATATCATCTTGCGATCGCTTCTCTTGCAATTGTAAATCTGCAATCAGCTTTAATGTATCTTCCTCTTGCTCACGCAGCTGTTCTAGCAGCGCCTCTAACTCCAAATGTGGATTGTTACGCAAGAATTCTTCTAAACGGTTTTCTAGAAACCGACTCAAATCATCAAATAAACCCACTGCCAGAACTCCAGAGGTCGCGTGTGTGACTATTTTATTGTAATAAATTATCGCCCAAGGAAAAAATTGTCACAATCATGTCTTGCTAGTAATTATTGGCTTAACCCGATTGATATTCTGGTTCACAGTTTCTACTTCTGGCTCAGGTATTGAAATAAAATAATCACAAACAGCAGCAAGTACTCTGTTGGTTTGGTTTTTATAAGCACATCCAATTACTGTCTTTCCATACTCATGTAACTTTTTCGCTAAAGAGGCAAATGCCCCATCGCCAGATACAATCACAAAGACTTGCAACGATGGTCGGCTGTGAATTAATTCAACTGCATCAATTGTTAATTGAATATCTGCTGCATTTCTTTGAAAGGAAAAACCAAAAATCTGTATTGGTTCAATACCAAGTTTTTGAACGTCACTTTTTATAGTTTTTAGATTACTGTTACTCCAATCAGCATAAGCACATTGAATAGCAATTTTATCAACTAATTCTATTTCTTTAATCTGTTGGATAATTTTTGTTAAAGAAAATTTAAAATTAGGATTTTTATTACCCATTGTCAAGTTTTCAATATCATACAAAATTACCGTATTAAAATTGTTGATAGATGTTTTGATATTTTTAATTGCTGAAAATATAGGTTCTAAAGTAATTTGAGTGATGGAATTGTCTCTGACCTGCTCTAATCTAGCCAAGTTTGTTTTCAGATGATAAATTTCTTGCTTTGTATGTTCTAAATCATCAATCTGCTGTTTTGCTTCTTGTAATTCCTGCTGTAACTGTTTATTTGATATATGAATTTCAGAGGATGTTTGAACAGTTGTGTTTTTGAACTCTTCAATAACTTGATTCAAAGTTTTTTCGCGTTGTTGATATGCAGCTACTAAATCTTGCTGTATGGTGTCCCAATCTTCTGGAAAAGTCTCGCGGGTAAAAAACTTTATAACTGATTCATAACCAGCGATCGCTATTTCCAAATTCATCACAGAATTTCCTTCTGCAAATACTTGAATCAGCTTACTAAATTTTACAATTACTTTGGCTAAATTAGGAGATGTGGTAGTTTGATTGCTAAACTGCTCGACAGCCCATTCTCGCAATAGTAAAGCAAAGTCATGATTGAGTTTGTCTAAATTCTGCTGTAAAAGTGAATGTATTTCTTGATTTTGGTAGGTTGCTTTTAACAAATTAAGTAGAAAGTTTTGTGACTGATGGACGATTTTGGTTGTCATAGCTGTATCCCTGATTAAAAATGCAACTCTTTAGTGAAGTTTTCCCAACTTTGCATTATGTCTAACACTCAAAGTGGAGTCAACCAATAGCTAATTCCCCGAATAACTTTATTTTGAAAACCAAATAAGGGTAAATCTTGTTCAAGCAAACCGATATACGTCCAGTGTGGAACATCATTTTCTACAGTCTGAAACCAACCATTTTGATACAAAGCTTCTCTCTGTTTTTGATTAGACACGCGTAAATCAATTGCTAATCCCCAGAGATGTTGTGAAGTTCCAGGAGGTGCAACTACACCGAGAATTTTTGTTTCTTTACCTTGTTGAACTCTTGCCAAAGTTTGATTATTCGCATATTTGTGCCAAAATCTTAAATTTGTGTTGAAAGTGCGAGTACAATCTCCAGAACCATAACCAGATTTCAAAGGAATATTTTGTAACTTTCGGGCTTTGTTTAAGGCGTCTGCTGCTGATTTTTGTAAATAACAATCTTTTGTTCCATCAACATGACCCATTGTTAAAGTAGTTTGAAAATTTTGGGTTTCTTGTTCATTAGCAAAAATTTCTTTTGGCGGTAATTTAATTCCTATATCTTGATTGACAAAAACTGAGCCGTATGTACGTAACAAAGTATATTCATAAGTATTTGGCTGGGGAATTGTCGATAAATTTATGGCGATCGCTGCTAAAAAACGCTGTTGCTCGTTTAATTTTTGGTCAGGAATAAATGGTTGTGGCGCTAAATCTTTTGAAGTATCTGTGCAGGATACTAAATCACTGCTTAAACATGCGTTTAATGGTTGGGCACTTTTACCCAAACTATGATGGCTAATCTCATGACTAGCTACTAGGACGAAAATCATCGAAATTACTATAATGACAAAAGTTGCAATTTTGACAACTTTCTTATTGAAACACTTTTTGTTTGCAATGGCTTTCATTTTTAATAATTACCTAAATATATTTACAAATAATTTTCAGAGGTTTTTAAGCTAATCAGGTATTGATGAATTAAAACTAGGAAATAATAACGATAATTATCCCAAAATTATCTATACAGGTAGGGGCGCACAGCTGTGCGCCCCTACTACTGTGTGTATCTGTCGTCATATCTATAAGTTATCTTTTTTGGCAAGATGTTTAATCTACATCACGGCAGAAATCATGTGATTATCGCTGACAAGATGAAAAATCTTTGTAAAAAATAGAAATTTCTTTGTTATTGAGTAATAGTAAATTTGATAACTTATTTATTAGTAGAGTCACATCCATGAAATCACTGGAAAGGTTAAAATTGGAGAGAACTTTCAGCTTGCTATTCCTGTAAGTATGACCATGCACAACTCTGTTGAATTCCAAGACGCTTTTGATGTAATTGTCGTCGGTGCAGGTCACTCCGGTTGCGAAGCAGCTCTCGCCTCTGCCCGCCTCGGTTGTCGTACCTTGCTATTGACGCTCAATTTGGATAAAATCGCTTGGCAACCTTGTAACCCAGCAGTGGGTGGCCCAGCAAAATCCCAGTTGACTCATGAGGTAGATGCACTCGGCGGGGAAATTGGCAAAATGGCAGACCGCACCTACTTACAAAAGCGTATCCTCAACTCTTCACGAGGGCCTGCTGTTTGGGCTTTACGCGCTCAAACTGACAAGCGTGAATATGCGGCGGTGATGAAAAATATTGTGGAAAACCAAGAAAATCTGACCATCCGTGAAAGTATGGCAGTAGATTTGGTGTTGGGCGCTAACGATGAAGTCATCGGCGTGGAAACTTATTTTGGTGTGGCGTTCCAATGTAAAGCCGTGATTTTGACAACTGGCACCTTTTTGGGTGGGAAAATTTGGGTAGGTAATAAATCGATGGCGGCGGGACGGGCTGGGGAATTTGCGGCGGAAGGACTGACGCAAACCCTGAATCGCTTGGGATTTGAAACCGGTAGGCTGAAAACTGGAACCCCAGCTAGGGTAGACAAGCGATCGGTGGATTACAGTAAAATGCAAATCCAGCCAGGGGATGAAGATGTGCGTTGGTTTAGTTTTGACCCAGATGTGTGGGTAGAACGGGAACAAATGCCTTGCTACATCACCCGTACAACTACTGAAACTCATCGCCTAATTCAAGAAAATTTACACTTGTCCCCAGTTTATGGTGGTTGGGTGGAAGCCAAGGGGCCGCGTTATTGTCCGAGTATTGAAGATAAGATTGTGCGTTTCACTGATAAAGAAAGTCATCAAATCTTTATTGAGCCGGAAGGACGAGATATACCTGAACTTTACATTCAAGGCTTTTCCACAGGGTTGCCAGAAAATCTGCAACTACAAATGTTGCGGAGTCTCCCCGGTTTGGAAAAATGTGTGATGCTGCGTCCGGCTTATGCTGTGGAGTATGACTATTTACCTGCAACTCAGTGTTATCCGACGTTGATGACTAAGAAAATTGCCGGGTTGTTTTGTGCTGGGCAGATTAACGGCACCACAGGTTATGAAGAAGCTGCGGCTCAAGGCCTTGTGGCAGGAATTAATGCAGCTCGGTTTGTGCGATCGCAAGAAATGATTGTTTTCCCCCGCGAACAAAGTTACATTGGGACGCTAGTTGATGACTTGTGTACCAAAGACCTGCGGGAACCTTACCGAATGCTTACTAGTAGGTCAGAATATCGGTTGATTTTGCGTTCTGACAATGCCGACCAACGCCTGACACCCTTGGGACGGGAAATTGGTTTAATTGACGATCGCCGTTGGAATTTATTTACCCAAAAACAAACCCAAATTACCACAGAAAAAGCACGGCTATCCAACACCCGTATCAAAGAACATGATGAAATTGGGATAGCGATCGCATCTCATACCCAACAAGCAATCAAAGGTTCAATCACCTTAAACGACTTACTGCGCCGTCCAGGATTTCATTACGTTGACCTCGACAGATTCGGACTGGGAAACCCCGGCCTCAACCGCGCCGAGAAAGAAGGCGCAGAAATTGACATCAAATATTCTGGATATCTGGCTAGGCAACAAAATCAGATTGACCAAATCGCCCGCCAAGCCCACCGCCAGTTACCTGCGGATTTAGATTACACCAAAATTGATACTCTTTCCAAAGAAGCGCGGGAAAAACTAACTCACGTAAAACCTCTCACCCTTGGTCAAGCAGCACGCATCGGCGGTGTCAACCCAGCCGATATTAACGCCTTGTTATTATATCTGGAATTGCGTAAAACTAAGAGCCGGCCAGAGTTTTCAGCGTTAATTTAATAAAAACTTCATAAAGGGCGAGTATAGTAGAAAAGAGGGAGATGGGTATGATAGATGACATAAGTCTTAGTACTGCCATCATTAACAGTCCCCAGATTAAAGTTCATTTTAATACCAATGCTCAATCACTCGTCTGCATCAGACGGGAGATTGAATATTTGAGCGATAATCCTGATTAAAAGGCAGTAGGAACGGCGTTTCCCCGTCCTAGCAACAACCCAAAACGTCTATGTTACAACAAGCTACCACCCGTCTCATAGTTCCAGAACCATCAGAAGACTTAATCGCCAACGAACCTTGGTCGATAGAAAACTATGCTGATGGTCTAATGGATGAACTCTTTGCGGATATCGACTACATTCTCGATGCTAGTGGTAATCTGGCTGCTGGTGCCTTTAGGCAAACTAGTCAGAAAAAATCGAGCCAGTCCGCTGGCGGGGTTTCTCCAGTTGTAGCAACTGGCACTCTGAACCCACTGCAAACAGTTGCCATGCCGCAGATTGTCATACCAAACACAGCCAATAATTCGGCACAGTCAGTTACTCCAGCTAACCACCAGCAATTGACTACCGTTGTGTTTGACCCCGCCACGGTAAAACCAGTTAGTAGAAAGCGCCAGAAAACCAGTTCTGCTTTGGGCAAACTGCTGATTGTGGGAACAACATTAGGCGTGGCGATCGCTAGTATGGTCTACTTGGTACAGTCTGGTGTAGTCCATTTGTTAAATACCAAATTGCCAGAGTCAGCTGTTGTAGTATCACAGCCCCAGTCACAATTGCCGCCAAAACCACAAATTGAGGCAGAGTTAGTTGACTACATGCTCAGTGCCCTGGCAGTTATAGATAAGCAAGGTGCAAAAAATCATCAAAACTACGTCAGACCAGGATTTTACAATCAAACCAGTAGTAACCAAATAGCTACTAACCAGCAACCAAGTAATAATTTACCACCACTGCCACCTTTAGCAGCTAACAATACATCGCCAATTCCTAACCGTTCTGGCAACGTTGTCGAACGCATCTACGTGCGGGTGCCATCACCGATGCGCTACGCCCTCCCAGCGATTCCTGGCAGTCCCGCACTTTTGCCACAAGTAGCCACAGCATTGCAGGGTACTCAACCTAACGCTGTCAAACATGCCTTGAATACTGTGCAACAAGCTGCTAAACCCGCCACCGTCAACATGTTAGCTGCGGCTGTACGCCCAGAAATCAAAGCTGTGGCTACGAAAACCGCACCCATCACCGTGCGGCAAACACCCAAGCCTCTGCCTGCATTACCAGTTGTGCCATTACGTGCAGCACTCGCACCAGAACCAGAACCAACTATCACCCAGCATCAAGTTTATTTGCCAACTGCCATCGCCCAAACTCCAAGCAGTACATTAGAAGGATTACTAGAGTTAGGCAACAAATCTGCCGCTTTGTTTAAAATCGATGGTGTGACTCGTCGCATCAACATGGGTGAAAGTATTGGTTCTAGCGGTTGGACACTTGTGGATGTCAGTAATGGTGAAGCAGTCATTCGGCGTAACGGCGAAGTGCGATCGATTTACGCAGGGCAGAAATTGTAACAATATCATGTCCGCCAACTCACTTATCAAAAAACTTTCCCTCTCAATCAGGTTCGCCTAAATACTTACGATCATAATGACGCGGAGAGGGGGAGATGCGGCGACGCGGAGAAATTTTAATCACAAGTGATTAGTCGGACATGATATCAGCCCTAATGATAAGTTTTCAATCGGACATGATATCACAATCCAAAATCCAAAATCCAAAATTAAATCACCCAAAATTAGCTTCTCAGCGGTGGGTTAATTTCAAAATGAATATGATGTTCGTGACCACCTAAATAGGTACAAAGCCCCTCTGTAATTAGCTTAGGATCGTTGAAAAAAACCGCACTTGGTTTTACTAATTTCTGCTTGCGAATAGATTTAAGCATAGCTCGTGTAGCATCTCGATCGTATTCAGAACTCGACCAAAAAATGCCACCAAAAGATCCATTTTTTTTGGGTAAGAAAACATCGCACATCATACCTGTTTCATGTCCATGATGGTCGGGAGTATCTCCTCCATGCGGAAGGCTAACATCATTAATTGCAAATAAAGTAGCCGTAGGGTGAGTTTGACGATAACTATTTTGATAGTCTTGGGCAATTTCTTGAATCGCATCAGCTAACCAGTGTGTTCCATAATCGTGGTTATCTTCAGTCTCGGCCAGTTCACCATTGACCAAACCATTGTCTGGGTCACTTTTTGGCATTAACACCCACTGTGGTGCGTTAGCTGCTTGCAACCATCGATGAGTCATTTCCCCAACATCAACTCGACCATCACCACTAACAGTACTACGACCAGCAATGATTGACTGAAATAATTTAATGGCGTCAAATAGTCCTCTGTTTATGGTTGCGGTGTTAGGATCGCCTACCCAGGTGTAGCCTAGCTCATGCAATCGTGCTTTCACAGCTTTAACATCATCAGGTTTATTAACTCCGCCAATACCTACACTAGCACTGAGTTGAATGACCTTTGCTTCTGCGTTTGATGTGCGATGGAAAGGAACAACAACTTTAATAGCGATCACTAAAGTTTGATCCTCCACAGTCAGAATTATACGGCGATCGCCTGCTTGTTTAAACACAAAATCGAATTGCCACTTCCCGCCCTCTTTGATTGTTACACTTGGGGCTGGAAATTTATCATCAATAGCGATCGACAGAACTTTACCACTGTCAGCTAAACGTGCTACACCTTCAACTCGAAAACTTTGCCCTACTTCCACTTCTTGAGGGACACGAATTAATTGTAGTTGTTCCACCGCAGGAAAAATAGCAACCCCATTCGCATTAGCCAGTAAAGTCTGCGCTTCTGGAAGCAAATTCACAACTTTAGTGACGTAGTTTGGATCGGATGAATAACCTCTACCCTTAAGAAAACCCAGAAAATTTTCTGGTGTATTGGTGTAATCTTCTAAACCTTTATAGGGAGTGCGAGTTAAAAACTTCCAATAACCAATAATAAAAGCGTCTATATTTGGGAATTTACAAAACTCAACTTCTTCTAATTCCGAAGGAACTTTAATTTTTAATGGCTCCGCAAACCCATCCATATCAGGAGAGCGCCATTTTAATCCACTAAAATTGTTAGCCTTGATAGCCAGTTCACTTTCAGTTCTAGCAGACTCTAGTAACCATTGAGCAAGGGTAACTTCTTTTAAAATTTGCCGACTGTCATCGGTAATTTTATCAGATTGAATACCAACTTTCGTCAGAACTTCTTTCAAATCCTTTTGCAGATAACTACTCACCAAATCATTTAGTAGTGACATATTTTATTCCTATAAACAAATAATTTAATTGGAAGAATTCAGGATTCAGGATTCAGGATTATTATGGGTAAATAAGTTTGTAGTCAGGACTTTAGTCCTGAACTTTTAAGCACTGAAGTGCTTACTACAAACTCATCAAAATTAATGCGATAGACCATTAGTTATGAGGGCTTATAGATCCCCGACTTCTTTAAGAAGTCGGGTATCTGAACACTCACAACAAACCATTTCAAAATCATTGTATTCAGAATTCAGAATTCTGAATTCTGAATTCTGATTTCTCTCCTAATCTTTTTCTACAACTTTGCTATGTCCAGCAAAAATAAAATGTTGGTCTCGATTACCTTTACTCTTATCAGGCCACTTAACCCAATAATGATTCTCCTCAAAACGAACATCTAAAACTGGGTAACTTCCCGGTTCAATATCAATTAGGGATTCTTTTGGTAAGTCTGCTCCCTGCTCTGTAGAAGGCTTGAGAATAGTTTTAGTTGTAATTTCTAAAACGTATTTTTTATCAGATTTATGTTCCTCGTCTTTTGACTCGCCAATTAATCCATGTGTAATTGCATCCGCCATCTTTTCAGGATCAAAGCGATCCATATCTAGTTTGGTATCACAAAAACAGCACTCAATTAAAATAGCTGGCATTTGCGTATTTTTCAGAACAAAGAAACCTGTATTTTTCACTCCTCTATTATAAAAACCAAGTTTAACAATTTCTTTGAGAACTGATTGAGCAATGCCTTGTGATGCATTACTAATGGCAAAAATTTCTGCGCCATTAGCTTTAGCGTTAAATTTATTAAAATGAATCGAAACAAAAACATTAACGTTATTGGCATTTGCCTTATTAGCTCGTTGTCTGAGAGAATCAGTCACACTGCTAGCGCTTGTGGGAGTGCAATCAATAGCAGTATGACCTGCGGCTTTGAGCTTTTGAATCAAATGTGTACCTACTGCTTTAGTTAAAGTATCTTCTTGTTTGATGCCTGTGGCTCCTGTATCGTAAGGAGGGCAATTGTGTCCGATATCAATACCAAATTTCATAGAGTTAATCTCCTTGTTGTAGATTTGGAGGTATCCATTATCTCCCTACAGTGTATTAATTATTCAGCCAAATGCCATCGTTATGTCAGTGAGAAAAAGTGAGTATTTACTGTAAAAATTTGTAACGGTTAACGTAATTATCTCTTGGAAAACAGAAATCTCATAAGTCTAACCTATAAATAAAGCAGGCTGACTAATGACGGCACAAGAGGCGCTGAATCTAGTCGATAGTCTTTTATGCTCTACGTTTGGGCAAAAGCTGAATGACGTTCAATCTGTGGTCTTTCTGGAAAGCTGGCTAGGACGCACCTATGCGGAAATCGCGGTGCAAATAAGTTATGAACATGACTATATTAAACAAATTGGTTCCCACTTGTGGCGATCGCTATCTCAGTTATTTGGCCAAGAAGTATGTAAAAAAAATATCCAAACTGTTTTACGTTGCTACGAGCAGTTTCCAAACAGTAGCCACTGTTCAAAAAAAGCGATCTTTGAATTAGATAAAATCAGACTAACAAAAATAACAAACCAAACAGTAACAATCATGAACCAAGCCATTGACGGAGTTCGCTGGACAGTTCAAGATTTAGAGGTTCTACCCGAAAATGAATGGACGCGTTATGAAATAATTAATGGAGAACTTTTTGTAATTCCCACTCCTCACCGCTGTCATCAACAAGTTTGTGTAAAAATTGCTCGACCACTCGATGTTTGGTCGGAGTCTACTAGTTTAGGCGAAACAATTGTAGCTCCAGGGGTGTTGTTTTCTCAATCAGATAGTGTTATTCCAGATGTAGTTTGGGTAAGTCGAGAACGACTAGCACAAATTGAAGATGAAGCCGGACATTTAACGGGCGCACCAGAGTTAGTAGTAGAAGTTTTATCTCCTGGTAAACAAAACGAACTTCGAGACAAAGAAGCCAAATTAAAACTATATTCAATTCACGGCGTGCGTGAGTATTGGATTGTCGATCGCTTTCATCAAAAAGTTGAAGTTTATCGTCGGGAAAAAGCACAGTTGACTTTAGTTGCAACTTTATTAGATGATGATGAAATCACATCGCCATTGTTACCCGGATTTTCTTGTTCTATCCGTTTATTTTTTCCGGAATAACCAAATAATATCATGTCCGGCTAATCACTTGTGATTAACTGCAAATGGTACAATAACTGTAACAGTAGTTCCTGCATCGATCGCACTTTTGACGGTAATCTCACCGCCATGTAAATCTACAGCTTTTTTGACGATGGACAACCCTAATCCTAGCCCTGGAATATTGTCAGTATTACTAGCGCGATGGAAAGGTTCAAAAATGTGTTCAATGTCAGCAGCAGGAATACCAATACCAAAATCTTGAATTTGAAATATAGCTATATCACTGGTAGTTTTCACCGAAAAATTAACTGTGCTGCCAATGGTAGAATATTTTAGAGAATTGGAAAATAAATTATTTAATATTTGTCGCAGCAGTTGAGCATCGAAGTTAACTTGGGTCTGTTCGGACTCATAACTAAAAGCGATCGCATGTTGACACCTATCGCCCTGTTTTAATTCTTTTAAAATATACTGACAAAATTCTGCTAAATTCAAGGTTCTGGGATTAAACCCCAACTTACTGATTTCATCCTGACTCAGCACCAACACATTATCTAATAACTGAGTCATATGCATAACAGATTTTTGAATGCGACGCAGGTGGGTATTTTGTCGCTCATCACTCCAGCGATGGCGATAATATTCCAGTAATTCCGCAGAAGAATGGATAGCAGCCAAAGGTGTACGAAATGCATGGGAAGTGGTAGTCAGCAAACGCGATTTAAGTTCACTGAGTTGTCTTTCTTTAACAAGTGCTTCTCGCATCGCGTCTTCTGCCCATTGCAGCTTTGCTTGAATTCGTTTGCTTTCGCTAACGTCCCGCAATAGCCAGCGTAAACCGACTAACTCACCTTGTTGATTACGTACAGCAGCCATCTTAACCGCAACGATAATTGGCGTCGTTTTATTATGTGGTCGCAGATTTATTTCCCATTCTTGAGTTTTCCATTCTGGAAATTGGCGATGTCTACGAGGGGCTACGCCTACGCCCAGATGAGTGAGTTTAATATGAAAAGCAATCCGATCTTTCTCAAGCACAAAATTTTCTAGGAATTTGCCCACTAAAAAACTTTTAGAAATGTTAAAAAGAGTACTAGCAGCAGAATTAGCTTCCTGAATTATGCCTTGTGTATCAGTTACCAAATAAGCATCTGGCATTTCATCAAAAAGTTCTTGGTAGCGTTGACGTTGTGCTACCAAAGCTTCTTGAACATTGGATAATTCTTCATTTTGTTGCTGTAAGTCTTCATTAGCTATTTGCAATTCTTCCAAAGCTAAATAGACTTCTTTGAATACTTCAGCAACAAGTCCAATGTCTTGCTGTGCTTTTTGCAGTTCACTTTCGCTTTGCAAAAGGGCGACCCGTTTTCGCATATTCTGTATCTGTAGGGCTAAATCGTCCAAATTCACGCTTTTGCTCCTATTGGATATCTAAAGTTCAGTTTCCTTTCAGATTCCTTACTGGGACGATTTTAGCTTTTGAGATTTATATAAATATTAATTCTCAATTATCAGTTTAAATTATCAGTTATAAAGCTGTTAACTGATTCCTATTGACTGCTCATAAGGGCATGGGGCATGGGGCATGGGGCATGGGCATTAAAAAATTACGCAGTTCAAAAGTTCTTTAATTTTGAATTTTGAATTTTGAATTTTGAATTGATTTGTCTCCCTCATCCCCTCTAGAGTCCCCTAATTGACTTTCGTAAATCTGCCCATTTAACCCCTGCTAGGCTGGGCAAAACAACATGAGCAGCTCCAACTCGTTCAACTGGGCCAATACCTACCGCCCACATTCCAGCAGCGAGAGCTGCCTCAACGCCTGCTGCTGCATCTTCTACAACTACAGATTGTGCTGGTTCGATTCCTAGCTCGTTAGCTGCATAGAGAAACAAATCAGGTGCTGGCTTGGGTTTTTGTACACTATAACCGTCAGCGATCGCATCTATTTTATCGGCAATACCCAATCGCTCGATCGCTGTGCGGGCATTTTTGCTCGCTGAACCAATGGCTATTTTAATCCCAGCTTGCCGCAGTTCATCCAAAAGTGCGATCGCTCCCGGTAACAAATCCTCAGAGGTAATATTTTTCAGCAATTCCACATAGTAGCCGTTTTTACGCTCCATCATTTCCTGGATTTGTGCTTCTGAGTAGGGTCTATCGCCAATAATCAGCATCAGCGAAGCACGACGAGATACACCCCGCAGCGCTTCATTAGCCGCCCGATTAAAGGGGATACCCTCTTGGTCTGCTAGCTTTTGCCAAGCTAAATAATGAAGTTCTGCTGTATCCGTCAACACACCATCTAAGTCGAAAATGACTCCTTGGATGTTGGGGAATTGGGGATTGGGGAGTGGGGAGTAGGGAGTGGGGATTGCGGATTGGGCATTGGTTATTCCCGTCGTCTCCTCGTCCCTATTCCCTACTCCCCACTCCCTACTCCCTATTTCCTGATGCAAATCAAAGTCGTACCATAACCCTTGCCAGTGCAATTTAAACTTCAGGCGTGTCCAGTTGGCGGGTAAATGTGGGTTGGCTAGGGGACGATTTTCGTCCAATTGGATGCCGCCGAAGCCAAAAATTACAGCTTGCCAAACGCCGCCAGCAGTGGCACCATGAATTCCATCGGCGGTGTTTCCTCGGTTATCTTCCAGATCTACCATTGCTGCCTGCATGAACAGTTTGTAAGCTTCGCTGGATATGTGCAAATCTGAAGCTAAAATGGCGTGAACTGCGGGGCCGAGGGAAGAACCATAGGTAATGTCCGTGCGGGGTGCGTAGTAATCCCAGTTGGTCTGCAATGCTTTTTCGCTGTAGGGAAAATCTGTTGATTCTCGCATTAAATAAAGCAACATTAAGACATCTGGCTGTTTGAGTACTTGATATTTGTTCGTTTTCTCGATACCCAAGATGGCTTGCATGGAGCGATCGCGCCCTTCGTAATCTGCTAAATTAATATCTGACAATTGAAAAAATCCCTCGAACTGCTCGATTAATTCTGTTGATGGGTCGTAAAACAATAAGATTTTGGCGATGATGTCTTGCCAGTGGTTCTGCTGTTCTGAGGACAGTTGCAGTTTCTCTTCTAATTCCCTGGCTCTTTGTGGGTATTTGTGAGCTAGCCAATCATAAACTGCGATCGCTTTTTCCAAATGCCATTGCACCATCCGATTGGTAAAAGTATTGTTGTGGACAAATTCATGGTATTCATCTGTGCCAATGACTCCCCGAATTTCATACCTTTGGCCTTCGGGATTGAATTCCACCCGACTACCCCAAAAGATGGCGGCATCTAAAATAATCTCTGCACCATATTTTTGCATCCACTCATCATTGCCAGTGGCATACCAGTAATTCCAAACAGCGTAGGGGATATCTGCGTTAATATGAATTTCCCGATCGCGGCACCAAATTCGCACATCTTCACCATAAAAATCAGTGGGAAGCGACCAACGTGGTGTTACTTCGTCTCCGGTAACAGCACTTTCCCAAGAAAACATTGCTCCTTTATACCCGTAATGAGCCGCTTTGCGTCTAGCTCCCGGTAAGGTGTGCCAGCGATAACTCAGTAAATTACAGGCGATCGCTGGTTGGGTAAACAGAAAAAACGGCAGCATAAAAATTTCTGTATCCCAAAAAATATGACCGCGATAGCCAAACCCTGAAAGAGTTTTAGCCGGAATACTTACTTTCTCATCATGCCGTGGCCCAGCAATCAGTAACTGAAACAAATTGTAGCGAACAGCAAAAGCCGCCGTGCTATCCCCTTCAATTAGGATATCGCTTTGTTGCCAAACCTCATCCCACGCTTGTTTATTGGCTTTTAGTAATATTGCGTAATCTGGCAAGTAGGCAAGTTTTTCTTGAGCTGCTGCAACTGGTGTTTCCATATCCCGCGAAGTAAAAACAGTGACGAGTTTTTCCACTGTCACGGTTTGTTGCGCTTTCGCCGCGAAGGTCATGCTTAGGGTGGGATAACCGGGCGTGGTAATGACTTGCAAAGATGCTTCCGCCCCGAAAATTGTCATTTTAGCTGCCATACCCAATTCAATTTGGGAGTTGCGGGTGCGGCGTTGTAACCAAATTCCTTCGTCACTCTTGCCTTGGTCTAGTCCTTCCCAGTGATTAAAACCCTGATTTTCTGTATAGCCGTTAATGCTTCCCTGAACTTCAATTAACCCATCGAAATCCACCGGTGTCAGCTGACAGCGTTGCGCTAACACATGCTGGTCTGCAAAACTGACAAAGCGTTCAAAATAGATATCTATGGTTTTTCCATTAGGAGAACGCCAACGCAGAAAACGGCTGACAAGTCCCTGACTGAGATTCAGCTTTCGCTCATACTGCAAGATTACACCTTGGTCGAGACGAAAGCGATCGCGTAGCGTCTCTGAAACAGATTCACCATTCACAATTACTACCAAAGGTAACCAGTCAGGGCAATTAACTAGTTCCGTGTACATCACCGGCACATCGTCATAGACACCGTGGATAAAAGTAGCCGGCGATGCATGAGGATAACCTTCTTCAAAACTGCCCCTTGTTCCCAAATATCCATTGCCGATGGTAAAGACAGTTTCTTTGGAGTGCAATTGGTCAGGGTCAAACTGGGTTTCGGTTAATATCCAGTCTGTGTAGTTAAAATAGCGGGAATGACCTTTTGTTTCCATTGTGTGTTGGTGGGGAGTGGGGAGTAGGGAGTGGGGAGATGGGGAGATGGGGAGATGGGGGGAATTAAAGACTTGTTCATCTCCCTCAAAGGCTCATTAATGGAGTTCAAAGGCTCATTAATGGAGTTCAGAGGCTCATTAATGGAGTTCAAATACTCGTTAATGGAGTTCAGAGGCTCATTAATGGAGTTCAGAGGCTCATTAATGGAGTTCAAATACTCGTTAATGGAGTTCAAAGGCTCGTTAATGGAGTTCAAATACTCATTAATGGAGTTCAAATACTCATTAATGGAGTTCAAATACTCATTAATGGAGTTCAGAGGCTCATTAATGAATTTCATCCCCCCTCACCCCCCCCATATGTTTTTCTAAAATCTTTTCGGCTCTAGGTTTATAAATAAGATGAAATAAAGTTTCCATGTAACGATCTCTGGCTTCGTTATTTTCCGGGGCAACAAAATTCCAAAAACTAAATATTTTCGCCAGTAGTAATAATTGATTAGTATGTGAATGCCAATTATATTTGTGATGAATTCGCCCAGTCATCCATTCTGAAACTTCCTGCCAGTGTTGAGGATGAGCATCACATTCTTCAAGGAAGTCTAAAATTTTATTTGCTGTCCCTTCTAAATCTGTGGGATTTATATTAAATCCATCTTCTTGATTTTCAATAATTTCTAAAGAACCGCCAAATTGAGTTGCAAAAGTTGGTAACCCAGAAATCATGGCTTCTAAAATACACCTACCGAAGGATTCAAAGCGGGCGAACTGCACATAAATACCCTGAGAATCTGCTATTACTCGATAAGCTTCGCCAAGGTCGCGGCTAGGAATACGCATTGCCAACCAGCGAATCTTGCCGTGGAGATTGTATTCATTAATATTGTCGTGGAGTTTTTGAATTTCTGCTGCTTCTTCTGGGTTTGCGGCTTCATGTGGATGTAGTTTACTAGCGAAGAGAATCAAGTTGCAATGTTCTTGCAACGCCTGACTTTTCCCGAAGCATTCAACCAAACCAGTCAGATTTTTAATTGGGGTGAAAGTAGCAATGGCAAAGATTGGTCGCTTGTTAGGATTATCTAAATGACCAAATATTTGCTTGTCTTGGCTATGAAATAATAGTTCGTGGACTTGTGTAGAAAGTTGAGAATCTCGGCCTAATTTTTGGCTGTGAGCAAAGAAGATATTTTCATTGACTCCCGGCGGCACAAAATTGAACTTAGGACTGAATAAATCAATGCCATCAACTACATGATACAGTTGTGGCATGGTAAACCATTTATATGACTCATACTGACCGATGGTGTCGGGTGTGCCGACAATTTCTTGATAAGAAGATGTAATGATGAAGTCAGCTGCATTCATGCTAATTATATCGGCGGTAAATTGTGCCGAAAAGTGGTATTGTTCTTCTAGGTCTTGCCAATATAAATTACTAAATAAATATTTTGGTTTTTCTAGGGAATGAGCAATGTTACACTGGGTAACTTTGAGACGATGGGATAAGAGAAAAGCTACTAAATTCCCGTCGCTGTAGTTGCCAACGATCAGATTAGGTTTACCTTGGAATTCGGCTAGCAATTCTCTTTGAGCATCGGCAGCAAATGTTTCTAAATACGGCCAAATCTCAAATTTAGAAATCCAATTGTTGCTAATTTCCGGATTGAATTCAGCAAAAGGAACCCGCAATATCCAGGCGTTTTGGGTATCTGCAACTTTTTCTAGGCGGAGGTTACAAAATGTTCCTTCACAGTTAGGAATTAGCCTAGTGAGAATAATTACATGGGGTTTAATTCCTAAAAAGTCGAGGCCAGCAAGTTTGATTTCTTCACAAAGTTTGTTTTCTAAACTGCGGGCTTGTTCGAGGACATAAATAACTTGACCGAGTGTTTCATCTCTTCCTAAGACATCTTCTTGTCCAACCCAACCGTGTATAGAAATGAGGACTACGCGAAATACGGCGGGGACACGGGCAACAAATGTTTCTAAAATGGCTGGTTCTGGAGAGTAAATCAGTCGGTCGAAAAGTTCTAAGGTTTCGCAAACTCGTGCCGCAGTGTTACCCCAACCGGGTTCAAAGCCGAGTTCTTGGAGGTGGAAACGAAATTTTTCGTAGGGTTCTTCAGGGGGTTGTTGAGTGAGGAATTTGAGGGCTAGTTTAATTTGTTTAGCTAAGTGTATACCGGAGGTAATGCGATCGCCAATTAGCAACGGAATTCCTTCGTAGTTGATTTTGTGTAAAGCTAAATACAAAAGTTCTAGCCAATGTTGCGGATCTGTCAATAATTGATTTGATAGATAACGGTTGAGAAAAGCCAAACCTTGACCGATATTTCTGGGGTCATCAATTCTGGGGGAACCTTCATAAAAAGGATGGAGGTCGATTTCCAGGATATGATCTTGGTAGCGATTCACCAAGCGATCGCTCACATCTAACAACGCTTGGGGTGTCATCTGCTCAAAACTAGTAAAGTCACCTGCCAATTGCCAAACTTCCTGGCTAGCAATCCTTGGCCTAATAACAAACCAACTACACTCCTTCTCCAGAATTATTTCATGGGTATAGTGTATGAGTTTCGCCACAGCAGAAGAGTGATAAAAGTAAGCTGGCTTTTGGGATTGCTGACAGTAATCGGCAAAAATTTGCAAAATCTCATTCCTCAGGAAGTAGCGCTTACCGGAGGCATTCAACACATCTATCAACTGAGGTAGAACAGTTTTTTCTTCACCGTTCAATACAGCTTGAAATAATTCATACATGACGAATTCCAGAAATTTAACTAATTCAGAACCTCATTCTTTATCTCCTCAACAACTGTACTTTGGAATGACGAGTGTTCTGTAAAGCACATTCTGACTTGAATTATAAATAAATGTGAAAACTCTTGCTTCTAGCTATGGTATGAAACGATGAAGACTGTTAACTGTTGACTGTTGACTTTAACAGTCAACATCAAATCCCATTCATTAATACCTTCGCCATTTTTTTGTAGGTTGGGTTGAGGCACGAAACCCAACCTACGAATCGAGGTATTTTTCGATTTAGCGAAGGTATTGTTCATAGGATGAACTGAAAAAATCTAGAAATACAAGTTTTTTTCTCAAAAAAGTGCCAATTTGGCTAAAGTAGCCACAAAGACATATTATCGTATATGTGTATAAGTTCTCAATCAGGCATAATACACCATCAACTTTTCGTTAGTAATTGAGGACTGATTTGAAGCTCTGCGGGTTGAAGTCAGGCACATTCTTAGTTCAACGAGTTCACTTTAGCCAAGACGACCTTGTAGTATCTAAATCAAAAGCAAAAATTCTTTTTAGTTACGGCTGAAATTGCTTAATCCAGACCAAATTTCCGAGTAATCAGAATCAATCGCCAGTGGGTAAGGGTTTAGCAGTGCTAAACCCCTACGAAAAATCTATATGTATCAAGATTGTCGTGAAATGGTATTAAGTAAGTTATATCAAGTCCGGCTAAATGCTTGTCATTACGTACCGCCAAGGGCGGAACCCGTACCACTTCGTGGAAGCAAGCTACGCGCAGCGTCTCCGTCAGGAGAAGGGTACGTAGCGATAGCGAAGTGAAGTAATCGCAGAATCCTTGCGATTGCGTCGTTCCACTTCGTTGCACTCGCAATGACATATCACAAGTAATTTACCGGACATGATATTATACCAATTTGAAAAATGATTGCGACAGATGGATTAATAAAACTCAGATGCAGAAGGCAATTCTCAATCCAAAATTCCAAATCTAAAATCCAAAATGGTATTACATCAGGGTTAGCCATGAACTACCACATTTCTTCTTCTCAAAATAATTTTCAGAAAGCCATGAGTCCAGAACAATTCGAGCAAGTGATCGAAGCTATTACCGATGGTCGATATTCCTGGGCTTGTGTGCTAATTTTACGTTTTGTTGGTTACAATCCACTGCATTTTATTCCCCAAAGGACTTACAGTCGTTTAATTAAAGAAAATAATCGTGTCCCCAATTCACCTGTATCTGCTACTAGGCAAAATTTGTAATTACTAATGACCTTTGGGCAAGGATTGAAAATATTGAATCCGGTTGTTTGAATCAAGTTGCATTCTACGCAAAAGTTATCAAACAGCAGACAAACTGCACCAACAAGCTAAATCAAGCCTAAATTAATAACTTTTTGCAGTGCTTTTTCAAATCCTATGCCCTGTTTTAAGGCAATATATAATAATACTATAGTTGCTGAACGAATTGAATTATCACAATGAATGAGAACGGGTTTTGGTAACTTAGTAATCCTCTGAAATATCTCAAGCGTAGCTCCATCATTAATATCTTCAGCTTTGAACGGGAGATTTATATAGTACAATCCCAAAAGCTCAGTTTTCTCCTCTTCATCAACCAGCAAACCTATTTCATCAGGTAACCGCAAATTGAGTACAGACTTATAACCATCATCAGCTATTTGTTTTAGCTGAACTAATGTAACTTGTCCAGCGATCGCTAATTCATCATTAATCTTCCTAACAATATTCATTGGGAGCATCAAAATTTTGGCGACATATTACCCACATTCCCAGTTTAAGAAAACAATTTGAGGAAATTGTGAGTGAATTGGGGATTGGGGGTTAGGAGTTAGGAGTTAGGAGTTAGGAGTTAGGAGTTAGGAGTTAGGAGTTAGGAGTTAGGAGTTAGGAGTTAGGAGTTAGGAGTTAGGAGTTAGGAGTTTGGAGTTTGGAGTTTGGAGTGTGGGAGGATGGCGAAGCATTAATTCTCTTTCCCCCATCTCCCCATCTCCCCATCTCCCCACACTCCCCACACTCCCTCATCCCCCTCATCCCCCTCATCCCCCCACTCCCCACTCCCTACTCCCTACTCCCCACTCCCTCCGATCGGCAAACAAATCGTAAAAGTCGCCCCCTGATTAGCGACACTACTAGCTGTGATACTCCCTTGATGGGCTTCAACGATGCGCTTGGCGATCGCTAACCCCAAACCGTTACTACTACCTTTGCGGGAGGGGTCTGTTGTATAAAACTGCTCAAAAATCCGGGGTAAATCCTTCTCACTAATACCTAATCCCTGGTCTTGAATTTTCACAATCGCTTGTTTACCTTTGGTGTACCCAGAAATAAACACCAAAGAATCGGGTAGTGAGTGTTTGATAGCGTTATCTAGCACATTTAAAATAGCCTGTAATAAGCGTTCCGGATCGCCTCGTAGTTTTAAATCAACTACCTCTAACTGCACAGATACGCCAACGGCTTGCATTCGGGGTTCCATCGCGTTGACAGCACGGCTAATCAAACCGCGCAGTGAAAAAATTTGCTGTTCGAGTTGAGTGACTCCTGCTTCTAAGCGTCCTAAATCGAGCAAATCATGAATTAGTTGTGATAAGCGTTTGATTTCATTGTCAATTGTTTGGAAAAAGCGATCGCGTAATTCGGGTTCTTCGTTTGCGCCACTCCTAAGTGCATCTACTGTTACCTGCACGTTGCTGATGGGTGTGCGGAGTTCGTGGGAGACGTTTGCTAAAAAAGCCCGACGTTCTTGATCTAAAGAAGCCAGTCGTTGACTCATCCGGTTGAGTTCTGCTGCTAATTGATCCAACTCATTATTTTCATGGATAATTAGCTTGTCGCCAAAATGACCACCACCCAAGCGAATCGCAAAGTTTTGCATAGTTTCAATTGGTCTTGAGAGACTGCGAGCAAAACGAGTGCTGATCAGGGCACAAAGTAAAATTGTGAGCGCTAGGGTTCCCAAAACACTCCAAATTACTGTTGCAAACTGACGCTGAAGCTGATCCAAAGTAATGGACATTCGCAGCACGCCCAGTAATTTACCCTTACGCGCAATTGGTCTAGCGATGTAGAGGCGGTCTTCAGTTGATAAAACTCCTTTTGCCAGTCCTTGTTCGGGACGATTTCGCAGAGCTTCCGACATTCCAGGAACTTTATACCAGTCTGTAACTAATTTATCTCGCAATGGATCGGAAGTTGCTAAGAGGCGGGCTTGTTGATTGAAAATCCGGAGTGTCACAGTTTGTGGTGCCCCATATCGCTCCACTAAAATTTCTACCCGTTGGATATCTTTGGCTTCTAAAGCATCTGCGACACTCTCACTCAAGGCAGCTGTCCAATTTTCCAAATCCATTTGGCGCGATCGCATGAAGTAAGCATGGAACGACCACAGGATATAGCCTGCCATCAAGGAAGTTCCCAAAGCTATCAGCAGGAGATAGGTGGCTAGCAACTTAGCATGAATGGAATTTAATTTGATTCTAGGCAACCACCTCATTTTGAAACTAATTTCCTAAACGACGGCGTAACACTGTTTTTATCCGTGCTAGCAACTCACGAGTATTGAAAGGCTTGGTGACATAATCATCTGCTCCCGCTTCCAAACCCCAAATTTTATCAATATCTTGATCTTTTGCCGTCAGCATCACAATGGGAACATCCGAAAATGCCCGAATTCGCCAACAGACCTCCATGCCATCAACCTCTGGCAGCATCAAGTCTAGCAAAATTATATCCGGTACTTGCTTGTGGAACTGTTTAATCGCACTATGTCCATCGGCTGCCGTTGTTACTGTATAACCTTCTTTCTCCAAGGTGTAAGTCAGGCTTTCCCGTAGGGGTGCTTCATCATCCACTAGTAAGATATGCGGCATTTTCCTTTAGCATTAACATTAAATTCTCATTTTAGCCTGTTAATTCAGTTGCTTTTCTGCCATCTGTCTGTGGGTGGGGAGTGGGGAGGTGAGGGAGATGAGGAGATGGGGAGATGAGGGGGATGAGGGGGATGAGGGGGATGAGGGGGATGAGGGGGATGAGGAGACAAATTGCAATAAGTCTTTCCCTTGTTGCGCTGTCCTCTTCCTGACAGCAGTTTTCATGTATTTGAACCACATCTATCGTAGGGGCTTTAGCAATGCTCATTGGTGTCAACTTAAGCTAAAAATAGCGTACTCGTTGGGTGTTGCGCGTCCGCCCACCGTTAAAACGGCGGTCTCATAGCTGAAGTCCATTGAAATGGACTGTAATTTTCAG
>JAVRBV020000068.1:0-40097 GCA_034531095.2 Nostoc sp. CreGUA01 | reverse complement strand
CTCCTCGTGTGTTTAAGTGTTTTCTCTAAATACTCTGCGCTTTCGCTAATTTCCATTTTTAGCTGACGTGCCATTTTTTTGTTATCTAACCTAGACTCTTAACTCTCTATTCTATGCAACCTCAATGTAAATTGATATTACCTGTACCCCTGATTGAAATTCCGCCTACCCAAGCAGAACTTCCTTATGATGATGGTGTCCCAATGGAAAGCGCACGGCATAAAGCGGCTATGGACTTGCTGATAGATGCCTTAATCCCTTGGTTGTCACAGCGAGAAGATGGGTTTGTTGGCGGTAATATGTTTGTCTACTACAGTCTGGCGCAGTTACGCAACAAAGACTTTAAAGGGCCAGATTTTTTTGTGGTGTTGGGTGTCCCTAAAGGCGAACGCAAAAGTTGGGTGGTTTGGGAAGAAGAAAAAGCGCCGGATGTTGTGATTGAATTGCTTTCTGAAAGTACAGCCGCCGCAGATAAAAACGAGAAAAAGCTGATTTATCAAAATCAAATGCGCGTGCCAGAATATTTTTGGTACGACCCGTTTAACCCAGATGATTGGGCAGGTTTTTCTATCCAACAGAGAGTTTATCAACCTTTGGCTGTTAGCGATCGCAATCAATTGGTGAGTGAATCTTTAGGGTTAGCCTTGCAGCGCTGGCAAGGAAATTACAAAGGAATTGATGCGACTTGGTTACGCTGGGCAACTTTGGATGGAGAATTACTACTAACACCTGAAGAATTAGAACGCCAACGAGCAGACAAAGCAGAGTCGCAGTTATTACAGACGGCACGCAATTTACTAGCGGGTGGGATGGCGATAGAACAGGTGGCGACAGTTACAGGTTTAGATGTGTCAGCAATTGAGCAATTGATTTCAACATCTGAATTATGAGAAAAATAGGAAACACTGACGCTTTAAGCTGAAATCCAGTTTTCCAACTGTAAATTATAAATACGGCTGTAATGGCGAGTATTGTTTGTTACTAAAATGTAATTTTCTGTTAGTGCGACACTTGCAATTAGTAAATCAAATTCCGAAATTGTCTGCCCTATTCTACGAAGTTCTGCCTTTAATTCACCAAACTTTCTAAGAGCAGGATCGGTTAAAGGTACAACGGGTAAGTTTTGAATAAAGTCTTCTGCACGAGTTAAATTTTCAGCGACTCGTTGAGAATTATAAGCACCATAATACAATTCAGCAACCGTGATACTGCAAATACAAATTTGCTCCCATCCTATTTCTGTAACTTTAGTTCTAACTGAACTAATATCTTTAATCCAATAAATGCAAGTATCGGTATCAAGTAAATAAGTCATAGACTAATGTCATTGTTAGAAATAGTACGGCTATCATAAATATCTTTGACTATTTCCTCAGCAGTGCGTTCATCTTCCCAAGGCCCAAGCCGTTCCATAAATGTATCTAATGGATGCGGTTTTGGCTGCTGTTCAGATGGAAAAATGACTTCATTCACTATCAGTTGATTTGCTTCTGGAACTCCTAATTTTTCGGTTTCCTCTTTAGCTATAACCATAACTTGCATCAACCTTATCGCCTGACGCAGAATATCACTTTTACTTGTGCCTGTTTTATTTACTAATTCATCTAGTATTTGATTGAGTTCAGGTGATAAATCTAAGTTTAAGCGAACCATCTTTTGAGTGTTAGTCATGGTTCCATCCTTGTGTAAAATGTTAACTATATTATAGTTGGCTGTTAGGCGATCGCACCTGATGAATTAATGCAATAATGGCTAAAGTATATCTTGAGATTTATTAATTTTTTCCCTGATTGTTTGGCGTATATCTTCCCAATCTTGAACAGTAATTTCTGTTCCATTTCCAGAGTTTAATCCTTCCAAAAGCATTGTTTCAAGACGTTCTTTAGATTTCTGTTTTTGGTCTTGTCGCACTAATTCACGAAAATATTCGCTGACACTGCTGTAACCACCTTCAGCTACCTGTTGTTCTACATAAGCTTGCATCGTGTCAGGTAAGGAAATATTGATACTTTTCACAAGTGTTATTTCCTCAATCTGTTTTTCTATATTGTGGTAGTTTTTGCCATTTTATGTCATGGAAATAGAAGAAGGAATAACAGATAATAAGAAGTTAATAATCTCTTGTATTAATGGATTTTGTTGTAATATATTAATTTCTTTCTCATTGACATTTTTAAATATTATTGAATTTATTTGCTTATTATTTCCGAATACTGCCTCTAAAAAATTTTTAGGGGTTCTTTGAGCTAACTGCCATTCTAAATCATTGAATTGGCGTTTTGCTATTTTTTCAATTAATAATTTATCTTGTAAAAATACAATTTCCAATTCAGGAACGGCTATAAAAACTTGATAAGGAATTCCAGATGATGCCTGATTTAGTACATATTTAATTAAATCATTTTTTTCAGATATTTGAGATTTGTTATCTGTATCTGCATCTAAAACAAGAGCAACAGGTTTTTTCCGAGTAGCAAGTAGTGAACTAGCTAAAGAACGCGCTCTGTAAGAACCTTCACCTGCTATAAATTGGATATCTTGACTCAGATTTTTCGGCAGTAATCTCTGTAAAATTTCTATATCTGTATGACCTTCTGTAATCATATATGCTAGTGTCATGGAAAAATCTCCGTTGTAATGTCGTAATTAGGGATACAATTTTGAACACAAAAACGATATTTTTTAACTAAAAATTTACATATAGATTTATTTATTAATGAATATTCAATTTCTTTACCTCCCCATAATAGAATAGTTTGAGGTGCTACAAATCCAGTTAATGTTACTGCTGCTTCTGTAAATCCACTCCGACTAATCACACTACCAATAGCTGTGGCTGGCCTTCGTAGTAGTTGATTTCGTAATTTTGCTACGGGTTCAAAATTAACTTCTTTAGTTTCATCCTTACATTCGATTAAACAGGCTAGGCTGTCTGTATATACCACTCCGTCAATTTGTTCTACTATTGTATCTTGAATTTTTACAGTATAAGGCCAAGCTACCTCAGCACCATCAAGTTGGAAGGCGCGTAAAACTAAATATTCTAATGCTTTACCTCGATCCCAAAAATTTGAGGTATTTTTTGCTTGAATTTCTGCCCATAATATCATTAAATCATCCCAGTCATAGGTGATAATTCTTGTTTGATATTCTGCATCTGTAGTCATAATTGTATTTGAGGTACAGTTGCAATAAATTGTAGGTTGGGTTGAGGAACGAAAACCAACATCGTTCTAAACTTATCCTTTCAAATTTATGAAATAATCGAATTGTTCCATTGCACTTTGTTTCCTGCCATCTTCCACAGTCTTTGAACTTCTTTTTTTAAGCCTTGTGAACCATAATTTTCCCATCCATCTGTAAATCTAACTATTCCTGGTGAGTGTCCAGGTGCGCCATCAAAAATAATTCCCTTGTATTTATCAAGAGTAAAGACCACTTCAAACCAATTCTTGTAAACTGGCTCAACTAGATCGGAGCATTCTAAGAAAAAAGCCTCTTCATCGTCTACGACTCTCTTCCAACCAATCTGAACTCCATAATATGAGTTATTATTATTCTTATCTGAATCAACAAGAGTCATTCCAACAATTAGACAATCTTCTGTACAACCTGAATTTTCTATTTCATCAGCAATATCTTGTGGAAAATTATAAACGGGCTTAACTTCAACAAAAATAGGAGAATCAAATTTCAGTAAAAAGTCGGGAATCCATCCATCAAAGTCACAAGGCTCATACTCCCATCCCCATTTTAGAAGATCAAAGAAAGCAGCCCATTTTGCCTCTAATCTAGAACGAAATTGAACATCATTATATTTGGTTGGTATAGGTTTAATCATAGTTTTTTAGATAAAATTGCACAGGTTCTAATTTATAGAAGATAAAATTTTGCTTTATCAAATAAATCCCCACCCAAGTAAAAACCTAGATGGGGTATTACATTATCTTAATGCACTAACTCGATCGCTCTTTTCGTCAACGCTTCAGCAGTCAATCCATTAAACGCCATCAACTCTCCAGCACTGGCTGTAGTTTCGCCACGTTTCCAGGCAAAAGTATCGCGCTTGGCTGTACTCCGTAACAAAATTGGTTCCAGCATCGCCGGCGCACCACCTGTCACAGCAATTAGCGCATCGCCATCAAATAATTCTGCAAATTTCGCATCATCTAAGAAATCGCCATCGGGTTCGGAACAGGTATCCCAAGCAGTATCATGAGGACGATATAAACGTCTGGGATTAATCACAGAAACTATCTTCGCGCCAATACCTTCATTTTCTAAGAAAGTAGCCGCCTCAAATACTGGCATTAATGTCATATCGCCAATGACAGCAAATACAACTTGTTTATCGCCAGGGACTTCATGCAATACCACCGCGCCATCTTGTAAGCCTTGACGACTTTGTTCTAAAGTAATGCGAATTGGCAATGGTGATTTACTTGCAGTA
The DNA here is from genome assembly GCA_034531095.2 of Nostoc sp. CreGUA01. GTDB lineage: Bacteria > Cyanobacteriota > Cyanobacteriia > Cyanobacteriales > Nostocaceae > Nostoc. The sequence goes on along the minus strand of JAVRBV020000068.1, from coordinate 35,647 downwards.
ATCACAATTCCCTTATTTTTAGTTTGCAATGCCCAGTCATAACAAACTTGGATACTGTTAGCATCGGGAGGAAATAATGGGAAAACATTTCCATTTCGCATTAATGAAGCAAAGTAAGCTTCAATTTCTGGACGTTGGTGAGTCCAACCGTTACGCCCTTGCTCTAATGCACCAGCTGTGAATAAAGTAATAGTTGAGGGAGTTGGACGGCGTAATTCTGCCATTGCTTGGGTGACAGTTTGCCAAATTGGTAATCCGTTGATGGCAAAAGATTCGTAAGAACACCACAAAGTTCTTGCACCCATTAATGACAAACCAGCTGCTAAACCCGCACAAGCATCTTCGCTCAAAGGTTCGTAAACTTGACCGTTTGGCGCTTGGTTATATAAATCATCGGTTGTCGGGTGAATGATTTTTAAAGCTTGGTTGATGTTAGCAATTCCCGATGCTTCGTTACCGTCGGCATTGGTGACGAGGAAATTTTTATCTTTTTGTCCAACTACTCCTACCAATCTTCCCATTGCAGTTGTCGAAACTTTTGGTTCGCCACCGACTGCATATTCTTCTAAAGGTAATTCGCCTAATTCTGGCAATGGTAATTCAAATTCTGTGACTACTGTTTTGGCTGCGGGGCCTCCGCCTGCGCGTTCGGCGTTTGTTCTGACTAATTGCCAAGCTTCGGCTGATAAGGCGCGAGTTTGCAATGCACTGACAATATGCGGTGCATCCAATGTATCTTTAGGATAAAGGTTGTGAGATTTTGCACCCCGCGCGTGGACTCCTGCACCTTTTAGTTGTTTAATAATAAAAACAGTAAGCTTGCCACCGAGTGCCGATCGCGCTGCTTTATCTACACCCTCAAGTACTGCTTGGGTAAATGCTAGGCGCTTCTCAAAGGAAAACGCAGTACTATCAACGTAATCGCCTGGTTGGTTTTGGTCGTCGAAATCTTTTGCATCCACTAACACCACTTCATCAAAACCATTACCTTGCCAGTATGCTTGCATTTGTTGGTTGGTTTTGAGAGAAACCATACTGTGGTGTTCTTGGCTGTAACCATTCCACACTAATATCGGCAAGAAATTGGTCGCAGTAGGATAAGCAGTATGGAAATGTGCGATCGCACTTACAATATAAGGCTCACCCAATCCACCATCGCCAACTGTAAAGGGAAATAACTTATCTTTGTGCAACAATGCAGCCGCCATTGCAAAGTGTTGTCCTTGTCCCAAAGGCCCCGCAGGTGCGAGAATACCAGGAATGAAACCAGAAAGGTGTCCTAAAAGACCGTGCTTTTCTCGGAAGCGATCGCGCAATTGTTGGACTGTAGAAATTCCCATGTCTTCTAGCGATCGATCCAAGAACATGGCACTATAAAATCCGGGGGCGTGGTGTCCGACCTCGGTGATAATGTTCTTGTGTCCCAGCATGACAAGAGATGCGTAAGCTTCCGCTTGGCTGGCAAATCCGCCGGGATGTCCAGAGGCTTTACTACCAGTAATTTGCAAAGTTAGATAACGTAGGGCATCGGCAGCGAGTAAAGTTTGATATACTGCTGCTTTGTCTGTAGGGGATGCGATCGCTACATTGCCCGATTCTATCGCAGGGGTGGCACCGTAAGTTTCAAAATCTGGTAGTGCTTCGCCAAAATATTGAATTCCTTCAGAAAAATTGGGAAGCGCAGAAGAAGCCTTTGGGGTGATTGCAGTCATGCTGAGTACCTTATGACGATGAAATGAAACTGTAGATGCTCGTTGAATTCAACAAAAATTCTACATCGTTTGATGTTGTAACAGTTTATTGCTTTTTTGCAACATCAACATAAGTACTTTAAATGGTTCGCAAGCAAAAATTTCGTTAGTTCCGGTATTAAAAATATCTTCAAGCAGCAAAAAAATACTAAAACATAATAAAAGCACCCCATTAAGGAATACTGTGATGGGATGCCGTCAATTGAGAGATTACCTACCGAGTAGTGCTATCACCTGTTCAAGTTTCATTTTCACCAAATGCCAAACTAGTAACTCTTCCTGCTTGTATCTATCTGGGTAACGCATTCTTTTACCTTCCAGGGAAATTCTAATCAACGCTATTTGTTCTGCTGTCGGAGAATTCATTTCATCTATCGCTGAACCAAACACCTGAATAGAAGCAAGTGTTGGTGACTTTAATCCTCTCCCTTCCTCCATTTGGTTTACGGCTATCAACGGGAAGGATAGCAGGGAAGTGATGTAGCTAACTTTGTATGCTGCACTTCCTGTAGGACGGATACCATATCGACGGCATAAATCCTGTAATTCAGGAACAGTCTTTATTTCGAGTTCTGAACGTGTAAACATAGAATTACCTCTTGATAAAAGTGGTATCGGTGGTGAACCATTTTCGCGGGTGATAGCACCACCGATTTAAAACTCTAATCGATTGGTTTCGATTGATTCGATCTATATTTACGTTTCTACATAAATGCCTAATCCTAGAGGAACACCTGAAAATTTAGAACCAGGAAAAAGAAAAGGTGATGAACCGTTAACTGAACAATTAAGTTTTAGAGTCTCTAAAGAAATGAAAGATGAGGTGAAAGCACAAGACGATCCTGCACAATTCTGTAGAGATGCTATTCAAGAAAAGTTAGATAAGAATAAAGGAAAACTTGACAAAATCTAGAACTTACTGCTGTGCGTTTTCTGGAAGGCGTTCTAGTTTTTACCAAATTTTTTCTTTGCGTCTTTCTCAGCTTATGTTGTGTATGGTATTTTATTGTTGTGATTTAAATGCGGAAGAAAAATTACATTATGAGTAATAAAAAAATTCAACAATTATCTGACGCGCAGATAGTTAAAAACTCAACAATTAATTTGGATATACCCTATGTATTTCAAGATGGGGATGGAAATATTATGAATTACTCATTAATTTCAAGTGATAAGATACCATTGACATTCTCTTGTAAGTTTTCAACATCTAAGTTGAGGAACGGTATTCCTTGTGGAGAGGAGATTGAAAATAACCCTCTTGTTCGCGGCCTTGAGGGTTTTGTTGAGGAAAACTTGCTGTTACAACGTCTCCAAACTGTAAAGAACGATTTGTCATTGCTCAACAATTACTACTCCCATCTCAGGAATATACTTAACAGGTAAACCCTTCTCCAGTTCGCCTGGTTGCCAATCATAAGGTTCATAGCTGCCCAAATTTGATAAGTCAGTCTCTAGCCATCCTGTATCAGATTCTTCATCTAATTCTTCAGATAACTGCGATTCCTGAAGATTATCTTTTCGCCACTCTAAAAATTCAACAAAATCTAGAACTTGCTGCTGTGCATTTTCTGGAAGGCGTTCTAGTTTTTCTAAAATCTTTGCTTTGAGAAAATCCATTATGATTCCTCTAGTTTTGCGGAAGTCCTAATTTAATCATAATAGACTATGAATTTTTTACACTTATTTGATGTTTAAAAATGCAAATTTACCTTTAACACCGTTTGGCTCCATCTTCAATTGTGCAACATAAAATTCTTTTTGAATCACATCACCTGTTGGTGTAAAAGCAATTTCACCAAGAGGAGTTTGATATGTTCCTTTTAACAATTCCTGATTCAATTCCGTTCGCAATTGTGCCAGCGTTAATTTCTTAATTTCGCTTTTTTTATCTAAAGATTGTAGAGCTTCTACATATACCTGCATTGCTGCAAAAGCTTGAGCGCTGACTTGGGGTGGTTCTCTTTGATATTGTTCAACGTAGGCTTTGCGAAATGCGGTGTTAATTTCACTAGGATAAACAGGACTATAAGCTTGAGCAACAATCACACCTTCACAAAGCGCCCTACATACAGAAAATATATGCGATGTGTTAAAACCATTGCCACCAATAATTAATCCTTTATAACCAAGTTCTCGTAATTGTTTAACTAAATTGCCTCCATCTACAGCTAACCCGGATATAATCACTAAATCTGGTTTTAAATTAATAGCGTCGCTGGCTTGAGCTTGAAAGTCTGTATCTGTAGTTTGAAATTTTTGGACTGTGACTAAATTCAATCCTAAATCTTTAACTGTGTTCTGAAAAATTTCCGTTTCTGATTTATTGAAAGCATCGTTTTGAGCGTAAAATACCGCTACTCTTTTGATTTGAGAATTTTGTTGTAGTGCAGCTTTCACAGAATATGGAGCAACCACAGCCACAGATGAAGAAACACGAGCAACATAATCACCGATTTCGGGAATACCTTTAGCAGTATTTGATGCTCCAATCACGGGGACTCGATTGCGTTCTGCTATGGGGTTGGCGCTAAAAGCTTGTTGTGATAAAGTAGGGCCAATTATGCCAACGACTTTATCTTGATTAATTAAAGTTTGAAATGCATTAATCGTTCCAGCTTCATCGCCTCCAGTATCTTGAAATACTAATTTAATTGGTCTACCATTAATGCCTCCTTTGCTATTAAAATATTTTTCGGCAATTTTTACTCCATCAGTTCCTTCTTGACCAAGTAATGCCACATTGCTTGTTTGGGCAAAAGCGATTCCTATAGGAATAAAATTAGATGTATTTGTTGCTGGATTATTGGGAAAATTGGGATTAAAATTGTCAGTTTTGCCACAGGCTATGAGTAGGGTAGAAGATATAAATAAGAATGCAGTTTGACGAGCGATCGCATTTTTCATAAATTTCTAACTATTATCTTTTTTACAGTTTATTTATAAATATACTCTTGCCACGCCAATAGTGGCGTGGCAAGGCTAAAATAGTGCATTAGATGTAGGTTTGGTTGAGGCTCTGCGAAACCCAACACCCGGATCAATGTTGGGTTTCGTTCCTCAACCCAACCTACAATTTTTTTGCAACTGAATTCTGAATTCTGAATTCTGCGTTCTCCTGTATTTGTTTACTTTTTATTCCAGAGAGTGATAAATTCTTTATAGATAGCTGGAGTTATCTGACTTTGTAAGTGATTTAGTGCATCACGATGGTTGAGATTGTTGTCATCATAATAAGTGAATACATTTGTCAACTTCACAAGTTCCGGATTTTGATCGTTTGTCCCCCTCCATTTATTCGTAACTTTGTGTAAAACATCCTTGGGGAGATTTTGTTGTAAGTTATTTAATGCTGCAATATAAGAAGGATTTTGCGGATTCTTTTTGAATTGCAACAACAAATCTATCAACTTCACTTGAGTCGGAGGCTGGGGTTTATTTGGTGTTAAAGTCGGTTGCTGGAGAATTTGACGCTGTTCAACATTGGCAATACCATTTTCAGTTAGACCTTGAGCTTTTTGAAATTTCCTTACTGCTTTATAAGTTGCTGGCCCGTAAAAAGGCTGATCTGAAGGAATTTCAGTATTGGTTGCAAAACCGTGAAACTTCAATCTGTTCTGAAGACCTTTGATTATATCCTCCATTATTTCTCTGGTTTGAGCATCAGCGTTACCATTAGCTACAAGTTTTTGTGGGTACTGTTTTTGAAACTTTTTAATGGCTTCTTCGGTAGGATCGTCTGTCAAGGAGTTGTTATTCCGTTTCCAAGGAGCAAATTGAGCATCGGGGTTAGGATCAATTTCAGGAGCTAGATATCCAAGCCCGATCAATATATGACGGATGGCTTGAGGACTATAAACTGCCATGCTTTTTGGTTCCTTTACTACTAAATTCAAGTTTATGTATTGTATTTTACAAAAAATAAGTAGGGGTGCATAGCTATGCACCCCTACAAATTGTTTTACTCACAGCAATATTACTAACATTAAGCAGTTTCAGCGCTCTGTGCTAATTTTTTCTGTGCAGCACGTTTCAAACGAGTTTTTCTGCTTTTGCGGATGCGATCGCTTGTACGCACACCTCCCGCCATCATATATTCACAGCTATCTTTGCCGTATTTCACAGCCACTCCCAACAGCATTCTCTCACTCATCTCTTTTAATTTTTGTTCTGACTCAAGAATCTGAATTCGCAAAGCATCAATCAACTCTAAAAGCTTATTATATTCATCCATTTTGCTGCGTAATTTTTCAATTAGTTCTGTTAAGTTTTTTAAGCTACAACCATTCCCTAAATCTAAATTTGGATCGATTTTCTTTAATCCAGCAGCTCTTAACTCAGCCTTTTCTAAAACGCGAGATTTTTGTCTCTTCCGAAGCATAAATTGACTCCTGTTCAAGGGTTATAGAGCTAGTTTGCTCTATGAAAACCGGATAGTGGCTCAGGATAATCCACAAATAATTGTATTTTTGATCACCAACTTCCTGGTTGGCGATCGCTCTTGAGCTAGACTTGACATCATAAGTAAGTGCATATACACTGATTTTTATGAGATGGGAAGCCTACACTGTACCGAAAAGTCAGTGTAGGTAATTCACGACAATCCCTTATCTTTGATTTGTCTAGATGTAGCTTCCATAAAGTTGATAAAAACCTGTATTATTTGATGAATTCCCTCGCTACCTCCTGCAATTAAACCTCCTGTTAATAAGGCATCTAAAGAACGAAAAATAACTACCTGTATTTGATTATTTAAATCTATAATTACCAATGGTTCGATTGAACGAACACCGATAGCGCTGATTAAAAGACCGAATAACAGCGATGTCCATAGTGCTATTATTCGCGTATCAGCTTTATAGGCTGCTCTTTGGCGTTCTTTTGCATTTAAATCATCAAGATCTGGTTTGATTGCTAATAATACTTCTTCTTGGCTCTGGATAAAAGTTTGGATAATTTGTTGTTCTAAGCTCATTCCTTCCGGAGGGAGAATACTGACTTGATTAGATTTGAAGTCAGCAATTTTACTTTGTTGATTTTGCTCTTTGACTAGTTTTAATTTTTCATCAATCATAATTTTTTGTCGCTGAATTTCAATATCCAATTCTTCGATAAATGCACTTCGCCAGGTAGTGATAAAAACTTCTAAAGAACGCTCTAGCAACAAAGAAATAAACAATGGCAATGTCAGTAGTTGTATAATATCACTCAATCCAAATGGTCTGAAAGTAAATGGTTGAGATGATAACCAAGTTGAGAGAGTTACTACTAAAAAACTAATAATGATTAATACAATAAATAGAGGAGATTCTGAAGAAAGCCTGAGCAAAGTTTCTATACTCCTGTTAGGTGTCACAATATCAGGTGAGAATTGCACCTGCTAAGTAACTTAACAAGATTAATTTGATGGAACAGTAAATACGGCAGAATTCAGAATTAGAATAAGCTTTTTGCCTAGCTAACAAACGTAGATAGTGTACTTCACGCTTCTGAAAATCTGCTTTAATTTATACGCGATGAAGTGTGCTGCACTCAAAGAGCGATCGCTACACCGAGTTGGTAAAGTACACAACGATTCCTCTGGGACTTAGCCATAAACCCTATCTGACTTTTGATCTCTACGGTTTACCGAACCCAACAAGTAGAGTAAACCGTAATATTTTGTATGCCTAATTTGGTGCGGTAATCCTCATTTCTTAGGTGAGAAAAACCGAATTTACAGCATTTGAAACTCGACATAATATCAAAAGTAAGCACCAAGTCAAGTGCAAAAATAAATACACAAAAGCTAATAAATGCGAGGAAGAGTTATGACAGTAGTTCGTTGGAATCCTTGGAGAGAAATCGACACTCTACAACGTCAAATTAACAATTTGTTTGAAGACACTATAACACCATCTAGCTCATTTGAAAGAAACTTAGTTAGAGTTCCGGCTGCCGAACTACAAGAAACTGAAGATGCTATTCATTTAAAGCTAGAACTACCGGGAATGTCAGCTAAAGACCTGGATATTCAAGTTACAGAAGATGCTGTTCACATTAGCGGCGAACGGAAATCTGAAACTAAAACTGAACAAAAAGGTACTATTAAGAGCGAATTTTACTATGGTCAATTTCAGCGTGTAATTCCTTTATCTGTTAGAGTTCAAAATACCAAAGTGACTGCTGAATACAAAGATGGGATTTTGAACTTGACACTGCCTAAAGCCGATAAAGAAAGGAACAAAGTCGTCAAAATCAATCTGGAACAACACACCGCTTAATGAATTGCGATCAAATTACTCTACCCCCGGTCATTCTCATGACCGGGTTTTTTTGTAACAATCATCAATTATTCGATGACATCGCCAACCTTAAAAGTTTGTCCTGCTACTGTTACTTCGTCACTTGATACTAATTGCCTTCCTCGCCGGGTTTCAATTGTGCCATTGACTTTAACATTACCATCAATAATCATCAGTTTGGCTTGGCCTCCAGTTGGGGCTATACCCAGCAACTTTAAAAACTGGTCGAGTTTAATCATATTGCTATTTTTCAAAAGGGGTGCTTACGACGTATCGCTCATTCTTCCCAAATAGTTTGTTAAGAAGCTGTCTAACCGTCAAGTCGCTCTTTGACCAAATAAGCGATCGCTGTTCATGGAATGATGCAATTTGGGTTTATTGATTAGTCTGCCCAAATCTAGCAGATCATCCATTATTATAGGATGCCGTACTCTCGCCGCTAACGCATCCTACAAGATTGGCGATCGCATTAAGGCTAGGTTAACGCTACAAACCCAACTTTGTACCTTAAGCGATCGCACTAGGCTGAAAAATTCTGCGATCGCTCACAACTATCTCAAGCTTAGGCGATCTTTCAAGAGAATAAGAAGGCGATCGCTCACAACTATCTCTGCTATGAGCGATGTCTCCGAATTGGAGTAATATCTAGTAGAATATTTAATTAGAACTTAATTGCATACTGAATTAAATATGGAAATATATGATTAACCTCGACAATATTCAACCGCTTACGGATTTCAAGCGCAACGTCAAACAGTTCATCGAGCAGATTAAAGCGACAAAATCCCCGTTGGTACTTACCGTTAACGGTAGAGCAGAGATTGTCATCCAAGATGCAAGTAGTTTTCAGGAAATGATGCAGCGCTTAAAAACTTTGGAAGCTGAAGTACACAAACTCAAATTAGAAGCATTGCAGCGCGATATTGCTTTGGGTGTAGAACAGTTACAGAATGGGCAGTTTAGGGAATACGATGACGAGTCTTTACCAAGTTTGCTGCAAACCATTAAAGAGCGAGGACAACGTAAACTCAATCGAGACCAAGATTGATGAATCGTTACAAAATCTCCCAACTCGCAGAGCAAGACTTGGAGGATATTTGGGTGTATCTTGCTCAAAATAATCAAATTGCGGCAGACAAGCAGATTGCAAATATTTTAAACCGTTTGCCAATGTTGGCTCAGTTTCCAGATATGGGACAAATACGGGATGATTTGGGCGAAAAACTGAGGAATTTTCCTGTAAAACCTTATATTGTGTTTTATATCAAGCTTGATGATGGCATTGAAGTTGTTAGGATTCTCCATCAGTCAAGGTATATTGAGCGCTTGTTTTCCGACTAAATACTTGTTCCCATACAGAAGTTGCTACGCGAATGCGTGTTAAATAATGTTTGCTCAACTATCTTCATTACCCCCACTTGAAAAAGGCTATTTGTATAGTGCGATCGCTTATTCAACTTATGCTAAAACTGCGATCGCTCACAACTATCTCACCTATGAGCGATCGCTAATTCAGCAATTCGGCGATGCCGTACTCTCGTCGCTAACGCATCCTACAAGATTGGCGATCGCACTTATTGACATGCACTAAACTGCTCACGAATAAAGTACAAGGCATCTCTTGCTTGAACTTCCATACCGCCCCTGTTCCAAGTTCCCCATCGAGTTATGTACTTTTTGCCATCATCACGCTTCTCGATCGCAACTGTGAAGTTATTGCGAAGCTCTCTATAGCAACCTTCTAGATTAGTTAAAGTTAAATTTAGTGCAGGAATATCAAACTTACCTGCTCCTTTGTTTTCCACAAATAAACCCTCTGCTCCCCTCTCCATGATTAAAACAGTCGGATCATTGACAACTCTTAAAATATTTTCCTTGACATTCTTACCTTCTTGTCCCCTTTGAGTCATAATCTGACGAAATCTAGTCCCAAATTTGATGTATGGAGATTTGAGATTATGTTCGTTAAAGATTAAAGGAGTTCCAGATTCTCTTGCTAATACATAAGCAGTGGCAAGATAAGAATCAGTGATATCGTCGTAAGGATTGAGTGCATTGTTATTTGTGATGCCCTCAACTACGCGGATTGTATCGTGATTTGCACCAAAGGTGACGCTGCGGGGATCGTTGACAGCAATTGTGGGCAGTGACCTTAAATCTCCACCAAAACTAAACACACCTTTTATCGAGTTGTAAAGATTGAAGTCTTCAACAGCTGCAATCCAATTATAGTCTTCAGCCTTTGTATCGAAATCTTCTATCACTTCAAGATAGTTCCAATCCTTGCCTGCACTTTGCTCGTTGATATAATTGATGTATTCTTGGACTACCTCTGGGGGCATATGTTTAGCAGCATCAAAACGAAACCCATCTACTCCCAAATTGAGGAGTTTCGTGAGATGATTCTTTTGAATGGTCTTAACATTATCAGTAAATTTTAGATCGGGTAGCGAGCCTAACCAACAACGTGTTTCTGTATCCCTATTGCCGTCATGATAATTGATGTCACAAGCTGGAGTATTAAAGTCCTGTGGGGACAAATTAGGAAAATGTGTTAGGTCTCTATTGAAGTCAGCCATGTGATTAAAAACAACATCAGCGATAACTTTAACATTACAGTTATGAGCTACTGATGCTAGATTCTTCAGATCAGTTTCAGACCCTAAACCTTCAATTACAGAATAATCAACAGGTTGATATCGCAAATACCAGGCACTACCATCCTTAGATTTCTGTGCAGGAGATATTTGAACGTGTGAATATCCCTGTTCAGCTAGTGTGCAGACATACTTTTGAACATCACTATATTGCTGATTAAATGCGTGAAAAATAGCAACAGGTTGTTCTGCTGCAAATGCTTTGGCAGAAAAATTGAAAATCGTCAAAAAACTCAATAAAAAGATAAAGACAATGTTTCTAAAAAACACAACTTTCTCCTTAGACTTTATTTTTAGATACAGAAATGACTTAAGTTGTCAAAGAGTTTATTTCTGAAGATTTAGTCTGGCCAAATCTAGCAGATAGCCCATTATTCGGTGATGCATTACACTGTCGCTAAGGCATCTTACAAGATTGGCGATCGCACTACTAATTTGGAAACTATTTTACGTCATTTGAAGCTTGTCACTGAGCCATTTACCCCGGATTCTTCAGCGATTACTTTTATTTCTTCTGATATATTGATTATAAGATAAGGGTTACCTGGCTCTGCCTGATGAATTGCTCTGTTTTTTTCGTAAGACTTTTCTTTGTATGATTCTGGTTTTCCCTTGTAAAAGAGAGACAGGTATGCTCCACCACCCCCCCCAGGGGGTAAACTTAAAAATCTAGAGAATTTAACCTGAGAACCACAATCTCTCAATAATTTTTCATAATTTGATAGACTACGACTGTGGAAGTATCCAAGCTCTGTAGATGCTACTGCAATCAAAGAACCATCTTTTATTGATTTTATATAATTTTCAAAATCAACATCTCTTTTCTTATCCTCTTCAGTATAATCACGAATAGTGCGGCCAAAGTGACGCTCTGATTCAAACGACTTTTGTTCTATCAATTGACCATTGTTTTCATTAAACGAAGCGATGAACAAAAATCCTTTATTACTCCATTTCTTAAAAGCATCTTGCTCCTCCTTGGGTATAAAAATAAGAGGTGAACCATTGTAATCAATATTAGGCAAAAGCATCTGGCAAATTGTATCTGTTCCGTCTAATTCTCTCATACCATATTTTTTATAGTTTACTTCTACAAGAGTAGACTTTCCTTTTGTATCAGCTTCAGGTTTAGATATTTTTGATTCGCTCCATTTTTGTAACAATGTTAAGGCATCTGTTTCTGAGTACTGCGTTCTTTGAACAGCATCTATAAGCCGATCAATGCTTTCCTTAGTAAAAGGCAATAAACGATAACGTTTGACGCAAGAATCTAAAGCACTAGATAGTTCAATGCCTTCATCATAAAGTTTTTTCAAATACTGAAATTCATTGGGAATAACCTGTACGGTAAATTGCTTCTGACCCTGAACAATATCTTCCTTATAGGTAGTTAAGACATACGTATTTGTTTGATAAGGTTTTAATTGATAAGTTTTTTCTTGATCGAGATTATTATTCCATTCTTCTCGGAGGATTTCATTTTCAAAAACGTATTCCAAAATCACCTTATCAACTAAATGACTTGACCAGGTAAGGGTAACGGTTTCTTCTCCATTAATATTAGGTTTATCTAAATATAATTTGAGACCAGCAATGTTCTCAGGTGCGATCGCGCCTTGTAACTTAGTTGCATCTAGTGACTGGATTTGATCGGATGTGATTAGTTCCTGAAAGTTTTTGGGATTCAAATTCGTTATATCTTGACCAGAACCTTGAAACTCAGCAGCAACAACTTTCCCTGACACTTCCAGCTTGGCAGTAGAAGATTCGTTGTTAATAGTGATATTGGCATTACCATCAATCCTTACCCCATCCTCCTCCAACATAAGACAGGAGTCGATTAAATCAGCAAACTGCTCTTGAGTTGGGGTATTCCCTGTTTGAAAATACCGCTTTAAGTCTGTTCGGCTTTTTCTAATCATCTGGGTTTTCTCCTAAACAGTAAAATCATTTAGTTCATGTTCAGCCAATCCTGAAACTGCTGCCAATTTGCGCTTGTCCAATACCCAGTAGCAAAGGAGTTTTAGGATTTGAATCTCCTTCTGAACTTGATTCAGTGGAACTGTCCGATTCAGAAGCTGAGCCTGACTTTCCTGAGCTATCAGAACCTCCTGATGTACCTTGCCCTTCAGCAGAAGTGGTAATACCTTCGCTTACTTTGTCAACTATTTCCATCAATCCCTCAAAACTTCCTGCTTCAGCGATTGATTCTATTACTTCAAAAGTTAATCCGGCAAAAAAAGCAATAGCAGCACCAGCTTCTAGGATAATGGCGATGGGGCGCAACCATTTGAGAGAATCTTTTCGACGGGACGTATCATCTATTGGAGGTATTGGAGGTATTGGAGGTATTGGAGGTATTGGGGGTATTGGAGGTATTGGAGGTATTCGTCTTGGTGAGCAAATGCGAATAGGAATTCTTTCTATCTTTTCATCCAAGCTTTGGAAAGGCTTATCCTCCTGAGCATCAGTTGACTCAGGTGCGCGAAGTATCCCTAAAATATCTACAAAGAAGCAAATGGCTACGCTCCCCATTCGTTTCTGGATGTAGACACCTAAATTAACCGATTCTCGTTGATCTAAATAAGCTTTATCTTTTCTGTCTTCGAGCTGCTTTAGAAGTTGTTCGTCTTTAATAATCTGTGTAATGTTTTTACCTGCATTAATCGCCGCCAAAACTGTCAGGCTTTTTTTCTGAATAAAGACCTCGGCAGTAAGGATACTCAACGCTACATCTAGATCAAACTGCTGACTCAATGCCTTAGTGTTTTCTGTTCCTAGAATCTGCGAGGTCAAAGATGCTAGCCGAATATTTTCGTTGGATTCTGCTACATTTAGAGCAAGTTGAATAACAAAGTCATACTGACTAGTCTTGGAATCAATCACTCGAATCAATTTAGCAGTTAAAGGGAGATTAAAAATATCAATATCTGATGAAATTGCTAAAGTTAGAGAAGGTTCAGGCATCAGATCAAACCGCTAGCATAATTTTCAAGAGTACTGCCATTCGTTAGGCATCTCATTAAACTTCAAAGCTGTGGAAAATCATGAGCAAGAGTGACAGAGTTCTAAATTATATTCCTCAACAGCTCGATCAAGTCAATATCATTATTTTGAGTTTCGTCTGGAAAAAATCCGATGAAGTCTTCCCAGTTTGGCCATGAAACTTTCATAGTAGATTCTCCGCCTTTGACGGAGACATCAAAATACAATATGTCCTGGCTTAGATTTTCAGAAACTGGAGATATCTGAATAGAGAAATCCTCTGATTCGCCCTCACTAAAATTCCAGGAAACTCTAATTGGTTGCTGAAACGGATAGATCCTCAAATCCAACGAACCACGATGGCCAGATATAGAATTTGTCATGGCGATCTCTTAACAGTTTTCTCAAAGTGATAAGTACGCTACGCCCCCATTCCAGAAGATGCTTGAGGCTGTTAAAACACAGCATCTTCTGGTGTAGCAGCGTGTAAAGTTTATCTAGGGTTCCGCTGGAGGAGGCGCGCCGCCACCGCCACTCCCAGGTAAGTCTGCGCTACTCCCCTTTTTTTGGTCAGATGTCCCAGTTAAGATATTCTGATAGTCATTTGCCATTGGGGCAGAATCATCAGATGTTGAATAAGTCAATTCGAGCTTCAAATTTGTGACGGAAACATTATTGCCCAATTTGATCTTGTATGGGTAGTCAGCCAATGCTTCAAAAAATTGACTACCACCAGATTCACTAGTCTTCTGCTTTCCTGTGACAAAAGTTCCAAGCAGCTTTGGATCTTTTGGCTGTCCATCATCATCTAGTTCACCGCGATCGGCCACTAACAGAGCTATCGAATTGTCCAGCTTGTTCCGAAGCTTGGGGTGATCGTAGGCAATTACAACTCTAGCAGTCATCGACTCCTGTCCAGAGTTTTCAGATCTTTCGACTGGACTAGGAAAGGTCAAATCTGCTTGAAATTGTCCACTCAGTTTTTTAGATTCATTCGCTACCATAAGAATTCCCTGATAAATTACATGGTTTTTGACTAAGTTGCCAAAGAGATCCTCTTCTGAAGGTCAGGCTTTTTAAGTTATTTATTAAACTTTTTTCTACTGCTATAGCAACTTACCAAAACTTCATGGTGCTGTCTTTACAGAAAAGTATGGATCTGTAGTATGAAAAGTATGGTTTGATAAAAATGTATACTTTCCTCAAGCTAGAAAATCTCTGGAGTTTGAACAGGCACTAGCGATCGCACTCATGTTATCAATTGCAAAATCGCTCAACCCCTGCGCTACCTCAACGGCGATCGCTCTCAGGAAAATCGTGGAGATGAATTGTAGTTGAATCTGCTTAACTAGATTGTTGGTATCTAAGAAGACTCGCCAAGGTGCAACGGACATTATGAATCGGAAGTTGATGGTGTGTGATGCAGGTAGTCATAGATTTGTACATACTCTGCGGCAACTTCTCGTTTCGCCTCTCGCACTAAATCTATAATTTTCTCGCGTGTATTACAGCCTGCTTCCACTAGGGCTTGCTGCAACTGTTGGTGAAACTCAGGCTCAGAGAGTTGTCCATGCTCTGCATAAATTTTGCCACTGAGCAATTGTTTGAAAGTCTCCAGACTAATGATTACAGCTTGTTGATGACCATCCACTGATAAGCCGATCGCACCTTGGTTGGCATTCACCTGCCGAACTAATTCAGCCAGATTGGGATCGTGATTGGCTTCAATGTTAGGGGACAGCATAATCTCAGATTTCAGAAGTCTCTTTTGATATATTTTACAGCGATCGCTTTCTCAAGCCCATACATAAGCTTTTAATATTTATCTTTACAGAAAAGTATGGAGCTGTAGTATGTAAAGTATGGTTTGATGAAAATGTATACTTTGCTCAAGCTAGAAAATCTATGGAGTTTGAACAGGCACGAGCGATCGCCACTCATGCTGTCAATCAAAAACTCGCTAGAACCCTCACTGAAGTGGAAATTGCGCTTTTGTTCGGTGCCTGGAACGACTTGACCTATGAGCAAATTGCCCATCGCTCTGGCTATTCTCTTAACTACTTACAGCGAGATATTGGCCCCAAATTCTGGCAGTTCCTGAGTTATGCTCTAGGTCGCAAAATTAACAAAACAAATCTGCGCGGCATTCTTACCCAATTGAATGCACCAATCCCCGATCGCCAACCGCAAAACCAACGTTTTGTAGATTGGGGCGAGGCGATTAATGTTTCTCATTTCTGCGGTCGGGCGGAGGAGATAGAAAAGCTGACTCATTGGATAATTGCAGAACGCTGTCGCTTGATGGCGCTGGTGGGAATGGGCGGGATTGGTAAAAGTGCTTTGGCTGCTAAAGTTGCTCAATTGGTACAAGCAGACTTTGATTTTGTAATTTGGCGCAGTCTGCGTAACGCCCCACCTTTAGAAACTTTGTTGGCGGAACTGGTGCCTTTTTTTTCTCAGCAGCAGGACATCCAAGCAAAACCAGAACGGTTGCTGTACTGGCTGCAAAAGCATCGCTGTTTGGTAATTCTGGATAATCAAGATACTCTCTTACAACCAGGCCAACACGCTGGCAAATACCAAGCCAACTTTACCAATTATGGTGAATTGTTTCAAATGCTGGCACAAGCGAGTCATCAAAGTTGTATTTTACTGACCAGCCGCGAGAAATCAAGGGAAGTAGCCATATTTGAGGATGGGAATGGCGGAGTGCGATCGCTTTCTTTGCAAGGTTCCTGGGAAGCATCAGTGGCATCAATTGACGCTAAGGGACTAGTAGGAAGCGAGGCCCAAAAACGCTCTCTGTGTGAATTGTATCGTTGCAATCCCCTGGCATTGAAAATGGTTGCTACCTCAATCCAAAGTTTATTTGATGGGGAAATTGCTGTTTTTTTGCAAACAGAAACCCCGATATTTAACGGGATTCGCTACTTGCTCGATCAACAATTTCAGCGTTTATCGCCCTTGGAACAGACCATTATGTATTGGTTGGCGATTAATCGGGAATGGACTACAATTGCCGAACTGCAAGCCGATATTGTACCTGCGGTTTCCCGCGCCAGTTTGTTGGAATCCCTGGAATCGCTGACTTGGCGGAGTTTAATCGAAAAGCGATCGGGCGAATATACCCAACAGCCAGTGATTATGGAATATGTCACAGACTGTTTAATTCGCCAGCTTGCCACTGAATTGTTAATAGTTAAAACATCATTTTTCAACCATTATGCCCTTTTGAAAACAACGGTTTTAGATTATATCCACAGAATTCAAATTCGCTTAATTTTACACCCAATTATTGAACAATTAAAAACTGCATTTTATGATAATTATCAACGATTAGAGCCGCATTTAAAATCTGTTTTGCTGGCATTACGTACTGATTCAGAATCAACCTTTGGTTATGGGGTTGGGAACTTTATTAACTTGTGTCTGCATCTGGAAGTTGACCTCACCGGCTATGACTTTTCCCATCTGAAAATTCGCCACGCAGATTTCCGGGGTGTGACGTTAAAAAATGTCAATTTTCAATTTGCTCATTTTGCTGAATCTACCTTTACTCAAGTCTTCACAAGTGGAATGTGGGGAAAATTTAGTCCTGATGGGCAGCACTTTGCTGTCGGGGATACCAAAGGAGAACTGCATATTTGGCAGTTGTCAGGGATGCAGCCATTAATGTCGATACAGGCACATGAAGGCTGGGTTTTGGGAGCTGATTGGCATCCTGATGGGACGATGTTAGTTAGCGGTGTCGATCGGGCAGTTAGCCTTTGGGATGCCCGCACAGGTCAAAAAGTGCGGGACTTACACGGCTATAGCAGTTGCATTTTGGCATTAGCCTGGAGTCCCGACGGTAAGTATGTAGCCTGTGGAGGGCAACAATCTTTGCTTGTGGTTTGGAATGCTACAACCGGAGAGCGTTTGACTGAGCTTGGAAGCAAGTCTGGCGATCGCAGTTGCTGGATTCCGAGTCTGACATGGTTACCGGATGGGGCAGTGCTGGCAGCAGGCTATACGGATAGCACGATTAAATTTTGGGATGTGGTGACTGGTGAGTGCATTCGCGTAATTTCAGACTATGACAATTGGGTTTTGTCTGTGGCAATGCATCCCAATGGCAAAATCCTCGCCAGTAGTGGGTATGATAAAACCGTCAAACTTTGGGATTGGCAAACAGGAGAATGTTTGTATGTAGTTAACACCCAAGAGCCTTTTCATTGTCTAGCCTGGAGTCCGGATGGCGAGAGACTAGCAGGGGGGAATATGAATGGTTATGTTGTTAACCTGTGGGATGGCTCTCTGCAATGTCTAAAAGTGTTGCAGGGACATGAAAACTGGGTTTGGTCAGTCTCTTGGAGTCCTGATAGCAGAACCCTTGTCAGCGCATCTTTCGATCAGGTGATTAAATTGTGGAATACGCAAACGGGGCAATGTGTCAAAACGTTGCGGGGCTACAGTAATTCATCCTGGTGTGTCCGGTGGAGTAACGACGGCATTCGTCTGTTGACCGCTAGCACCAACCATACTGTGCAACTGTGGGATGGTCAAACAGGCGAATGTCTGAGAGTCTTTTACGGGCATACCAACGAAGTGATGTTTGTTGCCTGGAGTCCAGACGAACGCTTGATGGCAAGTGGCAGTGCAGATACCACTGTTCGCATTTGGGATGTGCAGACGGGGCAATGCTTACAGGTTTTGCAGGGACATCAGGGTTGGGTGAGGGGAGTCGCCTGGGGTCGGGATGAAAATTGTCTGATTAGTTGCGCCAGTGATGGAACGGTGAAACTTTGGGATACTCATTCTGGGCAATGCTTATTAACGCTGTCAGGGCACAGTAGTCTGGTAAATTCTGTTGCTTGGTTTCCTGTAGGCAATCGGGTTGCCAGTGGTAGTTTAGATGGAACTATTCGATTTTGGGATTTAAGCCGGGGTGTTTGTTCCCGCGTCATTTCTGTGGGTCGTTTCGTCGGTAGCGTTGCCTTTAGTCCAGACGGCAAAACCTTGCTTAGTGGAGACTACGAAGGTGTAGTTCAACTTTGGGATGCGGCCTCTGGAGAGTGTTTAAAAACCTTCCTGGGGCATACGAATGCCCGTGTTTATTCAGTGGCGTGGAGTGCCGATGGTAACAAACTTGCAAGTACCTGTAGTGGTAAAACAGTGAGAATCTGGAATGTTGGCACAGGCGACTGCGAACAGATTGTCCAGGGCAAAAATAACGGATCGTCGGTGCATTGGCATCCAGTCAAGGATTTGGTGGCGATCGCCTTTTTAGAACAACCAATTCAAATTTACGATTTGCCAACAGGTAAAACTGTGCAAACCTTAAGCAGACATCTTCCCTACGAAGGCGTGAATATTACTGGGGTGACGGGGATTTCTGAGGGGCAAAAAGCCAGCCTCAAAGCATTGGGAGCAATTCAATGTATTTTCTGAATGTAGAGACTGTAACACCGCCACAACTAGCTACAAAATACGATCCACTCCAAAAGACATCTTTCCAATAGAACTTTTCAAGATGTTCTGCAAATACTTGGCGGAGTTTTCTAGAAGAAACTGACTTGAGATTGTTAACTAGCTTGCTCAATTCTACGTCTGGGTGGTACTGAAAGAGTAGGTGTACATGATCCTCTTCTCCGTTAAACTCCACCAGTTTACAATCCCATTTTTCTAGCAATTCTTCCATTACAGTATTTAATCTACTCAGCATAGCTGAAGTGAAGGCTTTACGCCGATATTTAGTCACCAATACTAAATGCACTTTCAGGTCACTAACAGACCAACATTAGAAACAAAATCATTTTTCATACTTTTCTGCAACTATAGCTAAATCAGTGTATGCTAAAAAAGTGGCACTTATTTAGTCGAGGAAGTGAGAACATCCTACCAGTACCGATTAAAACCAACAAAAGAACAAGCTGAAAAAATTGACAACACCCTAGATATGCTGCGTTGTCAGTACAATTATGAACTTGCTCAAAGGTTTGAATGGTATGAACAAAACCGTTCTCCAATTGATAGATGTTCTCTGATTGTTTGCCATATCCCAGAACTAAAAGATAAGCCTAATCGTTTTAGCCAACAAGCAAAGCTAACCCAGCTAAAAAAAGATCGTCCTTGGTACAAAGACATTCACTCTCAGGTGTTGCAAGAAGTACCAAAAAAAGTTGAAATTGCTTTTGACCGATGGTTGAAAGGAGATAGCAATGGACGAAAGTGCGGTAAGCCTAGATTCAAGGGTAAAGGTCAATACAAGACTTTCACCTATCCACAATTCAAAAAGGAGCATTTTAGCAACGATTGTCTTGGAAAATCGCTCCACTTGGGGAGACCCCAAGTCCGCGTTTTCCGCAAAATAATACTGTCAAAAATAGGTGCGGTTATTGTAATTGTTCATCGTTCAATACCAGATGGGTTTGATATTAAAACTGTATCTGTAACCAAAAAGCCAATGGTTACTATGTGACTTTGAATTTAGAAGATAAAACGGTTCCAATAATCAAGCCTGATTTTGATATCAATAATATTGTTGGCATTGATGTAGGGTTGATTGATTTTATTGTTACTTCTGACGATGAAAGAATTGCTGCACCAAAGTTTTTACGTAAAGCTGAACGTAAATTAAAATCGGCACAGCGCAGAGTATCAAGACGTAAAAAGGGTTCTAATCGTCGCAAAAAAGCTATTCAGAAGTTAGGCAAACAGCACAAGAAAGTGGCTGATACTCGTAAAGATTTTCATTTCAAGACTGCTAATAACTTACTCAAAAAGTATGATGTTGTCGCAGTAGAAAAATTGAATATCAAAGGACTAGCTAAAACAAGATTGGCGAAAAGCATAAACGACGCTGGTTGGGGTCAATTTATTTCG
This sequence comes from Nostoc sp. CreGUA01, assembly GCA_034531095.2. Lineage (GTDB taxonomy): Bacteria > Cyanobacteriota > Cyanobacteriia > Cyanobacteriales > Nostocaceae > Nostoc. Next base: position 15,106 of record JAVRBV020000068.1, on the reverse strand, counting down.
ATACTAACAGTCAAAGCTGAAAATGCTGGACTAAAAGTCGTTGCGGTAAACCCAAGCGGTACTAGTCAGGAATGCTCTAATTGTGGCACTAAGCTCAAAAAGACATTATCACAAAGAACCCATAACTGCCCTGATTGTAAGGTCATATTGTGTAGGGATCTGAATGCCTCCATAAACATAAAGGCGCGTGGGACGCACGCCCTTAAAGCTCAAACTATGTCCTCAATGAGGAGTCTTTGAGAAGCCTACACCGACCTGTACTCAGGCGGTGTAGGTACGTCACCTCCTTTTTATTGCCCATTGCCTATTGTCTTTATCGGAGTATATAAGAGTATATTTTCCAGAGCTAACAAACTCATTTACAGCTTGATAAACTCCATAATGCCTACGATTTGGGTCTGGCTGCCAATCATCGCCTGCTATTATACCATCTTGCTTGACTTTGCTATCTAGTAAGTGTAGTTCTTGCTTAGTATGTTCATATTCATGAGACGTATCGATGTAAACCCAATCAAAATATCCATCGGGAAATGTGGCAAGTACTTGAAGATCGTCGCCCACATGCACCACGATACGTCCATCTTCAACTTCTTTTTTGAAGGTTTGTAGAACTTTGATTAAAGCATCAACTGTACTTTGGTTGCCGTTTGCCCATTGCCAACGACCTGTCAAAAAATACCAAGGGTCTATCAGGTGCAGTTTTTTTGGCTGGGTATGTTCTAGAAGAGTGGGGGATAGATGACCTTTGAATACTCCTAGTTCTGCACCAATTCCGTCCTTTGGCAAAAATTGTTCTATAAATTCTATTCTTTTGCGTTTTCTGCGTAACTCAAGCTTGCGATCGATAAACTCCCATTGTTTAATGGGAGTGTTTTCTATCATACCTTTTACTGCATTCGTAAACATGGTATTGTTCTCCAAAGAGATGATAGATAGAATTTTTTCATACAATAGCTCAATTAGAATGTTTTGCGAAAAATTTTTAAACAAAGTTTTAACTAATACCACTTATTTGTGAGGGTGGGTCGAATTTTTTGACTTCCATAAAACTCATATTTGATTTTGAGGAAGCCGGGTACACCTTGATTCCCAGTCCCCATTGCCCCTAATCCCCACTCCCTCTGGTCGTGGGGGCCCCGAGTTCCCCAGTTCTCAGTCCCTTACCTCTAAGAGAAGCAAGCATTAACTAACGTAAAAATTCTTAAAAGAGTTAATTAAGATAGTACCTTTATACTAAGATAAGCGATCGCCCCTCCCCATATCCAGCGCTATTCAGCACAGGTGCTATGCCCAAACGCCTCCTTGTGGTAGAATCTCCCGGAAAAGTCAAAAAACTCAGTCAAATCCTGGGTTCAGAATGGATTGTTCGTGCTAGCTGCGGCCATATCCGCGAACTCAGCGATGAAGGTGAAGATTCATTGGGCTTCAGTATGGATGGCAGTAGAGTCAAGTGCAATTATATTCCCCGCGACCAACGAGCTAAGGAAACCATTCAGCAACTAAAAGCTGCCCTCAAACAAGTTGATGAAGTTGTCATCGCCACAGACCCAGACCGAGAGGGAGAAACAATCGCTTGGCATATCAAAGAAGTGCTGGGATTAAAAGAACCGAAACGAGTAATTTATACAGAAATTACAGCATCAGCAGTTCGAGAAGCGATCGCCAAACCCAGGAAACTAGATTTAAACTTGGTAGGTGCGGGACAATGCCGCGATTGTCTTGATAAATTAGTCGGCTACAAGGGAAGTCCCCTAGTTTGGGCATTAAACAATGGCGCGAAAAGCGTTGGTCGAGTTCAAAGCGCCACATTGCACTTGATTTGTCAGCGCGAAAAAGAAATTCAAATATTTGTACCCCAAGACTACTGGAGTGTCTGGGTAGATTACGCCGAAGGATTTCGCGCTTTCTACAAAGGAACGGTAAATTCTGACTCAGACACACCAGAACAAAAAATTGAAACTGATGATGATGCTGCAACAAATACTACACAGATACCAGAAAGCAGACGTATTCTCTCGGAAGCAGAAGCAAATAGGTTAGTTGAAGAAGCACGCCGCCATCCCCATCAAGTGATTAAAGCAGAAGGAAAAATAGCTCAGCGTCAACCTCCTCCTCCATTCACCACCTCCACCCTGCAACAAGCAGCCGGTTCCAAGCTGAGATTTTCTCCAGACAAAACCATGCAAGTAGCCCAAAAGCTTTATGAAGCTGGGTTAATTACATATATGCGAACAGATTCAGTGATGTTAAGTCCGGAATTTTGTGCTGCGGCGCGTCAGTGGTTAGAGCAAAATGACCCGCAGAATGTACCCCAGTCCTTAGCCAGACACCGCAGTGCTAAATTGGCTCAAGAAGCACACGAAGCTATCCGCCCAACAGATGTTTTCCGTCCTTCAGCGCAGTTACGAATAGAACTGCCGACAGACGAGTTTAACCTGTATGTGATGATTTGGAAACGGGCGATCGCTTCTCAATGTCGTCCAGCCCAACTCCGCAAAACTCAAGTCATCACTCAATCTGGAAATCTGCTGTGGCTTTGTAACGGACAGGTAGTTGAGTTCTACGGTTATGCTCGGTACTGGAATAATCTCAGTAAAGATACAGTTATACCCCAGTTGCAACAAGGACAGATACTTACGTTAAAAAATGCACAGCATGAGAAGAAACAGACACAACCCCCGCCTCGATACAGCGAACCGAAACTAGTGCAACTCATGGAACGCAAAGGTATCGGTCGTCCCAGTACCTATGCTCCCACCGTCGCCACCTTGAAGAAGCGGGATTATGTGCAGTTGACAAAGGATCATTTGCAACCAACGGCTTTGGGATTAGAAGTTGATGCATTTTTACAGAAAGCCTTACCAGATTTACTAGAGGCGGAGTTTACAGCTAAGATGGAAGATGCTTTGGATGCGATCGCAGTTGGCAAACAAGGCTGGCAACAATACTTAAGTACTTGGAATCAAGAATACTTTGCCCCAGCTTTAGCCAAAGCCAAAACTGTGGCCGTGAGTTCTGCATCTGGAAACAAAGCTTCACCAGGCCGAGAACGCAAATATGAAACTTCCAGAACTCGCTGCCCTGAATGCCAAAATTTTCTCGCTAAAATTCCCAGCAGCAAAATCAAAAAGAAATACTTTCTCAAATGTGTTAGCGGCTGTGAAAACATCGTCCTTTTTTGGAGTGATATTAACAAAACTTGGCAACAACCTCGAACCAAATTATCCAAAAATGAAAGTGTTGCCAAACCTCCAACTAAGTTAACTTCATACTCTTGTCCAGTATGTAAAAAACCATTAGAGGAATACAACTACATTAAGGATGGACAAAACAAAACAATGTTACGGTGTTCTAACCCCCAATCTCGTCAGGACAAAAAACATCAGGAAGTGGCTTATTTCTCTACACAAAAAGGCTGGTGGAGTCCTAAATTTGGTGAATTAAATTAAAAAAAGAATTCAGAATTCAGAATTCAGAATTCAGAAGAAATTACAGCGTATTTCAGGTAATTGGACTATGGACAAAAACGAACAACAAATTCTCGATTCATGGGCAATGAATGCCAAACCGTGGACGCGTGTAGTTCGTGACCAACTTCTTGAAAGCCGTGCTTTAGTCACAGACACAGCGATTGTAGAAGCCGTAGTTGAACTTGAACCGCGAACCTTCTTAGACATCGGGTGTGGGGAAGGTTGGTTATGTCGTGAACTGTTCTCTCGCGGGTTTGATGGCTGGGGAGTTGATGCCATTGCCGAACTTGTTGAATCAGCGCAGTGTCTTGGCGATATCCGCTTTGTTGTATCTTCCTACTCGGATCTTCCGTTGCAGAAATTTGGCAGCATTAACCAGTTTGACTGCTTCATCTGCAACTTTTCACTGCTTGGGGAAAGCGCTATTGGCGAGATAGCCCAGGCAGGTAAGAGTTTGTTAGCGAATAAGGGAAAAATAATCGTTCAAACACTTCATCCTCTGATAGCTTGCGGCGACTTACCATACTCTGATGGTTGGCGGAAGACTTCTTGGCAAGGAATCGGATTAGAGTCGTTTCATCCTGCTCCCTGGTACTTCAGAACAATTGAATCATGGATTCGTGAGTTTCATCTGAAAAATTATCGTTTGTTGAAATTAATCGAACCCTGTCATCCAAAGACTAAAAAACCAGTCTCAATTTTATTCGTCTTTGAACGACAATAATTAGAATGTGGAATTCAGAATTCAGAATTGGTGAAAATTCGTCACTTCATCAGTGACTTACTATCACTCAACGCGTCACCCCACCCCGGTTTTGTCTAAAGCCAAAACCGCCCTTGGTAAGGGGAGGGGTTGGGGGTGGGGTAAAACGTATGTGGGACAAGCGTTTGAGATTAAGTTGACACCTATAAGCACTGCTGTGCCCCTACTGCGTGGTCTATTTACCTGAAAATAGCTGTAAGAATGTTGGGTTTTATTCCTCAATCCAACCTACGCCAGTTTTAATTTTTAGGCTTAACTGAACCGTATTGTTTTTAAACCAAAATTTACCAATCCAGTCGCACATATTCATTCTGAATTCTGAGTTCTGAATTCTGAGTTCTGACTCCTGAATTCTGACTCCTGACTCCTGAATTCAGAATTCTTTTTCATAAAAATATCTTAGTGTTCTCTTAACACAAATAACTTAATCTATCTCCATAATGGCTATCGATAAAATCACGTGTCGATAAGCTTGATTCCAAAATTGAGGAGATGTAGTGACCCTATCAAGGCGGAAATTTTTCACCCTAGCTGGCACCGGAACTGCCGGCGCTATACTTTTATCGCCATTAGAAGCTTTCTACAGTCAGCGAACTTTAGCAGCCGGTCCCTACGGTTCTCTGCAATCTGACCCCCGTGGTGTTCTAGATTTGCCTGCGGGATTTTCTTATGTGAGATTGTCCGAAACAGGGCAAACAATGACCGATGGTTACAAAGTTCCGGGTGGACACGATGGAATGGCAGCCTTCCCAGGAGCCAATGGCAATACAATTTTAATCCGCAATCACGAGCTAAATCCATCATCAAGCACTAGCGTTGGCGCACCTAGTTCTAAGAAATACGACACCCAAGGAAAAGGCGGCACAACAACTTTAGTAGTTAGTTCCAATCGCACTTTAATTAGTCACTACGGTTCTTTAGCAGGTACTTACCGCAATTGTGCTGGCGGGCGAACTCCTTGGGGTTCTTGGCTCAGTTGCGAAGAAAGTTTTGAAGTAGGTAACAAGAAACACGGCTATGTATTTGAAGTGCCTAGTAGTGCCACAGGATTTGTAACGCCCGTACCACTTGTAGCAATGGGTCGCTTCAATCATGAAGCAGCGGCAGTGGACCCCAACACAGGCTACGTATATATGACGGAAGACCGCAGTGATGGCTTGTTGTACCGTTTTGTGCCCAACGTCAGGAATAACTTAAGTGCAGGAGGGACCCTGTATGCTTTGAGAATCACCTCAAGACCCAAAGCAAACACCACAACAGGGTTCACAGTCGGTCAAGCCTTCGCAGTAGATTGGGTGCGGATTACCAATCCCGATCCTTCTAGTGATACAGTACGGGTTGCAGGTTTTAACCTTGGAGCTGCTAAATTTGCTCGTGGCGAAGGTATTTTCTATGGCAATGGAGATATGTATTTCTGCTGTACTAGTGGTGGTAGTTCGGGATTGGGTCAAATCTGGCGCTATACACCTGCTACCGAAACACTGCGGCTATACATACAACCCAATAATTCAGGTATTCTAGATTTTCCAGATAACATTGTCGTTGCACCCAATGGCGACTTGTTCCTCTGCGAAGATGGTGGAGGTACTGATTTCATTGTTGGTGTTACCCCAAGCGGCACACTCTACAAATTTGCTCGTAATGCGTTGAACACAAATGAGTTGGCTGGAGTTTGTTTTTCACCCAATGGACAAATTATGTTTGTAAATATGCAAACACCAGGAATTACCTTTGCGATATCGGGACCTTGGTAATAGAGATATTTTTGAAGATGAGCGAGATGAGGGGGATGAGGGAGGTGTGGGAGGTGTGGGAGGTGTGGGAGGATGGGTAAGAAATCTTTTCCCCCATGCCCACACTTTCGATGCCCTATGCCCCATGCCCAATCACCACAGATACATTATTTTTTACAAACCCTACGGCGTTCTCAGCCAGTTTACAAAAGAGACTCCCACACATAGCACTCTCAAAGATTATATTGATGTGCCTGATGTCTATGCTGTGGGACGCTTAGATTGGGACAGTGAAGGTTTGCTTTTGTTAACCAATGATGGACAATTGCAACATCGCCTCGCCCATCCGCGTTTTGCTCATCAACGCACTTATTGGGTACAGGTAGAACGAATTCCTGATGCAGAGGCGATAAAAAGGTTGCAAACAGGTGTGGAAATTCAAGATTACCGCACTCAGCCAGCAGAAGTTAGGCTATTACCAGAAGAACCACAGCTACCTGAACGCAACCCGCCAATTAGATTTCGCAAAAATGTACCGACAGCTTGGCTAGAAATGACTTTGACAGAGGGAAAAAACCGCCAAGTACGGCGCATGACTGCGGCTGTGGGGTTTCCAACTTTGCGATTAGTCAGGGTCAGCATCGCCCACTTACAATTAAATGAACTAGAACCGAGTCAATGGCGCGACCTCACTGCATCTGAAGTGAAATCTCTGCGTAATTTCAATGGGGAGATGAGGGGGATGAGGGGGATGAGGGAGATGAGGGAGACAAATAATTCAAAAGCTAAAAGGCAAAAGTAAAAAGAAAAGAATATGAGTGTCTTTTGACTTTTGACTTTTGACTTTTGACTTTTTAATGCCCAATGCCCAATGCCCCATGCCCCATGCCCAATAAACGCTAATTATTCACGATTAACAACTAAGCATTTACCTGTAAGCATATCTTTGAGAATTACTAAATATTCACTGAATGAAATATACACTGTGTTTTCTGGTAAGATATTTGTTTGAGGAAATGGTCGAGTGTAAGTATTAGACATCGAATGATGTAATGAATGTTCTAAACAATGGTTATGGGTAATAAACAGAAAAAATGTTTCTAAAATACCAGAAGGTTTCAAGTTTCTGGTTTGTAAATTACGTTCTTTTAAGTCTCCTTCAACAATCAGATTTCCATGTTCTATCAATTCACAATGATGAACCATAAAAGATCCCATCCAACAGGTCATCAGATAAGAAATTACAATTTGACCTGTAGTTACTTCTAATAGCAAATGCGAAGTGTAACCAACTCCACCCCAAATAAGAATCCGCATCAAGATAGAAATTATGAATTTTTTCAAACTGTATTGTTGCTTGAGTTTTGGATGTCGTGATATTTGAAAACTTGCTACTATTAAAACAAACATGTTTCCGAAACATATTTCTAAAAAGTTATAAATAATTTGCAATGATTTATTTTTAATTTCTCCCAATGGATGAAACTCTATATCCTTATAAGTATTTACTTGAGAATGATGATAAGGGTGTACTATGTCAAACGTTTGGGGGTCGAGAAAAAGTATCCAAGATAATATTAAATAAAAAAGCTTATTGTCGATATGTGGTAAATACTCATGCCAACATTCATGCATAAATTGTGCCAATAAACAAAGAAGATAAACTCCTGGAAAAAGCATAAACAAGAATGAGAAGATATTTAATGAGGCATAGATATAAGGCAAAAAAAATAGATACACTAGCCAAAGCAGTATAGTATATACGAGCTTTACAGGTTGTTTGTCTACTATTGAAATAGTAGTGATAGCTGTCATAACCAACTCCTCTTAATAACTAGTTAAACAAGAATAAGCACATCATTAAATAGAAGCGTTTTTGGTTTTCACCGTTGATTAGATTTAACCAGAAAATCAAAAAACAAGCTATCTACATTCAACAATACCTCAACATTATTAGACATAATACTGAATTATTAAGTGATAAAAAGTCAGGTTTAATTTTGACAAAATTTCAATTTTTACAGACATAATCCTGAGACAATGTATGATAATTTATTGATGTTGTATTCAATACTTGAATATCATTCTGAGTATCAAGCGATCGCATTCATTAAGCTATTACGCTTTTAAATTATGTAAGCTTCAGGTTGTGATTAAAATCTCTTGGTGTCTCCACATCCCTGAGTCTGTGCGCCAGTCTTAATGATAAATCTTCAACCAAAAATAATATTTAGAGAGGAGTGATACTGATACCACGCACAAAAATATCTACACAAGTTTCAATATAGTCCTCACAGCTATAGTTGCTTTGATTGAATTTTGCGCTACGACATAGCATTCCAGCTAACAACATTCCTGTAAACATATCGACAGCTGGAAATGGATCGACATCTGCTCTAACGATGCCCTGTGTTTGATTCGATTGCAAATAAGCTACCAGTTTTTCCCCCAATGGCTTGGCAGCTTCTTGAATCACTTGTCTGGCTGCCTCAGGATGACGCTTCGCTTCTCCAATGAAGGTGCGAATTAAGTCTTCATATGCCTCTAACATCGTATTGTAAAGCTGAGCATACCGTTTTAAGTCAATTCTCAAATCCTGCGTCCATGCTTCGGGGTGTGCAAGAGCTTCTGTTTGGAGTAGCAAAGCATTTTCGATTACTGCTCCCAAAAGTTGTTCTTTGCTAGTAAAGTGGCGAAACAAAGTCACTTCATTCACGCCAGCAACACGAGCTATTTCACGGGTAGTTGCTCCCTGAACACCTAAACTAGCAAATACCTGTGAGGCGGCTTCAATCAAACGTGTACGGGTAAGGGCTGACGAACGGATGGCTTTATTCATTTATGCTGGCAAATACTCACTGATATCACTAGATTATTACAGTTGAGGATTGGGGACGCTCTGATGTGGGGAGAATAATAATTCTTCAGTCAACAATCAACACCCAATAACCAATGACAAATTACTAGTGATTAATGACTCATTTGCTATACAAATAAAAAGAAAACAATCAGAATGGCACTCAGAACAATAGTGAATATAATTGCGTATTCGACTCTGCGGCTCAAAACTCCCACAGCGGCAACCAGAGCGATCGCTAGCCCAAGAATACCAATATACTGTTCTTTTTGTAAATTGCGTGCAATCAGTGGATCTTTGTTTATACCAGCTGGTGGAGTTTCTTGAATTGCCCTTGGTGATGGTAATTCTTGTGCTAATAACTTCATAAATTTAATCCTGAAAATTATTGATTTTTATAAATGGTTTCTAAAAAGGCGAAGGAAAAACACTATCTTGGGAATGATTTACCTCAAATTAAATATATATATTTTTTGTCCGCATTAATTTTGATGATATTTTTACTATATTAGGACTTACGCAACGCCGATATCGTAACGTACCATCTCAAGTTTCACCATTTATTCAGATGCGACGCTCTCTGCGAGACGCTAAAAGCGAACGAATACTCGCTAACGCTCCGCTATGCGCCAGTCGCACAGAATTCAGAATTGAATTCTGTGCGACTGACTCCTGAATTCTTTATTGTTAATTAGTTACCCACTGCACAACACCATTAGAAAATGAATCAATTAATTTTTCTAATGCTTTAATTTCATTCGATTTTAATGTTTTTGATTTCAACAAATTTTGGATTTGTTTTTCCAAGTCTGGAGTTAAATTTTTAGTTTGGATAATTTCTTGAACAAATGCATCAAGCGTTAAAGATTGATAAAGTTCATGAACTTGGGCGGCAACTCCGTGAGTACTAAAGCGAGATTTAACCCAATTTTGTGCGGCACTACCATACTTTTCCCTCAGAATAGAGTTTTCTAAGAGATTGTGTATTGCACTTTTTAAGGCGTTATGGTCACGAGGAGGAACCAAAAGTCCAGTTTCACCATGTACCACTGTATGCTGTAATCCTCCTACATTACTGGCAATTACAGGTGTTCCTGCTGCCATTGCTTCAATGGCAACTAAACCAAAAGGTTCGTAGTAACTCGGCACAACGCAGACATCCCCTACAGCGTAGTAAGCAGGTAACAGTGCTTGAGAAATTCGTCCAGTGAAAACTGTAATTTCTTCCAATCCCAGTTCTTTTACCAAGGCTTGAATGCGTTGTTGTTCTTGGAAGTCTGTTCCATCTTCACGGCTACCACCAACTAAATACAGTTGAAATGGTGAAGGCAAATTGGCACAAGCTTTAACTAAAGTTTCAACTCCCTTGCGAGGATCAAAGCGCCCTACATAAAGAATTATCTGAGAATTTGGGTCAATTCCTAATTGCTGGCGAGCAACTTTTTTGCTCATAGAACCGAAGTGTTCAGTATTAATTCCACAAGGAATAACTTTAATACGCCCATGTTCCGAAATTAACTGACGTAAGTCTTCTACTTCTTGGGGACTGGTGGAAACCACACAATCTGCTTGCTCTAAAATTGCGCTCTCAACACAATGACGAATTGCCGCAATTTGCGGTGGATTTTCCACATTGCGATATTTAACTGCTCCTATGGAGTGATAGGTATGAACTTGGGGTAGCCCTAATCGAGATTTAAGTTCCAATCCCACCCAACCAGAAAGCCAATAGTTAGTATGGATGAGTGTATAGTTGTTTTGTGTTCTTTGTTGAAAATTCAGCCAAGCTTCTACAAATTCTGGCAAATATTCAAATAAATTGTTTCTAGAAATGAAGTGTGCTGGCCCCGCAGTTAAACGAATTGTGCGACACCCTGGTGCAAATTCCACAATTTCGTCTTGATTTGGGTCTTCGCGTCGGGTGAACATATCAACCTGACAGCCGCGTTTTGCTAATGCTAATCCCAATTCTCGCACGTAAACATTTTGACCGCCTGCGCCTTCTTTACCAATTTCAGCTGTAGGGTCACCGTGAACTGAAATTAGTGCATAAGTAGGTTGAGAATTTTGTGCTTCTGGAGCAAAATTTTCTTGAGGATTAACTAAATTCCAAGATCCAATAATATTCATAACTATAGACATTTTCCTCAAATGATATAGCTGGCAAAAACTTATTGTTTTTTGGATGTTACTCTTTATAAGTTGAAATATCGGGTATTAATTAGGGAGAAATCGGGTAGTGATTATACTAATTGGCGATCGCCAACCTAATTCCTCACTATAATTGGTGAATTCACGCGTCAAAATTCAGAATTAGAAAATTTTTGACGCCAAGGTTGGAGACTTATATTGTCTAATTTATCTCTAATTACTGAGATATGATAGATTTTTGAAAAATAGAATTCTCTGAACCAATTAATAATTGGTTCAGAGACGTGGTGCAAAAGGAGTTTTATTCTAAACGTGAGTTTAACGATAAGCTGTGAAAATCAATCAAAAGCAAAAGTGGATCTAAAAATCAGATACATTGCTTATTAACTCACAGCTATGAAAGTATAAAGCCAAGTTGTGGAAATATCGGGAATAAATCGGGTATAAATTGGGTAGTTTTTTTAAAATTGCTTTAAGCGATAGCCTAGTCCATGAACTGTTTCAATAAAATCATCAGCTGCGCCTGCATCTTTGAGTTTATGCCGTAAACTCTTGATGTGAGACTTCACGGTTTCTTCGCTAGGTGGGTCATCAAGTGACCAGATACGCTCAATAATTCCGGCTCGACTTAGCACCCGCCGACCACTAGAAACCATTAGTTGTAGCAGAGCAAATTCTTTGGGTGTTAGCTGTAGGGGTTGGTCAGCATAGTTAACTTCATAAGTACTGGAATTTAAATGCAGACTACCCCAGCCAAAGCCTGTAAAAGATGCTGCGGCGCTATTACGGCGCAACAGTGCGCGAATACGAGCCATGAGTTCTGGCATTTCAAAAGGCTTTACCATATAATCATCTGCTCCAGCATCCAACCCAGTAATTTTGTCGGCAAGAGTGTCACGTGCTGTTAGCATGAGGACAGGCAGCGTATTGTTATGCGATCGCAATCGTTGGCAAAAACTCACACCATCTAACTTAGGTAAAGTAATATCTAGTACTACTAAGTCATACTCCAACCCCTTAATACAATCCCAAGCTTGTTCTCCATCTTGCGCCACATCCACCGCATATTGAGCGTCAGTCAGGGCTTCCATCAGCATTTCTGCCAATTGGACATCATCTTCAACTACCAAAATCCTCATTGTCAGAATATTTGTAAATTACAAAAACAGAAGTTATCATAAACTCTTTGAAAACATTTTAACTATAAACATCGAATATAAATTAGGTAAAAATAGGGTAATTCCAGAAACATTTATGACTTAGCTTGTATTGGAAAAATTTTTGACTTTTATATCAAGTCTTCTATAAAACACCAGTTAATTAATTGATTTTTTGTATGAAATGGTCGCTAGAAGTAAAATCGATTGTCTCTGGCTTTGGCTTATCCTTATTATTAATGAGCGCAGTTAGTCTTATTTCTTACCAAAACGCTACCCAATTAATTGCAAGTAGCAATAAAGTAAAAGAAACCAATGAGGTCATGAAAAATGTTACCGATATATTCGCTACATTAACCGATGCAGAAGCCGGACGCAGAGGTTATATTTTGTATGGAGAGGAATCAGAACTTAAACGTTACGATCTGGCAATGGAAATCGTCGCAACGAAAGTTCAAAAATTGCAGCAACAACTGGCTGATGACCCCTATCAACAGCAAAAATTAACAAAATTAAAAATCCTCATTGCCGAAAGAATTGAATTATCTAAACAGTCAATTAACCTCAAAGAAGTAGGTAAATCAACCTTTGCTATTCAAGCACCCTTAGTTGCTAAAAGCAACCAAAACCGTGCTGAAATTCGTACAACACTTAGCGAAATGCAAGCTAGGGAAGAACAGTTACTGCAAATCTTGGTCAGACATTCTCAAGAGAATATCCGCAATCGAATGCTGATTGAATTCCTGGGCAATTTCTTGGTTTTTGCCATTTTATTAGGTGTTTATGGCTTACTATATCAACAATTAATTAAGCGTCAGCAAGCGGAAGCTAATCAACGAACTTTAGCCCAAGAAAAAGAACTTAGTGAATTAAAGTTGCGTTTTTTTTCAATGGTGTCCCATGAATTTCGTACACCATTGAGTATCATTTTGGGTTCGGCTCAACTGTTGGCTCAAAGTAATCAGCAGTGGACAGAAGAAAAAAAACTCAAGAATCTACATCGAATTCAATCTTCTGCTAGGTCGATGAACCAATTGCTGACGGATATTTTAACTTTAACTAGAGCAGAGGCTGGAAAACTAGAATTTAATCCAGAACTTATAGATTTAGAAGGATTTTGCATTAATTTAATAGAAGATTTTCAATTTTCTAATCAACAAAAACATACTATACAATTTATTAGTCAAGGTAACTGTACTCATGCTAAATTAGACGAGAATTTGCTCTACTCTATCCTGAGTAATTTACTTTCCAATGCTATCAAATATTCATTTTCAGAAAAAACCATTTTTTTAACTCTTAGTTGTGAAACAGACGCAATATATTTCCAAGTAAAAGATTCAGGAATCGGAATTCCTGTTGAATTTCAAGGGCATTTATTTGAACCTTTCCATCGCGCTAATAATGTCAGCAAGATTGTTGGCAGTGGGCTGGGGTTAGCTGTGGTGAAAAAGTGCGTAGAAATACATCGTGGAGAAATTTATCTAGAAAGTGAAGTAGGGAAAGGAACAAGTTTTACGATAAAGTTTCCCCAACAGACAAAAGGTTAACAATTCAAAATTCAAAATTCAAAATTCAAAATTAAAGACAATTTCAGAAGGGGACTGTTACCCTGACTGAAATTGGGTTTACCTGTAGAGGTAGGGGTCTTAAACCCTCAAATGTACGATAAGGAGACAAACTTTAATAAGGGCACAATATATTGTGCCCCTACAACTGTACATAAAATAAAAATAAAATTATTCTAGCTGTGTTACTCTAATACTTAAGATTTTCTTTATAAAAGGTCTTTCAAATAACTAACAATCCGAATTCAAGATCCCGTTGGGATGTTAGATTTCAATAAAACATTTTTGATTGGTTGTTCAAGATAAGGCATTTAGGAAAAGTATTGGGCTGAAATTGGCGATCGCTCCTCAAATTTTCATCAAAAAAGAGGCTTTTTACTGAGATAGTTAGTTCTTTATGTCACTATTCATCCAACAAAACACGTAGCTAACTGGAATATTGATTAATCATTCAAAAATATGTATACTTAACCAATAAACGCAATTAGGAGACTTCAATTACCCCGTGGTTCGGCAACGAGAGTTTGATACGGACGAAGTTTTAACAATCGTTATGGATTTGTTTTGGCAGCGTGGTTATGCCAACACTTCCATGAAAGATATTGTGCAAGCCACAGGAATCCAGCCTGGAAGCTTATATGCCGCCTTTGGTGACAAAGAGAAGTTATTTCAACAAATATTCAAAAAATACACCCAAGAATTCTTTCGCGCTTCCATGCCACGCCATTGTCCGCCCTTGGAATGTATTCAGCAATGGTTTGACCTTTTGGCTAAAGCGATGATCAACGACTCCAAACAGAAGGGTTGTTTGATTATTAACACAGCCATAGAGCGCGAATCCCATTCAGCCAGCACCATCGCCATTATTGAGGATCGTTTAGACGAAATTGAATCATTCTTTCGGCTCAATCTTGCTCAAGCAATTGAGGACGGAGATTTGCCCAAATCATTCGCCATCGACGCCAATGCTAAGGCATTGCTGGGATTAGTTGTAGGGATGTTAGCAGTTGCACGAATCCGACGCGATGCTCAAACCCTTAACAGCATTGCAGCAGGAGCAAAAACACTGCTTAAGTTGAACTGAAAGACTGACACCTTATTGGGTTTCAAGCTTGGGTGCGTAATATCAAGTCCGGCTAAATGCTTGTCATTACGTACCGCCAAGGGCGGAACCCGTACCACTTCGTGGAAGCAAGCTACGCGTAGCGTCTCGTAGAGAAGAGAAGGGTACGTAGCGATAGCGAAGTGAAGTAATCCCAGAATCCTTGCGATTGCGTCGTTCCACTTCGTTGCACTCGCAATGACACATCACAAGTAATTTACCGGACATGATATAAGTCCCAAAATTAATTTTTTTTTCGGTTTTGTCTTGACAAGGATTTTTTTTAGTTTTATCTTGAATGAGTG
>JAVRBV020000067.1:0-8030 GCA_034531095.2 Nostoc sp. CreGUA01 | reverse complement strand
GATTACTTATAATAAAATTTCTCAATGTAGGTTGGGTTGAGGCTTTGCGAAACCCAACACGCTTATCTAGATTCATGTTGGGTTTCACTACCGTTCAACCCAACCTACAGATATCATAAGTGTTTAATCGAACCTGATATGAAACATCAAAGTTCTGATTTGAGTAGGACTTACGCAAGCTCTACGAACTCTTGGCGTTCTTGGCACGCCAGTTGCTACCCTTCGGGAACGCCAAGGGCGAACAAGTCGGCAGAGCCGACGGCAGTTGCTTCAAGCCGGGAAACCCGTCCAACGCACTGCCTCCCCAACGCACTGGCTCGTCTTGGCGGTAGCCTACGGCAAGCCGCAAAGCGTCTACGATAAATTAAGCGAAGTTAGCTATTTTTGCGTAAGTCCTGTTGAGAAAACCCTGCGTCGTCTGTAGGTAGGCAGCAAGCTACCTCACGGCTACGTTGTGCCATTACCTTCCCCAAGAGTAGTAGTGTGAATAATTCTCCTGCGGCGATTTCCCAATTACAGAAATTGATGAAACTCATAGCCATAACAAAGTATAGTTTGTATAGTCAGCTTTGTAATGAAATTTTAGTTTTACATTGGAGACTTAAAACATGTCTACTAATACTGACATAGTTGCTTACGTTGAAGAAAGCGAATTTGATATTGTTTTAAATGGAAGTGAAGAGCAAGTTGTTGTTGTTGACTTTACTGCTACTTGGTGTGGTCCGTGTCGGCTCATTAGTCCCTTAATGGATCAACTTGCCCAAGAATACAAAGGTCGTGCTAAAGTCGTCAAGGTAGACGTTGATAATAACAAACCAATCTTCAAAAAATTTGGTCTTCGCAGCATTCCAGCGGTTTTAATTTTTAAAGATGGTGTTTTAGCCGAGACTATTGTGGGAGTTTCTCCTTACGAGCAGTTCACCAATGCGATTGACAAGCTTCTTTAGCTAATTCGTAATTCGTAATTCGTAATTCGTAATTTAAAAGGGTTTGATTGGTCTCGTGCCAATCAATTTAATATAAATTATGAATTATGAACGAGCAATGTAGCCATCTAAACTAGTTGCAATATAGAGTGTAACTTTCATAATCAGTTATTAGCTATTCTTTGCATTTCTGCGTCTTCCTCAGTTTCTTTTACTGTGTCTGGTGTACCTAATTGCAGGGCGTAAAGGTTCCCATAGATACCTTGCTGACGGATAAGTTCTGTGTGAGTACCCTGCTCTACAATTTGCCCCTGTTGAATCACTAACACTTTATCTGCCTGAGTAACTGTACTGAGGCGATGGGCAATTACGAAACTAGTACGACCTTGCAGCAAGCGAGCGATCGCACTTTGCACCAACCCCTCTGTGCGGGTGTCAATGCTACTGGTTGCTTCATCGAGTATGAGGATTCGGGGATTAATTAATACCGCACGAGCAATACTGATCAGTTGTCGTTGTCCCTGACTCAAGGGAGCGCCTTTTTCACCCAATCGAGTTGTATAGCCCTGGGGTAGTGAGGTAATAAATTCATGGACATTTGCCATCTGTGCAGCTCCTTCAATATCAGCTTGGGTAGCATAGGGACAGCCAAAGGCAATATTTTCAGCTACAGTGCCGCTGAAGAGAATATTGTCTTGTAGAACGATGCCAATCTGACGCCGGAGACTTGCTTGGGTAACACTACGTACATCAATGTTATCAATTTTAACTGCACCACTAGACACGTCGTAGAAGCGCAAAATCAAATTAATGATCGTACTTTTTCCGGAACCCGTCGCCCCTACTAATGCAATCATCTGCCCTGGGTAAGCGTGCAAATTTACTCCTTTGAGAACGAGTTGTTCTGGAGTATAGCCAAACTTGACATTCTCAAATCTTACTTCACCCTGAATTGGTGGCATTTCCATAGCATCAGGCGCATCTTTGAGTTCTGATGGTTCATCCAATAACAGAAAGATTCGCTCTAATCCAGCGAATGCAGATTGAGCTTGGGTGTAAAATTGGCTGAGAATTTGGATGGGGCGGAAGAACTGCTGTACATAAAGTAAAAAGGATGTCACAACACCAACTGTTGCACCCCCCGTCACCGCCAAATAACCACCATAAGCCAACACACCTGCGGTTGCTAGTGTGTTGAGAAAATCAATGGACGGCAAAAAGGCCGAGGTAATTGCCACAGCCTGCACGTTAGCATCTCGATTGGCGGCATTGAGAATCTCAAATTCTGCAATGTTGAGGTGTACGCGATTAAATGCCTGTGCTTCTCGCACACTACCAATATCCTCTTCCAATTTGGCGGAAAGCTCCCCAATAGTTTGTCGCGTCACCCGAAATCTGGCTCTTGCCCAACGTGCAAACAAACCTGTGGTAAAAATCATTAGTGGTACTACTAAGTTGCTCAACAAGCCGAGTTTCAGGTTAATTGAGAGCATGGCAATCACAATGCCGATTAAACTGAAAGTATTACCCAGCATTTGGGCAATGGTCAGTCCAAATGCCTGATTCACGGTATTGACATCATTTAACAAGCGGCTCATTAAATCGCCTGCTTCGCTGCGGTCAAAAAAGCTCAGGGGTAAACTTTGAATTTTAATGAAAATGTCTTGCCTGAGTTGAGCCAATAATCGCTGCATAATCCAGCCGACTCGAATAATTTGACCCCGAATTGCTAAGATACCAACTCCATAATTGAGCGCTAGTAGCCCTAATAACAGCAGTAGTCCCTGTAAATTTCCTTTGGCAATTAGATTATCAATCGACCAGCCGAGAAAAAAGGGCCCAATTGCTTGGGTGATGGCGCCAATCAAAACCAATCCGATCGCAATGGGAATCTCTTTACGATAGGGTTTTAGGTATTGCAAAAAGCGCTGTAGGGTCGAGGTTTGTTTACTAGCTTGTTCCTCGGATACAACAACGGCAGCTGTAGTTCTCATTTTTTCTCCTTTTGCTGTACCTGAGATTCCAAAATTACACCGTAAAGCGGGCTGGTTTGCATCAATTCTTCGTGAGTACCTTGTGCGACTAATCGTCCTTTGTCCATAATAAAAATGCGATCGGCATTCTTAACGGTGCTTATACGTTGAGCCACTACAAAGGTTGTACAAGCTTTTTGGCGCATGAAACCATCTAACTCGGCTTGAATTTGGGCAGCAGTTCTGGCATCCACAGCAGAGGTACTATCATCCAAAATCAAAATACTGTAATCAGTGAGTAAGGTACGGGCGATCGCAATTCTTTGTTTTTGTCCACCAGACAAGCCCACACCCCGTTCACCCACAATCGTCTCGTAGCCATCGGGTAGACTGATGATAAAATCATGCATTTGTGCGCTTTTTGCTACCTCAATGACTTCTTCTAAGGTTGCATTAGGTTTTGCATAGGTAATATTTTCGCGGATTGTGCCAGAGAAGAGTGTGGTTTCCTGGAACACGATACCAATACGAGATCTGAGGCTTTTGAGGGTAAAATTTCTGACATCCCGCCCGTCAATGCGAATAGCTCCCCGTGTGACATCGTAGAACCGGGCAATCAAGTTCATAATTGTACTTTTTCCGGAACCAGTCATACCTAGAACGGCGATTAATTCATTGGGCTTGGTTTCAAAGGAAACTTCTTTGAGAGTTTCGGTGGTTGCTCCTGGATAGCGAAATGAAACATTCTCAAAAGTGATTCTACCACCGCAGGTGTCAAAAGGGATGGCATCAGGGCGATCGCTAATTTCTATCTCTGCGTCCACAACTTCGTAAACGCGTTCGGCAGAAGCAGCTGATTGAGCGATCGCAGGTGCAGCAAATCCAATCAACAAAATTGGTTGGAGAATCAAGGCTAGATAGGAGTTAAATGCCACTAGTTCACCAATGGAAAACCTATTCCCAACTACCTCGGCTCCCCCATAGGCGAAAACTGCCAGTGTTACTAAATTACTTAACAAAAAGATAAACGGAAAGGTATTACGGATGGCGCTAATGGTCTTCATGTTTGCCTTGACTAGGCCATCATTCAGGGTTGTGTAACGTGACCTTTCGGTAGACTCCCGCACAAACGCTTTCACCACCCGTATTCCGATTAAGTTTTCTTGTAACACTGCGTTGAGGTCGCCCAGTTGCTCTTGTACTTGCCGAAAAAGCTTGTTATTGCGAGTGACAAATCGCGCCATCAACCATGCGGTTATGGGTACTACTGTTAGAGTAATCAGTGCCAATTTCCAGTTCATCACCAGCAAAATCACTGCAATACTCACCAATGTCACAACTCCACCAATCACCTGAATCAGGCTAGTCCCAACAAATGTACGGATTTGCTCAATATCACTGGTAACGCGGGTTAACAATTGAGAAGTCTGCGCTTGATCGTGATAGCTGAAACTGAGATTTTGAATTTTGCTGAAAATTTTGTTTCGTAGATCGTAAGCCACGCCTTGAGAGGCGGCTTCTGCCAAATAGCTTTGTCCAAAGTTAAATAAACCACGAGCGATGGCCGCGACTACCATCCAGCTGGCACTGTATAGCACAATTTCTAAGTTTTGTTTGATAATCCCTTGATCGATTCCCCACCTAAATAGTTGCGGGGTAACCGCATTGGCGATCGTCAACAGCAATAGACTTACCAAAGCTCCCAACGAAGTCCATCGGTAAGTAGTCAAACTCACCAGTACGCGCTGGATTGATTGCATTGACGAATTTTCCTGGAGTTCTGGTTGTTGAACCAATGGAATTCACCCTGTGTTTTGGGAAAATTATCTCCTAATTTGATTCTAAAAAACCACTTACTCAAGTTGAAGATCAGGAATATTACAACACGTTTGTAACCTTAGCTCTTCTTTATACTTGTAAATTAAATTTCCTCACAATTGCTCTGGATTAATTCCCCGTTCTTTTAGTAGAGCATGTAGGGCTTCTAATTGTGCTTCGGCTTGTTCTGCTCGCTGGCGTTGTTGTTCGGCTCGTTCTTTTTCTTGTTGTCGTTGTTGGTCTAATTCCAAATGGGTAAGAAAGCGATCGCCATCAGGGCGATAAATTTGCAGTTCTTCCTCGCTCAACTCGAAACGCACTCCCAATCTCGGACTCACCCAACCAACCATTTGGTCAATAACTTCTAACCGTGAGTTCCGACGCTGCCAACCTGTCAAGTCAACTACATCAGGTTCATATAAATAATATTCTTCCACACCGTAACGCTCATAAAACTCGAATTTCTTTGCCATTTGAGAAATCCGGTTTCCAGGCGACCAAATTTCAAATACTACCTGCGGAGCAATCTTATCTTCAAGCCACTGTTTATAAGAACCTCGGTATCCTTTTGGTCTACCAAATACTACCATTACATCAGGAGCTTGGCGGAGTTTGTTATCATCTTCCACTGGATACCATAATAAGTCCCCAGCAACAAACACATTTTGGTCATTGACAAACAGCAGTTCTAAATTATTTTTAATCCAGACAATTAATTCAAACTGCTTAGTGTTGTCTGCCATCGGCTGTCCATCGCTGCCAGGGTAGATAATGCCTTTTGGGGTGGAAGATGGTAGCTGTGTAACCATTGCGATGATTCTTAGGTGATTGTTAGAGGTGGGAGAAAGGCGATCGCTTTTCCTGCACTGTCCTTATTTCACATCGTAGTCTAATTAAATCCACTATTTGGTCAGTGTAATCTGGCTATGTCTGTTTAGTATAAATAGCTCATTTTTTTTGTCTGCTACGGCTAATTTTGAGATTTGTTTCTTGTTCTTATCTCTTGACATTGAGTAGCAAATGCTTCGCTGTATACCATTTCTCTAGCCCAATGTTCGCAGTTATAACTCAGTAAATTCCAGAGATTATCTTTTGCACTGAGGATTTTTTCTCTTGAATTTTGAATACGCGCCTCAATTTGAATGTCTGAAGCTTTTTGAGGATTTTCTTTTTCAGGACGTTCTTTAAACAGCCAGTCTGGTGTGTAGTGAGCTAAATGAACATATCCGATTCCCACGCTTACAAGTTTACTTTCTGGCTTTACCGTCTCACCTGTGAAAAAGTGTGCAATCCTGTAACCATTTGGGGTAGCTCTTACAACACCGTAATGTTCATAATCTCTATCCTTATCATCTTTACACAGGTACACAACTAAATCATTGGGACGTATTACATTACCTTTATTGTCACAAATCTCAGGCTCTCTATCCAGAAGTATTATTAGCTGTGAAAGTCTTGCTAATTGGGTATCTATAATTTTTAGCAAAGGGTCTGACCACTTCGAGTTGTAATCATTAACACACTTTTGGATTTCTTGATATTTCTCTATTACCCAGTTATGATGCTTTTGTAATCTGTGAACTGCTTGGAAGTGCCAATCAGTATTAACCTTATCAAAATTACTATCAAATTCTATCTCTAAAATTTCAGCAATAACTTGACAAGTTTTAATAATACTTTGATCTTTTGTATGTCTGCATATTTGACTAATTGCTTTCTTTACGGTGTCGCCATCATATAAACGATCCTGTAATTCAGCAAATAACCGAAGGATTTTAGAAGGATTTGGTTGCATTAACATCGACCTTGGGCTTTGAGTTAGCACTTTCTTGCTTTTTTGTCTTCTCATTTAGCTTTTCTTCTATGTGACGCTCAAATGCCATCAAAGTCATTTTTGATGATGACAGTGCAATTTGTGATGCAATCTTTTGACTAGCGCTAGTACTAGACATACAATAGTTTTCCTTTATTTAAATTTTGATTTCATTGCGCTGTTTTTATCGAATACCCTAGTATCAATATTAATTGATTACTGAGAGTAAAACAATCTGTATCATCACTAGAAGAAGTAGAATAAAGTGATACTTAGCAGCAAGAAAGTGCTATTCTTGACGCCTTGATGTCGAGGGAATTCAAGTATAAGACTCCTATTTGATTTTTGAAAAAACTCCGTACATCTCCAAAAGGATGATTCCCTACTCCTTGCTGAGAGCAAATAAGTTCAGCTGATGACGACTAGACAATCCTCATACTCAAATCCAACCACTTGGATTGAGTAATCGGCGCACTCGTAGAAATATAATCCACACCCGTCTCTGCAATACCTCGAATCGTCTCCAAAGTCACATTCCCCGAAGCCTCAATTTTCACCCGGCTATCCTGTTGACGAATTAATTCCACCGCCTCACGCATCATATCCAAAGGCATATTATCCAACATTATTATGTCGGCTTGGTGCTGCAAAGCTTCCCTCACCTGTTCTAAACTTTCCGTCTCTACCTCTATTGTCAAAGGATAAGGAATCTGAGAACGAACCCGACTAATAGCTTCCTCAATTCCCCCAGCCGCCGCAATGTGATTATCCTTAATCATCACCGCATCATCCAACCCCATACGGTGATTAATCGCCCCACCCACAGCAGTTGCATACTTTTCCAACAGTCTTAGCCCTGGTGTAGTTTTGCGCGTATCCACCAACCGAGCAGGTAAATCAACAATTTTCTCTACATATATATTAGTCAGCGTGGCAATTCCACTCAACCGCATAGCCAAATTCAGCGCTACCCGTTCCCCCATTAGCAACGCATCCAGCGAACCATGAATTTCAGCTACTACCTGTCCTGGCTCACATCTTGCGCCTTCAGCCGTCACAGCCGTAAAACTCACATTTTCATTCAAAATCTGAAACACCCTAGCTGCAACTGGTAAGCCAGCAATTATTCCTGGAGCCTTCGCTATCCACTTGGCTGTTCCTGCTGTGGCATTTTCCATAAGAAGGGTGTTTGTAGTGCGATCGCCCCGCCCAATATCCTCCAACAACCAACCACGTAACAGCGGATCTAAAACTAGCCAGGGCGGCAAAACACCAAAATTCCTCACAGCTTTATTCCTTTGTTAAAGACTCTCAGGAATACTATAGCCTAAAACCCTTGCTATATAAGGCTTATCGCGGGCTTTCCAAAAAAAGTCAAAAGAATTTTGTAAAAGTGGTTGACACTCTTAGATAGGTTCGCTATATTGAATAAGTGCCTGAAGCGAAGCGAAAAGAAGCGACGCGGGAGGGACACCGAACCATGAAAATATTATAGTTTGA
>JAVRBV020000066.1:0-5355 GCA_034531095.2 Nostoc sp. CreGUA01 | reverse complement strand
CTTCTTCAAGAAGTCGGGGATCTGGGCAGCTACTATAGCCAAAAATTTTTAGTCTACTTCAGTAGACTTTAGCTATTAGCCTTGAACTTTAGTTCTAGGCGGGTGAGGAAGCCAACAGATAAGCCATTTCTAGCTTAAGTTGACACCAATGGGCATTGCCGTGCCCTCTTTTACTTACCTGAAATACGCTTTAGGGACTTCCAATAAAAAAAACGTCCCATCGTAGGGGCGCACAGCTGTGCGCCCCTACAAATGTTCAAATAATTTGGAACAATTTATTTTTTGGAAGTCCCTTAAATAATCGTTGAACTTGGTAGTTCCGTGACTGGTGGTTCTCCCCAAGTTTCAATTTGGTTAAATGTATGTTGGCTTAACGGATAAAATCGCACGCTGTCTTCTGATATTTTTATTTGTTTTTGTAGTCTTTTTCGCAGTTCATTATATTTTTTTTGATTGAGAATACACTCAAATACTGAATATTGAACTCTTTGACCATATCCTTCTAATAAATCTGATATTTTTTTGCGTCTTTTATCGCACGGTATATCATATACTATTACATAAAATAGCATTCAACGAATTTGATAAGGCTTATATAATTGGCTAGGTTGATAAACAAATTCTTTAAATAATTTAATTTGCTGTGTCATTAAATCCCAACGAGGTTGTTTTTCTGCCTGAGAATTTTGGACTTCTTCTTCTAATCGTTGTAAGAAATATTTAATATATTTGGGGCGACCAGAGTTATTTAAATAGCAGCCGCCATCATGATATTCAAAATCTTTTTCAATATCCATGACTTTGGTATTAATTAACCAAAGAACGAGAGAATCAATAATTGGGGCACGGAATTCTTCAATTAAATCTGATGCTAAAGCCGCGTGGCGTTCTGTGCCTTGATGTAAACAAGCGTGGTAAGGGTCTAATCCTTGGAGTTCAATTATTGTTAATAGATGATTCCACAGAATTTGGTAACCAAAACTCAGCATGGCGTTGACTGGATTTCCTGGAGGGCGACGGCTACGCGCTAAAAATACAAAGTCGGCATTATTTAAACATTCGCCAAAAGCTGAAAAATATTGTGCTGCACCAGCACCTTCTAATCCCATTAAGCGTTCTATTGTTTCAGCTTCTCCTGCTTTTTGTCCCAGAACTTCTAAACTTTTGATGGCCATTTCAGCAGTTTCCGAAGGATTGCGTCTTTGTTGTCGCAGTAAAAATGTCCGGCTATTTTTGAGCTTGGCTTGGACAATTTTTCTGGCTACTAACAAGCGTTCAATGGCTGTTAATTGTTGCTGATAACGAGATAATTGACGGTATCCTCTGGCAATTGGCATGACTCTACCGTAACAATATCCCATGCGCGATAAGTAGGCAATGGGAATATCTCGCCATAAACAAGTACGAATTGCTTGGGTAGTAATTTGAGATTTACCAAATATTAGTATTTGTTCCAGCAATGGTAATTGTACTTCGCCGTGAATAGTTTCTCCTTGTTTAATAATTAAAGTTTCGGCTTTGAGGGTGATGTAACAACCTTGTCGGGAAACGTAGAGTGTACGCATAAAAAGTGGGGGAGTTTGGAGTTGGGAGTTAGGAGTTGGGAGTTAGGAGTTTGGAGTTTGGAGTTTGGAGATACAGCGTTTTTCAGGTAAATGAAGTACACGGGTAGGGGCACAACAATGTTGTGCCCTTACAATGATCTGTACTGTAACGAGTTTAGAGTTTAGAGTTAGAATGATTGAAAAAGAAAGCCTGCTTTAGCTGATTGATTTTCTTTAAATTATTAACCTTGGATATCAAAATCTTCTGGATTCTGGATTCTGAATTCTCGATTCTGGATTGTGAATTCTGAATTCTGAATTCTCAATCATTGTTTTAATTTGCGATGGTTGCAAAAATTTCACCACAGCATCGCCGGCTATGGCGTTGACGAAGCTAGCAACGGTCACCAACATTGTATTGATAATTACTGCTGTTAGTCCCAAAGGTGCTATCAACAAAATAATTAAAGTTATGGCGCCATTAAGTAACGCGACTCCAAGATTACGGATGAATGCAGCGCGGGAAGAAATATACATATATATGATGTTTGTTGCACTTTTCTCTATACCTTAAAGTTAGAGGCTGGTTTGAAATTGTGCTAGCGTTTTCATGCGAATGACGAAATTTATTTAGTTTTTTTACTTTCCTTGCGGCGGGGTGGGGAAAACTTGGAAATGCCTATGTTCTCGTTGACCCGGCCGATGTCTCTCTGTACAAGGGTTTCAGGGTTTTTATGTTTGGTAAATGTAGT
The DNA here is from genome assembly GCA_034531095.2 of Nostoc sp. CreGUA01. Taxonomy (GTDB): domain Bacteria; phylum Cyanobacteriota; class Cyanobacteriia; order Cyanobacteriales; family Nostocaceae; genus Nostoc. The sequence continues at coordinate 3,059 of JAVRBV020000066.1, read as the reverse complement.
GAAAATTTGTCTATTCTTCAACCCCGTCGCAAATCGCCTCTGGACATCAGGTGGGATAAGGGTTTAAATAAGAGGGGTCGCTTCTCTTCGGAGAAGCGGAATTAATGGAAACTCTCCTTCCCACACGAAGCCAAGCCTTTCATAAATTGGTCGCTTCTCTTCGGAGAAGCGGAATTAATGGAAACAAACAAAAGCTGGCAAGGTTTCTACAGTTCCACTGAGGTCGCTTCTCTTCGGAGAAGCGGAATTAATGGAAACTCCTCTTTTATTGCTTTGGTGTCAACCCATTGAGTCTGATCGGGTAAAACATCAATCATCTGTAGGGGCGCACAGCTGTGCGCCCCTACTGTATTTGTCACATTCTTTTTTTTAATTGGTATTAAATTGTTGATGGTGCGTTGCGCTATGCGACAACGCACCCTACTTGAAATAGAAGGAGAAAAAAAGTAATAATTACTTACAATGATGTGGATTTGGAAACCATTTACACTGTATTATTCCTCCAGATATTCTTTCTAAATTCTTAGGAGTATGTCCGGGAAAGATATCAAAATTACTTTTACTATTAGCCTTAATTGAATAGCTAACATATAAAATTAATAAGAAAATTACAACTATATATATATTCTTCTTCATTCTGAATTCTGAATTCTGACTCATGACTTCCTACTCATAAACCCGAACGATCGCCCCACCAATTCCTTTAACCTTAACCGCTAATTCTTCTGGTTGCGCTACCTTCACATTATCGCCAAAACCAACAATCCACCGCATAAATTCCACATCGCCCAAATACCATTTAGGCAATATCAACCGAAAGCGATTGGGAAAGTCTTTATCTGGAGCTTTCTTCAAACAGAAAATCGATTTTGGTAACTTAAATCTCGCCCCTTCTACAGGTGGAGACATTTTCATTTGTTTTGCTGGAAATCTCTTAGTCCCTTCACTGATAAACCGAAATATAAAATCATTAAACCACAGTTCCACTGTCACACAAACCTGAGAATGTTCTTGTTTATCGTGACTGAGAAACTGACGTTGGTCGTTGACATCATATCCTAAAAATATCCCGCCGCTAGCAGCAGCAAGTTTTTGTAATTTTTCTAATGATTTTTCTTGTTCTTCTCTCGAACGGACTTTGGTTTGAGGTTGACCGATGAACAATCTATCTAAACGTTCAAATCGAAATAATCCGGCATATTTGCCACTTTCACATTCCAAACCTAAATACCACGCTTGGTTAGAAAATACAATTTGCAAAGGATATGCTAAAAAAAAGCTTTCTTCATCCAGGGCAAATTTACCACCGCCAAAAAAGCGATTTAATTCTAACAGTTGTCCTTCAACGATCGCTCTTTCTAATTTCTCCAAATTTCGAGATAGCGCATCACTTGGTAAAAACTCTGGATCTATCATATTACGATTGGCGATCGCTCTTACCGGATACACATTACTTATCCCCAATTTACTTTGTTTCATCCGTGTAGCAAATGTCTCATAAATCTCCAATGCCACAGGATCGTGCAGACTTTTCGCCTGAGACTGGAGAACATCAAATACTTTGGTTAATTCTAATGCTGACAAAATCGCTGTCCCCGCAAAATAACCATCTCTGAGGGGAAAATCTGGCAATATTTTATACGGCTTGAGAACTTTTTGTATATCTCTACGAACAGTATCTACTTTATCATCATCAATAATCTGATTTTCCTTGAGTGCAGACACCAGAGTTTGCAAACTTCCTTGTCCTGAATCTTGCAAAAATGGGTGGTGGAGAATCAAGCGAATGATTTCTATCAACCTCCCAAAGCTATCACAATCAGAATAACCATGAGTCACAAAATCCAATTGTAGAGACGGCGATTTATCGCGTTTTTTGGTCGATTTATCTAATACGGTAATAGGAGAAGAAGCAATTGCGTTAACGCCAATGAAAGAATTTTCTTGTAACCAGTTTAAATCAGAAGCGATCGCATTTTCATTCGCATAGATTTTACCGCATAATTTCTCCATCAACGCGGTAATTTCTTCCAAAGAATTACCAAACTCAGGAACCTTACCAAAAATGCTTTGTACCAAACTCTGATGAGTAGTTTGCAAATTACCAATTCCCGGATAACGAATAACTAAAGAAATTAAATGCATCAACCGTTCAAAATCCAACAATTGACTGTAGTCATGTAAACTAATGTGGCGATTGCGGTTAGCGCGGTTGATAAAGGTAAGTGGAAGCTGTTGGATTTGGGTTACAATTTGTTGAAAGTCAAACTTCGGCGACGTGACATCAATTTTTGTGACACTTGCAAATCCCTCCGCTGCTATTGGCGGAAAGTCTTGGAGAGATTTGTGCATATTTTCAATTACAAAATCTGGAACTTGACGAATACGTTGTTGGTTCCATAACTTGCAAATTGCAAGGGGAGTTTGCAAATACCACGCCATCCAAAACCCAGACGGAGTAATAGATTTTAGCTTGCTGAGTAAATCCATCCGCCATGCACGCTTGGCATTAGTAGCATCATAGATGATGGAATCACCTTGAGCTAAAGCATCCACAATTTGGGAAATAACTTTTTCTTCAACCTGACTCCATTCACCCTGAATACTCGCATCGCCATAGAGTTGTTGACGAATTGCATCAGTTGAGACAATGCGATAATTCCCCAGTTTTGCTAACTCGGCTGCAAAAGTAGATTTCCCGCTACCGGGGACACCGATGAGAAAGTGACAAATCATCAACAGTTCCAGGCTAAAAGTTCTTCTACTTTAACTTTTAGCTGTTACTTCTTTGTTGTCTAGGGTTTTCAAGCGAATGACCAAATAATTTTACAGCAGTTTTCATGTATTTCAACCACATCTGTTGTAGGGAACAGTGCTGTGTTCTCACCGGGTTACCCCACCCTAACCCTCCCCTTGTAAAGGCTATCCATTACCCGGATCTTTCTTAACAAACAGACAAAATACTTAAAATTAGGTCGAAACGGTTAATGGGTATAGTTTTGAGAGAAAGTATAGTTGCGGGTGATGGTGCATCATGCAAAAATGGGCAGAGTCAGAAT
>JAVRBV020000065.1:0-7866 GCA_034531095.2 Nostoc sp. CreGUA01 | reverse complement strand
CAACAGCCGTTCCTTGCACTTCTTCCTAGCTGCATGGCCTGTAATCGGAATCTGGTTCACCGCTTTGGGTGTAAGCACAATGGCTTTCAACTTGAACGGTTTCAACTTCAACCAGTCCATCATTGACTCTCAAGGTCGCGTTATCAACACCTGGGCTGACATCATCAACCGCGCTAACTTGGGTATGGAAGTAATGCATGAGCGCAATGCTCACAACTTCCCCTTAGACTTGGCTGCTGCTGATGTTGCTCCTGTGGCTCTGAGCGCTCCTGCTATCAACGGTTAATCTTCAGGTCTAGTTAAATCGAAAACGCTCTCCGAAAGGGGGCGTTTTTTGGCGTCTAAATAAATACGGGGATGTTTGAAGAAAGATTACAACAGATTTCAACGAAAGTGAAGTACACAACAATGGGTCTCAAAGTCAGGTATCAACCTTGTTTTACCTCTGTTAGCGTAGCCCATTGTGGATTCTGAATTATGCTGTAGATGCATTTGCTTTCTTCACAAGTACCTCAAATTCTTTTGCTATAAATATAACTATCAGACTAAAACGTTTCAGGAATTGAAAATTCAACAGTTGCTAAACTAACACCTCGCGCCAATTGCTTGATTGCAATTCTTCTAGTGTCCGTATTATATGGTCATTAAATAGTGCAAAATGTTACCAACCATAGCAGATTTTTGACAATCTGCATCTGCAAATCCAAAATCGTAAAGACCAATTACCAATAGAACTGGAGGTCTATATGTTTAAAAAGATTTTAGTTGCATTAGATCGCTCGGAAGTCGGGCAAAAGGTTTTTGACGAAGCGTTAGGTTTAGCAAAGTTAACAAAAGCTAGCTTGATGCTACTGCATGTCCTATCACCAGAAGAAGACGGTAGCCCTTACGTACCTATGGTGTCTAATTTTGACTACTATCCGGGATTGAACAATCAAAGCTTCGAGTTATACCAAAAGCAGTGGGAGACCTTTAAAAATCAAGGTATCCAGATGTTGCAATCTTTCTGTGCCCAAGCGAATACAGCAGGCATTACTACGGAATTTACACAAAATCTGGGGAATCCTGGTCGTATTATTTGTGATTTAGCTCGTAGTTATGGGGCTGACTTAATTGTTATGGGGCGTCGAGGCCGTTCTGGGTTGACGGAATTATTTTTGGGTAGTGTGAGTAACTACGTTCTTCACCATACTCCTTGTTCGGTACATGTTGTGCATCTTTCAGTTACTGCTAAAAAAGATGAACTTGTCAAAGAAACTACAAGTGCTTCAAGCGTCAATTAACTATTAACATAGACTTGTAAACTGCTCCACATTTAAATTGCATAATTAGGGCGGGCAAGATGCCCACCCCACAAAATTTTCATCAAATTTACATATGTAAACTAGATGTGGAACAGCTTAGTTTTTTACAAAATAGTTGATACTGCAAGGCGTAATTCGTAATGACGCTCCTTCTGGTGCGTCCGCTTCGCTAACGTAATTCGTAATTACCTGTTTATAAGGATTTGAGACATTTCAAATGGTTGGTTTATTTACGCCGTACTGTACTAGTACCGCAAGGCAAAAGTCGGACAATTTTAGATTTTCGATAGATTCCACAGATAAATGCGCTTGATCTGTGTTATCAGGGAATCAATAGTCAGAAGAAAAAAGAAAGAATACATATTCTGTAAATTTTTTGTTTCAAATCAAATAGCATTTATAATTGCTGAAAATTTTATTGTCTGGCGATCGCACCCTTAATTACCCAAGTATGTAAGCAGGCTTGTTTGGGGTATCGCTATCAAAAATGAAAATATCAAAAGATTCTCTTTAGCCGATTATGATTATTAAATCACCCTAAAGATTGATTATTCCTATTTTTAGGCTACTAACAAAGAGCAACATTAACAAGCAGAATACAGTCCAAATACCCTACCCTCCGATTGAGGTTATGTCGCACTTTTTTAAGTAGACTGTTTATCAATTAAATTTGTTCAAGCTTTTATAGAATTGAAGAATTCAGAAGTCAGAATGGGCTAAACCTTAGCTATCCGCTAACAGGAGTCAGAACAAAAAAATGGGGGATTCAGACCCGCCGCTAATCGTAGATCGTTAAATTTTTAATTTAGCGGGGGTGCAAAAACGCCGTTTATTCATTAGCCACTCGCACAGAATTCAATTCTAAATTCTGAATTCTGTTTGATAAAAAACAAAAAAACATATAACAAGTAAACACAACAGGTCTAATCACCATGAAAGAGGTAATATATGACGAACCAACGGGTGAAAGTTGAAAAGACAGTAACTATTAACAAACCAGCAGAAGAACTCTACCGATTTTGGCGTAATTTTGAGAATTTACCGCACTTCATCAAGCATCTTAAAGAAGTAAAGGTGTACGACGAACAGCGATCGCACTGGATTGCTCAAGGACTTTTAGATAGAAGCATCGAGTGGGATGTAGTGATCGTTGAAGACCGAGAAAACGAAGCGATCGCTTGGGCTTCGGTTCAAAGTGCAGACATTCAAAACTCTGGTTTAGTTCAGTTCAAGCCAGCGCCAGGTAATCGTGGTACTGAGGTCAAAGTAATCAGGGAATATAATCCGCCTGGTGGTGCGATCGGAGCTATCATTGCAGACATCGCTAAACTTTTTGGTGAAGACCCAAAACATAACCTCACGGAAGATTTACGCCACTTCAAAATGCTGATGGAAGCAGGTGAAATTGCCACAACAGAAGGTCAACCAAAAGGCAAAGGATGAAACTTGTGTGTTGATATAACGCTAAGGATGTAGAGATTTTAAATTGTCAAAGAGTTAGTAAATAAACTTTTTGGCGATCTATCTATTGTGTCGCAATCATTTTTGAAATTTTTCTCAAGACAAATGACTAATGACAACTTAAATGCCTAACACAAAAGAGGAAAAACAATGAAAGCAGTTTGCTGGAACGGTGCTAACGATATGCGAGTCGAAACAGTACCCGATCCAAAAATCATTAATCCGCGTGATGCTATTGTCAAAATCAGTACAACAGCAATTTGTGGTTCTGATTTACATATCTACAATGGCTACATTCCCACAATGGAAAAGGGCGATATTTTAGGTCATGAATTCATGGGGGAAATCGTTGAACTGGGTAGTGCTGTTAAGAATTTGAAAAAAGGCGATCGCGTCATCGTACCATTTCCCATCTCCTGTGGTAACTGCTTTTTCTGTCAAAGCGACCTCTGGTCATTGTGTGATAACTCTAACCCCAATGCCTGGTTGGCAGAAAAATTGATGGGTTATTCTCCGTCTGGTATTTTTGGCTACTCTCATATGATGGGTGGTTATGCGGGAGGTCAAGCTGAATATGCCCGGGTTCCCTTTGCTGATGTCGGTTTGTTCAAAATTCCTAATTCACTCCAAGATGAACAAGTACTGTTTCTTACAGATATCTTTCCTACAGGCTACATGGCAGCAGAGAACTGCAATATTCAGCCCGGTGATACTGTCGCAGTCTGGGGCTGTGGCCCAGTGGGACAATTTACCATTCAGAGTGCTTATATCCTTGGTGCTGAACGTGTTATTGCGATCGATCGAATTCCCGAACGCCTACATCTAGCCGAGAAATATAGCCGTGCTGAGACGATTAACTATGAAAAAGTCGATGTTGGAGAAGCCCTCAAAGAAATGACGGGTGGTCGTGGACCAGATGCTTGTATTGATGCTGTGGGAATGGAAGCACATGGCATGGATTTAGATTACTTGTACGACCAAGTGAAGCAAGCAGTACGCTTGGAAACAGACCGACCAATTGTCCTCAGACAAATGATGCTTGCCTGTCGCAAAGGCGGTCACGTCTCAATTCCCGGTGTTTACGTCGGCATGATAGACAAAATACCAATGGGTGCGGCCATGAACAAAGGCTTGACATTCAAAATGGGACAAACCCACGTTCATAAGTATTTGCCTAAATTACTCGATTACATCGAAGATGGTAGAATAGATCCGTCTTTTGTGATCACCCATCGTCTACCGCTAGAGCAAGCACCGCACGGCTACGAAATTTTCAATCAAAGGAAAGACAACTGTATCAAAGTTGTACTCAAACCATAAACTGGGGATTGTGAAATAATTTCAGATATAAGACCCCCGACTTTTCAAATAAGTCGGGGGTTTTATATCTGATGAAGAATTTAGGATTGCTATATGATGGTTAATTGAGCAGATATAATCTCAAATCTGATTAGTAAATTTCAATGCAATAGACAATTTATAATGATAGAAACTATACTGTTAAATTCCTTATTATTAATTTCTCAATTACCTCCTCCTGATAAACAATTTCTGGATTTAAAAAATGAATTGGAAAAATTTGGATTTAGAGTGATAATTCAGCTACCACCGAAGCGAGGTGCTTATGGTCTATTACAAGAATCCAGCAAAAAAATTTGGATTAATCCAGTAGTTTTTGAGCTAAATATCGGTACTCAAACCCTGATTCATGAAGCTGTTCATGCCGCGCAAGTATGTGCAGGTAAAGGTAAAATAAAAACTTTAGGTTTAGATATTCAGCCTATCAATTATGCTCGACCATTTTTTATGCACTATGTCGATGTCCATAGGCAAGATTTAGAAAGGGAAGCGTATGCAGTACAAACTCAATCTAATAGTTTTCAACTGGCTATATCTCTTCTTAAACAACACTGTAAATCATAAATTTCTGATAATTTTATAGGCAAAAAAAGTCTTTTTGAAGTCTTCCACAAGAATATGAGGCATATAGCAATTCTATTTGAATTGTGAAATTAATTTTGGAGCGAGTTAATAGGCAATAGGCAACAGACATTTTCACGAATGATTTCAGATTCTATATATTACTGGTTTTTTATTCTTAGAGGATGTTTTAAAAGTAGTTTGCTGTAATTTTAGGCACTTGTTGATCCCCCCTAACCCCCCTTAAAAAAGGGGGGAACCAGAATCAAAGTCCTTCTTTTTAAGGGGGATTTAGGGGGATCTAAAACGTTTTGCTACCGACTACAGGACTTTTAAAACATCCTCTTAGTAAGACGCTCTATATTACAATTTAAGTGTTCCCATTTATTGGGAAGCTAAATTAAATCGAAATATGACTAAGCTAATTGAGTACGAAGAAGCCAGCGACGAAGTGCGTGCAGTGTATGACGACATCCGCGCCATACGTAAAAATGACTATATCAATAATTTCTGGAAAGCCATAGCTAATCATCCTCCCACCTTGCAACGAACATGGCAAGCTGTGAAAGAAGTGATGACCAGCCCTGGTGAAATTGACCCATTGATGCGCGAACTGATTTATATCGCCGTGAGTGCGACAAATGGCTGTGAGTATTGCATTGCCTCACATACAGCAGCGGCACGTGCCAAGGGAATGAATGATAACATGTTCGGGGAACTAATGGCGATCGCTGCCACTGCCAACATGACTAACCGTCTTGCCAACGGCTATCAAATTCCCGTGGATGAGCAATTCAAAACATAGAAATTCCTACTGAAAAAGTAAAAAATCAAAAGAGAATTTCCATTTTAAATCCAAAATCCAAAATTAATTGACTATGCCAAAGGTTCAAATTAACGGGATTGATTTGTTCTATGATATCAAGGGAACGGGCGAACCTTTATTATTAATAGCTGGCTTCCTTTGCGATCATGCTTATTGGTCGCTGATTATGCCATCTCTGATTTCCCACTATCAAGTCATTCGTTTAGATAACCAAGGTATGGGGCGAAGTTCTGCTCCCGATAGCCAATATAGTATCAAACAGATGGCTAGTAATGTTGCAGCATTGTTGGATCGCATCGGCATTGACAAAGTGCATTTAGCAGGTCATTCAATGGGTGGTCAAATTGCCCAAGAGCTAGCCTTAGCATACCCCAAAAAAATACAAAGTTTGATGCTACTTTCATCTTTGGCAAAAGGTGATGAATTGTTCAAGAGCATCATCAAAACCTGGGGTGACCTTCTTCGTTATGTAGACCTGAAACTGTATGAAAAAATAGTCTTGCCTTGGATATTTACAGACGCATTCTATTCGATTCCTGGAATGGTCGAAGGTCTAATTGAATTTGCCATTAGATATCCCTTCCCACCTACGAATCATTCACTTTATCATCATAGTCGAGCCATGCTTGACTTTGACACAACAGACCGTCTTCAACAAATTCATTGTCCTACCTTAGTTATGGTTGGAAAACAAGACATTCTTACCCCACTAAAGTTTTCCCAGCAACTTGTTCAAGGTATTCCCAATTCCGAACTTGTAGTTATCGACCGTGGTGGTCATGGCTTCTTGATTGAGTCTTCAGATGCTGTAGTTTCAGCTATGCTGAATTTTTTGCAGAAGTTAAAGCCTACTGATACTGATTTTTGACTTTAGTCATTTATCACATATGACTTGTAACGCAAAATTATAAAAACATTGAGCGAATTAAATTCGCTATTTATGACTTCTAAAATCAAAAATCTAAAATCTCAAATTATCTGACTTGCTTATGTTACATCTGACTGTTGGCGATCCAATTCCTTGGTTCATTCTTCCCTCAACCTCGAACCCAAGTTTTCACTTTAATTCGGTTGGTGGATATCGTAGTGTTTTGTTTTTTTTCGGGAGTTCAAAAAACAACTATATTCGTCAGATTATTGATGATTTTTCTAATCGTCAGCAAGAGTTCGCTGCTTATCAAGTACCATTCTTTGGACTCAGTATAGACCCAAATGACACTTTTTTAGCAGAGTTAATCCAAAATAAAACTTATTTCAAATTTCTTTGGGATTTTCAACGGAAAGTCAGTTTGGAATACGGTGTTTGTCAGCCAAGTAATCAGGGAAATAATGAACTAAAATACAGACCAACAATTTTTGTTATAGATGAAAATTTACGAATTCTCAAAGTTTTGCCAATCTCAGCTACTACTCATGCTTGTGGGGAAGTATTTGAGTTTATCAAAAGCTTACCTCAAATTACCGAAAATATTTCCGCAGCCAGACAAGCACCTGTTTTATTTATACCCAATGTTTTAGATCGAAATTTTTGCCAACATTTAATTAATTTGTATGAAGCAGATGGTGGTCAAGATTCCGGTTTTATGCGACAAATTGATGGCAAAACAGTTGGAGTTTTGGACTATGAATTTAAAAAACGTCGAGACTATTTAATTTCTGAACCTGAGTTATTAAAGCAAATCAATAATCTGATTATGCGACGAGTTAAACCAGAAATTGAGAAGGCTTTTCAATTTAGCATCACTCGCTTTGAACGTTATCTAGTGTCATGTTACAAAGCAACTGATAAAGGCTTTTTTAATCGTCATCGTGACAATACTACTAAAGGCACTGCTCACCGACGGTTTGCTATGTCATTAAATTTGAATACTGGCGCTTATAAAGGTGGCGATTTACGTTTTCCAGAATATGGACTCCAACTTTATACCCCAAATGTTGGAGAAGCAGTGATTTTTTCTTGCTCATTATTGCATGAGGCTACTCCTGTCATCAGCGGACAGCGCTTTGTTTTGCTGTCGTTCTTTTATAACGAAGAAGATGCTCAGTTACGGCAAGAAAATAGCAAGTATCTTGTGCTAAATAGTGATACTGAGAACAAGTAAAAAAGTAGGTTTTTACAGCAAATTTCATGTATTTGAACCACATCTGTCGTCAGGGCACAGCAATGCTCATTGGTGTCAACTTAAGCTAGAAATCGCTTATCTGTTGGCTTTCTCACCCGCCTGGGAATAAATTCCCAGCCTAACAGCAAAAGTCATCTAAAAGATGACTAAAGATTTTTGGCTATATTTAGTCATCTTTAGATGACTTTTGCTATTAGCAAGGAACTTCAGTTCCTTGCTGGACATCAATTTT
>JAVRBV020000064.1:0-14773 GCA_034531095.2 Nostoc sp. CreGUA01 | reverse complement strand
CCCTCTCTTATAGCTAAAGTCTACTGAAGTAGACTAAAGATTTTTGGCTATATTTTAGTCATCTTTAGATGACTTGAGCTATGAGCAAGGAACTTCAGTTCCTTGCGGGAAATCAATTTTACGTTAAGTTGACACCAATGAATATATTGTGCCCCAAAGAGTGTACTTCATTTACCTGAAATAGGCTGTAATATCGGGATTCAGAATACAGAATTTTGATACCCAAATAACGCTTACAAAAATCAAGTCCCGATGTTTGAACTCTTCTGAATTCTGAATTCTGACTCCTGAATTCTGCTTTACTATTTCCCTTGCCACACTCGTTGAAAAGATTGAAAAATTTTCACAAATGTCTCTTCTAACCAAAGCATAATAAAATCAAGCCATTCCAAAACTTTTTCTAGGGGGTGCTTTTCATAACCCATTGCAGTTGCTTTGGTTTCTATCCAGTCTGGCTGTGCTTCAACTCCAGTGCTTTGAGAAAATTGCTGTTGCCAAATTTCCCCTTTCTGACTCTTGCTATCAGGTTGGGAAATCATTCCTGGAGTTTCTGTAAAAGAAGTAACTTTTGCAGATGTTTTGGGAATTGAGGCGAGATGACGGATTGTTTTTTTGGTTTGTACTAAATCAGATTTGACTTTTGGCTGCCGTGGAGTGAAATTTTTTGGCCAAGAAAAATTTGCTGAGAAACTTGAAGCTAAAGCAGGAGTTGTATTTTCAGAAAATGTAACTGCTTTTTCAGCAAACTGTTCGCCATTGCCAAACAAATCATTCCACGTTAACCAAAGATCGTCTGTTAAATCTTGGTTTTGGAACTGACGGCTTTTAGATAAAGCTTTTTTAGGGTAAATAGATAATAGCTTATTTGGGCGATCGCCAGCATTTTTTGACTCAAGTGTTTTTCTATTACCAACACCAAAAAAGTAATTAATTGCTGCTTCAATTAAAGCCTGAAAATCCAATGTGCGAGTTTCTAAATCCTCAGATTTAACTGCAATTTCTCCTTTAGCAGTTAACTTTTCTTTTCCATAAATAAATATATTTAGCTGAGTTTGAGCAGCTTGAACAATTTCTTGGCTATGTTCTTTAATGGGTATTAAAGCATTTGATTCTATTTTAGCAACAGCTATATCTAAAAATCTTAAAAACTTCCTTGAATCAAGTAAATTTTTAGATTTTACCTCGGCTAAAATTGGAATTTTAGCTGTATTTTCTCCGGTCAATTTTGCTAATAAACCATCAATTTTTGGTAATAATTCTTTTCGCTTTTTAACTTCAAATAATCGCCAACACTTCCAGTAATTAGCCACTTCGCTGATAATCCGGTTTTCTAATTTTGCCTGCTGCTGGGGTGTCAAAATATCAAGGATTTGATTCTCAGCGGTGACAAGTACTAAATTACGATTTAGCAAATTTGTCGCAATTCCTCGGATGACTTTAAGGTGCTGATTGAGAGGATTTTCTGGCTGTGAATATTTGATACTTGTAGATGAATTCTCTGTAATAGTTGAAGAATGAATAATATTAGTGTTATTTGTCGAATTATGATGAATATATTTTTGGACAAAAACTCCCAATAATTTCAGAGGATTGAAAGATTGAGAGTTATTTTCAGGAGTGGCGTTCGCCTCCTCAAATGACAGATAATAAACTGTTTCTAATACATTTTCAATAGGAGTATCAACATTTAAATCAGGTTCTGGCTGAAAATCAAAATCATTTGCTGGTAAATTCAGCCTCGATTGTGGTTCTTTGGTGTGTAGCGTTTTAGCATCTGATTCAGATGAGTTAAGCAGCAGATACACTGGATAAAGTAGTAATTCCACACTCCACTTAGTGGCAACTTGCAAATGCCGAAAGGTGTTTTCCCATTTTTCTGTTAACCGCCGAGATTGCTGGTTGACAAAATTAAATAGTCTGCTTTGATAACGACCAGAAGAACCAGAAGACATAATAGTAATTTTTGAGTTCGAGTCTTGTTTAGTTGTGAGACTCCCGCCAAACAATAAACAGGAGTCAGGAGTCAGAATTCAGAATTCAGGAGACAGGAGTCAGAATTGGTCAATACTGTAACCATAAAGGAATAGAGTTTGAATCAGGAAGAATAATTCAGACTAGTTTTGCCCACTAGGGGCGGTTAGCATAGCGTTAATAAGTCTGGTTTGATAACCAATATTCAGTACCATTCGGACTACAATCCATACTGAATTCTGACTCCTGACTTCTGAATTCTTCTTGATAAAAACCACAAACTGTTAATTATTGTGTGCCCTCATTTTAGCGAAAATATGACCCCAATTATCTCTCAATCTCAGACTAATTTCATCTCACAAGCAATTGAGCAATTACGCTCTTTTTCTCAAGTTAATCTTCAGTCTACTTGGTTATACCAGGAATCTGACCGGATGATTACCGATGTTACAACTGCTAATTTATTCGATTGGCAACCTGTAGAGTTGAATGCTAAAGAACATATTGCTTGGACAGGTGGGAAAAAAATCCTGTGGCTAGTGCAAAAATTGGTGGTTCCCCAAGATTTACAGGGTTATCCTTTAGCTGGGTTATCTTTGCGACTGGCGTTAGTTTGGTGGGCTGATGCTGCGGAAATTTATGTGAATGGCGAGTTAGCGCTAGAGGGTGATTTATTTGATTGTTCGCCAAGAGTGCTTTTGAGTCGTGGGGTGAAGCCAGGGGAAGAATTTGTGGTGGCTTTGCGGTTAGTGAGTCCGGGACATTGTGACGGTGCTTTAGTGCGATCGCTCCTTGTTTATGAGTCTAATGATGATAATAATCCCGATCCGGGTTTTGTGGCTGATGAGTTGGCTATTTTGCAACTTTATTTGCAAAAGTTTGCACCAGAGAAGTTGGATGTTTTGGTGGAGGCGGTGGGGGAGGTAACGAACCGCCAAGACGCCAAGGACGCAGAGTGGGGAGAGTTGGTAAAGTCGTTAAGGCAAAATCTAATTCAATCTGAAATCTTAGCCCTGCTTTTGAAGGGGGGTTGGGGGGATCTAAAATCTAAAATCTATTTATTGGGTCATGCTCATCTAGATTTAGCATGGTTGTGGCCTGTGAGTGAAACTTGGAATGCAGCCCAAAACACTTTTGCATCGGTTTTGCAGTTGCAAGCAGATTTTCCGGAGTTAATTTTCTGTCATTCGACTCCGGCGCTTTATGCTTGGATTGAGGAACATCGCCCGGATTTATTTAAGGCAATTCAAACACAAGTAGCAGCTGGAAGATGGGAAGTTATCGGCGGAATGTGGGTAGAACCAGAACTGAACTTGATTGCTGGTGAATCGATTGTCCGTCAGCTGTTGTATGGTCAGCGATACATCCAAGAAAAATTTGGCAAACTTTCCCCTGTGGTGTGGGTTCCAGATTCTTTTGGTTTTTGTGCAACTTTACCGCAGTTTTTCGCTAATGCTGGAATTGAGTATTTTGTCACCCAAAAGTTGCGGTGGAATGATACTACTAAATTTGATTATGGTGCTTTTTGGTGGCGATCGCCAGATGGTAGCGAAGTCTTTAGTTTCATGTCTGCATCCATCGGTGAAGCGATCGACCCGATTAAAATGGCATTATACGCCCTAGAGTGGCAAAGCCAAACTAATTTACCAGAGTCTCTCTGGCTTCCTGGTGTCGGCGACCACGGCGGCGGTCCCACCCGTGATATGTTAGAAACCGCCCAACGCTGGCAAAAATCCCCCTTCTTCCCAGAGTTAGAATTTACCACCGCCGAAAAGTATTTACAGCAAATTCAATCAGAATTCAATCAGAATTCAGAATTCAGGAGTTATTATTCTCCCTCATCTCCCTCATCTCCCTCATCCCCCTCATCTCCCTCATCCCCCCCATCCCACCATTTCCCCATTTGGAATGACGAACTATACTTAGAATTCCATCGCGGCTGCTACACTACCCACGCAGACCAAAAACGTTGGAATCGTCGTTGTGAGGTTTTGTTGTATGAAGCGGAACTCTTTGCAACCTTAGCAAATATTAGCTGTGGTGTGACATATCCCAAAGCCGAAATTGAAGCAGCTTGGAAACAAGTGTTATTTCAACAGTTTCATGATATTCTGCCTGGTTCTTCCATTACCCAAGTTTATCTGGATGCCTTGGTTGAATGGCAACAAGTCGAAGAAGTGGGAACGAAGATATTACAAGAATCATTGCAGGCGATCGCATCTCACATTACCTTACCACAACCACCAAAACCCAATAGTTTACCTATTTTCATCTTCAATTCTCTCAATTGGCACCGTTCTGAGGTAGTTTCTCTCACCTTACCCACACCCCCAACAACTACCCACCAATGGCAGATTTACGATGCTTCCGGCAAACTACTTATCTCCCAACTATCTCAACCATCAACCCTACTATTTCTCGCCCCCGACATCCCACCCATAGGCTACCGCCTCTTCTGGCTTTCCCCCTCATCCCCCTCATCCCCCTCATCTCCCCCATCTCCCTCATCCCCAGAATGGGTTCTAGAAAATGAATTCCTGCGAGTTGTTATAAACCCTGACACAGGAGATTTATCAAGTGTTTTTGACAAAACTTATCAACGGGAAGTTTTGAGTGGTGCAGGGAATCAACTGCAAGCTTTTAAAGACAGTGGTCAATATTGGGATGCTTGGAATATAGACCCCAATTATGCTCAGCATCCCTTACCCCCAACAAATCTTCAATCTATAAAGTGGGTAGAACAAGGCGCCCTACAAAATCGTCTACGAGTAGTGCGTCAGTTGGGCGAATCAGAATTTAGCCAAGATTATATTCTGCAAGCTGGTTCACCTCTGCTGAAAATTTTCTCTAAGGTGAACTGGCAAGAAAATCAAGTATTAGTCAAAGCTGCTTTTCCTCTCAACATTGAAGCAGACTTCGCCACCTACGAAATTCCCTGTGCCGCAATTCGCCGTTCAACTAAACCGCAAACAAGAGCAGAACAAGCCAAATGGGAAGTCCCCGCTTTGCGTTGGGCTGATTTAACAGGCGAAACAAATAATGGTTTATACGGAATCAGCTTGCTCAATGATTGTAAATATGGTTACGATGCCAAACCCAATCAACTACGTCTTACACTGCTACGTAGTCCCAATTGGCCAGACCCAGAAACTGACCGAGGTTTCCATGAATTCACCTATGCCTTATATCCCCACACAAGTACCTGGGAATCAGCCCATACAGTACAGCGTGGCTATGAATTGAATACACCCCTACAAGTGATACTAAACCCAGTCCCCAATCCCCAGTCCCCAGTCCCCACCCCTGACACAGCAAGCTTTCTGAATTTATCATCCCAAAATTTAATTTTGATGGCTTTGAAGCCAGCAGAGGATGACCCAGAGCATTTAATTCTGCGGTGTTATGAATGTCACGGAGAAACAACCGAGTTATCTTTGCAAAGCGATTTAGGAATGAGTCTAGAAAATACCGTAGATTTGTTAGAGAATTCCGCTGATACTGCTCCTGAATTCTCATCTGAGCAACAAATCTTGACGATACAGCCTTGGAAAATCGCCAGCTTCAAGGTGATACCAGCGACTAATCCCAAGCTTAGGTAAGCCACTAAACTATTGCCAAATTATCTCATCTTGTGGGGTGGACATCTTGTCTACCCTTTGTTACGGGCGGGCGAGACGCCCACCCTACAAGAAATACCTTTGTATTTGAAAGTCACTTTTCGGCGGTCAGTTGTGCTTTTCCAGCGACCAATGCCCAATCCTAATCTTCGTGATCTTCAAAAGGATCGCTCAACTGCTTGCTGGGAGGGCCAAAGGAGGTATAAATTCCAAAAGCTGTAATGGCAACCAAGACAGCGGCCACAGAAATGCTAAGAACTATTGCGGGTTCCATAATTTTAAGATTGATTATGAGTGCTATTCTTATAGAATATTACAGAAGATTAAAAAAAGCTTTGGCAAGTAATCTTAGGTGAACTATGGCACAAAGGACTAGGTTGGGAGATATCCTGAGACCGCTGAACTCTGAGTATGGGAAAGTGGCACCAGGTTGGGGTACTACCCCTGTGATGGCTGTTTTTATGTTGCTGTTTTTTGTGTTTCTGCTGATTATTCTGCAACTTTACAATAAAACAATCTTGGTTCAGGATGTACTTGTCGATTGGCGGAGTTTAGGACGCTAATGGATACAGAGTTATTCAGTTTGGATAACAATTGAACTCACACCCGGCTAGTCCGGGTTTTTTTATTTGCGATAATAAATGTCAAAACCCTTGTTAAACAAGGGTTTTTGGCAAATAATTAGTTAAAAGGCGACAGGCGGATTTGAACCGCCGGATGGAGGTTTTGCAGACCTCTGCCTTACCACTTGGCTATGTCGCCGACCCACGATTGACTATATTACCAACATTTTATCTAAATTTCCATCCTTTGAGTGAATAAATTTTTGAGCTTCTAACTACCGTAGAAATTTTATCCTAGCTGGGTGCAGCAAATACATCACGGATTTGCCAATGGAGTACTTAAAAGACCCAGTTAGTGGTTGTCAGAGGATTATGAATGTGCAATCTATGGGGGCGGGTACGCCATCACAAGTGCAATAGGATATTAAGGGAGTATGAGTTTTAATTCTTCACTCCTCACTTGTTAGACCTTCACTTCATCAGCAAAACTACTCCAACGAAGAAAGTGAAATGGACCGGCTATAGAACCCCACAGACGTTCATCGGTGTCAAAGTCCCTTCCTCGGTCGAGACTGAAAAACTCTTTGGCGTCAATCTCAAATTCGTTATCAAGATAAGTCTTTTTACCATCACGAACCACAATACAGCTTTTACCAGGTTCGACCCTACCTTTGAAACTTTGACCTGTCCACTCAACAACCATGTTGCAACCTGGCATTTTTTCTAGTTGGTCAAGCGATAAAATTTCTAGGCGTTCAGGGTCACGGGATGCGCCGTAAAATTTTTGTTCTTCCTTAACAGTGTAGTGTTCGATGACAATGTGGTTTTCTGCCTCAATCAAGTTCATCACCCGCATTCGGTAGGGTTGATTGAGCATAAAATTATAAGCTTGTTCCAGAAACAAGCTTACTCCTGAAAACAATTCCCAGGGTAAGGGACGAATACAAACACGAATGTGGGCATAAAAAGGCGGATTTTCAAAAGCTTGTTCTTGATTGCTAAAGTCAGCTGCCATCCAGCGGGCTAAGGTGGCGATATCAGTAGAATGAGTCATTACAGACGATCAACCAATTGCTTAAAAATTATCTGGAAGTATTGTAGACCTTGCCAATGGTAATAGGGAATGGGGAATGGGGAATGGGGAATGGGAAGTGGGGAGTAGGGATAATTATTGATGTTCTAGCGTCAAACAAGTTGGCAGGGTTGAAAGCAAGAAATACTTAATTATGGGACATTAACATAAATATCAATGCCCAACACCCAATGCCCCATACCCCATACAACAAGGTAAAGTTACTATGCTACAGCGGTTAATTGTTATTGTTACTGCCACTATATTCTTGAATAACTCTTTGACGCTAGCACAGAGTCAAAAGCCCAAACCACCAGATAAATTTCCTCCTAATCCGCTAGAATTTACTACACCCGATTCACTTTTACCACGATCGCCCAAGGATAAAAAGCCGTTAACTCCCGAAGAACGGCAAAATTTAGAACCAGCATTAGATAAGTTAAACCAACAAGCTGCTGCAAAACTCCAAGCAGGAGATCAGGTGGCGGCGTTTGAAATTTGGAACCGAGAACTGCGCTTGCGGCGGTTTTTGGGTTTTTTAGCGGAGGTACAAGCATTATCACGAGTCGGTGCGATCGCTTGGAATCAAAACGATCGCCAAGAGGTACTATATATTACTGAACGATTGCAAGCAATTCAAAAGCAAACCCAAAAAGAGGAAAAATCTATCACAATTGATTTAGAACTATGGCGATCGCTAGGTCAAGCTTACCAAAATTTGCGATCGCCTAAACAGGCTGTACAAGCTTATGACCAAGTTTTGCTAGCAGTCCGACAACAAAAAGATACCACAGCAATAGTAGAAACTCTTAAGACAATTGGAGAACTGCATCTAAGTTGGTTTGATTATCGCCAAGCTGCACCAATCTACGAAGAATTGTTAAGTTTAGCTACTTCCCAAGGAGAATCTGTAAATGAGCTAGCATATCTCCAACAATTGGCTGAGATTTACGCCCAGACAGAACAACCACAGCAGTCATTAAATGTACTTAACAAGTTAGTAGAAATTTACATTAATGAAAATAACCTTCTTAAAATACCAGAATTAAAGCTAGCGATCGCCTCAGATTACGAATCTCTGGCAAAGACAGATCCTAATTTACTGGTAGAGGCTTTTAAAAATTATCAAGAAGCTTATACCACTGCTTGGCAATTGCAGGAGTATGTTCGTGCTGGGGAAGCTTTGCAAAAGTTAATTGCGTTGTATCGTTCTCAAGGACAAATAGATGAGGCTTTAGAAGCTAGCCAAATTCTTGTAGATACACAGACGCAAGCCGCCAACTTTTACACAGTGATGCAAGCTTATGACCAAATTGGACAATTGTATTTAGAACGCAAAGAATATCCTCAAGCACTAACAGCCTTTCAAAAAGGGTTAGAACTCGCGCAACAACTCAAACATCAAGAAGCATATTTCACTGAGCAAATTAAAAAACTGCCGAAAGCAAATTTTTAATTTTTAAATTAAAACTCTCTCCGCTGATTTTTGAGAGTAATTTTTATAATTCTAAGTCGAGGAGACTATGATTTTAAATAGCAGAAATAGCACAAACCTGTAAGCCAACAGGTGTTTGAATAATCACTGATTCAACCCCGAAAACTCGCGCGATCGCATTTGGTGTCATAACTTCTTCAGGCGTACCAACTTCCCAAATATGGCCTTGTTTTAATAATGCCATGCGAGAGCTATACCGTGCTGCTAAATTCAGTTCATGTAAAACTGTGACAATAGTTAATTCTTGCTGCTGATTTAGTTCTTTAAGCAGTTCCAACAGTTGTAATTGATAGTTGATATCGAGAAAAGTTGTAGGTTCATCTAATAATAAAACTCTTGGTTCTTGCGCTAGTGCTAAAGCTAAAAAAGCTCGTTGTCTTTCACCACCTGAGAGTTGTTCAACTAAGCGATCGGTTAATCTCTCTAGTTGCGTTTTTTGTATTGCAGCTTCGACTTTTAGCCAATCTTCAGCTTTTAATTCCCATTGCCACCAAGGTTGATGTGGCGTGCGTCCTAAACTTACTAATTGTCGCACTGTTAACCCAACGGGAACTATTTGTTGTTGCGGTAAAAATGCTAGTTTCTGTGCAACTAGATTTGGCGGTTGAGAATGAATTGCTTTACCATCAAGTAGCACTGTTCCCTGCTGTGGAGAAAGAATACGACTGAGCAATTTCAGTAAGGTAGACTTACCTGAGCCATTAGCACCAACTAAACTCAACCATTCTCCTGTTTGTAAGGTAAGGTTAATGTCTTGGACAATTGGTACTGTAGTGTAACCGCCTGTGAGATTTTGCAGTTGGAGTGACATTTGCTGAAATTCACAATTAAAGGTGTATTAAACACCATTTTGACAGAGGCGATCGTTCCTTAGAGAAAAACTTTTTACTTTTTTCAAAGGTGTTAGTGTTATGTAGACGTATGGGCACACTATGAATATTAACAGTACTCTAATTTAGTGAAGTTCAGCGCAGGATATAGTATATGAGCCAGTCCGACATTCGCAATATCATTATTCAGTGTGCTAGTAAGTGTGTAACTAAAAATGGCTGGTTCTATTTAGCAGACTTTGGTAGTGTTCTTCGTGGATTGGGATTTGACTTGAAATCGACAGGACACTTGAAACTTTCTCATTTCTTGAGTGAGTACACTGATTTAGTGGAATTGAAACAGGATGAGTCATCTGAGGTTCCCGTCAATCTTGGAAGGTTGATTCCAAAAACATCACAAGTTAAGCAAAATGAAGCAGTGGCTAAACCAGTTCTACCAGTTAAACCGAACACTCGAAGGATCTCGGTAAGCCCTAAGAATGCGCTTTTTGATTGGGCATGGCTTGGTGACTTAACTATGACTCTGAATAGGCTTAGGGAATTAGCTTTATATGAGCAGTGGTTCTACGGCAAAAAATCTGAGAACGAAATTAATCAGTATCCAATTTTATTTAATTACCTCATCTATACTTTCTTTAGGCTTACTCAAGAAAAAGATAAAATTCTTGAGACAGTAGAATTTGCCAGTTTCAATACTGGTTTAGTTGATAGACGCTATGAACCTATCTATGCACTCTTTAAAAAGAGTAAAGCTAGGCGACAAAAATGGGAGTTTTCTGACTTTTGCATTGCTGGTGAAGACTGGGCAGGAAAAACTTTAGTGCGTCAATTTAGTAAATTGCCGGAACAAGCAAATTACTTCAAAAACACAGCAGATATGCTGTATGACGTTTCAGCAGAGGAACCAAAGTTAGACTACCAGCATATTATAGTGGAGAACACCTATCGTTTACCTTTAAATTTTCTTGAAGAAAATGCTCCTCAGGGTTTTGTTTTGGAGGATACAACACAAATGTCCTACCAGAATAAACGTTTCTACTTTGAAAAATTTGGTCAAGCAATCGAAAAAGATACGAAAGTGTACAGGTTTATAAAAGCAAGATTGGATGACGCATTAAGATTAGCTATTAAACGAGTGAAATGGAATTATAAAACTGCTATTCCAATGTATTTTCCAACACGAAATATTATGTCTCTCTTACTTCCATTAGCTCTGGTTGATGATAATAAAGTTGATATTGCGTTAGTAACTGAAAAAACCCAATCAGGTAGCTATCTTGGACATACAATTTTACCTTTAGGTTGGGCATACAGCAATGCTCGGCTGGTTTGCCGTCCAGATAGTGATTGGTTAATTGCACAAAATATTGTTCAAGATGAAACAGAGGATGAATAGAAAGCGATTGGACGTAAAAACACCTAATTTACTTGCCTTCTTGCCACTCATGACCACCAGGTAAATCCCTCAACATCTCATCAATAGCACTAGGCAAAGACTTTTGAGTATTCGTATAAGTTAAATTTAAAAAATCTTTTGCTATAGAGATAATCAGTGATTTATCTACCATTGCTGATAATTGCTTAGGTGTATACAAACCATTCATTATTTCCGCAGATGCAGGATCGATTGCTGCATCAAAACCCGCATCCAACAAATCCTCCCACTCAGATGGTTTAACATAGTAAGAAGTTTTGTTATCCTGTAAATTTAAATCCTGAATTTCTAAAATTGAACCTTTAATCGAAGCGACCCAAGAATTAGTTAATCTCTGTTCTAGCTGATTTTTAATCAAATGAATAATTAGCCGGATGAGAAAACTTCTAATATTTCGGATATAACTCTTTCGACTCATCAACTCCAATTCATCAACAATTAGCAAAGCGTCCTGATAACGCCCCTCAAGAATAGACTTCCTTAAATCCCAAAGTTCTTGAGTCATAGCGATAAATCCCAATACTAAATACAGGATAAACTAAAACCCCCAAGCTAGTGATGTGAGCGAGGGGGTTTAAGTGTGAATAAAAACCTGGCATCGAGCTATTTTAGCGTAGGGCAACCCCTAAACTATCGTTGCCGCAGCAGCGTTTCACCTCTGAGTTCGGGAAGGGTTCAGTGTGGTTCCACCGCGCAATAGACACCAGGAAAGAATTCAAAATTCAAAATTCAAAATTCAAAAAAGAATTAGAAATTTTAAATTAGAGGGTTCAAAACCCTGAAGACTGCCAGGAATGCGAAATAAATTGATAGCTGATTGTAGAGGTCAAGCCCTCGGTCTATTAGTACGGCTCGGCTACATGCATTGCTGCACTTCCACCTACCGCCTATGAACGGGTGTTCTGCCCGTGACCTTACCTACTTAATGTAGTGAGAGCACTCATCTTGAGGTGGGCTTCCCACTTAGATGCTTTCAGCGGTTATCCGCTCCGCACTTGGCTACCCAGCGTCTACTGTTGGTACAATAACTGGTACACCAGCGGTGCGTTCCTCCCGGTCCTCTCGTACTAAGGAGGACTCCTCTCAATGCTCTTACGCCTGCACCGGATATGGACCGAACTGTCTCACGACGTTCTGAACCCAGCTCACGTACCGCTTTAATGGGCGAACAGCCCAACCCTTGGGACGTACTTCCGCCCCAGGTTGCGATGAGCCGACATCGAGGTGCCAAACCTCCCCGTCGATGTGGACTCTTGGGGGAGATCAGCCTGTTATCCCTAGAGTAACTTTTATCCGTTGAGCGACGGCCATTCCATTCTGAGCCGTCGGATCACTAAGGCCTACTTTCGTACCTGCTCCACTTGTAGGTGTTGCAGTCAAGCTCCCTTTATGCCTTTACACTCGCCGCACGGTTTCCAAGCGTGCTGAGGGAACCTTTGCGCGCCTCCGTTACCTTTTAGGAGGCGACCGCCCCAGTCAAACTGCCCACCTGAAACTGTTCCCTCTCCGGCTAACGGAGATGGGTTAGAATTCTAGCTTCGCCAGAGTGGTATCTCACCGTTGGCTCCACATTCCCCACAAGGAATGTCTCATCGCCTCCCACCTATCCTGCGCAAGCCAAGCCCGAACACAATTCCAGGCTACAGTAAAGCTTCATAGGGTCTTTCTGTCCAGGTGCAGGCAGTCCGTATCTTCACAGACATTCCTATTTCGCCGAGTCTCTCTCTGAGACACCATCCAGATCGTTACGCCTTTCGTGCGGGTCGGAACTTACCCGACAAGGAATTTCGCTACCTTAGGACCGTTATAGTTACGGCCGCCGTTCACCGGGGCTTCGGTCGCTAGCTTCAAGATTGCTCCCTGACCAACTTCCTTAACCTTCCGGCACTGGGCAGGCGTCAGCCCCCATACGTCCGATTACTCGTTTGCGGAGACCTGTGTTTTTGGTAAACAGTCGCCTGGATCTCTTCACTGCGACCCACTTATTCAGTGGGCACCCCTTCTTCCGAAGTTACGGGGCCATTTTGCCGAGTTCCTTAGAGAGAGTTATCTCGCGCCCCTTGGTATACTCAACCTCCCTACCTGTGTCGGTTTCGGGTACGGGTACAATATGTTCATCACATTACTAGCTTTTCTTGGCACTATCATTCACCACACAAGGTTCGTAAACCTTTCCCAAACCAATCAGGGTATGGCTATCTTTCATGCGTCCCTTGCAATGCTCCCATATCATAGTCAGGGATTATTCACCCTGTGTCCATCGACTACGCCTTTCGACCTCGCCTTAGGACCCGACTAACCCTCCGAGGACGAACCTGGCGGAGGAACCCTTAGGGTTTCGGGGTGTATGATTCTCACATACATTTGCGCTACTCAAGCCGACATTCTCACTTCCGTTTCGTCCACAGCTGCTTGCCGCTACTGCTTCTACCTACGACGGAACGCTCCCCTACCGATTCATCAATAGACAAATCCCACAGCTTCGGTACATCGCTTAGCCCCGTTCATTTTCGGCGCAAGAGCGCTTGACTAGTGAGCTATTACGCACTCTTTCAAGGGTGGCTGCTTCTAGGCAAACCTCCTAGTTGTCTGTGCACTCTCACCTCCTTTATCACTTAGCGATGATTT
This sequence comes from Nostoc sp. CreGUA01, assembly GCA_034531095.2. Taxonomy (GTDB): domain Bacteria; phylum Cyanobacteriota; class Cyanobacteriia; order Cyanobacteriales; family Nostocaceae; genus Nostoc. Next base: position 1,162 of record JAVRBV020000064.1, on the reverse strand, counting down.
CGGGACCTTAGCTGGTGGTCTGGGCTGTTTCCCTCTTGACAATGAAGCTTATCCCCCACTGTCTCACTGGCAATGTGTCCATCGGGTATTCTGAGTTTGTCTCGATTTGGTACCGGTCTCCCAGCCCGCACCGAAACAGTGCTTTACCCCCCGACTATAATCATTACCGCTGCGCCTAAACACATTTCGGGGAGAACCAGCTAGCTCCTGGTTCGATTGGCATTTCACCCCTAACCACAGCTCATCCGCCGATTTTTCAACATCGGTCGGTTCGGACCTCCACTTGGTGTTACCCAAGCTTCATCCTGGCCATGGTTAGATCACCAGGGTTCGGGTCTATAAACACTGATTTGACGCCCTTTTCAGACTCGGTTTCCCTGTGGCTTCAACATTCTCGTTTTAACCTACCAGTGCCTATAAGTCGCCGGCTCATTCTTCAACAGGCACGCGGTCATCCGTTGAATCGGACTCCCACTGCTTGTAAGCTGACGGTTTCATGTTCTATTTCACTCCCCTTCCGGGGTTCTTTTCACCTTTCCCTCGCGGTACTGGTTCACTATCGGTCACACAGTAGTATTTAGCCTTACGAGATGGTCCTCGCTGATTCACATGGGATTCCTCGTGCCCCATGCTACTCGGGATTCAGCTACTATCCTTTTGCTTTCGACTACAGGACTTTCACCTTCTTTGGTGCAGTATTTAGCTGCTTCGTCTAGCATCCAGATTCGATATCGCTGTCCCACTACCCCAAGAAGTAAACCTCTTGGTTTAGGCTTTTCCCCGTTCGCTCACCACTACTTAGGGAATCTCTGTTTGATTTCTCTTCCTCCAGCTACTAAGATGTTTCAATTCGCTGGGTTGGCTCTTTCCTGCCTATATATTCAGCAGGTAGTATACTGGGTTGCCCCATTCGGATATCTCCGGCTCTTAGTTTGCTTCCAACTCCCCGGAGCATTTCGTCGGTAACCACGTCCTTCTTCGCCTCTGTGTGCCTAGGTATCCACCGTCAGCCCTTATTAGCTTGACCACTATTCAATTCAGCTTCAATCGCATACACATCCAATGTCTGTGTCTGCCTGCTTAAATCGCATTCCTATGCAGTTTTCAAGGTTCTGGCTGGATAACTATCCAGCAGTCTGGCTATAGCCATGTTGCTGAATTT
>JAVRBV020000063.1:0-28715 GCA_034531095.2 Nostoc sp. CreGUA01 | reverse complement strand
AAAACTGCATGGCACCCAAACCGCTATTTCAGCAGCTACGCAAATATTTGCAGCTAGTTCTCCTTCCGTGGCTGATTTCTTTTAATGGGAGGTGGGGGAGGACGGGGAGGTAGGGAGGTGGGGAGGCAGGGAGGTGGGGAGGTAGGGGAAATGGGGGAGATGAGGGGGAGGGGGGAGAGGGGGGGGGGGGGGGATGGGGAGAGGGGGAGATGAGGAGATGGGGAGATGGGGGGATGAGGAAGAATAATAATCGTTTGCTTGCTTCCTTTACTCCCCTACCTCCCCCTACCTCCCCACCTCCCTATCTCCCCACCTCCCTATCTCCCCACCTCCCCCTACCTCCCCACCTCCCTACCTCCCCACCTCCCTACCTCCCCGTCCTCCCACACCTCCCATTAAAAGAAATCAGCCACGGAAGGAGAACTAGCTGCAAATATTTGCGTAGCTGCTGAAATAGCGGTTTGGGTGCCATGCAGTTTTCCGGCTATTTGCAGGTGATGGGGAGAGAACAAACTTGTATATAGTGGCGCTAGTTCTCGGACATCTAGCTGCAATTCACCTTTTCCACCTTTGGTAACTTCGCCGCGTCCATTGGCAACAGAAAGAATGAATTTACCGTTGTTTGCATCTAGTAAATTATCTTGAATGTCTAGGTGCAGTTCAGTCTGAATTGCTGATGGATAACCGCGCATTTCCAACGCTTTGACTACATCTACTACCCGCAGCATCCAGCGAAACTGAGTCGAAATCTTAGCAGTTTGTTCTGGTAACACCAATGTCAGGGTGTCTATTGCAGAACTCTTCCAGCGCACTCGCTGAATTTGGGAGCGATGGGTGGCTAGAAAAGACCAAAAAGTTTGTACAGCTGCAACTGTTTTCAGTACCCAATCTTTGACAAAGATAATTTCACCATCTTGTGCTCGTTGTTGAGTGAAGATAATATAACCTTCGGGTTGGTTTTTTGTTCCAATAAAATAGGCATAGACTGTTTCTTTTTCATCTGCTTGGATTAATCCCTGCCAAATTGCGGGATGTCGGTCTAAATATCCATGCGTGAGTTTCGCCTGCTGCTGATATAGTTCGTGAAAGACTTGATGGTTTATCGAGACTACTGGTTGCAAAGGTAGGGGTTGCTCCCGTAGCCCAATTGCGTTGGTTGCAACTTCCCAAATGTACCAGCTACCCGCTTGTTCGTAGCCGACTTTTCGATATAGGCTTTGCACTGCTGGATAAAGGGCAGAGAGGGGTATACCTCTGGTATGAAGTTCCTTGAGGGTGTTTTGCATGAGAGCGATCGCTCCCCCGGAACCACGGTATTCTGGAGCAATACCCACTACGGCAATTCCTGTCATTGGCACACGCTCACCACCCCACCATTGACCCATATCCAGAGTCGCTAATCCACCAATTAATTGCTGTGACTCTCGAATAATCCGAAAATTTTCTATCCCAACCCGGTTCATGTAAGCTCCCTCGCTACCAAGTGCGTTGACAAAACACTGGTCAAGGAGAGGCCCAAGCTGCTCAATATCCTGGGGATGGGCAAGAGTGCTGTATTCAAATTGAGGCGTCATTTCTTATACCATTAAGAATACAAAACCAAAATTATACTACAACGAGGGTTAACTCATGAATCCCACGGTGCCTCAATCAGATTCTTCACCTAGATAAGATTGGCGACTGTGGCGAACATGAAGAACTGCTATAGGAATCCGGTTTGATTTTTGAAACGATTTACGTAGTCAGGGAACAGGGAACAGGGAATAGGGAACAGGAAAGAAGGCTTTCTAAGGTGTACTGAGTTTTTTCAGAAATCAAATATGAATCCTATAACAACCCTAAAACTTGGACTTCAAAACTTGGTTAACATTGAAATTTAGATTATAATTCCCGATATTTATTTCTGACTCTACAAAATACTCATGAATGTTGTCATCAATTTATTGCTGTTTTTGCTGCCAATTTTGAGTAGCCTTTGGATTGCTCAAAGTTTCGATCCTTTATCTTCTTATCAGCCTCTGCAAAAAATAGACGGTGCAGCTTTATATAGAAAAGAATTAACAAAGGGTAATGAAGCTTATTTACAAATTATTGACCTCCGCAAAATGCATATTGACCAAATCGTTGGAGAGGTCGATAATATGGGTCAAAATCAAGGGAAATATTATCAAGGCGAAGGTGGACATTACAGCCCTTTTTTCCAAAACAAATTATTCTCTGAAGTTGCAGAAGAATACCAGAAACTTTACGATAAAAACGTTTTTTCTCTCATAAATTGTTCTTTTTTTGAGCAATATCAATCCAGTACTCAATTATCTTTTCCAATTAAACTCAATGGTGTAGTCATCAGTGGCGGTAATAGTCCCTACGGCCCCGTCAAAGAACCAAAAGATAAATATTATAGTAATATTCGCCTCAAGGCTTTAGTTTGGGATGATGCACAAGCTTACATTACAAATTATGACCAACTTAGTGCTGCGCCTCTCAATCAAAAAGCTGTAAAAAACGCAATTGTTACTTATGAATACAGTGACCATCCGGCAAAAGTTTTAGCTCAAAATCAAGTGAATAAATACCAAGTCATCGGTACTCTTAACAAAGATGGTGTTCAAGGTGACGAGTTATTGTTGATTATGACAGTGAACCAAGCAACTTTGGATGAGGCGGCGGATTTATTACGGAAATTAGGAGTCAAAGGCGATATCATTACCGTTGACGGGGGCAGATCGACTTATTTGTTCAATGCCCAAAGAGGAAATATTATTGTTCCACAATTGTCTAATGTGCAACAAAATCCTGCTTTTCGAGACTTACCCCATTATCTGGGATTCCGTAAGAAAAGTAAAAATCAGGTTGCGCCAAAAATCTTGCTCAGTCAGCCAGATGGCAAAGTCGTTGCAAAGAAAGATCAGCCTTATTTAATATTGTGGCGAGACAATTTTGATGGCGATGTCTCGATTAAGTTGTACTATGAGAAGAAACTTATGCAAAATATTTCTTCTCGTACTGCTAGCGATGGGGTTCATGAGTGGACACCACGTGTTCCGATCGAAGAGGGCTATTTTATTCGGGTTTCTAGCTTTGAAGATCGAAATATTTTCGGGCAGTTGCAATTTTAGCTCAATGGGAAATTGAAATGGATAACTGGCTGATCGCAAACCTCTCAATTAGATTGGCGGTGTGGCAGTGGTCGGAATTGTTATAGTTTCTCACAGTAAACAACTTGCTTTGGGCGTGCAGGAACTCGCCGCGCAGATGGTTCGGGGTGGAGTGCCGATCGCAATTGCAGCAGGTATTGAAGATCCCCAAAATCCCTTGGGTACAGATCCCATGCAAGTTAGTGAAGCGATCGCTGCTGTTTTCTGTGATGATGGTGTTTTGGTATTAATGGATTTGGGTAGCGCTTTACTCAGCGCAGAAATGGCACTGGAATTTCTCCCAGAGGAACAACGACAAAAAGTCTATTTGTGTGAAGCGCCTCTGGTGGAAGGTGCGATGGCTGCTGTGGTGGCGGCGGCGGCTGGTAGTAACATTCAGCAAGTAATGGCCGAAGCACGGGGCGCGTTAGTAGCCAAAGCCACTCAATTGGCTGGAGTTAGTAGTCCTACATCGATTGTAGATAGCAACATCCAACCAACCAATACAGCATTCCCAACGCCAGAAATTCGGCTGATTGTCAGCAATCGCTTGGGATTACACGCCCGCCCCGCAGCCCAGTTTGTAGCCACCGCAGCCCGGTTTCAATCTCAAATTTTGGTGCGGAATTTAACTAGAAATACTGAGTTAGTCCGGGGCGACAGTATTAACCAAGTTACAACTTTAGGCGTGCGTCAAGGACACGAATTGCTAATTACTGCCACCGGCTCAGATGCAGATGCAGCACTGGCAGCATTGCAAGTATTGTTTGCAACTAATTTTGGTGAAGATAATGTTGCTTTGAATTATCCACCAGCCCTGCAACACGAAGTTACCCCAGCCAGTCCCGGCGAACTATCAGGAATTCCGGCTTCTAGTGGAGTGGCGATCGCACCTGTTGTTCATTATCAACCCGCCGCCATTGCCATTACGGAATATCACGTAGATGACCCCCAGGCAGAGTGGCAACGTTTACAAGCAGCAATTCACATCGCCAGACAAGAAATTCAGGCGGTGTTTTCCCAAGCATCTTTTCAAATCGGTGATGCTGAAGCTGCGATTTTTGATGCTCATTTATTATTTTTAGAAGATCCAGTTCTCTTGGAAGCGGCTCATCAGCGGATTGTAGAACACCATATCAATGCCGAAGCTGCTTGGCAAGCAGTAGTCGATGAAGTGGCGACTTCCTACCGCACACTTGAGGACTCTTATTTGCAAGAGCGAGTGGACGATGTTGCAGATGTGGGGCAAAGGGTGATGCGGTTACTCACTGGCAATGCCCATGCCAACTTGCATCTGGAATCACCAGCGATTTTAGTAGCGAGGGATTTAACGCCTTCGGATACCGCCGGACTCGACCCGACAAAGGTGTTAGGCATTTGTACAACTTCCGGGAGTGCCACTTCCCACAGTGCAATTATCGCCCGCACCTTGGGTATTCCCGCAGTTTTGGGAGTGGATGCCCAGGTGTTGCACTTGGCAGATGGGACACTCATGGCATTAGATGGTGAAAGTGGCAAAGCTTGGGTAGAACCAGAATTAGATATCTTAGAACAGCTCCAGACAAAGCGAGAAGCTTGGCAAACTGCCCAACAACAAGCACGAGTTACGGCACACCAGCCAGCAATGACTCGTGATGGTCGGCAAGTGAGCGTTTTTGCCAACATTGGCAGTATTAGTGATGTGCAAGTTGCTGTCGCTAACGGTGCCGAAGGCGTGGGACTACTCCGCACCGAGTTTCTGTATTTAGACAGAACAACCGCCCCCACAGAAGAAGAACAATTAGCAGTGTATCAGGCGATCGCCGAAGTTTTAGATAATCGCCCCCTGATGATTCGGACTTTGGATATCGGCGGCGATAAACCACTTCCTTACCTCAGGGTAGGGTTTCCCGAAGCCAACCCTTTCTTAGGTTGGCGGGGAATTCGTTTTTGCTTGGGTAATCCAGAAGTTTTCAAAACTCAGTTGCGGGCAATTTTGAGAGCTAGTGTCGGACACCAAATTAAAATTATGTTGCCGATGATTGCAACTCTCACAGAAGTGCGGGCGGCCAAAGCAATTCTGGGTGAAGTCCAGACTGAATTGCATCAAGCTGGTGTTCCCTTTGATGCAGAGATCAAACTAGGGATTATGGTAGAAGTGCCATCGGCGGTAGCGATCGCCGATCGATTAGCGGCCGAAGTAGATTTCTTTAGTATCGGTACTAATGACCTGAGCCAGTATATCATGGCAGGCGATCGCACTAATCCACGGGTGGCAAATTTAGTTGATGCGCTGCACCCAGCGGTGTTAAGGATGGTACAGCAAACTATCGAGGCTGGCCATGGGGCGGGAATTCCCGTCGGTTTATGTGGCGAATTGGCAGCAGATCCTTTAGCAACAGGGATTTTATTAGGTTTGGGGTTGGATGAATTGAGCGTGAATCCCCAAAGCATACCTGTAATTAAGCAGGGGATTCATCAGTTAAGTTTAGGAGAAAGTGAGGCGATCGCGGTATCAGCATTGCAACAAGATTCAGCAGAACAAGTTAGAGAGTTAATCTCAACTTCAGTTAATCGCCCTGGGTAAATCTTGAAGTCGCGCCATAACTTCTTCCCCATCTAAAAGTTCACCTCTGTTAGCTAGCGATCGCGGCATCAGCATTGCAACAAGATTCAGCAGAACAGGTTAGAGAGCTAGTCAATATGTCGTCTAATTTCTCGTTCAATAATTTCTTTAACAAACTCAGGGATTTCTTTGTTCAAACTCGCTGCTTGCTGTTTTAATCTTTCGTAAATCTCAACATTCTCTTCTTGCCAGATAATATCTATCCTTCTGATTTGTCGCATCGCAATATGTGTGTAGCTTTCTGGATATGCCCAATAACATGACAAGCAAATAGACTTGTCCTTTATGCTGCGCCAATTTTCACAATGTTCACATGACCAAGATTTAGCCCGATTAGCAGACCCACAAAGTAACATGAAGTTATCAGGCTCTAGCTCTGGTTCTCCGTCAACTTCAAAGGGAACACGATGATCGATTTGCAATTCACGCTCATCAAGCTCTTCTAGGTAAATAAAGCATTTACAACCATATCTTTTAATTAACTCGTTTTTGATCTGCTTCGATAAGCCTGTTCTACCAGATAACCTCGAAAATCTTGCCTGAGCAAGATTTCCAAATTTATAAGCAGCTATTTTTCTCCCATCACTACCTGTGACGCGAAAGGTTTCTAAAGGAATTCCGTGTTCTCGAACATCTCGTGCTGCTCTAGGGGGATGATTGTATCCGTATCTTTCCTTCAGTTCTTCTGTGGTTATGAAACCATATTGCAGAATATGGGTAACAACAGCTTTCGGCCTTTTAGCAGTCACTGATTGACAAAGCTTGATAAAATCATCGGGTAGGTTGCGATCGCTGTCCATATCATTCTGGCATAGCAAGCTGTTTGGATACTCTGCGAATATAGCTTTCCATGCTTAAAATAGGTTCTTTGAGTAAACTGCGCGATAAATATAAAGATTCCACAGTCACTTCTTCTCTTCCCAATAATGTTGCTTGGGAAGATCGTCCAACTTCAATTTCAATTTTTCTAAGACCTAATTCTTCAGGCAAGTGATAACCAAATGTTTTATTACCCAGTTTGCCATCATAACTAACTGCAAAAGCTATTTCTCTCCGATTTAATTCTTCAATAGCTAAAACAAAATCATTAAAAATAATCCCAGAAAAATATCTTGAATCTCTATCTCCAGATACACCTTGATAGGGTGGGTCTATATAAACAAAGTCATTACTTTGAACTTCAGCTAAAACATCTCTAAAGTCCAAGCATGTAAATTTACACTTTCCCTTCAAAAGCCGGGAAACCCCTTCTATATTTTTCCTCATCTTTTGAGGTTGAGTTCCTTTTCGCCTTTTATCGGGACTTTGATTGAAGAGTCCATTGGAGTTATAACGAACAGCGCCTTTGACACATCGAGCTAGTAAATACAAAAATAATTTTGGATCGTTGGTTTTATTGAACTCTTCCCTAACCTGGAAATAGTGAGATATAGAATTTTCATGCTGGTCATTCCATACCTTTGCATATTTATCCGCCACCTCATTTGGCTTCTCTATGATTAACTCCAGCAGTTTGATTAGCGGTTTATTCAAATCGTTGAGCCAAAATTCTTGAGTAATGCCTTTAAAAGAGGCAGCAATACTGATTGCTGCGGTTCCAGCAAATGGTTCTACCAACCTTCCTACTCTACTAGGCAGAAACCCAAGAATGCTTGAAGCAAGATTTCTTTTACTACCTTGATACTGAATTGGATGTGGAAGACTAACCATCTTAAAAAGAACAAATTTCTAAATAAGCTTATCACAACAGCTAACCCCGTATAAACATTGCTGCAAATAGCCTATGTAGATAATTGGTCTTGGGAGACGCGATAAATCGCGTCTCTACAATTAGGGTTTTGGGTTTATCTGAACTGTATTAGTTTAAAATACTATCTGCCAAATTTTGATGGTTTGATCTGTACTACCGCTAGCGAGTAACTTCCCATTTGGACTTAAGGCTAGAGAATTCACTGTGCCTGAATGCCCAGTCAGAGTTTGCAGTAGTTCACCTGTGGAAAGTCGCCAAATTTTGATGGTTTTATCCGCACTACCGCTAATTAAAGTTTGTCCATCTAAAGTAACGGCTAGGGATTTGACTGCTTGTGAGTGTCCAGTAAATGTATGCAGCAGTTTACCAGTGCCCAAATGCCAAATTTTGATGGTCGTGTCGGCGCTACCACTGAAGAGGAGTTGTGCATCAGGACTCATGGCAATTGATTTGACTTCGCCATCGTGACCGTTGAGTGTGCTTAAGGGGTCGCCTGTGCGTGGATTCCACAATCTGATTTTGTTGTCAGAACTGCCACTGGCAAGGATTGTACCATCAAGGCTGATGGCTACGGCGTGAACAGCGGATGAATGCCAAAGGGTACAAATGCGGTCGCCTTTATCTAAATTCCAAATCTTGATTTTATTACTGCCACTAGCCAGAATTGTACCATCTGGGCTGATTGCGACAACATTTACTGGTTTTTGATGGCCTAGAAGTGTGTGCAATACTTTGCCTGTTTTCAAATGCAAGACTTTGACATTACTTTTGGGGTGTTCGCAGCTACCAACGGCGAGGAAATTACCATCGGGACTAATTGCTAGGGATGAAACTTCACCTAAATTTTCTGTGAGGGTGCGAATTAATTTACCAGTTTGCAGATTCCAGAGATTGATGGTTTTGTCTGTACAACCGCTAACTAAAATTTCGCCATCAGGGCTAACGGCCACAGAGTTGACTTTGCCAGCATGTCCAGTGAGGGTGTACTTGAGATTGGCAGTTTCTAGGGTGCGCTTGTGTTTGAGATTAGCGATCGCATCTAACAGTTTCTCTACACCTAGAATACTTTGGCGATCGCTCACTGCTGTAAAATATTCTTTTAATCTTTGGAAATATTCTTCATCTTCGATGCTCACGGCTGATTGCATCGCTTCTAAGGAGTTAGCAAATTCCCGTGCTGAGACTTGACGTAATTCCAACCATGTGCATATAGAGTAATCAATTTGTTCTTGTGCCCAAGAGCGATCGGGTAAATGAGATAAACTGTGAGCTAATTGCAAAGCCAACTCTGGAACCCAGTAACGTCGTTCCATTTCCAGAGCTTGGTAAACTTGTTTGTAGCCAAAAGCTATTGCCTGCACAGATTGTAAATCAAAAGCATCTTTGAGCAAACTTGGCAACAACTTTGGCAGCAAAGGCGGTACATCATGGTGAACTAAGTGATAAATATCCGCTACCCAAGCAGCAACCAGAAAGTGACAATTAATCAACACCTGGCAAAGTTTTTCAAAATCCTGATGATTTACTTGATATTGCAAGGATAGCTTACTAACATCAATTCCTTGAGCCTGCCATTTTTCTGATTTTTCTAAAATTGCCAAATTAAATACATTATCTCTACCCAAAAGATTGATTTCTTCTAAACTTTCTCCTAGCGCTAATAATTCATCTCGAATTTTTTTCCACTCCCAAGCCCGACTTTTGGCAGATTCCTGAAGAATTTCTTTATAAGATAACCTTGCAATTGTTTTGTAGTAATACTTCTCTTGTTTAAATCCCCAATAAGCAATCCGAAAATTGAGATAATCGCCATCATTTTCTGACTCTAAAATTAAAATTGGCTCTGTTTTTAACACCCCATACAAAGCCTTAATGCTCGATTCACTATGAAAACGTTTACTATCCCAAGCCCCTGCTAAAAATTCTGTTGGTCTAACGGGATTGTGTAGAGAATAATGTTGATTGAACAATTTTCTTAAACCTTCAGCCAACATTAATTCTATTTCCGAAACACCATCAGTCCTATGTTCAAATTGGTCAAACTTGATTTGCGGAGGCGCAAGAAAAACTTTTAGCGGAGTGCGTTTTTGGCTCGGATGAGATTCTAAAATTTGTGACGGATATAATCTTAAAGGCCAGCTATCAAAAATTTTGTATACTTCTGGTAACTTCAGAGTAGTCTCTCTTTCTTGATTTGCTACTTTTAATTGCGTCTCCCGCTGATAAACAGCTAATTGTTGTTGCAGAAGTTTTGTTTGTTCAAAGCTGGAATTAGACCCATCATTGTGTGTGATAATATTGCCCAATTTTACAACTTCGTTAATAACTGTTGGCAATAAATAATTACTTGTAGTCAGACTTTCTTCCGTTCTTTTTTGTATCAGATCTACAATTACAGGTGCAAACTCTAATACCAATTGAATTAGTAATCTTAGCCCTGGCTCCATAAGGAGATTCCTGTTAAATAAGTAACACTAACAGCGTGCTGAAAATCTGAATAGTAGCCGAGTGTTGAATACTCTTTGTCTGTAGAATGTCATCTATCCAAAAAGATAGCATGTATTGTCCAAATTTTCCGCGAACAGTTATCAGACCGATGATATCTGATTGAAACGCGCCTTGTAGTATTTTGCCAAGCTATCAAACGGTTATAGCCATTAAATCATTCGTCAGACAATTTTAGATTTTAGATTTTAGATTGACCCCACAGATAAATCTGGAGGAGGAGTAATTGGTTACAAATATCTATTGCCTATTCCTTATTACCTATTCCTCAAGGCATACCAAGAAATAAATTATCCAATTTTGTAATCATTGTCTTGTGGGGTGGGCGTCTCGCCCGCCCAATGGTTAGGGCGGACAAGATGTCCACCCCACAAGATTGAATAATTTATTTCTTGGTTAATCCGCAACGTACTTGCTTGAAAATCTAAAATCCAAAATCTAAAATCTAAAATCCAATATGCCTAAATATGTTCTCTGGGGAACTTACTGCGAAGACGTTCTTGAAAAACGCGTCCCTCACCGTCAAGCACATTTAGAAGGATTAGCAAAACAGAAAGAATCCGGCGTGCTAATTACCATTGGCCCCACCAAAGATGTCACAAAAGTGTTTGGAATTTACGAAGCCGAAGACGAAGCCACTGTCCGCGAATTAATTGAAAACGATCCTTACTGGAAAAATGGCATCTGGACAGAATATTCTGTTCAAGAATGGATTCAGGCTTTTTGAATTGGGCATGGGGCATAGGGCAAACAGGAAGTGTGGGAAGTGTGGGAGGTGTGGGAGGTGTGGGAGGTGTGGGAGGATGGGGAAGAAATCTTTCCCCCCACACCCCCCAGACTCCCTCATCTCCCTCATCCCCCTCATCCCCCCATCTCCCCACTCCCCACTCCCCACTCCCCACATCATGAAAACTTGGCAAGCTGATTTTTATCGTCGTCCATCACCAGATGCATCTGGAAAAGTGTTATGGGAGTTGTTGATTTGTGATGCAACTCGCAGTTTTGAATATGAAGCTACTTGTCTTCAGTCAGCAGCAAATTCTAATTGGGTTACTACTCAATTTCAGTTAGCAGCTGGTGAAAAATTGCCGGATGTAATTCAGGTGTTTCGTCCTCAATCTCTCAATTTAATTGAGGCGGCTGGACGCAATTTAGGTATTAATGTTGAACCGACTCGCCGCACTTTGGCACTCAAACAATGGTTACAGGAAAAACAATATCCTTCAGTGCTGGATAAACCACCTCCTGCACCATTACCAGAAAACCTCTTGGGAGAACAATGGCGTTTTGCGACACTCCAAGCTGGTGAACTTGTGGATGCGTTTGCAGAACGCCCGATTCCGATTTTGCATATACCAGAATATCTCAAACCGATTAATTTAGGTTTAGCATCAACGATCGCTGTTCCTGGTGTGGTAATTTATGGGGGACGGCGATCGATGCAGTTAGCGCGGTGGTTACAGCAAGCCCGTCCTGTAGGATTGAACTACATTTCTGGCCCACCAGATGGCTTACTATTAGAAGCAGGCTTAGTGGATAGATGGATTGTTGCCACTTTTGAAGATCCAGAAGTTACCACAGCAGCCCAAACCTATGAAAAACGAAAACAACAAAGCCAAGGATTACATTTTTTGTTAGTTCAACCCGATGATTCTGGAATAACTTACAGCGGCTTTTGGTTATTGCAAACAGAAGATTGATGTAACAGAATTCAGGAGTCAGAATTCAGAATTCAGAATTAGAATAGGCTCAAAGATTAGCTACTAGACCTAGATTGTGTGTGCTTCATTAACTGAAAATCTATTGTTACGCGAATGGCGATCGCACAGAGTAAGAGTTGAAAGGAGTTGATTTTTGAATTTCATATTCAAATTCAGCAACACCGAAATTTTCAATCCAAAATCTGTCTTGAAAAGTTTAGATCGCCGGAAACCGGCGCTCTAACTTTTCGCAAAATCCAAAATCCAAAATCCAAAATGGTATAACCTGTGTTGATATGACTCTTAGCCAATTTCACTCCTATCTTTCTCCAGAAGCATATCTTGAAGCCGAAAAATCTAGCCTCAATAAACACGAATATATTCAAGGGCGAATTTATGCAATGTCAGGGGCAAGTGATTCACATGTAACAATTACCACTAATCTCATTGCCCTCCTGAGAAATTATGTTCGCGGTACAGGTTGTCGCCTTTACGCTAACGACATGAAAGCTCGCATTGAATCACTAAATATTTTTTATTATCCTGATATCTTGGTTACTTGCGACCAAAGAGACATAAAATTTGAATATTTTAAACGTTATCCCTGTTTAATTATTGAAGTTCTTTCTCCATCCACGGAAGCTTTTGACAGAGGCGATAAATTTATTGACTATCAAGAATTAGAAACATTGCAAGAATACGTTTTAATCAGTCAAACCCGCCAGCGAGTTGATTGTTTTCGTCGCAATGCTGAGGGAAGATGGGTTTTGTATAGCTATAAAGAAAATCAGGAATTACAGTTAGTCAGCCTCAACTTTGCCTGTTTCCTAACAGATATTTATGAAGATGTATCCTTTCCCGAAACTTTTAATCCTACTGACGCTTAATTTATCTAACTTAGGACTTACCCAAACTCTACGAACTCTTGGCGTTCTTGGCACGCCAGTTGCTACCCTTCGGGAACGCCAAGGGCGAACAAGTCGGCAGAGCCGACGGCAGTTGCTTCAAGCCGGGAAACCCGTCCAACGCGCTGCCTCCCCAACGCACTGGCTCGTCTTGGTGAACCAGCGCTGTAGGCGGGTTTCCCGCCGTAGGCGACTGGTGAACCCGGAGGGCGGTAGCCTACGGCAAGCCGCAAAGCGTCTACGATAAATTAGGCGAAATTGGCTATTTTTGCGTAAGTCCTATAACTAAAGAAATAGATTCAGGCAATGTCTGACAACAAGCTGCTAGGCGTCAATTTGTCTATTTAGATACTAAAGTATATGGATTTAGCAATTTTTATTATGATGATAAAATCATACTAAATAGTAATACTAAAAATTAGTATAGATGCTAAAAGTCACAATTACCTTAGAAGAAGACATTCTGCAATTTGTAGATCAGTATGCACAGGGAAATCGTAGTGCATACATCAATACACTGCTGGCAGAACACCGCCGACAAATTTTGTCAGCAGAAATGATTGCAGCCCTCAAGCAGGATGCTGAAGATCCAGAGTATCAAGCTCAAATTGCTGCTTGGGATAGCGTCGTTGGAGATGGCATAAATATTTTTAATATCGCTTCCTGAGCCACAGCTTTCACTACATTAATGCTCACAGAATTTCCCAGTTGATAATAAGCCTTATCATCATTAGCATGAAGCATAAAACTATCAGGAAAACCTTGCAGTCTTGCTGCTTCTCGTGGAGTTAATCGCCGCACTCTCTGATTATGGTAAACTCCCAATCTATTGGCATCACTAGCAACCAACGTTACCGAAATTTTCTTTGGATCTATAAACTTATAAACTTCAAATGAAAAGTTACCCGACAGCGGTTTATATTTATCATTAATCAGTTTTAGATATTTCTTGCTAACCAGCGAATTCAAAATATCTCCAAGATTGGGATGTGCAAAAAAAGTAGCTATTTGTTGTTGAGTTAATAATTTCCCATCTTGCTCTTGTCCAAATTCTTTATTACGTCTCTTTAAAATGAAACGGTTCATCAGTTCAATTTCTTCTGCACTACACTCGCCACGCAATCCTAAATCCCAGGAGTGAATAGAGTTTCCACCCCGATAATCAATTAGTCGGACTCCGTGCAAGCAATTTAAATCATTATTAAATATTCGTTTTAATGCATTCACAAACTCTGGCGAACAATCATACTTTTCATCTGGATTATCTTCCAAAATATCGCCAACAGTCACAGATTTTTTGGATGGGTAAAACAAAGATAACTGCTGAGGGTTATATGAATGAGAATCTTTTGGCCCTACATCAGAAATTAATTCAAAAGTGGGGGAAGCATTTAAAATGCCTACTAAATAAATACGGACACGATTTTGTGGTAAGCCAAAGTTTGCACTGTTGAGTAAAAAGGCATCAAAGCTATAACCTCGTTTTTGAATTTCATGCTTAATCGTTGCTAGAGTTCGCCCTTTGTCGTGACTATAAAGCCCCCGGACATTTTCAAAAATAAAAGCTTGTGGTTTATAGGTATCAAGTAATCTGGTTATTTCAAAAAATAGTGTGCCTCGCGTATCACCAAAGCCTTCTTTTTTGCCAGCATGAGAAAAAGACTGACAAGGAAATCCAGCTAATAAAAATTCATGTTCTGGTAGTTCATCAATTAATCTAATATCACCTAACGGTATTTGTCCAAAATTTTTTTCATAAACTAATCGAGCATCTGGATTAATTTCGCTACTGAAAACGCATTCACTTTCTATATTTAAAGAATCAGCCGCCTGTTCAAAGGCTAATCTAATTCCCCCTATTCCGCAAAATAAATCAATAAACCGAATCTTCTGCATGTGCATAAAACACAAATCATTGTAGGGGCACAATATATTCATGCGTGTCAACTTAAGTTAGAAATAGCTTATCTGTTGGCTTCCTCGCCCACCAAGAAATAAATTTCTTGGCTAACAGTTAAAGTCATCTAAAGATGGCTAAAGATTTTTAAGTATATCTTAGTCATCTGAAGATGACTTTTGCTATGAGCAAGGAACTTCAGTTCCTTGCGGGACATCGGTTTCGCGTTAAGTTGACACCAATGCAATATATTGTGCCCCTACTTTGTCATTTTTTACTTTGCTTTCACCCGCGCTTGCTTCACCATTGCAATCAAAGTTTGATGAGCATCTTCTGAGTCTGCTAAAACATGATCGAATTGAATACGAACTGGCACATCTTCGCCATTGACTTGCGCTGTTAAATCCATGCCTTGTGCATCAATTGACAGCATTTGGGCTTTACTTGCATCTGTAACACCACCAAAAGCTTTAGCATAAAGAACTACAGCATCAGCATGATCTTCATTCATGTGGTTGCAGATACGTGAACTAATTTCAGCAGAAAAATCGTTAGACATTGCGAGATAAAAATTCAGGTATACAGTAACACCTTAAATTCTAGGCTAACAACTTAGATTAAATTTACTGATTTTTAAATTGTCACAAAAATCATAGAGTATGCTATGTTGCCATCGCCAGTCAAACTTACTCCCGACTAGGATATTAAATTAAAATTAAACTTTAAATTAAAATAAAGGTTATCCAGTGTTTTCACCTGTTCTTGCGGAAACCAAACAGCTTAAACTGTAGCAGAAGTATTAGCCAAAGTTCCAAATTATTGCAGCCAAGAGACAATGAGCGAAACTAACCCCAGACGAATTGTAATTGGGGATGTACATGGTCACTATGAAGGTTTGATGATATTGTTGGAGGCGATCGCCCCCACATCAGACGATCAAGTTTATTTTTTGGGAGACTTAATCGATCGCGGACCTCATAGCGCGCAAGTAGTTAATTTTGTCAAGCGAAATAACTATCCGTGTTTGCTGGGAAATCATGAGCAGATGTTATTAAACATTCTCGCTGATGAAAGGACTTCCTCCCCAAAAATGCAAGCATGGCTGTACAGTGGGGGGGAAGCCACCGTAGCCAGTTACCACGAGGCTACAATTCCAGATGACCATTTAGATTGGTTCAAAGCTTTACCTACATATATTGACTTGGGCGATATTTGGTTAACTCATGCTGGTGTTGACCCTTCTAAGCCAGTGATAGAACAAACAGCCGATCAACTGTGCTGGATACGAGAAGAATTTCATAGCATTCCCAAGCCTTATTTTCCTGATAAGCAAATTATCATTGGTCACACCATTACCTTTACTCTACCAGGGGTTTCTCCTGGTCAACTGGCAAAAGGACAGGGATGGCTAGGCATAGATACTGGTGCATATCATCCCCGGAGTGGCTGGTTAACTGCACTAGATATTACAAATAATTTAGTTTATCAAGTTAACATTTTTAGAAATTATCTCCGTGCCCTGCCTTTACAAGATGCAGCGATCGCAATTGACCCAGCTAAGATTAAAGTCGGTCGGCGGGATTAGAGATGAGGGAGATGAGGGGGATGAGGGGGATGAGGGAGACAAATCAATTCAAAATTCACGCATTCAAAATTCTTGCATTAAAGAACTTTTTAATGCCCAATGCCCAATGCCCAATACCCAATGCCCAATTTCAAGACTACGCTAATGGTCGAATATTAGCTCTATAACTAGCACTATCTAAACCGTAATTTCCACTACTAGGTTGAGATTCAATTGCACGTCTGAGACCAGCAATGCGATCGCTGGTTCCGGGGTGTGTACTCAAAAATGTTGGCACAGAACCGCCTTTTTTCAAGAGTTTTTGCATAAAAGAAACCATCGCAGACTGGGCATAACCAGCCCGTGTCAAAGTTTTTAATCCTCTTTTGTCAGCGTCATACTCATCTTGACGGCTGCGGGGACGATTCAAGGCAAGTTCTACACCAATATTTACGGCTGTGTTGCGGTCTAAACCAGTTGCACTTGCTACACCACTAGCGATCGCTTTTTGCCGCATCTGTTTAACCAAGTGTTTTCCGCCAATGTGACCAATTTCATGGGCGATGACACTTGCTAGTTCTGCTTCATTATCTGCGGCTTTGAGCAAACCTGTGTGGACATATACATAGCCTCCCAACGTTGCAAAGGCATTAATCGCATCATCTTCAACTACTTGGAAAGTATAGGGGAGATTGGGGCGATCGCTGCTAGCCGCTAAGCGCCGGCCAATTTGTTCTACATAGCTATTAACTCCAGCATTCTTATAAAGTCGGACTTGACTCCCCAGTATTTGCTGATTAATCTGCTTACCAATATCAGTTTCCTGGCGATCGGATATATTAGAAAGCTGAAGTACTTGGACTCCCTGCAATATCAGAGGCAAGAATTCTAAAGTTCTTCCCGGTAAGGCTGTACTCAAGCACAGACTCAAAGCGACTATCAGCGAAATCAGTGGATAAAACCAGCGACGCCGCCACATGCGGTAATTGACCAAAAAACCTTTCCAATTCAACATAATCTGCACTGAAGATAATTTTAAAGAACGTAAAATGATAAGACAAACTATGAGACGGATTTAGAGTATTCTAAGTTGCATTATTCGATCAAAACTCAAGAGATTGTTATACAGTCAATACTTACGCAAATATACCGAAGTTTAGACTGCTAACGATTCCCTCTAGAGATAGGCTTAAACACCAAATTTTATCTTTTAGGTACATCAGTTCCAATACGCAAAAATTTTATTTAGGGTTAGCTACCGCTGCTCGGAACATACAAACTCATGATAAACTGTCGCATAACTGCAACCACCAATGGATTTGAGTTATTACCAAATAGGGAAAATTACTGTTTACCTTGAAAACATTCTTGCTACAATCAATTACTTCGCTATTATCTGGGAAAACTTTTTATGGCTATTTTAGATTCAAAAGGTCGTTTATTTGGCAAAATTAACCTCCTAGATTTAGGAGCCGCGCTGGTAATTCTGCTAGTTATATTTGGCATCTTTATCTTTCCTGGCACTTCTGGTTCTGTTGCCCAAGTCGGTGCTAAAACAGTACCCATAGAAGTAGATTTAGTAGTCCGTGGTTTGAATGTACGTGACCCCGAACAATTATTCAATAACGGCTTAAAAAAAGGCGGTAAAACTAATGTGATTATCCGCAACCAACCCTACGGGCAGATTGAGATTAAAACAATTCAACAACTACCAAGAACAGTCAATGTTTTCCAACCTGATGGGACTGTTAAAGAATTACCAGATCCAAAAAGCAATAATTTTAGTACAGATATGCTTTTGACTCTAGATGGCAAAGCTCAAGTCACTGCAAGCGGGCCAGTTCTTGGCAACAGTAAAGTCAAAATTGGAATGCCATTTGAGTTGGAAGGTTTTAACTACAATTTTAATGCTACTGTCATTGATGTCAGAATAAAAGACAAATAGTATTTGAGAGAATTCAGAATTCGGAATTCAGAATTCAGGAGTCAGAATTCAGAATTCAGTTGGGTATTTTGTACGACTGGCGGATAGCGCAGCGTAAAGCCTACGGTATGGCTTTGCTTATAGCTAGTCCGCGTACCCTTACAGGGAAGCAAGCTACGCTTTTAGCATCTCGTAGAGAGCGTCTTGATTCTGACTCCTGAATTCTGACTTCTGAATTCTTAGATTAATTCAGCAACGGCAAAAATCGGCGAATTAAGCCAATTGTGACTGCTGGCAATTCCAACTGCGGTGTTAAACCCACTTCTTCCAATTGTTGAAAAAATCGGATCGCTTGGGGATTGATTTCGGCGAGGCGGCGACCAATAGAAGGGCCTGTAAATTGCGATTGTTGTCCCCAAATAATCGCGGTGGGAGTGGTTAATTGTTGAATATAAAGGGATAAATCAAAACATAAATCCCCACGTACAAAAGACAGTGCTGTATACTCAGCATTCGGCTGTTGGGCGGATTCTAGATAAGCATCTACAATTTCTTGATAGACTCGGTTAGCTTGAGCAAATTGTCGTTGCTCTAAGAAGCCCCGAATACCTCCACTGGTAGCAATTCCAGTACTGTATAGCACACGGTCAAGAATAGGAACACTGACTAACTGAGCAAAAAAGCTGCGGGAATAGTCTTCGCCAAAATCGGAAAGTCCAGCGGGAGTAGTGAGAATTAGAGACTTAAATAAATCGGGATGAGCGATCGCTACTCTAATTGTAAATGCTGCGGTTAAAGAAGAAGCGATCGCTGTTACTGGCCCAGTACAAGTCTGCTGGAAAAACTCCCGAATAGTTGTCAAATAATCGTCAATTTTATAACTACGTGCTGGATGTTCAGATCTACCCCAACCGATTAAATCTGGGGCAATAACCCGATATTCAGCAGCAAAAGCCGGATAAACTTTTGACCATTCATAAGCAGAAGAACCACCACCAAAGCCGTGCAGAAACACCAAAGTTTCTCGATCTTCTTTGGTAGTTACATCGTTGTGCCAGGGTGACCCAGCAGCGGTATAATACACCATCTTACCTAATGAGGTAATTACGGAGCGTTGTTCAAATCCTATTGGCTGAAACATAAATATTTTTCTTCAGGCAGCTGAAATTTTATTAATTTCAAAGTAACATTTATTTATAAAATCTGCTATTTCGCGTACATAAGTAATTATTAAAGTTTTCCTCCCAAGAGTTCAGGCTGGAGTTAATTATTCATCCAGCCTGAAAAACGAAATTACACACATATTTTGTAGATGCCAACTTTTTTAATTTTTTAGCTTTGGTTTTGCGAGCTAAAAAAATTGGTTTATACCACTGACAAATGTTTGATTGCCTTGTGTCCCAAACTGGTATTGTCCAGTAGGATCTACTTCTTGTAGTTTTGGAACATAGCTATTTCTTGATGAATTAAACAAAATATAATTTCCTGAAGTATCTTTGCTACTACCAGGCTGCAAAACATTTCGCTCAAGAGGTACTGTACTGCTGAAAGGATAAAAAGTTTGTGTACGATCTGTATTGTTCGTAATTCTAAATCCGCCAACTAATACAGATGTTTCATTACAGCTTAGTTCCTCTAATAAATCTTCAACGGAATCATTTAAGAAAGAAATTGTGTTTTCGGGGCAAGTTGTTTCTAACATAAAACCCTCACGCAATGATTTAATTAACAGTTATCACAAAAAGATATTGGTAAAAAATCAACCTCTGGTTAGATTAATAAATCATCCTTTAGCTAAATGTAATATCTCAAATTTTTATTAGCTAAAAATTACGCACAAGAAGTCAATTAGTCTAGACAAATACTATCGAAATGAGGAGGGCAAAAGAAAATTGTACAAGGCATTATATAGCTAAACATAAAAACAATAATTTTGGATGCAAAAGATTATGACAATCTCTTTGAATCACACTATAGTTCCTGCTCATGACAAACAAGCGTCTGCACAGTTTTTTGCCGAGATTTTTGGTTTAAAAGTAGAACCTGCTGGTCATTTCGCTGGTGTGCGAGTTAATGACACACTAACACTTGATTTTGATGATAGAAAAACATTTGAGTCTCATCATTATGCTTTTCATGTCAGTGATGAAGAATTTGATACTATTTTCGCCAGGATAAAACAAGCTGGTCTAGAGTACAGTAGCGACCCCATGCACCAAAACACAGGAGAAATTAACCATAGAAAAGGTGGGCGTGGTTTTTATTTCTACGATCCAAATGGCCATAACCTAGAACTGTTGACTCGTGATTAATAAAATCAGTTCTGAGGTGCTATATAGCAATCCTATTTGATTCGTGAATTGATTTGTGTAGCTGGGGAATAGGGACTAGGGAAAAACCTTGTTGACTGGTAATGAATTTTTGAAAAAATAAAATAGGAGTTCTATAGCTGTTTAAAATCTCTGCTTTAAAGCTAAACTTTCTTTTGACAGTGAGTGTTTTACAGCGTATTTCAGGTCAATGAAGCACACTCTTTGGGGCACAATATATTGTGCCCCTACGATTATCTGTACCTCACTCAATACTTATCAAAAATAAATAAGAGTGAATACTTGAGTAATGTTTAGTTTTATTGAGAAGTTAATTGTTTCATAAAATTATGGGCATTTTAGTAAAAGAACAAAAAATTTATTTTAGCAACCTCACAGACTTCCTCTAGCAAATGGTAAGGCTAAATGTAGCTATAAATTTTAGGTTGTTCTTATTAGTGTTTACAGTTAATAGATTTAATTGTAACTCTCATAACTGATATTTTTTACTTAGTATCTCTATAAAAAATAGGTAAATAGAACCTAACTATGTTAACTTTACCCGGCTATACAATTTTTAATCAAATCTACGAAAGCAATAATTCTTCAGTTTATCGAGGACATCGAGACGAAGATAGTCAACCTGTAATTCTCAAATTTTTAAAACAAGACTATCCCACTCCATCAGCACTAGTGAGATATAAACAAGAATACGAAATTACAAAAAACTTAGATTTGGATGGGGTAATTAAGGTTTACAGCTTAGAAAAATATGAAAACAGTCTAGTAATGATATTAGAAGACTTTGGTGGTGAGTCTTTAAAATCGGTAATTAATCGCCAAAAATTTACTTTATCGGAATTTTTATTACTGGCGATCGCAATTACTAAAGCTTTAGGTAAAATCCATCAAAAAAATATTATTCATAAAGACATTAATCCTGGCAATATTGTTATTAATTCTATTACATCACAAATTAAAATCATAGATTTTGGCATTTCAAGTGTATTGAATCATGAAAATCCTACTATTAAAAATCCTAATGTTTTAGAAGGAACTATTGCCTACATTTCACCAGAACAGACAGGCAGAATGAACCGAGCAATGGATTATCGCACTGATTTTTACTCGCTTGGTGTCACTTTTTATGAACTATTAACACAACAACTGCCTTGTAACTATGCTGATGCAATGGAGTTAGTTCATTGCCACATTGCTAAACAACCAATTTCACCTGATGAAATTAATCCAGAAATTCCCAAAACTATTTCAGAAATTGTCATGAAGCTGTTAGCCAAAACAGTGGAAGAAAGGTATCAAACTACTTGGGGAATTATTGCTGATTTAGAAAACTGCCTCACACAATTACAAACTCAAGGTTATATTTCTGATTTTGTACTCGCACAACAAGATATTTCTCATAAATTTCAAATTCCACAAAAACTATATGGTCGAGAACAAGAAGTTACTACCCTACTAGAAGCTTTTGAACGCGTTAGCGCTGCTGAAAAAGAAATGATTTTAGTGTCAGGATATTCTGGCATTGGTAAATCAGCATTAGTGCAAGAGATTTATAAGCCAATTACTAAAGCCAGAGGCTATTTTATTTCCGGTAAATTTGACCAATTTCAACGTAATATTCCTTATTCCGCTATAGTTAAAGCCTTTCAATCATTAGTTAGACAATTATTAACTGAAAGTCAAGAACAACTAAATCAATGGCAAGAAAAACTTTCCAACGCTGTTGGAGCTAATGGTCAGGTAATTATTGATGTTATACCTGAAGTCGAACTGATAATTGGTAAACAGTCTCCAGTGCAAGAACTAGGAGCTTCAGAAGCTCAAAATCGCTTTAATTTAGTATTTCAAAATTTTATCCGTGTATTTTGTTCAGCAGAACATCCGCTAGTAATTTTTTTAGATGATTTACAATGGGCTGATTTAGCTACTTTAAAGTTGCTAGAAGTGATGATGACTGACGAAGCAACTCGCTATCTGTTTTTAATTGGAGCGTATCGGGATAACGAAGTTGATCCTAGACACCCATTGATAATGACTCTTGATTCACTGCGTTCTCAAGCAGCTATTATCAACGATATTACTTTAGTTCCTTTAGCACTTGCACACGTTAACAAGTTAATTGCTGAAACACTGCACAGTAACACTATCAGCATTCAACCGTTAGCCGAATTAGTCATACGTAAAACTTCTGGAAATCCTTTCTTTGTCAATCAATTTCTTAAAACTCTATATCAAGAAAACTTGTTAATTTTTCAACCTCCATCAGCAAGCAATAAAGCTTTATGGGAGTGGAACATACCCAATATTGAAGCAATAGATATTACTGATAATGTTGTGGAATTAATGGTTAGGAAATTAAAGAAACTTCCTGATGCAACACAACAAGTTTTACAGTTAGCTGCTTGTGCAGGCAATACATTTGATTTACACACACTTTCTATTATTAGCGAAAAATCAGCACCAGTAGCTTTTCAAGATATTTTACCAGCAATCCAAGAAGGCTTAATTTTACCTCTTTCCGACCTAGAAATTACGCCAGAAGAAATAATTAATGCTCGTCTAATAATTTTCAGTTTTAGATTTCTGCATGACCGGGTGCAACAAGCAGCTTACGCACTCATTCTTGAAGAACATAAAAAACAAGTTCATCTCAAAATCGGCCAGTTACTATTTCAAAATACTAGTGCTACCGAACTTGAAGAAAAGATATTTGATATTGTTAATCATCTTAATAGTGGCATTGAGTTAATTAATGATTTCAACCAAAAGGCTCAATTAGCCGAGTTGAACTTAATCGCGGGTAAAAAAGCTAAAGATTCAATGGCTTATGCCGCCGCCAGAGAATATTTAATCGCTGGTATGGATTGTTTAAACATAGATGCATGGACAGAACACTATGAATTAACTTTAAAAATCTACAAAGAACGAGCAGAAATTGAGTATTTGAATGGAAATTTTGAGCAATCTGAAGCTTTAATCAGATTAATATTAACTCAAGCAAAATCAGCTATTGAAAAAGCAGAAGTTTATAATATCTTGATTGTGCAGTATACCTTACTAACTAAATATGGAGAGGCAATTCAAGCTGGGCGACAAGCACTGACATTACTAGGAATTAATTTACCAGAAAAACTAGAAGATTTAGAAGCGGCACTTCCTGGGGAAATAGCCGAGGCTAAAGCTTATTTAGGAGATAGAAAAATTGCTTCATTAATTAATGAAGAAAAAATGAAATCTCCCAAACAAAAAGTGGCATTAAAAGTATTAGGTCACATGGGACCGCTGACGTTTTTCTCTCATCAAGCTTTATGGAAGATTACTGTTATTAAAGCAATTAACCTGTCTTTTAAATATGGTTTTGTGGCTGGCGGTTCTTATTGCTACTCTTGTTATGGCATTATGTTGAGTTGCATCTTAGAGGATTCTCAGTCTGGATATGAGTTTGGACTGTTATCTTTAAAACTGAGTGAACTGACAAATAATTTAGCTCAAAACTGTCAAGATAGTGTGATATTTGCCAACTATTTAAATTGTTGGATGAATCATATTAAAACTACTGTTGAGATTAACAACGAAGGTTATAAAATCGGATTGCAATCTGGAAATTTGCAATGGGCAGGATATAATAGAATGTTTCAAACCATAACCCTTTTCTTTCAAGGTCTAAATTTGGAACTGCTTTTAGAAGAAATAGCCAACTTTATTTTATTTTGTGAAAAAACTCAAAATCAATGGGCGGCGGATATTATTTTAGCTAACAAATTAGCTGTATTAAATTTGATGGGAGAAACAGACGAATTAAGAGACGATCGATATTTACAAATGTTTCATCAGCATCAAAGCATGGCAGCTATTTGTGAATACCATGTTCTCAAAGCTCAGATTTTTTATAATTACGATCGCTATGACGAAGCCCAAAAATGGTCAAGTTCGGCAGCGGAAATACTTGATTATTTGATGGGGCATATTTCTAGTTGTCATCATTATTTATACTCCTCATTAATTCTAACAGCAATTTATCTATCTGCTTCTCAAATAGAGCAAGAAGACTATTGGCAAATCTTAACCGATAATCAAATAAAATTGAAAAAATGGGCAGAACAATGTCCAGAAAATTTCTGGCATAAATATTTGTTAGTGGAAGCAGAAATGGCGCGAATTTCTGGTAAAGTTTTAGAAGCAATGGAGTTGTATGACAAAGCGATCGCCTCCGCTAGAGAGCATAAATTTATTCAAGATGAAGCTTTAGCTAATGAACTCGCCGCTAAATTTTGGTTAGCGAAAGAAAAAGAAGATTTTGCTAAAACTTATATGATGAAAGCTCACTATAGTTATCGACTTTGGGGAGCTTTCGGTAAGGTAAAAGATTTAGAAACAAAATATCCGAAGTTGTTGGTTAGAGAAGTAGCCAAGACAACTACGAAAATTAAAGATATTGAAATTACGACTTCTTCTACTACTACTAGTATAGGAGTCACCCTAGATTTAGCCACAGTCATGAAAGCAGCACAAGCTATTTCTGGTGAAATAGTTTTAAGCAATTTACTTGCCAGATTAATGAGAATAGTGATTGAAAATGCTGGCGCCCAAAGAGGTTGTTTAATTTTAGAAAAACAAGGAAATTGGCTAATTGAAGCTGAAGGCGCAGTAAATAATGATGATGTCACTGTCTTACAATCAATTCCTATTAGTTCAAAAACAGCTTCTCAAGAAAAACCAAAACTCTCAGATGCGATTATTAACTATGTAATTCACACTCAAGAAAATGTCGTTTTAAACAATGCTATTCAAGAGGGGCAGTTTATCTCTGATTCTTATATTGTAGCTACTCAAGCTAAATCTCTTCTCTGCACTCCTTTATTATATCAAGGGAAAATTACTGGAATTCTTTACTTAGAAAATAACCTGACTGAAGGAGCTTTTACTACAGATAGGCTGGAGCTTTTAAGAATATTATCTGGTCAAATTGCCATTGCAATTGAAAATGCCCAACTCTACAAAAATTTGCAAGAATTCAATCAAAACTTAGAAGAGTTAGTTACCAAACGTACTCAAGAATTATCGGAGACACTCGTTAATTTAAAAGCTACTCAAAGTAAGCTTGTAGAAGCTGAAAAAATGGCATCGTTAGGAGGATTAGTTGCTGGAGTTGCTCATGAAATTAATACTCCTGTGGGAATTGGTGTTACTGTTGCTTCAGCTTTAGTAGAACATACTTCGGAATTCTGTTCTAAGTATCAAAGTGGCGGAATGAAACGCTCTGATTTAGAAAAGTTTTTCGATTTAACTACGCAAAGCGGCAATACGCTTTTGATTAACTTAAATCGAGCAGCAGAATTAATTCAAAGCTTTAAGCAAGTAGCGGTAGATCAGTCTAGTGAGGTACAACGTGTGTTTAAATTAAAAAATTATCTCCATGAAATTTTAATTCAATTGAGACCTAAATTGAAAACAAGTAAACATACAATTGAAATTTATGGAGAAGAAAATATTACTTTGGACTCTTATCCAGGTGCATTGTCACAAATTGTGACTAATTTGCTGATGAATTCTTTAACTCATGCTTACGAACCTGAAGATTCCGGAAAGTTGATTTTTAGTTTCCAACAAATTGAACAACAGCTACATATCGAATATGCTGATGATGGTAAAGGTATTGCTGCTGAAAATTTAAGTAAAATTTTTGAGCCTTTCTTTACTACCAAACGCAGTCAAGGAGGCAGTGGATTAGGATTAAGTCTTGTTTATAACTTGGTTACTCAAAAACTTAAAGGTGAAATTGAATGCCGAAGTGAGTTGGGAAAAGGAACAAAGTTTATCATTAATTTTCCTGTGCGATTATAGCAATTTTAGGTGAGTAATAATTAGATTTTTTTTAGCTAATTGTTCACTTTAATCAAAGTAATTTAATCAATTAAAGAATTGACATTTTTTATAGGATACTCATTTTATGCTCCAAAATAGGTTTAAATTTGTTGAAGATAAATTATTTACAAATGTAGATTCATCTAATAACGATAATTCAAATAACTTAGATGATGAGTTAGTGTTTGCTGCGGAAATAGATGAAGATTTGCCTGCTGAAAGCTGGAAAATTTTAATTGTAGATGATGAATCTGAAGTTCATACTGCTACTAGTATTGCTCTGAATAACTTTATTTTTGAAGAAAAATCTTTAGGTTTTTTGAATGCTTATTCGGCTAGTCAAGCTCAAAAAATAATTCAAGAAAATTCGGATATTGCCATAATTCTCTTAGATGTAATTATGGAAACCGATAACGCTGGACTAGAGTTTGTGAAATATGTTCGAGAAGTTTTAGGTAATCAATTAGTACGCATTATTTTACGTACTGGGCAACCAGGCCACGTACCAGAAAAGGAAATTATTTTTAATTACGATATTAATGATTATAAAACTAAAACCGAATTAACAAGCCAAAAGTTATACACTACAATATTAACGGCTTTAAGAAGTTATTCTTTGAGTCAAAAGTTACAGTTAGAAATCGAACGATGCCAACAAATAGAAATTGCACTGCGGGATAGCGAACGTAGAGAAAGAGAAAAAGCAATTGCCTTAGAAAATTCTTTAAAGAGTCTGCAACATACTCAAGTGCAGTTAATTCAAAGTGAAAAGATGTCTAGTTTGGGTCAACTGGTTGCAGGTATAGCTCATGAAATTAATAATCCAGTGAATTTTCTTTCTGGTAATCTTTTGCCGACCCAGGAATATATTCAACAATTAATTGAACTACTAGAACTTTACGAATTACACTATCCAAATCCGACATCAGAAATTATCGATCGCATTGAAGAAATAGACTTGCCGTTTTTAATTTCCGACCTGCCAAAACTACTTTCTTCGATGAAAACAGGTGCCGATCGCATTCGCCAGATTGTGCTATCTCTGCGTAAATTCTCTCGTTTAGATGACACAGAAAAGAAGCCAGTTGATATTCATGAAGGAATTGATAGTACTTTAATGATATTGCAACATCGCTTAAAAGCTAACTCCGAACGCCCAGCCATCGAAGTAATAAAAAAATATGGTACTTTGCCGTTAGTCACCTGTTATGCCGGTCAGCTAAATCAAGTTTTTATGAATCTTTTGGCTAATGCCATTGATGCTTTGGAAGAACTTAATTGCGCTCAAGATTGTCTAACTTCTCAACCGCAAATTCTCATTCATACCGAAACAGTTCCAGGCGATCGCATCAGGATATCAATTGCCGATAATGGCATTGGCATGACAGAAAATGTCCATTCTAGAATTTTTAACTCTTTCTTTACCACTAAACCTATGGGCAAAGGTACAGGTATGGGATTATCAATTAGTCAACAAATTGTCTCAGAAAAACACGGCGGTCAATTACAGTGTATTTCTTCCCACTGCGAAGGAACAAAGTTTATTATCGAAATTCCTGTGGCTTAGGTAGGGACTGGGCGGGCAAGATGCCCACCCCACAATATTAGATAATTTATTTTTTGGAGTTTCCTTAGGAAGCTATTAAGTTGGCGATCGCTTCGATCAATTCGGCTGGTTCTACTGGTTTGGCAATATGCTTGTTAAATCCTGCCCCAAGCACTTGTTTGGCGTTCACTTCTCCAGCATAGGCGGTAAGTGCGATCGCTGGAATTTGTCCTCCCCGTTCTGGCGGTAATGTTCTCAACTGTCGCATAAACATACATCCATCTACGTCTGGCATTCCAATGTCGCTTAACAGCACATCTGGTAGAGATTCCTTTAAGGTAGCTAGTGCTTGATCTGCTGACGCCACCGCTGTGACATTTGCTCCATATTGTTCTAGCAAAAAGGCAATGAATTCTCGCGTATCAGCATCATCATCCACTACTAAAATGTTGACATTATTTAAATTTGAGCATATCTCGGAGTCGCTAGTGTCTCGTTTACTCTCCAATGGCTGTTGAATTAACGGCAATCTGACAGTAAAAGTAGCGCCGCGATTTTCGCCCTCACTTTCTACCTCCACTGTACCGCCATGCAATTCCACTAAGTGGCGGACGATCGCTAATCCTAACCCCAATCCCCCAAATTTTCTAGTCGTGCTGCTGTTTTCTTGGCGAAAATATTCAAACACGTAAGGCAGAAAATTGGGATCGATGCCTTTACCAGTGTCGGTGACGGTGATTTGGGCATAAAGGGGACAGGAAGAAGACGCGGGGAAGGGGAGACGCGGTGACGCGGGGATGGAAGAAGACGTGGGGAGTAATTTCTCCGTGTCCCCGCGTCCCCGTGTCCCCGTGTCCTCTTCCTCCGTGTCCCCGCGTCCCCGTGTCCCCGTGTCCTCTTCCTCCGTGTCCCCGCGTCCCCGCATCCCCGTGTCCTCTTGCCCCACCGCTTCGAAAGTCGGAGGCCAAGCGGACTTAGGAAGACAAG
>JAVRBV020000062.1:0-45598 GCA_034531095.2 Nostoc sp. CreGUA01 | reverse complement strand
TACCCCTGTGTTCCGGGCAGCAAGTCTTTGATCCTCTCCCACTGGTCATCTCGCAGCGCATAACGTCGAGTCATTATTTCTCTATTTGCTTAATCCCAAGCATCACTGACTCCAGTTTACCTAATTGATGACACGCCCTAGTAGCATGGAAGGAAAATAAATTTCTGAAAATCCAGGTGAAATATTCTAGCATTGGGCGAATTTTCGCTAATACATCATGGAATGATAAACATGGAAATCATAAACGCCAGTATCAGAAA
The DNA here is from genome assembly GCA_034531095.2 of Nostoc sp. CreGUA01. Lineage (GTDB taxonomy): Bacteria > Cyanobacteriota > Cyanobacteriia > Cyanobacteriales > Nostocaceae > Nostoc. The sequence goes on along the minus strand of JAVRBV020000062.1, from coordinate 45,338 downwards.
GATGATTTTGATTACTACGCCATTTACTTGCCAGATAAAGATCGGGTTATTTACCCCAGTTTTGATTACCGAGGTATCATGATTAGAACCGCTCTACCCAATAGTAGTTATCCTTTTTATTGGTGGGAGGACTTTCTAGAAATTAAATCAAAAGTTTTCAAAAGGAATATTAAAGATTTTCAACTTCCAGCAAGCCGAGTAAAAATGAAAAGACGTTATTCGGCAAGACCTAAGTCTAGAAAGGTTGAACGTCCATCTAAAGAAGAATTGCACGAACTAGTATGGACTAAACCAACTGCTCACATAGCTAAAGATTTTGGTGTAAGTGATAAGGCAGTAGAAAAATGGTGTAAAGCTTATGAGATTGAGAAACCTCCTAGAGGTTATTGGGCAAAACTTTATAGCAGTAAATAAACTGAGTTTGTAGATTGCGATCGCTCCAACTGTTAACTGGTAACTGATTTAATGGGTCTGTAGCTTAAATTGGTAAAGCGTCTAACTGGCTGTTAGAAGGTTGTCGGTACCCTGCGGGAAGCCGCTTTGCGTCTACGATTCCGACCAGTATGCACCAAATATGGGGTCATAGCTCAAATGGATAGAGCGCCTGCCTTGCAAGCAGGAGGTCATGGGTTCAAGTCCCATTGATTCCACTGATGGTATCTGAAGCCAAAGTGGTCGAGGCGCTGGTTTGTGGAACCAGTCATAGCGGGTTCAAGTCCCGTCTGATACCCCTGAATGGAAGATGCTGCTGAATGGACGGCAACCAAGCTTGAACCTTGGAGTACGGGCAACTGTAGGGGTTCGATTCCTCCATCTTCCACTTTTTCCACCTGGAGCCGAAAAGCGAGGCGCTGTGCTGATAACACAGAAATAGGAGGGGCAGTACCTCCCTGGTGGATTTATATCTCCTGTTGGTATTACAAAGTTTGCGATGTAATACGATCGCACTTGCCCATTTTTTTATTCAAACTAACTAGGGTGGTTGGCATACCGGCTGTGCAGCGGGCTTTTAACCCGCAGAAATAGGTTCGACCCCTATACCACCCATTTATGAATTCAAAATTCAAAATTCAAAATTCAAAATTAAGAAATGCAATCCTAGCTGGGCTTTTGGCGATTGTTAATATACTACTTGAATGCATGTTGGATTATAAATAGCAACTCGCGATCGCCAGCTCGGCATGTTGCAATAAGATATCTTTATCCAAAGCTTGCACGGTATATTGCGGTGTTACTGCCAATAGTTTCTCAATTCTTTCTCTAGCTGCTTCCACAACTGCTTCATCTAAGCTACCGTTACCCAGAGAATCGGCAAAATCTTCAGCAATTCGATAAGTTTTTTCAATAGATGATGAATTAATATTACGTGAAACAATAAACAGGTCGCAGCCTGCATTAAATGACCGCGCCACAGTACCAGCTTGAATAAACATATCTGAGATTGCTTTCATATCTAAGTCGTCAGAAACAACTACTCCCTGAAAACCCAGTTCCTCTCTAAGTATGTTTTTGAGAATAGAACCCGAAAGAGTTGCTGGCACATCAGGATCTATCTTGGGAAATAAGATATGGACAGTCATAACTAGAGGAATCTGTACTTCGATGAGGGTTTTGAAAGGTATCAGTTCTCGAAGTCGCAGTTCTTCTAAGGTCAAATTGAGTATTGGTAGCTCGATGTGAGAATCTTGGCTAGTGTCTCCATGTCCGGGGAAATGCTTGGCGCATCCAATAATTCCTGAATCTCGAAGTCCAAGGTAGTAGTCACGGGCACCTTGAGCAGCAGTTTCGGGGGTGCTACCAAAGGCACGAGAGCCAATTACAGGATTATTGGGATGGGAAAAAATATCTGCTACAGGTGCCCAAGATAAATTTATTCCTAGTGATTTTAGTTCCACGGCTGTGGCTTTTGCTACTTCGTAGGCGTGCGATCGCAGCAACAACGCTTGAGGAAATCGGGTAATCGGTGGTGGTGTCCGCACAACGCGACCTCCTTCGTGATCCAAAGTCACAAACATGGAATCGCGTTCAGTATATTCTCGTATTTGGTTGTTTAAATCCTTGAACTTTTCTAGCCAAACTTCATAGGGAGTACCATCCAGAAAATTCTTAGCAAAAAATATCACTCCAATGGGCTGTAATTCACTGAGTGCCCGTTTATCGTCATCAGTTAACGTAGTACTGGAAATACCCAGAATCAGATGGTGTCCAAAGCGGTTTAGCTGTTGCGATCGTGCCATAATCCTTTACCTATAGTTGTGTAGCAAACAACTCGAATACTCAACTTAAACAACCCTAATTCTATACCTTTATCGGGAGTCGGGAGATGAGGTAGAGAAGGGGACAAGGAGAATAATTCTTAACTCCTAACTCAACACTCAACACTCCTAATGCCAATTCCCTTGGAACTTTCGATAATTCTTTAAAAAAGACTGACTTATAAAAAGAAACAGTAAATATCTTTTAAGTAAATATCGTTATTTATTTTTAACATTTAATATAAAAGTTACATGGTATTACTTACGTAGTTCTACAACAGTTTTTCGCCAAAAGCCTTTTTGCTTAGACCCAAGAATGTCTTGTCACAGGCATTGCATCCTGGTGTTTTCATCTTAGGAGATTTATGTCAATAAGTTTATTTAATAGCTGTTTGGATAGAATTACTTCCAAGATTTATAACATTTGTTATGAAAATTACAAAGGATTAACTAAAAATCCGAGATGGCTTTTAATGCGTAAAATTGCTAGATTTAAAACTGGCCGAGCTATGATGATTTATTTCTTAAAACGCTCGCACAAATTATATTTTAATGAAAGCAATTCTTGTTTTCCAGATCTTGATGTAGATGACGTTGTTAAGCAGATCAAAACTGAAGGTTTATATTTGGGAATTCATCTGCCTGGAGATATTGTTAAAGAAATAGTTGAATTTGCTTATTCAACGGCTTGTTATGGTAACAGGAAAACAGATATGGGTTTCTTTTATCATCAGAAAGAACAAGTACAGGCTAAGTCAGGAAAACACTTTTTCATTGGCAGTTATTTTAATACTGCTTTGCTTTGTCCTGCGATTAAAAAGCTCCAAAACGATCCAAAATTATTGGCAATAGCAGCTGTGTTTTTAGATGCTGAACCCATACATCAAGGTAATCTGATGTGGTGGAGTTTTTCAGGAAACGCAACGTATCTTGAACAAAGTCAAGCTGCTCAATTGTTTCACTACGACATTGATGATTATCGTTTTCTGAAGTTTTTCTTCTATTTAACCGATGTAGACGATCGCAGTGGTCCTCATGTTTGTGTTCGTGGTAGTCATAATAATAAAAAATGGTCGCATTTGTGGCTACGCAAACGTGAAACAGATGAAGATATCATCGATTATTATGGTTGCGAATCTTTAGTCAAGATTTGCGGCAAATCTGGTTTGGGATTTGTAGAAGATCCGCTTTGTTTCCATAAAGGAATTACTCCTACTCATCAAGACCGTTTAATATTACAAATAGAATTTGCCAGAACTGACTATGGGATGCAGCACGATTTACGACCAGCTTCTCTACTCAAATGTATTTAGTTGAGGTTGCGCGATCGCCAGTAACCTAGAAGCATAAATGCTAAGAACTCTTAATTGAAAAACTACACTTGAAACTAAATTTCAATAGTTATAATACTGAATTAAAATTTCTTTAGTGTATTTATTTTTACATTTAAACTTAAGTAACCAGGAAATGAATTAGCATTCTTGAGAAATGCCCCAAAATATTTCTTAAGAGGGCTGCACTCATTGTCAATAAAAAACACTTTCTTCCCCCAATCCCTACTCCCTACTCCCCACTCCCCATGTTTCTTCAGAGCAAATACACGGATTACCAAAGAAATCAACTACTTTGAGACAACAGTTAATAAGTAGTTTTTTTAGTCAGAGGTAATGAATTTTGTTTCTCTACATCTGGTAGTCTAAATTTAGATGAAATCAAGGCTGCAAAGCCATTGTCAACAATGGTTGTCTTGGTGGTGTGTGTTAGGCAAAATTCCCTTTGAAACAAGTTTTTTGCCAAAGCGATCGCACAACGGCTACTAAATGTAACGGATTGCAACGTATAATGAAAACGGCAAAACCATTAAGAAATATTGAAGGGCAGTAAGGTTAAATGCGAGTAGCGATCGCGGGTGCTGGTCTAGCAGGACTTTCCTGCGCGAAATATCTAAAAGACGCAGGTCACACTCCCATTGTCTTGGAAAGCCGGGACGTATTGGGTGGTCTTGTTGCGGCTTGGAAAGACTCAGATGGCGACTGGTACGAAACCGGGTTACACGCCTTCTTTGGGGCATACCCGAATATGCTCCAATTGCTCAAGGAGTTGGGCATTGAAGACAGACTCCAGTGGAAAGAGCATACACTCATTTTCAATCAACCAGACAAGCCTGGGACATTCTCACGTTTTGATGTTCCAGACATTCCCTCTCCATTCAACGTGATTGCGTCGATTCTTCGCAACAAAGACATGTTGACATGGGAGCAGAAAATTCGATTTGCTATTGGCCTACTTCCAGCAGTGGTTCGGGGTCAAAAGTACGTTGAAGACATGGATAAGTACAGCTTCTTAGAGTGGTTGTCAAGGCAAGGTGTTGACGAGCGAGTAACCAGTGACGTTTTTATCGCTGCATGTAAAGCCCTCACCTTTATCAACCCCGATGAAGTTTCGGCAACGATTCTGTTAACTGCGCTCAACCGCTTTCTCCAAGAACGATATGGCTCTAAGATTGCATTTTTAGATGGTTCTCCCACAGAACGTCTATGCAACCCTATCGTGGATTACATCACAGCAGGTGGTGGCCAAGTGCGGTTAAATGCCCCGTTAAAAGAGATTTTGCTCAACCCCGATAACACAGTCAGAGGATTCTTGATTCGGGGGTTAAATGGGGCAGAAGATGAAACAATCACGGCTGATGCTTACGTATCTGCCATCTCAGTAGACCCTCTGAAGGCGATGTTGCCTGGGTCTTGGAAGCAAATGGAGTTTTTCCAGAAGCTAGAAGGCTTAGAAGGAGTACCAGTGATCAACCTGCATCTGTGGTTTGACCGGAAACTGACAGAAATTGATCACTTGCTATTTTCGCGATCGCCACTCCTGAGCGTTTATGCTGATATGAGCAATACCTGTCGTGAATACGCCAACCCCAATCGGTCAATGCTGGAATTAGTTCTCGCACCGGCAAAAGATTGGATAGCCAAATCCGATGAGGAGATTGTGGCTGCGACAATTGCCGAGTTAGAAAAACTCTTCCCCGACCACTTTGGGGGAGAAAATCCAGCAAAACTGCTGAAATCTCATGTGGTGAAAACGCCGCGTTCAGTTTACAAAGCGACCCCCGGTCGTCAACAGTACCGTCCTGCACAAGTCACGCCGATTGTCAACTTCTATCTCGCCGGAAGTTATACTATGCAACGCTACTTAGGCAGTATGGAAGGTGCCGTACTTTCTGGTAAGCTGACAGCACAGGCGATTTCTGAGGCCTTCCCGCTAGCAAAATCCTCAAACCTGCAAACGCTCACCCGACCGCCTGCAACGAATGCTGCAACTGCCTGAATCCAAAGCCCGCATGAAAACGCTGGTCTCTGTGGACGAGTCCTACGAACTTTGTCGTCATCTCATAGCCAAATATTCCACGACTTTTTACCTCAGTACTTTGCTTCTGAGCAAGGAAAAGCGTCCTGCTATTTGGGCTATCTATGCCTGGTGTCGCCGTTTAGATGAACTGGTGGATGGTCCTGCATCTGCTATTACCACCCCAGAAACCCTAGACCTATGGGAGCAGCAGCTAGAATCGATCTTTGCTGGACGCCCATTGGATAATTTCGACGTAGCTTTGGTAAATACTGTTCAACGCTTCCCGATGAACATTGAGCCATTTCGGGACATGATTGCTGGTCAACGTATGGACTTATACCGAAGTCGCTATGAAACCTTCGAGGAGTTATATCTTTACTGTTATCGTGTCGCCGGCACTGTAGGCTTGATGTCAACAGCAATCATGGGGTTGGATACTAGCAAAAATACAGCTCCGTGGAACCGCGAACAACAGCCACATAATCCCACCGAAGAAGAAATTGCCTTGGGAATTGCCAAGCAACTCACCAACATCTTGCGAGATGTCGGTGAGGATGCCCGACGCGGACGAATTTATATTCCTTTAGAAGATTTGGCAAGATTCAACTATACCGAACAAGACTTGTTCGAGGGTATAGTTGACGATCGCTGGCGTTCCTTAATGCGCTTTCAAATTGCTCGGGCACGACAGTTTTATCGCAAGGCAGAAAAAGGAATCTCCTGCCTAGCTTATGATGGTCGTTGGCCTGTGTGGGCAGCTCTGATGCATTACAGCGGGATTTTAGGCGTCATTGAACGTAACGATTACAATGCCTTCACCAAACGCGCCTACGTGCCTCAGTGGCAAAAGTTACGTTCTTTACCAGTGGCTTGGATGCGATCGCAAGTCCTTTGAGAAATTAGTCATTGGTCATTAGTCATTAGTTAAAGAAGAAGGACGAATGACAAATGACTATTGACTCTCCAAAATAAATCTGCTAACATCATTATTCGTGACCCAGGAGAGGTGGCTGAGTGGTCGAAAGCGGCAGATTGCTAATCTGTTGTACGGCAGGCAACTCCGTACCGAGGGTTCGAATCCCTCCCTCTCCGTTTTTCAGACTTTGAGCCATACATCACACTATGTTGTGTGGAGAAAAATATTCAAGCTAGGAGTAAGCACTTTTACTCCCTTAGAGGGATGATATGATTTATCCTTTGGAGTCTTGGTAAAATCAAACTAACTTGCAAACGTAGTTTGAATATTACTTTTAGGCTCCTAAATCTTCTGAGGAGTGAAAGTAACTTATGCAAAGAATTAGTGCGGCGTTAACCTTGAGTATAGTTACCCTAGCAAGTGGGTTCCTCTTAGGGGCTTGTGAAGACTCTGGGGTAAATAACCCCACACCTAGCGGACTGAAAATTGGTTCCCTATTGCCCACAACAGGTGATTTAGCATCTATTGGACAGCAAATGGCACCTAGTGTTCCCTTACTAGTGGAAACCGTCAACGCTTGCGGTGGTGTAAACGGCCAACCTGTGACCCTTGTTGCTGTAGACGACCAAACAGACCCCAAAGCCGGCGCAGCTGGTATGACTAAACTAGCATCGGTAGATAAAGTTGCAGGGGTAGTTGGCTCTTTTGCCAGCAGTGTTTCCACAGCCGCCGTTTCAATTGCCACTCAAAACCAAGTGATGCTGATTTCACCGGGTAGCACCAGCCCTGTATTTACCGAAAAGGCACAAAAAGGTGATTTTAAGGGTTTTTGGGCACGTACAGTTCCGCCTGATAGCTACCAAGGGCCAGCTTTAGCCCAACTTGCTAATAAAAGAGGTTTCAAGCGAGTATCCACCGTCGTAATTAATAACGACTATGGTGTGGGTTTTGAAAAAGCATTTGTTCAAGCTTTTGAAAAATTGGGAGGAACCATAGTTAATAAAAAAAATCCTGTGCGCTATGACCCCAAAGCAACGACCTTTGAAAGTGAAGCTACTGCTGCTTTTGCTGGTAAACCGGATGCAGTCCTGGGAGTTTTTTACGTAGAAACAGGTAGCTTGCTGCTGAAGTCAGCATATCAGCAAGGTCTGAGCAAAGGCGTACAGGTGATGCTCACAGACGGTATGAAATCAGACGAATTTCCCGGTCAAGTTGGCAAAGGTAGTGACGGTAAATACATTGCATCTGGAACCATCGGCACAGTACCGGGTTCTGATGGCAAAGCATTAGAGGCTTTTAGAAAACTCTGGCAAGAAAAAAGAGGTGGTTCACCAGGGGAATTCGCCCCCCAATCTTGGGATGCTGCTGCTTTATTAGTATTGGCCGCCCAAGCTGCTAAAGAAAATACAGGTGCTGGTATAGCAAAGCACATTCGGCAAGTTTCTGCTGGCCCTGGTACAGAAGTTACCGATGTCTGCGAGGGACTGAAGTTGCTGAAAGAGGGTCAAGACATTAACTATCAAGGAGCCAGCGGTAATGTAGATATCGATGCTAACGGTGATGTTGTCGGTGTTTACGATGTTTGGACAGTAGGAGATGATGGCAAAATCAAGGTAATTGATAAAGTCACTCCTACTAAGTAGAAAGTTAAGAGTTAGGAATTTAATTAATAACTCCTAACTCCTAATTTCTAACTCCTAACTTTTAAAAGCCACTGAAGTTGTAACCAACACCTAATAATAAGCCCACATCAGTTTGATCGAAAAATCCCGCATTTACAGATGCTGTTGCTGTAAATTGAGAACTCAAAGGCACATCAATTCCACCAGATACTAAAAAGGCAAATTGGGAATCATCACCAGTTTTCCAAGCTGCACCCACTCCTACGTAAGGTGCAAAGGCTAACGGTTCCTTAAAAGGATCTGCTGACTGGAAAGAAAAATCATAGGTGACGGGAAGTAATACTGTGGTATTGTCACCAAAGATCGCAGATGGCCGGACTGATATAGCATTTGTTAAGCCGACTTTGCTAATTACCGCAAAGTTACCATCGCCTAAAGATGAGTCTGTGCCACTCAAACCAATATTACCAGCAACCCCAACATAGCTGCTACCACCACGGGTAGTTGTACCTAAATCAATATCTGACTGTGCCACTGTGGGTGCAGATGGTTGAGAATTTGCTTCTACAGGTTCAGAAGTCAGTATTGCAGATGAGGTTGCTACTGTCCCTGGAATGGGTGTGAGTGTTTCCTCTGTAGCTCCACTAGAGAATTGCTGTATCTTTATGACATCTGCTACTGTAGACGGTTCAGTTGTTTCTGTAGCCTCTAGTTCGGTAGTTAACTCATTGTCAGACACTACAGCTGCTGGAGACTCACTCAATGGCTGAGTGCTTACTGCATCCACTGTCTCAGCAATAGCAGATAAGCCGCTGCTCAGGACTGTCAGAGCAGCTATACTTGGTAACCAAAAAACACCTTTATGAAGAAAGCTAGTATTCACGTTCACTCCTAAAACAATTATTGCCACGAAAAATAAAGGGTTTTGTTGATTTTAGTCAACAAATTCGGACAATACTCAAAATTTAACATCAATAAATCGGTTTTTACATCCCGGTTTTGATAGATTTATTTACTTAACAAGAAGTAGCAAAAAATGAATTACTACATCCTAAATATCCGGAATTTAACAGATGACAAAAATTATCCTAGTTTTATCCACTACTATCTTTTTGATGCTTCAGAGCAGAGCGTCTAGTTACAGAGGAAGCAATCAAGAATTTACGTAAAAACTTAGTGTCCCTCAAAATCCAACATTTTCAGTCTTTCATTCGAGGAGCAAGTTGGCATGGATGCTGTAAGTAGCAACTTGGTTCTTGTAACTCCAACTGCTTTTGGAATGAGGTTTATTGTAGTGTTATGATTCAAAAGAAAAACTTTAAATTCTCAACAATTAGTTATCAACGATCGCTGTTCGCAGAGAGTTCCATTCTGCTACAACTATTGGGTAGCTCATTTGAGTCATATTTTAAATTCGTAACTTCAACTTTAGAGACCATTTATAAAGTAGATCTTTAAGTAGGGTGCGTTAGGCTTTAGCTTAACGCACTGCCACATAAAACCTGATGTAATACAAAAATCAAATATGAAGTTATATTACGAACTTTGCAAAAATATTTAGAAATTGTCTGCAAGCCAAACATGGTTCTAAGGTAGAACCTATAGGAGAGACTTGAGGCAAACTATGATGGGCGGAAATAATATTCAAAACTATCGCTATGTCTGTACTCTGACTTTTGGTGATATCTACGGTCAAATAATTGTTTGGTTAATTACAATTACCCTAAGTCTGGCATCAGCCTTGGCACTCATGGGTGCTAAGAAACCGGTATACGCTTTAGCAACAGTAGGTCTCGTCGTTCTGCTATCACTGCCTTTCTTGCTGTTTGCCTTTGTGACCACATTATTAAATCATATTGAACTAGTTCCTGTACAACCAGGAACCAAAACTGAACCTATCCCAGGTAATGTGTCTCAGCAAAAACCTGTACAAGTAGCTAGTTAAGAAGTTAGGAGTTAGGAGTTAGGAGTTAGGAGTGAGGAGTTACTGCATCTGACTCTCTCACAGAGTGGCGGATCTGTAGCTTGGTTTCCACAGGGTATACCCTACTAATTCATTCTGAATTTTTAACTTTTCAGTTCTAGCTTCAAAATTTGTCATCAAATCCCTGTCTGTGGGCAGGGATTTTTTTTGTAGAGATGCATGGCATTGCAAAACCCTTTCATCTGGTTTCTACAATAGAACAGCAGTGGTTTGGAGTCGGGGGGTAATGATGCTGGAACACGATGTGATTATTGTCGGGGGTGGATTGGCGGGATGTCGCGCTGCTGTGGAAATTGCCCGCACTGACCCCAGTTTAAATATTGCTGTGGTTGCCAAAACTCATCCCATTCGTTCCCACTCGGTGGCTGCCCAAGGTGGTATGGCTGCGTCGCTGAAAAATGTCGATTCGGAAGATAGCTGGGAAGCACATGCTTTTGATACTGTCAAGGGTTCTGATTATTTAGCAGATCAAGATGCGGTGGCAATTCTCGCCCAGGAAGCGCCAGATGTGGTGATTGATTTGGAACACATGGGCGTTTTGTTTTCGCGCTTACCTGATGGTCGTATTGCCCAACGGGCTTTTGGCGGACATTCCCACAACCGCACTTGCTACGCCGCAGACAAGACTGGTCACGCAATTTTGCACGAATTAGTTAACAACCTGCGGCGCTATGGCGTGCAAGTTTATCAAGAGTGGTATGTGATGCGTCTCATTTTGGAGGAGGGGCAAGCTAAGGGTGTGGTGATGTTCCATTTGTTGGATGGACATGTTGAGGTTGTGCGGGCGAAAGCAGTAATGTTTGCCACAGGGGGCTATGGTCGGGTTTATAATACCACCTCCAACGATTATGCTTCTTCAGGCGATGGTTTGGCCATGACTGCCATCGCTGGTTTGCCCTTAGAAGATATGGAATTTGTGCAATTTCATCCCACTGGCTTGTATCCAGTAGGTGTACTGATTTCCGAAGCAGTACGGGGTGAAGGGGCGTATCTGATTAATAGTGAAGGCGATCGCTTTATGAAAAACTACGCACCTAGTCGCATGGAATTAGCTCCTCGTGATATTACCTCACGGGCGATCGCTTATGAAATTCGCGCCGGTCGTGGTGTCCATTCCGATGGTAGTGCTGGCGGTCCCTTTGTCTATCTTGATTTGCGACACATGGGTAAAGAAAAAATTATGAGTCGCGTTCCCTTCTGTTGGGAAGAAGCCCATCGCCTAGTAGGTGTTGACGCTGTAACTCAACCAATGCCAGTACGCCCGACAATTCATTATTGTATGGGTGGTATCCCAGTAAACACTGATGGTCAAGTCCGGAGTAGTGGTGATGGTTTAGTTGAGGCTTTCTTTGCCGCTGGGGAAACAGCTTGTGTTTCCGTACATGGGGCGAATCGCTTAGGTAGTAACTCGCTATTGGAATGTGTAGTTTATGGCAAGAGGACTGGGGGAGCGATCGCCCAATTTGTGCAAAAACGTAAATTGCCTACTGTGGATGAGCAACGCTACCTCAATGAAGCCAAGGAACAAATCCAAGCTTTGCTAGAACAACCAGGACAGTATCGCATTAATCAAGTCCGTCAAGCCTTCCAAGATTGTATGACTGAATACTGCGGTGTTTTCCGCACTGAGGCATTAATGCGCGAAGGGTTACAAAAATTAGAACAAATCCAACAGCAATATCCAAAAATTTATTTAGATGACAAAGGTAGTTGCTGGAATACAGAACTTGTGGAAGCCTTAGAACTGCGAAGTTTGATGGTAGTGGGACAGACGATTTTAGCATCAGCCCTAAATCGCCAAGAAAGTCGCGGCGCACACTTCCGCGAAGATTATTCTCAAAGAGATGATGCTAACTTTCTCAAACACACAATGGCTTACTATTCGCCAGCGGGAATTGATATTCAATATCGACCTGTGGCAATTACTATGTTTGAGCCAAAAGAACGGAAGTATTAGTAAAAAGTAACAAATACAATATAAAATCTCCAGCAATTTCTTACATTTGTGACTCTTACATGCTACTTAGGATTCCAAAAATGATGAAGAAGCGTTTCGGGCTGCATTACAAGTTTTAATGAGTCGTTCTCAATCTGCTAAACAACAGCCTTATCCTTTCGATCTAGACAATCCTGAGAGTGAGCTAGAAGCGCTTTTGTTAGAGAAACTCAATCAAACTGAGTGATTATTGCCCATAATTTGAATTGAGTCTTAGATGAATAGACTAAGTGAAACTTGAAATAATCTATATATTTTAGTGAGAAGCTGAGAAGCGATCGCCAACTATAACACCCAGAACAATCAGGGTGGTAGCTCAGTGATGTAAAATCCTGGAGATAGTAAAAGGTGATTAATAGAGTCTCAAGAGAATGGCACAGGATAGGAAGTCAACGGTTGTAATTACAGGTGCCTCTTCGGGGGTTGGTTTATACGCGGCAAAAGCTCTTGCCCAGAGGGGATGGTACGTAGTGTTGGCATGTCGGGATTTAGCAAAGGCACAACAAGCAGCCCAAGCTGTGGACATCCCTTACAACAGCTATACCAGCATACATATTGACCTTGGCTCTTTGGAAAGCGTTCGACAGTTTGTGAATAACTTTCGAGCAACTGGTAGGTCTCTGGATGCTTTGGTGTGCAATGCGGCAATTTATATGCCCTTAATAAAGGAACCATTACGAAGCCCAGAAGGTTATGAGTTAACTGTCACTACCAATCATCTTGGGCATTTCCTTTTATCCAACCTTTTGCTGGAGGATTTGCAGAAGTCATCTTCACACCCAAGGCTGGTGATTTTGGGAACTGTCACCCATAACCCAGACGAACTCGGTGGGAAGATTCCACCGCGTCCAGACTTGGGAAATTTCGAGGGTTTCGCAGCAGGATTTAAAGACCCAATTTCGATGATTGACGGGAAGAAATTTGAACCGGTCAAAGCCTACAAAGACAGCAAAGTTTGTAACGTCTTGACCATGAGAGAACTGCATCGACGCTATCACGAATCAACCAATATTGTTTTCAGTTCTCTTTATCCAGGGTGTGTTGCAGAAACGCCGTTATTCCGAAACCACTATCCACTGTTTCAAAAACTTTTCCCATTATTCCAAAAGTACATCACCGGGGGATATGTGTCTCAGGAGTTGGCAGGAGAACGGGTTGCTGCTGTTGTTGCCGATCCTGAATATAGTCAATCTGGTATTTATTGGAGTTGGGGAAATCGTCAGAAAAAAGATGGTAAGTCCTTTGTGCAAAAGGTTTCTCCCCAAGCCCGCGATGATGAAAAAGGCGCTCGCATGTGGGAACTAAGCGCAAAGTTAGTTGGACTTGCATAACCAAATAAGACTTGGCATTACCCTTGTGCATGATTCATCGATTCATCAATTCACTTTTTTGCATGAATTGTCATTAGGTACAACTCAATAAATTCAAAGGTGATTTAATCATCATTTTTGACTTTATCGATCGCTTTATTTTATTTTCAATTCTTCGTGTGAGCTTTCATTCTGACATACAGCAGATTGCAAGTTGGTGAGGTACAGATAATTGTAGGGGCACAATATATTGTGCCCCAAAGAGTGTACTTCATTTATCTGAAATAGGCTGTAATGTTCACCAAAAGCATAAAAGATTTTATCATTAACTCATCAAGAGTCCCCAGTAGATTAAACTAAAAAGATTTTATAAAGATAGAGTATAAATTCCAGATATTTGCTGAGGCTGTTTAATTTTAAAAACAGCAAAGTAGGGAATTGGGCGATCGCATTTTTACAAATTAAAAAAATAGCGATCGTACTTAGAGTATCAACCAACGCCTGATTTCGCTAGTGACTCTGTATCTAAACATTTACTTAAACAAAAACGGTTATGCCAATAGAAGAAGCATCGATTAACCTCATAAAAGATATAAATACCGGTGGAGTTTCCTCTAACCCAGCAAATCTGACCAATGTCAACGGCATACTGTACTTCGTTGCTACCGATAACAGTGGTGGAAATGAACTGTGGAAAAGTGATGGCACCGAGGCTGGTACTGTCCTCGTCAAAGATATCTTTTCTGGCACGGGTAGTTCTTTCCCAGTAAATCTAACAAATGTCAACAGCACACTTTACTTTGTTGCTACTGACAGCAGTGGGGGTCGGGAACTGTGGAAGAGTGATGGCACCGAAATTGGTACTGTCCTCGTCAAAGATATCTTCTCTGGCACTGGTAGCTCTAACCCAGCACATCTAACAAATGTCAACGGTACGCTGTACTTCAGTGCTACTGACAGCAGTGGTGGCTATGAACTGTGGAAGAGTGATGGTACCGAAATTGGTACTGTCCGCGTCAAGGATATCGTCTCTGGCATGGGTAGCTCTAACCCAGCAAATCTAACAAATGTCAACGGCACACTTTACTTTGTTGCTACTGAAAGCAGTGGGGGTCGGGAACTGTGGAAGAGTGATGGCACCGAAATTGGTACTGTCCTCGTCAAAGATATCTTCTCTGGCACGGGTAGTTCTAACCCAGCACATCTAACAAATGTCAACGGTACGCTGTACTTCGTTGCTACTGACAGCAGTGGTGGCTATGAACTGTGGAAGAGTGATGGTACCGAAATTGGTACTGTCCGCGTCAAGGATATCTTCTCTGGCATGGGTAGCTCTAACCCAGCACATCTAACAAATGTCAACGGTACGCTGTACTTCAGTGCTACTGACAGCAATGGTGGCTATGAACTGTGGAAGAGTGATGGTACCGAAATTGGTACTGTCCTCGTCAAAGATATCTTCTCTGGCACGGGTAGTTCTAATCCAGCAAATCTAACAAATGTCAACGGTACGCTGTACTTCAGTGCTACTGACAGCAATGGGGGCAATGAACTGTGGAAGAGTGATGGCACCGAAATTGGTACTGTCCGCGTCAAGGATATCTTCTCTGGCATAGGTAGCTCTTACGCGAACTCTCTAACCAATATCAACGGCACACTGTACTTCGTTGCCACTGATAGTAGTGGGGGTAATGAACTGTGGAAGAGTGATGGCACCGAGGCTGGTACTGTGCGTGTTCAGGATATTTTCTCTGGCACGGGTAGCTCTAACCCAGCAAATCTGACCAATGTCAACGACACACTGTACTTTAGAGCCACTGACAGCAGTGGTGGCTCTGAATTGTGGAAGAGTGATGGCACCGAAATTGGTACTGTCCGTATCAAGGATATTAATACTGCTACAGTATCCTCAGAACCGTATTTTCTGACCAATGTCAATGATACGCTGTACTTTAGAGCCACCGACAGTAGTGGCGGCAATGAACTGTGGAAGAGTGATGGCACCGAAATTGGTACTGTCCTCGTCAAGGATATCTTCTTTGGCACGGGTAGCTCTAACCCGCAAAACCTAACAAATGTTAACGGTACGCTGTACTTCGTTGCCACCGATAGTACTGGGGGTCGGGAACTGTGGAAAACTGATGGCACCGAAGCTGGTACTGTCCTCGTCAAGGATATCTTCTCTGGCATAGGTAGTTCTGACCCCAATTTTCTCACCAATGTCAACGGCACGCTGTACTTCGTTGCCACCGATAGTACTGGGGGTCGGGAACTGTGGAAAACTGATGGCACCGAGGCTGGTACTGTGCGTGTCAAAGATATCGTCTCTGGCACGGGTAGTTCTACGCCGCAAAATCTGACGAATATCAACGGCACAGTGTACTTCAGTGCCACCGATAGTACTGGGGGTCGGGAACTGTGGAAGACTGATGGCACCGAGGCTGGTACTGTGCGTGTCAAAGATATCTTCTCTGGCACGGGTAGTTCTTTTCCACAAAATCTGACTAATGTCAACGGTACGCTTTACTTCGTTGCTAATGACAGCAGTGGGGGCAATGAACTGTGGAAGAGTGATGGCACCGAGACTGGTACTGTGCGTGTTCGGGATATCTTCTCTGGCACGGGTAGTTCTTTCCCAGCAAATCTAACAAATGTCAACGGCACTTTGTACTTTAGTGCCACCGACACCGATGGAGGCAATGAACTGTGGAAGAGTGATGGTACTGAGGCTGGTACTGTCCGTGTCAAAGATATCTTCTCTGGTATGGGTAGCTCTAACCCAGCAAATTTGATTAATGTCAATGGCACGCTGTACTTCATTGCCTATGACAACAGTGGGGGTCGGGAACTGTGGAAGAGTGATGGCACCGAAGCTGGTACTGTGCGTGTCAAGGATATCGTCTCTGGTACGGGTAGCTCTAACCTAGCAAATTTGACTAATATCAATGGTACTTTGTACTTTAGTGCCACCGACACCGATGGAGGCAATGAACTGTGGAAGAGTGATGGTACTGAAGCTGGTACTGTCCGCGTCAAGGATCTTTTCTCTGGCATGGGTAGCTCTAACCCTAACAATCTAACTTACGTCAATGGCAAACTTTACTTTTTTGCTGACAACGGGAACACTGGACAAGAACTTTTTCAGCTTGACCTGAACAATACTCCCACTGACCTGAGCCTTAGTGCCACCAGTGTTAACGAGAATGTTCCTGCCAACACAGTAATTGGTAACTTGAGTACCACTGACGCTGATACAGACAACACCCACACCTATACCCTAGTTTCAGGTACAGACAGCAGCGATAACAGCGTCTTCACAATTGTCGGTAATGAGTTATACATTAACGTCTCCCCTGACTACGAAATCAAGAATAACTACAACATCCGTTTACGTACCACAGATCAAGGGGGCTTATTTTATGAGAAAGCGATCGCAATCGCAGTTAACAATATTAATGATGCCCCAACACTAGAAAATATCATTACCGACCAAACAGCAACACAAGACACCACCTTCAATTTCACCCTACCAGCAAACACCTTCGTGGATGTAGATGCCGGAGATTGCCTCACCTATAGCGCTACCTTGGAAAATGGCGATTCAATCCCCACTTGGTTGACTTTCAACGGCATCACTTTTAGTGGTACTCCCACAAATGACAACATTGGCAGCCTCAACATCAAAGTTATCGCTAGTGATGAAACTACAAGTGTCAGCGATGTTTTTGTACTGACGGTGGTTAATACCAATGATGCTCTCATCCCTGTTAACGACAGCATCACCACTAACGAATTAGATGGTGACACAGGAAGTGACAGTTTCATTGGTGATTCGAGCAATGACACTTTGTTCGGTGGTGTAAATAACGATGTATTCATTTGTAGAACTGGGCGAGATAGCTTCAAATTCGCTGATATCCTCACTTCTGGCTATGACACAATCTTCACTGACAAAGCAAAATTTGGACTGAGCCAATCTCAAGATATAACGCTCGATTCTGGTTTCTTCAGACTGGGGAATAGGGCAATAGCCCCAGGCGATCGCTTCATCTACAATCAAACTACAGGTAACTTATTCTTTGATCGAGATGGAGTTGGTGGTTCAGCACAAGTTCAAATTGCCCAATTCTCCAATCAAAATAATGCTGACTAGTGCCAATATTATTGCGATCGCCTAACTTTTCCCGGACTACAATCACAGTAAAACCATTTCTGATGGAAACTGCCATGTCTTCCCTAAAGGCACATTCCCAAACCCTATATGGAATTGACTATTTGCAATGGATAGAAACAACTGTGGAAAAATTGCAAAGTCAAGACTACGCAAATGTGGACTGGGAAAACCTCATCGAGGAAATTACCGACATGGGAAGGAGTGAACGCCGCAGTCTCAAGAGTAATCTGATTGTTATTCTAGTGCATTTGCTCAAATGGCAATTCCAACCCGACAAAAGAAGCGGTAGCTGGGAAGGAAGCATCATTGAACATCGTAGACGTGTCAAAGAAGCTCTAGATGATTCACCTAGTCTCAAATCCTATCTTGAGAGCATTTTTGCAGAGTGTTACACACAAGCAGTTAAGCAAGCAAAAGCTGAAACTGGTTTGTCAGTGGAATCCTTTCCTGTGGACTGTCCATACCATCTACCAGAAATCACAAACGATCAGTTTTTACCTCAGTAACCTCAGTAACCACTACATTTAAGTGCATGTTTTCGGTTATCAAACAGCAATATTGGCGTCAGTCGTCAGAATGGGCTAAACCTTAGCTATCCGCTAACAGAATGAATTTTGTACGACTGGCGGATAGCGCAGCGGTAGCGAGTATTTTCGAGTCGCGTCAAGATTGCTGAATTCTGTATTCTTCTTCAACAGCTGCCTTGATTTTTATTTGGAATAGATGTATGATCAAACTCGCAACAGAAGGGGAGTAGCTGCTGGCAAAAATTTATCAGCCAGTACATCTGAATCAACATACTGGCGATGAGCCTGGTTCAGGTGGCAAGTAATTAAATATTTGAAAGCGAGACCTTCACTAAGTTCACACCCAAAAGTGTAAGCTTGGTGAGGTTTTTTGGCTCTCATCAAGCTTCACATCGGTCAACGATTCTTCAGGAGCTTGAGAGAGTGTTAACAGCTTTTACCGCAGGTTTGTTATTAATTACAGTTTCAGAACTAGGCGATAAAACATTTTTTATTGCTGTAATTTTGGCAATGCATCACTCGCGGCGGCTGGTATTTACAGGCGTGGTAGCTGCTTTAGCGGCGATGACAATTCTTTCAGTACTATTTGGACAAGTGGCGTCCTTACTGCCAAAAGTTTATATTCATTATGCTGAAATAACTTTGTTTATCGCCTTTGGTATTAAATTGTTGTACGACGCTAGTAAGATGCCTGCCTCTACTTGTGATAGTGAAATTGTAGAAGAGGCCGAAGCGGCGGTGAAACAGGCAGATTTGCAGCTACCAAAGCAAAAAAACTCCTTAGCAATTTTAATAGAAGCCTTTGCTTTGACATTTATGGCAGAGTGGGGCGATCGCACTCAAATTGCCACCATTGCCTTAGCAGCTGGGAATAATCCAATTGGAGTGGCCATAGGTGCTATTTTGGGACATGCTATTTGTGCAGCGATCGCTGTTATCGGCGGCAAAATGATCGCCGGTCGCATTTCCGAGCGTCAACTCACCCTAATCGGCGGATGCCTGTTTTTGGTCTTTGGTATCCTTGCTGCCATTGAAGGAGTGTGAGGGGATTGGGGATTGGGGAGATGAGGGAGATGAGGGAGATGAGGGAGATGAGGGAGGTGGAGAGGTGGGGAAAAAGTAATTCTTCTTTCCCCCCATCTCCCCATCCCCTTATCCCCCCATCCTCTTCTCATGCTCCATGCCCCATGCCCATCACTTAGGTTTACTTTCCGGTGGGGGTGCGCTAGGGGCGGCAGGATTAGGGGCGGAAGGGGCTGTTGCGGCTTTGTTAATTTCGTCTTTGTATTGGGCGGGTGCTAAAGCTGCGGCATTATCAAATAATGATTTTGCTTCTGCATTTTTGCCCTGTTGTTTTAAGAGCATCGCTTTTGCTACAACGGGGCGAAAATCCTTGGGATCTTTCTTAATTGCCTGGTCATATGCAGAGGCGGCTTGGGCGTAGCGTTTCTGGGAGGCGTGAACAGAACCTAACAGCACTTGCACTGCCACTGTGTCGATGCTCCCTGGTTGATTTGTATTTACTTGGGCAGCATTAGTCAGAGTTTCTTGCAATAAACCAATGGCTGCTTCGGGGCGTTGCTGATTGACTAACAGAGCCACCATTCCTCGCAAAGCGTTCAAATCTCCGGGTTTGGTGTCTAAAACCGAGCGATAAGCTTGGGCGGCTCCTTCGCGATCGCCTATTTGCTGCTTGGCTTGAGCCAGTAGCACTGCGTATTCTGACTGTTCGGGATTGAGTTTAGCTAGCTTTTCTAGGGGTTCAATTACGACTTGAATATCAGATGGTTTAACTTCACTTTTTTCTTTTTGACTCAGTAATTGTAACCGCGCTTCCAATAAGCCCTTAAGCGCAGTCTGATTTTCTGGTTCCCTTTGCAAAACCAGCTCATATCCTCGTACTTGGTCTTCCAGTTTTGATTTTTGGTCAGAGGAAGTCAAACTGCCTGTGGTGTTAGCAGTATTCTGGCTGGAGGATGGTGTATTATTAAATGCTCCCAATAAAGGAATCACTGAAACACCTACAAAAGCGAGAATTGCCAGCACCAAAATAACTTGAACTATCCAGCGATTGCGCGGTTGAGACACAGTTTTGTCTTTCTCCTAAATTCTAATGACATTATCATTTATACAAATCGTGAATTAGCTACACTATTGTTGTTTTAGTTAAAGTTAAAAATTTCCAAAACTTTGCGGAATACCGTTCATTGTCTGTGAATTTTATAACAATTAACTATCCACACTGCTAAAGTAAGTGATGACTTTAGGAGGAGCCGTCAGAATTGTAGCTGTGATATGCTTCCGAAACTAGTATCTAGAGCGCTAGATTAGACTTTTAGTGTTTACACACTAAATTTAGCGCCTTTAGTATTGTGTAGAGCACTCTAGTGTGACTTTGTGAAAAGTAAATATACTTTCTTCACTCTACACAAACGTTCTTTCGAGCTGCCTTTGTAAAATCCCACAATGGGATGTGTCCGTGCCGCAAGGAGTTTTTATGAATTCCGACCTGATGCCGTTGCCCGAATCTTCCAATTCTTCTGCCTCTAACCAGGGAAAAAATACCATAGAGACAGCCGCTAATGTTATTAATACAGCAGCAACCCAGCCCTCTAAAGTTGAAAATTCGCCTGTTACCCCCACCGAAACTGACTCGAATGGGAATTTAGTCAATCGACAGCAACCGATTCCGCCTCCCAGTGAGCCGATGCAATATCGAGCGATCGGCTTAGTACGAGGACGTTATCATGCTAGCAGCGAACAATTTACCCAAGGTACGCTGCTGACCACAGATGGTGTAGAACTCAACGCCGTCCTTCTGGGGCGGATTATGAGCTTAGTCAAGAATCACTTAGACTTAGAGAAAGAACATTTGTGGGTAGTATATCCACGTACAAGACAAGAAAATGACACTCTACACATTCAAATTGTGGGAGTTTGGGAGCCAGAAAATCTGGCTAAAAACTCCATTGATGAGGACGAGCCAGAATCGGAGTCACAAGAGTTAGAAAAGCCCGATGATGACTTATCCGAAAACTCTGAACTCAATACAAATCCGCTAATACCCTCATCAGAAATTGCCGATGGTGGCTTTTCTGTTCGTGGTGAGGTAGTATACCAGTCTTTCGATGCTAAGAGCTTGGTAGTCAAAATTAAGCAAGCTCCACGCAAACCAACTGACAAACCCAAATATTTTAAGTTGAAATTGAGGGGTGTGCTAAGCACCAAAGCAGTGGGAAAATTCTGGGACTTCCAAGCCAAGCGAGAAGCTGATGTTTTGGTCGTAGAAAAAGCTGAGGCGATCGCTGATTTGCCCAAAAAACGCAGACCAGGATTTAAAGGAGGAGGAAGCCCTCGTGGTGGGAGAAAACCATTTCCTCCCAGACGCGGTAGCGAAACTCCCCGTCCCATCAAGAAAGCAAGTGCGGGTGGCGACGCTCCTGTAATTTCCAAACCTATACCCAAAACACCGACTCCTAAGCCCATTAAGCGACCGAAACCGACTCAGGAGTAGGGGATGGGGAGATGGGGAGATGGGGAGATGGGGAGAGGGGGAGACGCGGGGACGCGGAGAATAACTAATGCCCAGTCCCCAGTCTCCAATGCCCAATGCCCAATGCCCAATGCCCAATGCCCAATGCCCAATGCCCAATGCCCAATGCCCAATGCCCCAAGATCAAAAATCCGTCCACCGATCTTGGGGTAGAAAAGAACGCTCCATCGGAATTGGAGAAACTGGTTCTGTAAGGGTAAACTTACCTGCTTCAATCCACTGTTTTAACTCTAGGGCAACTTGCCTGGAAAAAAACAAACTCGCTAAGGGGGCAGAGCGTACTGCTTTGCCCTCGATGGTAATCCGCCCAGATTTGAGTTGGGTGTAACTCACTAAACCAAAGGTGGGGCGCACACGTCGGGGAATGGAAAAATCTACTATCGGCGCTACTAAGTCTTGGTCTTGGACGGCACAGTGTTCAACTACTTGTTCATTTAATACGGGGAGTGGTACACCAACGCCTAGCATCAATGAAGGTCCGTAACTTTTGAAGTAACAACCCCGCACCCAATGAGGATTCATTTGCTTCGCATCGCCAATTAAAGCTAGAGTAGCGGCAGGGCCAATGGGTGTGCGATTAGCTAAACGCTTTTGTAAGGGAAAGTGCTGAGTGCCTTCCCAGGCGACATAGCCAACACCACCGCCTAAAAAAATTCTTGTACCAATACCAATAAGTTGTAAATCTGGGTCGTTGAGTAACGGTGAAATAGCACCGGGATTAGAGTAAACGGCATTCCCCAAGCGCGGTTGTAAAGCCCCCAAGTAAGTGAAAAGTGGGCGATCGCCACCATTCACACCAACGATAAAATTTTGATAGAGATTACGCGGATTAAATAAATAAAACTGATTTATCGTCTCCTTGGTGATTGTAGTTTCAAATGTCGCTCTGGGGTAACAATCTGTTACTTGCCCCTGCGCTCTGACATGTATAGTTTTACCAGCGATCAAATCTTCGATTGCATGACCGCCGCCGCGTTCTCGGACTTCTTCGCCATCCATCGCTTCCACTGCACAACTGGCACCCAAATATAAATCTACTGCCCCAAAACCAGAGTATGCGGGCACACCATCTAACCAGCAACGCCGAATTTTGATCGGGGGGTCAGTGTGTCCAAGATTGATAATTGCACCACTTGATTCCATCGGCTCAAAAGTGCCAGTAGTAATAACATCAACTTCTTTGGTAACTTTAGTAACACCGATTTCTATAACTCGTGCTTTTAATTCTTCGGTTGTCAACACTACCGCACGTTGGCGGCTAATTTTTTCGTTAATTTCTGCAATTGTTCGCATCTTATTGCTGCTAGCGCCTTTTATTGTCTTCTTTTATAAATGACAGACTCTGGCATGATTTCCTCTTCAATATAGTTGTAATTGTAAAATTCAAGTTTTTTTCAGGTGGAAGCCAGCCAAAACCCCTACAGCAAGCCGATAATCTCTTTCTGGACTCATAAATCTCATTGGGGGCGATCGCACGGATGACATTCACAATATCGTAACTATCATTAAGTAAAATTTTTACTTAAATACACACGGTACACCTAAGTATCCTTTCTTAGCGATCTTCCCAATAGGCGTAAAATTACTACAATAAAAGTCTTGCGTTATCAATCAAATGTATGTATGGTTAGGATTGACCGCAGTTTACTACATTATACCCGTTAATAAACTGAGTAAGAGACAATGACGACTTCTGAATTAACTAATCTTGAGAATAAAAACCAAACTCCAATTTCTGATACATTTGAAAATTTATCCTCTCAACCAGAAGAAAAAAGATTATTTACCTTAAAGGTAATTGAGTATTTACTACTAGCAGTTTTTGTCTCTTCTGTTCTGTTTATTAGTTTTTATTCAACTGATAAAACAGTTGTAATTTATGGGACGATATCTCTAACTATTTTGTTTTTTTTGTTATTAATCAATAGACAAGTATTTCAAGATTCTAAAAAGTTAGCTGATAAGTCTGAACTAGCGAGAAAAGCTGAACTCTATAGTTACCTGTTGGCTAATAATAATAATAATTCTTGGAATCAAAATACTCAGACTTTAGCGAGAAAAAAGGCTTTACAATACTGTCAAGACTTAATTGATGATTATAAAAGAATTAAAAACGTATCAAGGAACCTTTACTACAGTTTGCAAATAGCAACAGTAATTTTATCAGGAGTCACACCAATTTTAGTTCTAGTGGATAAATTAGAAGCGGGACAAGCTTGGCTGAAGTGGCTACCCGTTCTTTGTCCAGCCCTTGCTTCCATACTTGCCAGTATAGTTACCTCTTTTCCTTTTCAAAAAAATTCCATTGCTGCTAACACAGCCGTCGAATTGTTAGAAGCTGAACAAGAAAAATTTATATTGGGAGTGACTCAGCCTTATCGTTGCTATGATGTTGCTGACGAAATTCAACAGCAACAAAAAGCAAGTCAGGCATTAGAATACTTTATTGTTCAAGTGAATAACATTCATCTTAACCAAGTGCAACAAGCGTCTGAAACGCAATCAGAGAAGACAGAATCGGCTTCATCTAACGAGTCAAATAAAGAGCCGACTAGTCAGACACAAACTTGATCGGATTAAAATCCCCCAGGCAATGTCCATGCCTGGGGGTTGATACCAAAAGCTTAAAACTTTCAGTTTTTTTCACAATTTCTGCCAAGTTAATTTCCGGTTCCTGCAAATTTAATCTTTAAGTCGCGGTGTTTTACCACTAAACTACCAGGTCAAATATTTAAAGACCCGGACGAGATTTGAACTCATGTACCACTGACATTAATTCACAGGGTTTGATGCAGAACGTGAATTTTTAACCTCAGCTTGGAGCAATAGCCTAAAATTAACTCTGAGATTGATTGTGTCAAGGAGTGCCTTTACCTTTTGGCTATCCCTCGGTTTAATTGATGAAATCGAGGGAGTAGGACTCGAACCTACAAATTGTCCTATAGACACTGAAACTAAACTTGCGCTCCAACACTATTTTACCTGAATGTTGAGGGTGCAAACAAGTAGCCAAAGATTGAGCGAGCAACTTGATTTTGTTGAGTAACTTCTAAACTATTGGCTTGTTCCCTAGCAAAAATTACCTCTTGCATCAACTTATCTACTCGCCGCAGTAATTCATTCTGTCTGGCTTGGGAAATTGCTCCAGAAAATTTGACTGTTCGCCAAGTCCCTTCTGGCACATCTTCAGAAGATTCTTTCACTTGGGCGGGATGCTCTTTTGTGGCTTCATAAAGTACCACAGGCTTGACTATTTTTTTGGTCTTGGTGGTGTATTTCGGTTCTGTAGCAAAGCATTCTTGTTGCCCATCGTAAACCCAAAATTCGCTAGTATCTAGGACGGGGAGTGTTGAGATAAACGTTTTGATATCAGCTAATTGCTTTTCTAAAAATAGCAGATAAGAAACTGGTACTTCTCGTAGAATCGTAGTCCCATCAACTACTATGTCTGCTTTGGCTTGAGCATTAGCCCAATCTTGGGTAGCACATAAGTTAAATAGTTCTGTACAAGCTTGCTCAAATGAAGAAAGCAAATCCTCTGCTTTCATTTGCAGGGTTTGATTTTCTGGAGGATATACGAAACCATCTTCTGCTACTGGTTGAAATGTCCGCGAAATCCCCTGAAACATTGTATTTTTTTGAATCAAATGATAAACACTTGTCTTTGCTTTTGTGCTGTTAGCTTTAACAGTTTGTAATATTGCTATAACTTGATTAAGTTTCAATTTTCACCCTCCAATAAATGAATTATATCAAGTTCGGATAATTACTTATTATTAAAATCTCTGGGCGTCCCCGCCTCCCCGCGTCAGTCCTAATGATAAGTCTTCAACCAAACATGATATTAATTATTTACCCCTATTGTCGGCTTAATTTTTAATAGCGTCCACCCATAAACAGAATTTTGCAATAATACAGCACAATTTAGGAGCAAAGCCCAAGACTCTTTGCTCCTAAATTGTGAGTTATCAAACAGCAATATTGGCGTCAGTCGTCAGAATTCAGTTGCGTATTTTGTACGACTGGTGGATAGCGTTAGCGAGTATTTTCGAGTCGCGTCAAGATTGCTGAATTCTGTTAGCGGATAGCTAAGGTTTAGCCCATTCTGAACAGGACTTACGCAAAAAAACGTAACTTCGTCATTACGAGCGATAGCGAAGTAGTCTCCCCTAACGCTGGGATTGCTTCCCTGCACTTCGTTCCGGTCGCAATGACATTATCGGCGTTGCGTAAGTCCTACTGAATTCTGAATTCTGTATTCTTCTTCAAACTGCAACTATTCATCTTGGGGGAAAGAATCATCAATTGGTAGCTGTCTATCGATAGTTGGAGTTTCTGTTGTCCAAGGATCGTCTACTTGGGGGAATTTAGAAACAATGACAAACTCAGTTTCTTGTGGATGATGATTTCCCCATTCATCTAAAACATCTTTAATCAAAACTTCTTGCACCCAAATCTTAGCGACAACAGTTAAAGGTAGTGCGAGGAATAATCCTAAAAAGCCAAAAAAAGTGACGAAAAATAATTGAGAAATTAAGGTGACAGCTGGTAGCAATGATACTTGATGTGCCATAACAATGGGCGTGATGAAATTACTCTCAACCTGTTGAATAATAAAATAGAGAATCAAAACAGCGATCGCTTTCCAAGGTTCATCCAACAAAGCGATCGCCATTGCTGGTACTACACTTAGTGTGGGACCGAGGTTGGGAATTAAGTTTAAAAATCCTGCCAAAACCCCTAAAGCCAGTGCTGCTTTGATACCCAAAACAGATAAGCCAACTACACTCATTAATCCCACTACACCCATAGCAATAACAGCGCCTGTTACCCACCCCCCCAAAGAAACTTCGCATTTATTTAAAATCCCTTCCACTCGTCGCCGATAAAATGAGGGGAAAAGCCGCACAAAAACTTTACGGTAAGCTACGGGGTCAGCTAATAACATTCCTGTTAAAACTAGCACTAGTAAAACCTTGACCAGAACTTCCAAGGAACCAGAGACAAAAGCAAAGGAATTTCCCACTAGCCGATTGACAAAAGGCTGTGCTTGTTGGATGAGACTGTTGATATCTGGAACGTAAGGAACTAACTCACCAGGGATGCGGGTTCTGAGTGCGTCCAGCCAACTATTAAAGCGTCCAAATCCTTGGGGAACGCGATAAGTTAATTCTTGAAACTGCTGTGCAAAAGGTGGCACAATTAGCCAGAAAAAACCTATGATTACGGCAAAAAAGATAGCTACTGACAACAAAACGGCGAATCCACGCTTCATACCTGAGTGTTGGAAGCGTTTCGCTAGCCGATTTAAAGTAGTGGCTAAGACAACTGCGGCAAACATCAGTAAAAGTACTTCCCGAATTTGCCACAGAATGTATAAAGAAAGAACGATCGCAATTAAACCGATCCATTGACCCAAGTTCACAGGCTGACTCCCAACGGTTGGTGAGATGCAATTTTGTTGTAATTCAGCTAGGTTAGCTGATTTTAATAACTTGTGCCTAGATAATGAAGTTAACTTTGTTTTTGTGCTTGGAATCGCCACAAAAGAGCGATCGCCACGATGGCGATCGGTAATAAAACTATAATTAAAGCATTAGTTGTTGTTGCTGAAATTGAGAAATTGGGAGCAACATACTTAATGAATACCGACACCAAAGCGGAAAGTAGAAGTAATTTCAGAACAAATCCTAGCTGATTTTCCATAACAGTACGGTAATACAAATTTTTCTGTTGAGAGTACACGAATTTAGACTGCACTATCTAGTCATTGGCAATTTGTAAAGAACAAATGACTAAAACAGAAGTCTGAGCGCCCACTTCCAGCAATGGTTCCGCCAAAATTAAGAGCGAACAGAACTTCAAAAAAAATAACAAATTTCAATTGAGGGTACATCAAAATGCCTGTTGAAACTAATAACAAAAGACCGATGAAACCGCCCAAAAGCCAGCAGTTTAGTGGCAGTTTCTTCATTTTATTAAGTCTGTTGTTACTGCTGAACTTTATTGTTCCCAGTTTTTTCATGCCACGATCGCCACAAATTCCTTATAGCACCTTTTTGGCTCAGGTAGAAGCAGGAAAGGTAGATCGAGCAATTGTCAGCAGCGATCGCATTCAATATACCATCAAAACTCAAACTCCAGATGGCAAACTCAAAGAACAAGTCTTCATCACCACACCAGTAGGTATCGATTTAGATTTGCCGAAAATTCTCCGCGAACATCATGTGGAGTTTGCAGCACCACCGCCAAACCAAAATGCCTGGATTGCGACTTTACTTAGTTGGATTGCACCACCGTTAATTTTCTTTGGAATTTGGGGCTTTTTAATGAGCCGCCAAGGAGGCCCTGCTGCACTCACGGTAGGTAAAAGTAAAGCTAGGATTTATTCACAAGGTAGCACCGGCGTTAAATTTACTGATGTGGCTGGTGTAGATGAAGCCAAAGTAGAATTAGAAGAAATTGTTGATTTTCTGAAAAATGCTGGTAAATACACTGCGCTGGGGGCAAAAATTCCCAAAGGAGTGATGTTGGTAGGGCCTCCGGGTACTGGTAAAACATTACTAGCAAAAGCGATCGCTGGAGAAGCCGCTGTTCCTTTCTTCAGTATTTCTGGTTCCGAATTTATTGAACTGTTTGTTGGTGTTGGTGCTGCACGGGTCCGTGATTTGTTTGAACAAGCCAAAGAACAAGCTCCCTGTATCGTCTTTATCGATGAATTAGACGCACTCGGTAAATCTCGCGGCGGTGCTGGGCCGATTATGGGGGGTAATGATGAACGGGAACAAACCCTTAACCAGTTACTCAGCGAGATGGATGGTTTTGATGCCAACACAGGCGTAATCATCATCGCCGCCACCAACCGTCCCGAAATTCTCGATCCGGCTTTACGCCGTCCTGGTCGATTTGACCGCCAAGTTGTGGTCGATCGCCCTGATAAAATTGGTCGAGAAGCTATTCTCAAAGTCCACGCTAGAAACGTCAAATTGGCTGATGATGTTAATTTGAGTACCATCGCTATCAGGACTCCTGGCTTTGCTGGCGCAGATTTAGCCAACCTTGTAAATGAAGCCGCACTTTTAGCCGCACGACGAAATAGCCAAGCCGTGACGATGGCAGATTTCAACGAAGGCATCGAACGCCTGGTGGCTGGCTTAGAAAAACGCTCCCGTGTGTTGAATGAAACTGAGAAAAAGACCGTAGCTTATCACGAAGTCGGTCACGCTATTATCGGTGCGTTGATGCCTGGTGCTGGTAAAGTTGAAAAAATCTCCGTTGTTCCTCGTGGCGTTGGTGCCTTGGGTTACACAATTCAGATGCCGGAAGAAGACCGTTTCTTGATGCTGGAAGATGAAATTCGCGGACGTATTGCTACTCTTTTAGGTGGACGTTCTGCTGAAGAAATCGTTTTTGGCAAAGTTTCCACTGGTGCTGCTGACGACATCCAAAAAGCTACTGAGTTGGCCGAACGTGCAATTACTCTTTACGGCATGAGTGATGAATTGGGGCCGGTGGCTTTTGAGAAAACTCAACAGCAGTTTCTCGAAGGTTATAGCAACCCACGCCGTGCCATTAGTCCCAAGGTGGCTGAGGAAATCGATCGGGAAGTTAAGCAAACGTTGGATAATGCTCACCATATAGCTTTGACTATTCTGCAACATAACCGCCAGTTGTTAGAGCAAACCGCAGAACAACTGTTGCAAAAAGAAATTTTGGAAGGTTTGCAATTGCGGGAATATATTAGTCAAGCGAAATTGCCGACGGAAGTGGAAGAATGGTTGCTCAAGGGTAAGATATCGCAAGATCAGCCATTGTTGCAATCTATTCTGAATTAAAACAGAATTCAGAATTCTTCTTCAAATGATATATTCCCTGGTTAAATTTATCTGATTAAATACAGCCTATTTCAGGTAAATGAAGTACACTCTTTGGGGCACAATATATTGTGTCCCTACGATTATCTGTACCTCACGCCTGTTGCAATCTGCTGTAACTTGAAGTTCACTTCAACTCCAACTCAACCAACCAAAAATTTGTTCTACAGTCAGTTCCAATTCGATACCCTCAAGAATGGGTAATTTATCAGCACCTTCGTATAATTCCACGCGCTGTCCAGGAAATACTGCCAGAATACTTTCATCCTCTGGGTCTAGCAACCAGCCAAGTTCAGTACCATTGCGCGAACAATGCAATAATTTACTCAACACTTTTTTTAATCTTTGGTCTGGGGAAAGAATCTCAATTGCCCAATCAGGATGAATTTCAAAGCGTTTAGCGAGTCTACCAGATGAAGTTTTAAGAATTCTATCCCAGCGAAATACTGCCAAGTCAGGAACGATAGAAGCACCACCAAAGGTACAACGTAATTCTGAGAAAGCATAAGCAATTTTTTGGCTTTCAGTTATGTTATTAATGACATTACCAAGTTTCATTTGTAGCCGGCTATGTTCAACTTGAGGCATAGGTTTTTGAATAATTTCTCCATTGAGAAAATCTGATGCTGGTTCAGTTTCCGGCAGTTTGAGGAAATCGTTTAAAGTTAGTTGGGGTTGACTAGCAATAGTCATAAGCAAATACGATAGAGGGGAATATTTTAAATTATATGCCTCAGCGATAATCATCAAGATCAGCTATTACGCTTTTAAATTGTACGTTTACTCATAAGGTTCGTTAACAGCCAACAATCAACACTAAAAGATGTACAAATTAAATGCACCACAGTTGATTTTCATGTCAAACTCAACCAACCAAAAATTTGTTCTACAGTCAGTTCCAATTCGATACCCTCAAGAATGGGTAATTTATCAGCACCTTCGTATAATTCCACGCGCTGTCCAGGAAATACTGCCAGAATACTTTCATCTTCAGGGTTGATTAACCAGCCAAGTTCACTACCATTGCGCGAACAATGCAATAATTTACTCAACACTTTTTTTAATCTTTGGTCTGGGGACAAAATTTCAATTGTCCAGTCGGGATGAATTTCAAGGCGATTAGCAATTCTGCCAGATGGAGTTTTAGGAATTCTATCCCAGCGAAATACAGACACATCAGGAACGATAGAAGCACCACCAAAGGTACAACGTAATTCTGTAAAAGCGTAAGCAATTTTTTGGCTTTCAGTTACGTTATTAATGACATTACAAAATTTAGCCTGTAATCGGCTATGTTCACCTTGAGGCATAGGTTTTTGAATAATTTCTCCGTTGAGAAAATCTGATGCTGGTTCAGTTTCCGGCAGTTTGAGGAAATCGTTTAAAGTTAGTTGGGGTTGACTGGTAATAGTCATAAATCAATAGCATAAAGAGCAATATTTTAATTATGTTCGCTAGGACTAATCACAAAATATCTTCATGTCAAACTTAGCCAACCAAAAATTTGTTCTACAGTCAGTTCCAATTCGATACCCCCAATAATGGGTAATTTATCAGCACCTTCGTATAATTCCACTCGTTGACCAGGAAACACTCCCAGAATACTTTCATCTTCAGGGTTGATTAACCAGCCAAGTTCACTACCATTGCGCGAACAATATAATAATTTACTCAACACTTTTTTTAATCTTTGGTCTGGGGACAAAATTTCAATTGTCCAGTCGGGATGAATTTCAAAGCGATTAGCAATTCTGCCAGATGGAGTTTTAGGAATTCTATCCCAGCGAAATACAGACACATCAGGGACGATAGAAGCACCACCAAAGGTACAACGCAGTTCTGGTAAAGCGTAAGCAATTTTTTGACTTTTAGCTATACGGTTAATTGTTTCGCAAAGAGTAGCTTGGAGTAAGCTATGTTCACCTTGAGGCATAGGTTTTTGAATAATTTCCCCGTTAATAAAATCTGATGCTGGTTCAGTTTCCGGCAGTTTGAGGAAGTCGTCTAAAGTGAGTTGGGGTTGACTAGCAATAGTCATAAGCAAATATCAAAAAGGCAATATCTTAATTATGTGTGTTAGCGATCGCTTAGAAGGTCAGGAGAAGATTTATCGGGGTTTGCAATTGGTTCGAGTACAAACGATTCTTAATATAGTACACATGCACTATATTACGATAAATCTCTGGCTTATTGACGCTATTCTCAATTACTTAATTGCGATCGCCCTCCCATCCTCTTTAATAATTAACTAGAGCAACGCAAATAAAACTAATTTGCGGGAATCGTGATTTGTTATTTATCCTTCCTCATTTATAAGGGTTTCAGGTATATTTACATTTTGTAATATAGTTTGATTTATTCCAGCTGACTTACTTAACATCAATGGCAATTATTTTGTTGAGCATAGTTCCTCAATTTTTCCTGTGGAGGGAATTGGATTGCTCAAATCACCTGTGTAGCGATCGCACTTTGGGGTAACTAGTAACTTAGGTTAATCAGAGTTTGTCAAATCTCGTACTTTGAAAAACGTCACAATCAGTTATTATATGAGCGTATGTGTAAGTTCAGCTAATGCTACCTGATTTACTGCTCCCCTCGAACATTCATCAAACCATTGCTGAATCAGAGAGGAATATGCAATATCTATTTGCAATTTTGTTAAATCTGTTTTCAGCTGAACTAATCGCTCTTTGTTGAAAATTACCTGATCT
Organism: Nostoc sp. CreGUA01; assembly: GCA_034531095.2. GTDB lineage: Bacteria > Cyanobacteriota > Cyanobacteriia > Cyanobacteriales > Nostocaceae > Nostoc. The sequence goes on along the minus strand of JAVRBV020000062.1, from coordinate 13,065 downwards.
CACATGACTATTTACGTTGGAAATCTCTCCTACCGCGCTACTGAAGCAGACTTAAGAGCAGTGTTTGCAGACTACGGCGAGGTCAAAAGAGTTGTCTTGCCTACTGACCGCGAAACAGGACGACTACGGGGCTTTGCTTTTGTTGATATGAATGAAGATGCTCAAGAGGACGCAGCCATCACAGAACTAGATGGTGCAGAATGGATGGGTCGTCAACTGAGAGTTAACAAAGCTAAACCACGAGAGGATAACCCACGAGGTAGCTGGTCGAAAAAACAAGATTTTTAATAATTACGGATTTCTAGTATAGCAAATTATTTCTTAGTATGCAAGACTAAGTGGCTAAAATTTACTAGAAACAATTAGGCAACAAACAACTTCATAGAAGTATGCCCGACCAGTTGTGATTGGTTAAACAAATATCACGACTAGTCGGTTCTTTATCTAGCAAAAGATACTAACCTCGACATGGAAACATGGAATCCCTAACCTCTCGTATGCAGGCGATACAATCGCCAATTATTCCTGTGGTTGGGGAATTAATTAAAAATTCTCCTGGAACAATCTCTTTAGGACAAGGTGTTGTTTCTTACAATCCTCCGGCTGAAGCCATAGAATTTTTGGCAAAATTCCTCGCCGAACCTGGGAATAATTTATACAAATCAGTTACAGGAATTCCGCCATTTGTGACCGCAATTGCAGGAAAATTGCAAGCCTTTAATGGTATTGAAATTAATGGAGAAAACTGCATAGTTGTGACAGCGGGAAGCAATATGGGATTTATGAATGCCATTCTTGCTATTACTAACCCAGGCGATGAAATTATTTTAAATACACCTTACTATTTCAATCATGAAATGGCGATCGCAATGGTTGGTTGTCATCCGATATTAGTAGAAACAGATGAAAATTATCAACTGCGAACAGAAGCGATCGCTCAGGCAATTACACCCAAAACACGGGCTGTGGTAACCATTTCACCGAACAATCCCACTGGAGTTGTCTATAGTGAAACTACTTTGCGCCAGGTAAATGAAATATGTAGAACTCGCGGCATTTATCACATCAGCGATGAAGCCTATGAATACTTTACCTACGATGGAGTAAAACATGTTTCACCGGGTGCATTTGCTGATAGTAGCAAATACACTATTTCTCTCTATAGCCTTTCCAAAGCCTATGGTTTTGCGAGTTGGCGCATTGGCTATATGGTGATTCCTCAACATTTACTTGTCGCCGTCAAAAAAGTCCAGGACACAATTTTAATTTGTCCGCCAGTAATTTCTCAATATGCAGCGTTAGGAGCATTGCAAGCAAAACAAGAGTATTTGCAGACAAATATTCAAACAATTGCCCAAGTACGACAAATAGTACTAGAATCTCTTAACCATCTACAAGATTTGTGTACCGTTACAGTTGCTAATGGTGCTTTTTATTTTTTCCTGAAAGTTCATACCCAAATGGATGCTTTTGAATTAGTTAAAAGACTCATCCAAGAATATAAAGTAGCAGTTATTCCTGGTACAACCTTTGGCATAGATAATGGATGCCATCTACGCGTTGCTTATGGGGCACTGCAACAAGAGACAGCAAAAGAAGGCATAGAAAGATTAGTTCGGGGTTTGCAAAATATAGTTAGTTAGGAGTTAGGAGTTAGGAGTGGAGTTAATATTAAATTTTTCAGCGCCTTGAATTGTGTTAACGTACTCTTGATCAAATCGAAACTTTAAAATTGAACAAATGCCAATTATTAATAACTTCATTGAAATTGAAACGCAACCGAAAATTAATATTCATAATATAACCCCACAAATTCAAGAATTAATTGCTTCAACATCAATCAATAATGGACAGGTTTTAGTATTTTCTCGGCACACTACAACAGCTTTAGCTATCAACGAAAATGAAGTCAGATTGTTAGAAGATATAAAAGTATTCTTAGAAAAACTAGCACCGGAATCAGACAGTTATTTGCATAATGATTTGCATTTAAGAGATGTTCCAGAGGATGAACCGATTAATGCTCACTCTCACTTAATGGCAATGATGCTCACAACTAGTGAGATAATTCCCATTGTTGATGGTAAATTAGCTTTAGGAACTTGGCAATCTGTGTTGTTTTTTGAGTTAGATGGACCGCGTAAAAGAACAGTATTTGTACAAATTTCTGGTGAATAATGCAACTTGATGCCTTTAAGGATGATGATAGAAAAAATCCCGATTTTTTAAAGAAGTTGGATGATTATTGTTATAAAATACTGCTAACTTAAGTCTGAAAGATTAGCAAGCAACGTTTCTTTCTAAGAATTATGAGTTTTATTGTATTCAGAATCGAACCAGTAATACCAATTTTATATCTTAGATTTGGGATTTGGGATTAAAAACCTTTATCATAAGTCTGTTTTACTAATCTCCAACATACTATCAATCTTAATTTGTATTAGTTATGAAAAATAACGATAATTTTTTCTTACGTAACATTTGGTACTATGCTCTGCCGAGTAATCATATTCAGCCTGGTATGATGGTCAGCCGCGTTTTTTTGGGAGAACCGGTGCTGTTAATTCGCGATCGCGATGGTAAAGTGGGAGCGATACAAGACATTTGTCCGCATCGTGGTGTGCCCTTGAGTTGTGGTAGATTCGACGGGCAGGAAGTGGAATGTTGCTACCACGGTTGGCGGTTTAACTCTGGTGGGCGGTGTACTCTGATACCATCTCTTCTGGAAGATCAGCAGATGGATTTGAGTCGCTTCGATGTCCAGTCTTATGCAGTCAGGGAAGCCCAAGGAAATATTTGGATATATATGCCCGATGGCGATCGCCCCCAACCACCTGATTCTGAGATGGAGATTCCGGTGATTCCAGGATTTGAAGGGCGATCGCTACGGGGGGCTGCGCCAACGCCCCAATTTGTAGAGGTGATGCGCTTCCCTTGTTTTGTCGATCATGCAGTGGTAGGTTTAATGGACCCCGCCCATTCACCTTACGTTCATCGGGCTTGGTGGTGGCGAAATGAGCAATTGCATGAAGAAGTGAAGCAATTTGATGCTTCGCCCCACGGCTTTACAATGCGGCGACACAAATTGCCAGCCAATGGAGGTCGATTATATTGGTTGATTGGTGGCGGTGTCCCGGAAACAGAGATTTCTTTTCGTGTACCAGGGGTCAGAGTGGAAGAAACCACAATTGGCAAACATCGAGTTGTGAATTTAACCGCAGTTACGCCGATTTCAGACACAGAAACCGAAGTAACTTTTTGTCTTTACTGGACACTTCCTTGGGTGGGATTTTTCAAACCACTGCTGCATATTTTGGCGCGGACTTTCCTTAATCAAGACCGCAGTGTGCTGGAAAAGCAACAAATTGGACTCAAATATAATCCAGTGCTGCGATTAATTAAAGATTCAGATATGCAGGCGCAGTGGTATTACCAGTTGAAGCGAGAATATGCTCGTTCAACAGCAGAAGGACGGGAATTTGTCAACCCTGTTAAAGGTCAAATACTTCGTTGGCGTGCGTGATTAGCGTTAACAACTTGGTATTAACAAATATTTCAGTCTCAGGAATTACCAACCTATGAATTGTATTTAGGTAGGTTTCTGGTGAAATCAGAGGTAATCATGCCATATACGCTCAATGGTTGCGGAACCAAATATTATGGAAAACGAGAGTTGTTATCAGATGCATCTTACATTACAACCGAGTGGATTGTAATAGTTTATGTACCTCTAATTCCTATAGGTTCTTTCCGAATTCAACCGACAGGTAAATCCTCTTATTACATTATTGGTAGTTCATCTGAATATTTGGTGCGCCGAGTTCCCTTCAACTGGGAGCAAATACGCAATACATACTTGACTCTAATTGCGATTGTTAGCGCTATCAGTGGAGGACTATGGTTGATGGAACAATTTTCTAGTTCCAAAACACCCAAGCAAACAAAATTGTCTCCTGCTGCCAGTGAAATTTGTTTTTATGGGCAACTTTCCAGGAGATGTATGAATCTTCACGGGTTTGAATCAAATAGCACACCAAATAAACCAGTGCCAAATTCAGCAATGTTTAGCGTCAGAGGGGTTGACAAAACCTTCTGAGTCTGAATTTAAAATTTCGTTGGCGTGGGTGATTAGCGATTAATCCAAGGTGACATCTCCTACACTTACCCGGAGGGAAGTGTAGGCTTCTCAGCGACTCTTCTATGAAGACATAAACTGAGCTTTAAGACCGTGTGCCCCACGGTTCTTTATGTTAATAGCAGCGTTCAAGTCTCTGCACAAGCTGGTATGACAAGCAGGACAATTGTGCATTCTTTGAGACAATGCTTTTTTAACTTTGTGACCACAGCTAGAACATTCAAGGCTAGTACCGTTTGGGTTTACAGCGATTACTTTTAAACCAGCGTTTTCGGCTTTGTTTGAAAGTATGGTTACAAACTGACTCCAACCAGCATCATTAATACTTTTTGCCAGTCTTGTTTTAGTTAGTCCTTTGATATTCAATTTTTCAATCATCAAAACATCGTACTTGTCAAGTAATGTTTTAGCTGTTTTAAAATGGAAATCTTTACGAGTGTCAGCAACTTTTTTATGCTTGATACCCAATTGCTTAATCGCTTTTTGACGACGATTAGAACTTTTCTTTCTTCTAGAAACTCTACGCTGTGCTGACTTTAATTTACGTTCAGCTTTTCGGAAAAACTTTGGCGTTGATATTCTTTCATTATCAGAAGTAACAAAGAAATCAATCAAACCGACATCAATACCAACAACATTATCAGCATGAAAATCTGGTTTAATTGTTGGAACTGTTTTGTCATCAAGGCTTAGAGTTACATAATACCCATCTCCTTTTTTAGTTACAGATACGGTTTTGATGTCAAAGCCGTCAGGAATTTGGCGATGAACAATTACTTTGACATCACCTATTTTTGAAAGCGTGATTTTATTGTTGGAGAAATGATGAGGTTTGAACTGAGGGAACGTAAACGTTTTGTATTGACCAACCCCTTTAAATCTAGGTCTACCAGATTTCTTCCCATTGACATCCCCTTTTAACCATCTTTCAAAAGTTATCTCAACCTTTTTAGGTACTTCCTGTAAGACCTGAGAGTGAATATCCTTATACCAAGGTCGGTCTACCTTAAGTTGAGTTAAAGATGCTTTTTGACTGTAATAATTGGGTTTCTCTACAAGTTCAGGCAAGTGACAAACCAAAGGACATCTATCAATAGGGCAACGATTTTTCTCGTACCAATCAAATCTTTGAGCAAGCAAATAATTGTATTGATATCTCAACATTTCGAGTGTATTGTCAATCTTTTCAGCTTGTTCTTTATTGGGCTTGATTTTGTATTGGTACGAGATTCGCATTGCTTCTACCTCCTGACAAACTATGAGAACATAAATATGTTCGCATTATGTACATTGCTATGAAAAAAGATTTACATGTAAGGTTGAGTGAGCGTAGGTTAAACAAATCAAGGCAATACGCGGTAGATAAAGATAAAACAATAACGCAAGTGATAGAAGAATTAATTGATACTTTGCAGGAAACAAAATAAATATTTTGGCAAAAACTCAACTATTGTCTTTATTTGTTCCTGCTACGCTCCAAATGCAATAAAGACAATGTTTCGTTTTTACCTCGCATTCATCTCATCACCTCCCTATGGGGTAGGTGAGAGGCTTCTGCTGCTTCAGCTAAATTCTGCAAATTCTGTTTGCCCAAATAGCATATTTCGGTCTACCGCCGACAAGATTTTATGATGAGTGCGTTGGTTATTTAAACAGCGACAAACTAACTGCGCGACATCTTGGCGATTGATGCTACCAATAACGCGCGGATCTTCAGTTAAAACGCCATTACCCGTTGCTGGTTCTGACTTCAGTCCACCAGGACGGATGATGGTGTAGGTGAGTCCGCTGGCAATTAAGTGTTGTTCTGCTTTGTCTTTTTCGGCTAAAACTGTCCCCAATGCTGCTAAAGCTTGGGGGGACAAAGCATTTACACTATCGCCAGCACCAATGGAAGACACGAGGATAAACTTTTGGACTCCAGCTTTCACTGCTGCATCGATCAGATTTTTGTTACCAAGGTAATCTGGTCTTTGTCCGTCTGCTGGTAAACCGCCAATTGTACTGATAACAGTATCAATTTTGTCGTCTGCTTGTATTGCACGCTCCACATCGTCAACATTCAAGGCATCTCCCTGCACTACTTGAATGCCGATTTCTTCCAATTCACTAGCAACTGCTAGTGTTCTCAGGAGTGCTTTTACCGTTAGCTGTTGTGTCCTCAAGCATTGGGCAATTTCTCGACCAACACCGCGACTCGCGCCAGCCAGAAAAATCTCAGATGCACTTGTCATAGTAAGCTTAACTATTTATGTCCCAAGGATTCTATCAGAAGATTGGCAGTAGTTAATAATTGTTTGAGGATTAGTCTCGATCTCAGCACTAAAGTGCTTACTACGAACTTTTTTAACCAGGGTTCATTGGACTTGCTAGACTACTAGAACTGTTTCCCTAGAGACAGTATCTTGTTTTCCTTGTCCGTTAGAATTAATGGATATCATCTAAATTCTATGTAGGTCAGCTACATCTGTTTATGAAATGTCTAAGTGGTATCGAGATGCTTATACTTGTGTTCTATTAGACTAATAAAATTACTGAATTTTTAATCAACTAAAAATTATAAACTTGTGTAATTCCATTGGTATAGCTTACCTTAGGTATGCAATCATGCGCCCCTCTAATGCAGATGGATTGGATTAGCTTACTCAAAGCTCAACAAACTGATTTCCTTCAACGTGTGAAAAAACCCAAAACTTACGATTTGTCTTTACTTGAAAGTCAAGTCAAAGGTTGCCACACAGAAATTATGGCATTTTGGGGCGAGGCGTTGGCGAAACTCTTAGAACTCTCCCGCGAACAAGCAGAAGTTCTCGCCAAAAATCCGCCGCCTATGCCTCCTGAATATCCTGAACCTCCTGATTGGACGATACCTTTTCCCAAATATTTTCAGCAACAAGCCCAAGATTATCTGTTACGGGAAAAAATTGTTGATCGCATAATTGCTGAACGTCTAGGCAAATTACTCAAAAAAATCCCACACAACACTTTAGAAAATATCACCTTAGATGATGAGGGAAATTTATCTGGTCAAAGCAAATTCACTTATGTACTCAAAGAAAGTTCTCAACTGAGTGTTCAAGTTTACGTTGCTGATGGTGAAAGTTTTAATGGAATTAAAAAAGACAAAATTAGATGGTCGGTGACTCAAGAAGATTTGAAGAATCACCAAGTCTTAATCTTCCTATGTTTGTTTTATCCATCCACAGGTAAATTAGGTTACGAAAAGCAGAGCATAATCACAGGCTTTTTACCTACAAATCAACTGGAATTTGCTGAACCAAAACTACACATTACTCCGAGTAATTTGTTATATGCCGGGGGATTGAGTTGGTATTTAGAATCACTGATTGGCAAAAAAGATACATCGCCAATAATTCACGAAAGGACAATAGAGACAATCCAAACTCTACCACCAGAGCATTGTCTGAAAAAAATAGTAGGTGACTGGGAATGCTGGCAAACTTTACAAGGGCATACCAGAGGAATTAATTGTTTAGCTTTTAGTTCAGGGTGTAATAATAGTAACGCCTTACCCATATTGGCGAGTGGTAGTCGTGGCGAGACGAAATTATGGGATTTAAGCAAAGGCGAATTAATAGATACATTATCAGAGTATCCTTGGGTGATATCTGGGCTAGTGGATGAAGTGAATTCCCTAGCTTTTAGTTCCGATGGACAGACTTTAGTTAGCTGTGGTGCAGACTCCACAATTAAAATTTGGCACGTGGGCGCTCTAGACTTAATAGATATTCTGCACAAACATCATGGTGTAGTGCGCTGTGCTGCTTTCACCCCAGATGGTAGAATGTTAGCCACCGGCGGAGATGACAGAAAAATTCTGTTTTGGGATTTGATTCACCGTCAGGTAGCGATCGCTCTTTCTTTAGATGATACAGCTGCTCATTCCCTGGTTTTGAGTCCAGACGGGCAAACTGTGGTCACAGGTAGCTATCGCAAAATCAAAGTTTGGCGCATTTCACCCCAAACGGGGATCAAAAGTTTAAAAGATACACAACCGCTGCATATCTTGATGGGTCACTCTCACATCGTTGGTTCCTTGGCAATCAGTAGGGATGGTAAACTACTTGTCAGTGGTAGCTGGGATCAAACGATTAAAATTTGGCATTTGGAGACTGGAGAATTACTTCATACCCTCAAAGGACATAGAGATAGAGTGTATGCGATCGCTTTGAGTCCCGATGAACAAATCATCGCCAGCGGTAGTGCTGATAAAACCATCAAATTATGGCATGTCCAAACCGGCGAATTGCTCGGTACCTTTACAGGTCATGGAAATATAGTTACAGCACTAGCCTTCACCGCTTCCGGCGAGATGTTGGTGAGTGGAAGTTTAGATAAAACAATTAAAATTTGGCAACGCAGTTAGGAGTTATGCTAATTCGTAATTCGTAATTAATATACCTTCCTTTTCAAATTTGGTATTATACCAGGCTCGGATGAATACGCAAAGAGATTTGAATAATAATAATTATCCGAAGTCAATCTGTTTTAACTTATACCTACACTGTCAATATCAACTACTGCGACTAAAAAATACAGCCGCTAAAACAATCAAACCTAAAAGTGCTAAAGGAACCCAGAGATTAGGGACATCTGACAAACTCATATTTAATTACAAATTATCAATTACGAATTATTCTAAACCTATGCCTCCTTGGGCGAATTCTTCAACAGTTTTTTGTGATAATTCATGAGTAGCGATCGCTTGCAACATTGCTAAAGGTAAAGTTAAATGATGCGCCCCGGCTTGCAATGAAGCGGCTGCTTCTTGGGGAGATTTGATACTAGCTGCTAATATTTCCGTGTCGCTACCTTTGAGTATACTAGCCATTTCCCGGACTAAGGCAATACCATCACCTAACAACCGACTAGCGCGATTTACATAAGCTATGGCAATTTTCGCCCCCGCTTCTTGTGCTACTGCTGCTTGTGCTGCACTATAAATTGCTGTCACCGAACAGGTAATTTCTGAGGACAAATTTGCTACTACTTCAAAGCCTAACGGTGTTGCGGGAATCTTCAAAATTGTTTGCGAACCAATAATCTCGAAAGCTTTTCTACCTTCAGCTAACATACCCGCTTTATCGGATGCCATCAGTTGATAGTATAAAGGGCCATTTGTCAAGGTAACTAATTTTTTGAGTGTGGTTTGTGGTGGGGTATCACTTTGAGCTAAAAGCGTGGGATTAGTGGTAATACCCTTTACCCAACCCCAATGTTTAACGATTTCAGCTTCAGATGCGATCGCCGAGTCTAGATATAATGCCATAATTTCCCTGAATCGGTCAAATTAAATACTGGAATAATCTTTCTGGCCACTACAAACCATCAGCTAATTTTGCAAGTAACGCAGGTTTGCCATTAGATCTTTTCAGAGCGTATCATTTTTGACAATACATTATGAAGGATAATATTCAACAGTTAATAAAGGCTAGCATTTATAAATCTTTACCTTCTCATGAGGAAAAGATAATTTTAGAATATTTGAAATCAATACCTGAAATTGAAGCATACGAAATTCTCAAATTAATGGTTGATGAAAAAAGTCAAATTACTATTGCAATGGCAAAGAAGGTTTTACATACAAGAGATTATGTAACGCAGTTATTTAATTATGGAATTGTAAAATCTAATGCTCAATCTATTAAACTTTGGTTAGAATTTGCAATTCCGAAGCTGGGATTTAAATCAGTAGTAAGATTGATTGAAGATTTGAATGACGATACCAATAGGTTACTCGAAAAAGCAGTATACTGGCTTCCCTTGTTTGTCTCCAAGAATGAAACAAGGTCTTGGAATTTACTGGAGAAGTTAAGAGAAAAGCCAAACTGTAAGCCAATCTAAACTATTTTCACAATTGAGAATTGAGAATTTTGAATTCTTGGCCAGCTTTCAAGGGATAATTCCTTTGATACGGCAACCTGCACGGAGAACCGGATATGACATCTCCAGAAACGGTTACATGGCTACAAGAACGGACGACTTTAGGAATTCTCTCACCTGAAGTGTTAAATGCGATCGCTCAAGTCATTGAAGAACAAGTTGTACCAGCACAAGTCAACCTTGTGGAGGAAGGTACTACTCCAGAAGCACTTTACATCCTCAAAGATGGTCAACTTGAGTGCGACAATACCGATCATCAGAACTCAGCTTTAGTTCGTGGCTTCCTTCCCGGAGCAGTCATTCACCTCCAAGAGTTGGTATTGGATGAGTTAGCCACCTTCACAATTGTTACCCTGACAGAATGTCGCTTGTGGGTTGTACCAGCTACTAAATTTCGGGAATTAGTCGCCCAACACCCCGAAATTGCTCAGGGTTTTTCCCGTCAATTGGCTCAAGAATTAGCTCAAGTCACCTCTGCACTTGGCTACGAACAAGAACGTTCCATCGCTTTGCGACCGTATTTAGTTACCAAAGCGCAACGGGGAATTGTCGGTACGAGTCGCTATGCTGTACGTCTGCGGGAGCAAATTCGAGAAGCCGCTAATGACCGCAAATCAGTGGATATTTTCGGCGAACCAGGGTTAGAAAAAGACAATATCGCAGCCTTAATTCACTTTGGTTCCCCCAAAAGACGAGAACCAATTATTAAAGTGAATTGTGGTATTCTGCAAACCAGCGGCGCAGATTTATTTGGTCGCGTTGGCGGTAAACCAGGACTGTTGGAATGGCTGGGAGAAGGTACGCTAGTTCTCAACAACATCCAAGAATTACCCGAAGAGTTATTACCTGCTGTGACGCAGTTGTTAAAAACTGGTACATATACTCCTGTCACTCGTCCGGGAGAACCAGAGACTGAACCTCGTCCTAGTAAAGCACGGATTCTTATCGTTTCCGAAAAAACTCTGCCAACAATCGATCGCTGTGTTGGTCATATTATTAAAGTACCCCCGCTACGATTGCGGAAAACTGATATTCAAGCTCAGGTAGAATATTATATCAGTCTCTACGTCCGGGCTAGAGGTGTTCCCAAACCGCATATTACCCCAGAAGCTTTACGCCGTTTACAGTCTTATGATTTCCCTGGTAACCTCAAAGAATTAAAAAATCTAGTAGAAAGAGCGATCGTCCAAGCGGAAAATGCTAGTGAATTAACAGAAGAAATCTTTTGGCCAGCCGAAACCAAGAAAAAGCGATTTCGAGTCAATCTTTTAAATATTTATCCTGATTTACGTAGATTTTTGCGCAGTCCTTGGTGGCCGGATCGAATTAATTATGGTTTTACGGCAGCTGCTTTTGCAATTATTGTTGCGATATTATTTATCGGCCCGCAAACCCGCGATCGCAATTTTGTTTTAAATCTATTTTGGGCTTGGTGGTGGCCTTTTTTCCTATTTCTGTTTCCGTTTTTAGGACGTATTTGGTGTTCTATTTGTCCGTTTATGATTTACGGAGAAATTACCCAAAAACTATCTTTATGGTTGTGGCCGCGAAAACTCAAACGCTGGCCTCGACAGCAAGCTGAAAAATGGGGCGGATGGTTTCTCTTTGGACTATTTACCCTAATTTTCCTATGGGAGGAACTCTGGCATTTAGAAAATACAGCTTACCTTAGCGCTTGTTTATTGTTATTAATTACCGCCGGAGCAATGATTTTTTCTGCCATTTTCGAGCGACGATTTTGGTGTAGATATCTCTGCCCGATAGGTGGAATGAATGGTTTATTCGCTAAACTTTCAATGACGGAACTTCGCGCACAACAAGGTATTTGTTCTGCCAGTTGTACCACTTATCAATGCTACAAAGGAGGGCCACAAAAAGGTGAGGGACTGGAAACAAATGGATGTCCTTTGTATTCTCACCCAGCGCAGTTAGAAGATAACAGAGATTGCGTGTTGTGCATGACTTGTCTCAAAGCCTGTCCCCATCGTTCAGTGGAATTCAACTTGCGCCCCCCCGGTATTGAATTGTGGACAACCCATATACCCCGCGCCTATGAAGTGGCATTGTTGTTTTTGTTATTAGGTGGAATATATCTGCATCGCTTACCAGAATTGCAATCTTGGTTAGGGTTACAACTAGATTTAACTAATTTTTGGCAACATTTAGGATTGTCACTGCTAGTGTTAATTATTCCATTAGCTTTTGTCTTTGCAGCTTATGGCTTGCTGAAACTATTCAACTTAAACCGGAAACCAAAATCATTTGTAGAACTTGCCTATGGATATTTACCATTAGTTTTGGGGGGAAACTTAGCTCATTATTTGCGTTTGGGCTTGAGTGAAGGTGGACGGATTTTGCCTGTGAGTTTTGCTACTCTTGGTTTGAATGGCGAACAACTGCCAATGTTAGTTGCTCATCCTGCTGTGATTAGTTTTTTGCAAGGTACAACTTTAATTTTCTCAGTGTTATTGACGATATTGTTAACGCAAAAAATTGCCAAACAATCCTTAAATTCGCTTCTTTGGCAACATTTAGCAGCGATCGCTTTGGGTGTTAGTATGTGGGCAATTATTGTCTTGTAACAACAATCCCAAATTCTTGGACTTTTGCCTGGTTTAGTGCTACGAGTTTTGCTACTCTAATGTATTAAACCAGGCTTGGAGATCCGCGATCGCCTGAAAATCCAACAAAGCTTCACCAAGATTTTCTAATTGTTCTAGGTCGAGAGTTTCAATCCGCGATCGTACTTCTTGGGGTAATTCTCCCACTCGTCGAGTCAGTAGACGGAGAATGAGCAATTGCCCTTCTGTTTTTCGTCCTTCTTCCCGTCCTTCTTGCCGTCCTCGTTGTTCTCCTCGCAGTTCTCCTCGTTGTTCACCTTCTCTGAGAATTTCTTGATAAATTACTGACTCGCGCATCATACCCTCCCGAAACAGTTGTCGAATCAAGTCCTGATTGTATTTTAATCCCGCTAAGATTTGGGTGTAGGCGGAAATTTCTGGTCGTTGTGTTGGTTCAAGTTGATT
>JAVRBV020000061.1:0-41552 GCA_034531095.2 Nostoc sp. CreGUA01 | reverse complement strand
TGGGCGCTGGGCATGGGGCATAGGGCATAGGGCATTGGGCAAGCAGGATGTGTGGGAGGTGTGGGAGGATGGGGAAGAAATCTTTCCCCCTACACTCCCCACACTCCCCACACTCCCTCATCCCCCCCATCCCCCTCATCCCCACTGCCTTTGCCCCTTGCCCTTTGCCCCCTCCCCTAAGCACCCTTTCCAAGGGTTTTGTCAAACCCCTTAACAAAAACCACCTTTTTGTTATATTTTTTTGGATAAGGGGTTTGTAAAGACCTTTGGAAAAGGTGTTTAGGGGAGGGGGCTTGGGGCATAGGGCATGGGACAGGGGGATGGGGGGGAGGAGGGGGATGAGGGAGTGTGGGGAGTGTGGGGAGTGTGGGGGGAAAGATTTCTTCCCCATCCTCCCACACCTCCCACACATCCTGCTTGCCCAATGCCCTATGCCCTATGCCCCATGCCCAGCGCCCAATCCCCAATACCCAATACCGTTATATTTGAATAAGCTTAATAGATTCACATCGATCGCTTTTTGTAATCACTTCGCCAATGGTTCAGCAGCCAATGTCGCTAAAATTATCGTCAAATCCATCAGAAGAGTCAGAAAAACCTGAAAAAATTTATTTACCCCGTACCAGCGAATCCCAGAAGTTAAAAAAGATTCGCCACACTGCTTCCCATGTGATGGCAATGGCGGTACAAAAGCTGTTTCCCAAGGCGCAAGTTACAATCGGCCCTTGGATTGAAAACGGATTTTATTACGACTTCGACAACCCAGAACCATTTAGCGAAAACGATTTAAAAGCCATCAAAAAAGAGATGGTCAAGATTATTAATCGCAAATTGCCAGTGATTCGGGAAGAAGTCAGCCGCGAAGAAGCCAAACAGCGGATTGAGGAAATTAAGGAACCTTACAAGTTAGAAATCCTAGCGGACATTAAAGAGGAACCAATCACAATTTACCATCTGGGGAATGAATGGTGGGATTTGTGTGCGGGGCCTCATGTGGAAAATACTAGTGAGTTAAATCCCAAAGCCATTGAATTAGAAAGTGTTGCTGGCGCTTATTGGCGTGGGGATGAAACCAAAGCCCAACTACAACGCATCTACGCTACTGCTTGGGAAAGTCCAGAACAACTTGCTGAGTACAAGCGGCGCAAAGAAGAAGCGTTGCGGCGAGATCATAAGAAACTTGGTAAAGAACTAGGATTATTTATCTTTTCTGACTTAGTAGGGCCGGGTTTACCCTTGTGGACGCCCAAGGGGACTCTGTTGCGGAGTATTTTAGAAGACTTCCTCAAACAAGAACAACTAAAACGTGGTTATTTACCTGTGGTAACACCCCACATTGCCAAAGTCGATTTATTTAAAACTTCTGGACACTGGCAAAAATATAAAGAAGATATGTTCCCTTTAATGGCGGACGATGAAGAAGCGGCCGCGCAGGAGGTGGGCTTCGTCATGAAGCCGATGAATTGCCCTTTCCACATCCAAATATATAAGAGTGAGTTGCGTTCCTATCGGGAACTACCGATGCGTTTGGCAGAATTCGGTACTGTTTATCGCTACGAACAATCGGGTGAATTGGGCGGTTTAACGCGGGTACGTGGTTTTACTGTGGATGATTCTCACCTGTTTGTCACTCCAGAACAACTCGATAGCGAATTCCTCGACGTGGTGGATTTGATTTTATCGGTGTTTAATAAACTGCAACTGAAGAACTTTAAAGCTAGACTGAGTTTCCGCGATCCTGCTAGTGATAAGTATATTGGTAGCGATGAAGTTTGGGATAAAGCTGAAGGTGCGATTCGCCGTGCAGTTGAAACCTTGGGGATGGAACACTTTGAGGGAATTGGAGAAGCGGCATTTTATGGGCCGAAACTCGATTTTATCTTCAGTGATGCCCTAGAACGGGAATGGCAATTGGGAACTGTGCAGGTAGATTACAACTTGCCAGAACGTTTTGAGTTAGAGTACGTTGCTGAAGATGGTTCTCGCAAACGTCCGGTGATGATTCACCGTGCGCCTTTTGGTTCGCTGGAAAGGTTGATTGGTATTTTGATTGAAGAATATGCGGGGGATTTTCCCTTGTGGTTGGCGCCAGTGCAAGCGAGATTACTGCCAGTGGGTGAAGCACAGTTAGATTTTACTAAAGATGTGGTAGCAAAGATGCGGGCATTGGGCATACGTGCAGAGGTGGATACTAGTGGCGATCGCTTGGGTAAACTCATTCGCAACGCAGAAAAAGATAAAATACCTGTGATGGCAGTTGTGGGTGCTAAGGAAGTGGAAACCAACACTTTGAGCATCCGCACTCGTGCTTCTGGAGAATTGGGCGCTGTATCTGTGGATGAGGTGTTAGATAAGATGAAAGTGGCGATCGCTAACTTCGAGAACTTCTAACAATCTCTTAGCTATTACCCACCTACAAACTTCAGATCTTAAGGCTAACTGTTTTATAACTTTCCAAAATTTTAGCTGAAATACCCGCTACCTTTCGTAATAGGGTAGCGGGTATTGTTATACCAATTTGAAATCAAAATGCGACATATCTCTGGGTAGGGGCGTACAGCTGTACGCCCTTACAGCCGATTCATGTGTCGCAAATATTTTTGAAAATGGTATTATATCATGTTCGGTTGAAAACTTATCATTAGGACTGACGGGGGGACACGGGGACGCTCTGACGCAGAGAGATTTTAATAATAAGTTATTAGCTGAACTTGATATTATCTACTAAAAACATCAACCGTCAAAGCACTTAAAGATCCGTCTATGCTTATCCAAGGTAAAGACTTATGAAGAGATTGTTACAAAGTTTAGTAGAATGACATCATTCACAAATAAGTATTTTTCCCTACACACATGATGATAGCGGATCGATTTCCTTGGCTTACCGCGATTGTCTTGCTGCCACTCATTGCTTCCCTGCTCATCCCTGTGCTGCCTGATAAAGACGGCAAGCGCGTGCGTTGGTATGCACTGGGTGTAGGTATCGCAGACTTTGGCTTGATATGTTACACCTTTTGGAAGCATTACGATGTCAATAGTGCTAGTTTTCAACTCGTGGAGAACTATGCTTGGATGCCTCAGTTAGGCTTGAACTGGGCAGTATCGGTGGATGGAATTTCATTTCCACTTGTGCTTTTAGCAGGATTAGTCACCACACTCTCGATGTTTTCAGCTTGGCAAGTTAATCACCGACCCCGCCTTTTTTATTTTCTGATGCTTGTGCTGTATTCTGCACAGATAGGCGTGTTCGTTGCCCAAGACTTGCTACTATTTTTCATTATGTGGGAAGTAGAGCTAATTCCTGTATACCTACTAGTGTGCATTTGGGGTGGACAGAAACGCCGCTACGCAGCAACAAAATTCTTGCTTTACACAGCAGCAGCTTCAATATTTATTCTAGTGGCAGCCCTAGCAATGGGTCTATACGGCGGTGGTAATATGTCTTTTGATATAACCGCACTTGCCATGAAGGAATACCCGCTTGGTCTACAATTGTTGCTTTATGCAGGATTGTTGATTGCCTTTGGTGTCAAGCTGGCTGTTTTCCCTATGCATACTTGGTTGCCTGATGCCCACGGAGAAGCATCGTCTCCTGTGTCGATGATTTTGGCTGGTGTGTTGCTCAAAATGGGCGGATACGGACTTATTCGCCTCAATCTTGAAATGCTCCCTGATGCACACATTTATTTTGCACCCGTTCTAGCCATTCTGGGAGTTGTCAATATTATCTATGGTGCGTTGAACTCCTTTGCTCAGACCAATATGAAACGGCGTTTGGCTTATTCGTCGATTTCACACATGGGATTTGTACTGCTGGGTATTGCGTCCTTCACGGATTTGGGAATCAACGGCGCGATGTTACAGATGATCTCACATGGTTTGATTGCATCGGTGCTGTTCTTCTTGGCGGGTGTTACTTACGATCGCACCCATACTATGGTAATGAAAGACATGGGTGGTATTGGTCAAGCCATGCCCAAAGTGTTTGCTCTGTTTACAATTTCAGCGATGGCATCCTTGGCTCTCCCTGGTATGAGCGGCTTTGCTGGCGAACTCTCGGTCTTCCTTGGCATCACAACCAGCGACATTTACAGTTCAACTTTCTGCACTGTAACGGTTTTCCTCGCCGCAGTCGGAGTCATCCTCACACCCATCTATCTACTTTCCATGCTGCGGCAGGTTTTTTATGGTCAGGATGCAGCACTTCTATGCGATATTAATAATGCAGGTTTAGAAAATCAAGAAGACGAGGGAACAGTTTGTTTTGGTACGGATTGTCTCGTGCCAGAGGAAGCAGTCTACGACGATGCTAGACCTCGTGAAATATTTATCGCTGCCTGTTTTCTGCTGATAATTATCGGCATTGGCTTCTACCCCAAGGCAGCTATGCAGATGTACGATGTCAAAACTGTGGCAGTTAACGCTCGTATTCGCCAGTCTTATGTTATAGCTTCGCAAACAAATCCCCACATTTACGCTAATAGGTTTTTGGTTCCAACGAAAATCCCAGAAACCGATTTAACACCCGTTTTAGGAACTTTGAAATAACCTGCTTCAAATCTATTTCTGTACAAAAGAGCAATGGTAGTGGCGATCTCCACCAATGCTAACTTCAATAACTTCTAGCAAAAGTAGGGTGAGCAATGCTCATCTTACAAAATTACATATAAATTATCACTTAAACCTGTAGGGTGGGTAAATATTTGCCCACCCTATTGGCTTGGTTTTAATAGCGGTGAGACAACCAAGTTACTTTTGAATAATTTATATTGCAAAGCTTTAAGATGATTGATTTTGTCAGGCCACCAAGCGATCGCTATCTTGCGTAATTATCGCTAAAACCGAAACAATACCTCATAACAAATTAAGTAATTTCAACTAAATAATCGACCTGAAAAACCAGCATAATTTCAGATCATGGTAGTAAATACGTAAATACGGTAACAGAATAAACATATTATTCCTCAAATACTTAAATTTTCCACTTTGCTACCTTTTTAGTAGTTGAGAGTTCAGGAATTCTAAATAATGAATTACTCTAAAACAACCACAGATCAAGATTTCACTGCACTAGGCGATCGTCAGAAGAATCAAAAAAATTTACAGAACCCAGAAAGCCGTTACCAATGGGAACAAACTTATCAGAACCTACCAGGACACGTCAAAGGTGTTCCCAAGGGAGAAGGATTTAGCATCAGAAAAATTTTTATTTTTCTTTTCACTGCGATTCAAGGAGTAATAGGTTTACTGATAGCCCAATTTTTACATCTATTTCCTTATCTTTGGAATAAGTTTAAAAAAGGTGAAATTGTCTTTACAGGCACAGCAGACTTCGGATTATTGACAATTTTTTCTGATTTTAATAACTGGAATAATCTAGAAGAATTAGATGAATTTTTCAAACCGTGGACATTTTTTCAAAAGCCAGAAGTTGCTAACAATTGGCAGTCAGATATAGAATTTGGCCGCCAACGTCTGAACGGCATGAATCCAGTGATGATACGCAAGTGCCAGCCAGGAGATATTAATCCCAACGGAAATTTTGCTGTTAATAATGAAATAATTAACCCAGTTAGGGGTAAGGATATCGATCTAACATCAGCATTGGCAGAAAACCGTCTCTATATCTTAGAGTATCCAATCTTCAATAAGATTATCACTGCTGATTTAGCAGATCAATTAGGAAGATATTTACAGTCTCCAATTTGTCTTTTTTATGTAGATGACCAAAAACAGCTTGTTCCGGTCGCCATACAATTAGAGGAAAAAACTGGCGCTAAAAACGAGAACATTAAGCAAATATTCACCCCTAATTCGCTACCCGAACACTGGTCAGCAGCCAAGCTAGCCGTAGTTGGTGCCGATCTTGCTTACCACGAGATGCTTTCCCACTTGCTGAAAACACATCTAATTATTGAGCCTTTTGCAGTCAGTACAAACCGAAAACTATCGCCGCAACATATTTTATATCAACTGTTAAAGCCTCATTTTTTTAACACCTTGCCAATTAATGATATGGCTCGTAATATATTCTTGGGCAGAGGTCGTTTATTTGATAAAACAGCCTCATTGGGTTATGTCGGTTCTAATGAGATTTTGAATAGAGGATACAATGGCATAAAGCATAGCTATGGAGAAACAGAAAATCAAGCACAAGGATTGAATTTTTACCAGCTAGCTTTGCCATATAACTTGGTAGCGCGTCAGGTTGATGAATTACCAAATTACTACTATCGTGACGATGCATTATTAATCTGGGACGCTATCAAAAACTATGTAGACGATGTTTTGCGATCGCACTACAAAAATGATACAGAAATTATTGGCGATCGGCAACTTCAAAGCTGGAAAGAGGAACTGATCGATAATGGCAATATCAAAGGGCTGTTGACTCCTGATAAATCTAACCAGCTGAATACATTAGATGATTTGATTGAGATTGCTACCAACATTATTTTTACGGCAACAGCTCAGCATTCAGCCGTTAATTTTGGTCAATATGACTATGCGGCGTGGATTCCTAATAACCCATTTGCTGTTTATAAGCCATTCTTGGATCTATTTGAACCTGAAAGTGAAAACAAAGTAACACTCGCTCAAAGGTTACCAAAACGCTTTCAATCTATTGTGCAAATCGTTCTTGTGAAGCTTTTAACTATAGCTCCTCCATACTCCAGCAAATCTCTTGTGACTTTGACAAATCCTTTCTCCGGTGATTCTATGGCAACGCAGGCATTCGATAAATTTCAGACAAATCTTCAACAAATCGAAACCCAAATATCTACCCGTAACGCATCTATTTCCCAACCTTACACTTACCTTCTCCCTTCAAAAATTGCACAAAGTATTGCGATATGAAAAATGCCATACCTGCGACAAATTACACCAACATTACAGCTATTTTCAGGTAAATAGACCACGCGGTAAGGGCACAGCAATGCTGTGCCCCTACGATAGATGTGGTTCAAATACATGAAAACTGCTGTAACTATTCCCAACACTGAGCAAAAAATCGCTCCCAAGTGCTACCAATACATGGGATGCTGGTTGATTGATTAGGGAGTATTTGCAGATGTCTGTTGTTTCTGGTGTCACTGTTACTGTTCCCGCCACAACTGCTAATTTGGGGCCTGGTTTTGATTGCATCGGTGCAGCGTTGAAGTTGTACAATCAATTCAAGTTTACTCGTGTGGAAGAAGGTGGGTTAATTATCACTGTCACAGGTGAAGAAGCCCAACGAGTACAAACTGATGAAAGCAATCTCCTTTACCAAGCGTTTATCAGGTTTTATCAACACATAGAGCAGACACCGCCATCGGTGAAAATAGAAATTCAACTGGGTGTCCCGCTAGCAAGGGGTTTGGGTAGTTCTGCCACCGCAATTGTTGGTGGGTTGGTTGCGGCGAATCAACTTGAGGGTTCGCCAATGAGTCAGTTGCAGTTGATGGAATTAGCGATCGCAATGGAAGGACATCCTGATAATGTAGTTCCAGCTTTATTAGGTGGATGTCGGCTGGCTGCTTCTGGTGGTGCAGGTTGGGAAATTTGTGATATTCCCTGGCATCAAGATATCATACCAGTTGTCGCTATTCCTAATTTTGAACTTTCCACTTCAGAAGCGCGGCGGGTTTTGCCGACCCAAGTCACTCGTGCAGATGCGATTTTCAATACTGCACACTTGGGTTTATTATTGCGTGGTTTAGAAACTGGTAAAGCAGAATGGTTAAAGACAGCTTTGCAAGATAAGTTGCATCAGCCCTATCGCAAAGCTTTAATCCCTGGTTACGATGCTGTGAATCTAGCAGCTGTTACAGCTGGTGCTTATGGCATGGTGATTAGTGGCGCAGGGCCGACACTGTTAGCTTTGACAGATGAATTACACTCAGAGGCTGTAGAAACAGCGATGTCCAATGCTTGGGAACAAGAAGGAATTATAGCTAATGTGCGATCGCTTTCTCTGGATATCCAAGGCGCAAAAAGTTAGAAAATGGGCATGGGGCATTGGGCATTGGGCATTGGAAGTGTAGGAGGTGTCGGACGATGGGGAACAAATCTTTCCCCCCACACTCCCTCATCTCCCTCATCTCCCTCATCTCCCCATCTCCCCATCTCCCCAGTCCCCAGTCCCCAATCCCCACACTTATGAATCAAATTCAAGCCGAAATAGCGGCGCTTAAGTCTCAAATTCAGGCTCTCCAGCAAGAACGCGCTGCACTCACTATTAATAATGTAATATCTGGTGAAAATGATTCACCTCTGGCAATGGTTGAGGCTTACCGTCGCCAAGCTAGAGAAAATCCCCAATTATCTGTTGAACTCAAGGGCATAGATGATGCAGTTGCAGCCCTGGAATTGCAACTACAGCAAAAACAAGCCCAATTAGCCCGTTGGCAAATTGAATCAAAACAACTTACCCAACAACAGCAGCTAGAGGAAGCGAAAAAAGTAGCTCAGGTTCATGCTCAACGTGTTAATCAACTTGCAGCCGAACTAGCGACGGAAATCCGGTTACTCAAACGTTGCGCCGACGAGCTTAGTCCCATGTATTGGCAGGTTTATTACAAACCTTTCATTACTGGATTCAAAACAATCTCTGTTCCCCATGTCCGTTCAGACGGTGAAGTTTGGACGATTGTCAACCGTATTGTTTAAAATCTGAGCCGATACTCATCAATCAAAAATCAGACTAAACCATAACTTAGGACGGTGGCATTAGCCGCCGTTTTTTGTTGACGTTGTAAAACTTTACATTTAGAATGGGCAACAGGAGATAGAAATGAGTATTTATTACTATCTAAATCGAAAATTTAATCTTTTCAGGAGCGATCGCGTTTACAAAAGTACAAATTGCTTAATATAATGTAATTAAAAGCAAAAAGTGAAATTGATTGTCAGAAGTGATGAATGCTATGGAATTTCCTTGGTTAACAGCCATAATTGCCTTGCCCTTGGTGGCTGCCTTAGCCATCCCGTTAATCCCAGATAAAGAAGGTAAAACCGTCCGTTGGTACGGTTTAGGAGTTGCTTTTGCAGATTTCGCATTGATGATTTATACCTTTTGGTATAACTACGACTTCCAAAGTTCGACACTCCAACTTGTAGAAAACTATCCTTGGATACCGCAGTTGGGCTTACATTGGGCTGTGGGAGTTGATGGTTTATCGATGCCCTTAGTACTTCTAACAGGCTTAATCAACACCCTCGCAATATTCGCGGCTTGGAAAGTTACCAACAAGCCGCGATTATTTTATGGTTTGATGCTAGCGATGTACAGCGCCCAGCTTGGAGTGTTTGTTGCTCAGGATTTGCTATTGTTCTTCTTAATGTGGGAAATCGAGTTAGTACCGGTTTACCTGCTGATTTCCATCTGGGGAGGACAAAACCGCCGCTATGCAGCCACCAAGTTTATTCTCTACACTGCTGCTGCTTCAATATTCATCTTGGTAGCTGGTTTTGCAATGGCCTTCTCAGGTGATACAGTCACCTTTGACATGGCGACTCTGGGAATGAAAGAATATCCCAAAGCTTTTGAACTATTAGTTTACGCAGGTTTCTTGATTGCCTTCGGTGTAAAACTGCCAATTTTCCCTTTACACACTTGGCTACCTGATGCTCACGGTGAAGCATCAGCACCCGGTTCGATGATTTTAGCTGGTGTGTTGTTGAAAATGGGTGGTTATGCTCTCATCCGCATCAACGTTGAGATGTTGCCTGATGCACATGTTTACTTTGCTCCAGTGCTGGCGATTTTGGGTGTAGTGAATATTGTCTATGGTGCTTGCTGTGCCTTTGCCCAAACCAACCTCAAGCGTCGCTTAGCTTATTCTTCAATTGCCCACATGGGGTTTGTGCTGATTGGAATTGCCTCCTACACAGAACTTGGCATCAGCGGCGCTGTACTACAAATGGTTTCTCACGGTTTGATTGCTGCTAGCTTGTTCTTCTTATCCGGTGTCACTTACGATCGCACCCACACCTTGATGATGGATAAAATGGGTGGAATCGCTAAGGTAATGCCCAAAACTTTTGCTCTGTTTACCGCTGGCTCAATGGCTTCTCTGGCTTTACCAGGGATGAGTGGCTTCGTCGGTGAGTTGATGGTATTCTTGGGTATCGCCACCAGTGATGTTTACAGTTCTAGCTTTAAACTTGTAGTGGTGCTGCTATCAGCAGTTGGTGTGATTTTGACTCCGATTTACTTACTGTCGATGCTGCGTCAAGTGTTCTACGGAAACAAAAATCAAGAGTTGCACTTGGATGCTGTAGTATCTGATGTCAAACCCCGCGAACTTTTCATTACAGCTTGTCTACTGCTACCAATCATTGGTATCGGGTTTTATCCCAAGCTGGCAACGCAGACTTATGATGTAAAGGCAGTAGAATTAGCCACTCATGCTCGTCAAGTTCTACCAGTTGTTGCTCACCAACAACCATCAAGTCTCTACTCACGTATTTTTACAGCACCAACTTTGGCTAGTTCTCAAGTGGAAAATTTAGTTAATATTTCAAAGTAAAATATACATCCGACAAAGGGTGTTGTCATTAAATTCTAATATGAGGGGAATAAAGGGGTGGTTACAAAACCACCCCTAAAATTTTTTTGTCGGAATTGAGAAGAGATATGGAAAAATTTATCCGAATACTAGATCTGGTTCTTCACAGAAGTTAAATAAGGCTGACTCACTTTCTGATTCATCTTCAAATACAGCAGAGATGTACCATTCACAGGGTGACTCATTCGTATATTCTGCCCAGGCAATTGTTACTGCTTCACCTGTGGGAATCCCTTCTTCGGAAAGGGTAAATTGAGACCATTCTTCGTCATCAAGAGATGCCCACAATTCTGTAATTGCTAAGTCGGTATTATTCGTGACGGTAAACGTAAACTGGTCTGACATATATGTTCTGCTTTTTTTTAAGTAAATTGCACCCTGAGATTATCCAATTACTAATTGTGGGGCGGGCGTCTCGGCTGCCTGCTATAAAAGACGGGTAAGATACCTACCCCACAAGATTGGATAATTTATTTGTTGGAAGTCCCTAATACTTCTTGTTCCAATTTGGCATTAGAAGATAGTGACTGTTCTAAGTTATTCAAACTTTAGCTGACCGTCAATATTGGCAATATGCTCGTCAAGATTGATGTAGGTTCCTAGATATGTTTCTCCGTCTGCTCTTTCACACTCAGCACGAAGTCTGTTTTTACCAGCTAAACCAATATTGCCGCAGGTGAGAGCAAATTTATCTCCATCCCAACTTAAGGTGCCATCCAGATTTGCGATATATGGATTTAAGTCGATAGAAGCTGGAGAAACAGTATATCCATCAGCTTTTTCGCAACTAGCCGTTAGGGTTGAACCTTCAAGACTAATGTTACTACAGGTTTGAGAAAACTCACCAGTTGCCCAAGCGTTGGCGATCGCTATATTAAAGCTCAGAAAGATGGCACACAAAAAAGTTACAAAAATTTTCAGCATTAGTTGTTTGTCCTCAAAATTGATTAAACCAACCCAGCGCAAATTTTATACTCTCCTATTTTTTATTTTCAAAAAGATAATAGTTTTTTAACTATGCTGGCTTTAGGCTTTAACTCTGTTCTAGCCATGTTTAAAACGCCATAACCCCACGCTGCTAACTCTAATAACCTCCGCCAATTCCCTGCCTAGCAATTGTAATAGTTGCAACTTTTCCTGGACTCATACTACTGACTGTCTCATAAGCCAAAAAATTTGTAGTATCCCCTTGACACCATGTATTTTTTGTATTACAAATGTAATATGAAAACAAAAGCCTCCCCAAAAGGCGAAGGCAAAACATCTCAGAACCAAGAAAACTGAATAGCTAATTAGAAATTTTGGGGTCGCGATTGGCGTTCGCCTGCTCCGAAACCAACAAACGGACGGTTGCAGGATTCGGGTTCAATTCCCGACGATTCCACTGACCAAACAAACTTGGGTCTGTAACTCTAATGGTAGAGCGCCTAGATTCACTTGTGCCCTGACAGAAAAAGCTTACATACTTGCTCAAAGGTAGAGCGATCGTCTCTAAAACGATAAGTGCAGGTTCAATTCCTGCGGTGTTACCACAGCTTTTTCAACTTGCACGAGGTGTGAGTGCAACTCTCACAGGGAAGGTATCGGTTCAATTCCGATCAGATCCACTAAATAATTTGTAATTTGTAACTATAAAAGAGGTGATTGTGATGGTTCATATTCGATTTGAAGGACGTTCTGTTGATGTTGTAGAAACACAACTGGGAATTACAGCAAGTATGAGTGATATGGTAGTGAAGGAACAGGTTGCACGGCATTTAGATGTAAATAGCGATCGCCTTTCTGCTTACGTAGTAGATCGGCGTCCCAGTGGCGATTTAATTGTGCGCCCTGAAGCCGTCTACGGTTAGATAAATTCTCCGCGTCTCCCACTCTTTGCGTCCCCGTGTCTTCTTTCCGCGCCCTAACTTGTAAAGCATACACACTACTATCCGGAAACGGATTGCAGGTTCAATTCCTGCCGCTTCCACTTATGGAAGCGTGGCCAAATTGGTAAAGGCAACTGTGAAAACTGCTTTGCTAACTTGTGCGGAATTCCAATTATTTAAATTGTATCCATCTACAGGCTTGACTAAATCGCATATATGGAGGTGAATTTAATGATGTCCGATAACTTATGTGTCATAACAGGTCAATTAGTACAAATATTTTTAAACAACATAAGTTATGAGCGAACATCGTTTGAGCAAAATTGTGATTCACCACCCTTATGGTGAGAGAAAAATTAGTCTCAGAAAATTGCCCGGCTTAAAAAAAGAGTTAAACAAAATCACCAAAGAAGCAAGTGAGGATGGATTATTTAATCCCTACCTAATTAAAATCAGAAGAAAATCATATTATTCTTCACAGCATTTCGGCCCTTTGCGTCGGTTTTTGCGCTCGAAAGTTGGACAGCATTGGGATGAAGTTTACAGCGAAATGTGTCAACGATTAAGTCGCAATACAATCGCAAGACAGTACGTTCTTAGTGATGTATGGACTTATGTTGAACGCCATGTAGAAATTATCAATGGTAGTTTTTATAGCAAGCCTAAGCGGGGGTATGCAATTCCCTTAGATGGGAGTTACTGCCTTTGCTTTTATGTCCATCCCGAAACAGGTATTCTTTGTACTGTCGAGAACATACCTCGAAAGCAAACGCAAACGCAACAAGAAACTGATGTTGTCATTATCGATCGTTATCATCAATACCAAAAACTCAACGATATTTGGTATCTAATTACCTTTGAAGATTTTCCTCCACCACCAACTAATTATGTGCAGGATATTCTGAAAGGTTTCATTCATTATTCTCGTGCCGACACTTATAGAGATTGCAGAATTTACGCTGTCAAGAAACAGCAGTGTAGTAAAAAACAAATTCGATTTATTTTAAATCAAATTTCTCAAAACTAAAATTTTCACTTCGTGCCCTAACCGAAAAAGCTTACATACTAGCCGAATGGTAAGGCACTTGACTTCAGATCAAGCAATTATAGGTTCAAATCCTATGTGTGAATCAACAGCTTTTTCAACTTGCACGAGGTGATTAAAAATAAGAATTCAGAATCCAGAATTCCGAATTCAGGAGCTAGTAGGGTGCGTTAGCGACAGCGTAACGCACAATTATTAAGACTTTGGTGCGTTACGGCTTACACCTAACACACCCTACAAATACTTAGATTTTTCACCAAATCAAATATGATTCCCATAATACTAATTTAATTTAGTATGATTCGAGGCTGATATGTCTGTAAAAACTCTGGAAATTTTAGAACAAATTAAGTCTCTAAATGTTAATGAAACTGGTCAATTAGTAAAGCAGATTGAAGCTACTTTCAATGTCGATATATCCACGCCGAAATTCATTCAGATTGACAAGCGAGATGAGGATGAAACTCAACCGCAGATTCAAACGGAATTTGATGTCTTGTTGGTATCGGTTCCAGCAGAGAAAAAGATTGCCTTACTCAAGGTCATCCGGACGGTGACCAGATAATTACTAATTCTTAATTCGTAATACGAATTACGAATTACGAATTATCAATTACGAATTATTGTGGCAGTTGTTGTCGCGCCCCGATCGCAGAAGCATACATAACTCTGCAACTTGCGCGGTGACTGTATCGCCCCGCGTACAACATCTGCCTCCTCATCCATCACAATTAGAGGAGGTTACTATGAATACCGCAGAACGTGACCTGCGCTTGGAAATGCTCAACAGTTTGCTGACAACTCCTCACCGCAAACTTGAGCAAGTCGCAGAAATTCACAAGTTAATTGTTGAACTCGATCCTATTTTCTACGGACATTTAGCAGTCTGGTATCAGCGTCATGGTGATGTCCGCGACCACAAGGAAGTGTTTGTTGCTCATTTGTTAACCAGTAATTTGACTGAACACCGCGACGCGGGATTTATCATGCTGCAAGAGTTTCCACCTTATCAAGTAGCGCGTGTAGTGGACTTCATGAAGCAGCAGCAAAATAAACTGCCTCGTTCGGCGAGAACTGCGGTGCGGCGTTATTTGAAGACACGGGAGAGCAATCCGGCTTTGTTCGATCGCGCCGCTTTGCGGGGTCGTAAGGCAATGAAGCACCTCTATGCTTCGCTGCACATCAAACCAAATGAACGGGCAAATGCGATCCTGTTCCGCGATACTCCGCCAGTGGGTTCGTTAGCAGATATCCTCAAGCAGCTTGCTAAGGCGGAAAGTGCAGCACAACAAGCACGGCTGATTGTGGAGTTCAACATTCCCTACACGATCGCCATCGGTGCAATCAAACAACTCACACCTGTTGTACTGGTGGCGTTAATCAACAGCATGACTCCCCAGGAAGTGATTAATAACCTCAAGTCACTCCAGACTAAAGGTGCAATGGATCACCCAGAAGTCAAGAAGCTGATTGATTCCAAGCTGGAAGAAGCATCTAAAAGTGGTCGAGTGTCAGCATTCAAAGCCCAGATTGCCGCAGATAACGCAGATTTTGACGCAGACACCGTTGCACGTTTGGAAAAAGTGACCAACGAACAGGTGAAACGGCGTGGTGCGATCGCTCGTCCAACTGCCTTACTGGTAGATAAATCTGGTTCAATGGAGAATGCGATCGCACTTGGTAAGCAACTCGCAGCCCTCATCTCTGGTATCGCTCAAGCACAACTGTTTGTCTACGCCTTCGACACCATTCCTTATGCTGTCACGGCAAAGGGCAAAGAGTTGACCGACTGGGAGCGTGCTTTCCAGCATATCAACGCAGGTGGTGGTACTAGCATCGGTTCTGCGTTGGAAGCAATGCGGAAGAAGAAGCAGGTTGTTGACCAGATTATTCTGGTGACGGATGAAGGCGAAAATGCAGCTCCTTACTTCGGTGAAGTCTACAAGACCTATTGCCGAGAGTTTGCGGTGATGCCTAATGTGGTGATTGTCCGTGTGGGTAGTCATTACAACTGGGTGGAGAGTCAACTGAAGCAGCAGCAAGCACCTGTGGATACGTTCACCTTTGCAGGGGACTACTACAGTTTGCCGAACCTCGTCCCACTCCTAACACGTCCCTCTCGTCTGGATTTGCTGATGGAGATTCTGGACATGCCGTTGCCAGTGCGAGAGGATAAGTAGATTTAATCATGGGTGCATTGTGTATTGCTTATGCACCCAACAACTTTACAACTTGGTTTGAAATCATCCTGCGTGCCCCAACTCGTGTGAGCCTACATACTAGTACGAGAGGAACGGTAACACTGTCAAATGCAGTGGGCGTTTGTGAACGGGGAGTGCGAAGAACCTGGGAGGTTGGCTTAAAAGTAGCCATTCCTTGAAAGAGTGTGTAATAACTCACCAGCGGAGTCCCTCTAGTAACTGAGAAAACGCAATGCTCCACAAACTTGCACGCGGGAAATAATTCGTAATTCGTAATGGACTACGCCCCGCTACGCTAACGTAATTCGTAATTAAGAAAGTTACATTTTATCCAGCTTTATAGCGTTGCATTTGTAGTCTTATTTTAAATAATTTATATTAGTTATGACTAACATATTTAAGCTAATTAACCAAATTGCGATCGCAGAAGCACAGTTGTGTAACACTCAATTTATTGCACCTTGTGTAAAAGGTGGACGAGTTCGCACACGAGTCGCTGGGATGGTCTACACTTTCAGACCAAAGCCTAGTAAATTTGAAGGTTGGGGGATTTTTCAGCCTGTGGATGAGAAGACAGCAACGGTTCTGGAAGAGGCAGATTTACCTCAAATTGCCGAATACCTGCAACACTTTCCCCAAATACGGCTGCGGTTAGCACACCAATTGCGGGGACAAACTTGGTTAGCATACCCTGTGAATGAAGCTGATGTGTGTCAACGGTTGCAGGTGGTTAAACCGATCGCCATTCATCTAGTAACTGAGGGTATCATCTTTGACCAAATCATTGCCCGCTGGAATGGACAATCCTGCTGGTTTGAGGAAATCGATCGCCGTACCGATCCGGAAATTGTTGAAACTCTGCAATCTGCCGTTAAGCAACTCATTCCCGTTGAAGAATTGCAATTCAAAGGCCTCACTCCAGAAATTCGCACAGTGTATGAATTAGCAACACAGCGCATTGAAGGCTTCGACCAACCCCAACAGGATGAAAAACGATTGAAAAAAGCATTGCAGATGGGCGGCGGTGAATTAAAACAGTTCCAAGATCGCGGCGATTACTGGACAGTCGATTGGACAACCGCTGATGGTGTTCGCCACAGTAGCGCGATCGCCAAAACTGACTTGACTGTAATCAGTTCTGGTATTTGCCTGAGTGGATACGATCGCGACTTTGACTTGCAATCTTTGGTTGCTGTAATCGAACAACAAGAGTGGTGATATTACAGAATTCAGAATTCAGGAGTCAGAATTCAGAAGTAAAACAGGTTTAATACCGAGTACACAATCTAAAATCCAAAATCTAAAATCCAAAATCGAATGAGTATCTTTTTTCACGAACAGCTTTACCGCAGCAATTTTGTGATGGCAAACTTGAAAAAGTATCCTGTAACCATTTGTGGGGCGGGGGCATTAGGAGCTAATATTGCTGAAAATTTGGCTCGGTCTGGTTTTGATAAACTTACAGTGATTGACCGCGATCGCATTGAGGAGCGTAATCTTTCCACCCAGCCTTACTATCGTTCTGATGTGGGAGCATTTAAAGCAAAAATCTTGGCGAACAATTTATATCGAGCAATTGGTACTAAAGTTGATGCCAAACCAAAAGAATTAACATCAGCCAATGTAAATCAACTACTCCAAGATAGCCAATTAATTATTGATGTTTTTGATAATAGCGTTGCACGTCAATTAGTCAAAGATTATGCAGATAAATTTGGCATTCCTTGTCTTCATGCTGGGCTAGCATCTGATTATGCAGAAGTTATTTGGAATGACTTTTATCGTGTGCCTTCTGAGGTGAATGATGATGTTTGTGATTATCCGTTGGCACGAAACTTAGTCATGTTAACCGTTGCTGTAGCATGTGAAGCAATTGTCTCATTCATTGCCACAGCAGAACGGCGTAACTTTACCATTACCTTGAAGGATTTGACTGTGCAATCTTTGTTTTTGTAAATGGCGATCGCTCTCCGATATGGAGGTTGAACAATGAGGCTTTGCAGTTAATCTATTAGGTAAAGAGAAACGGGTGAAGGTAGGAGTAAAAAACAAACAATTTCTAGCTGCAATGGATAATCAATATTTAACTAGATTACTTTCTTTGGCTTAAATATAATTTTAGAAAGAATTGAATTAGGCTGTAACTACTTTTATATTTGGGATTGCAATCCTCTAATTAATGTTGACCATTTACTGCTAATCATTGATTTAAGAATACATCCTCATTTATTCACATAAGTATCAATTATATAAGACAAAGATCCTAGTCAAAACTTGGATCTTTGTCCGATGTGGCAATTAAGGCGATCGCTGTACAATCCATTACGTCAATGATTCGAGCAAAACTTTAGCGATGGCGTACCTGCCCTTTCCGGTGGCGATCGCCTTGCCTCTGCGCTCGAAAGCCACAGGTGTAGAAGTTTGTGACTAAATACAGTTAAGTAAAAACACTGTATTGCCTAGAGATGTTCCAATACAACTTTTCCACAAATGTTCAGCTGAAAATACCTGTAAATTAATTAAATCTGTGTAATCAATTTCAAAAGAAAATGAATAAAATCTTGTCTTGCAAAGCTTTGTTGTTGAGTTTAAGCGCGTTGGGTGGGTAAATGTTTGCCCACTCTACAAATATGCCTAAATGCTTTGATTTGCAGCTTTTTTGCATTGGCTTGCAACTTTGTTGTATCGAACGCAATTTTATTGCATAGACTTGCACCTTTGTTGCATTAAAGTTGCAAAAATTAGCTTTGCCTAGTCGTTATACATTAGAGGCGTTGGCGTAGCCCACCGTAGGTATCGCCACTCTCCTTATCACATAAGTATTAATTATATAGGACAAAGATCCTAATCAAAACTTGGATCTTTGTCCGATGCAGTCGTTGGAGCGATCGCTATATAATCCATCTTGCTACAGCAAAATTTAAGTAATTACCTAACTTGACAATGAATAAAATCTGGTTTGGCAATGCTTTATTGTTTAGTTCAGTTTTAGCAAGTATCTTACTTACTCGTTATCGAACTAGTGGTTTATTTCAATGACCCATGTCTTACTACTGGTATAATCTAGCCAATAAATCAGAATTCTTGGAGTTCTACAACTCCAGTCAACTTCTATAACCATAGAGAATAATCAGGATTGCCACCATGTTTCATCGAGTTCCGGAAAAACAAATGCATTTTGTTAGATGGCTGCTCGTTATTGGCTGGATTTTACTCATTTTATCGTTATTTTACGACCCGATTTCGCCATATCTCACGCAGCCTACTACTGAGTGGAGTATTTTCCGCCTCAATCCGAATCTCTTAGACCCGACGAAATGCCAAGAGGTTGTCACAGTCCAAGGAAAGTGTGTTGATGTCAAACCTTTTGCATTAGGAGCCAAAATCTTTTGGGGAATTGTAGTTCCTTGTGGAGTATTGATTATCTTTGTTTTAGGACATGAAACATGGCGGCGGATTTGTCCGTTATCTTTTCTATCACAAATTCCGAGAGCGTTAGGTAAGCAACGTCAACGCAAAATCACTAACCCTCGCACAGGAGCAGTGCGCTATGAACTAGCTAAAATAGCAAAAGATTCTTGGCTTGGTCGCAATCATTTATACTTCCAATTTGGATTTCTTTGCATTGGTCTTTGCTTGAGAATTTTATTTATTAATGCCGATCGCCTGTTTTTAGGGTCTTTTATTATTCTGACAATTCTATCAGCAATAACGGTAAATTATCTGTTTGCTGGTAAAACTTGGTGTCAATATTTTTGTCCTATGGCCCCCGTGCAGATGGTCTATAACGGGCCAAGGGGATTGTTAGGAAGTGAGGCTCACCAAGGTCAAAAACAGATTATTACTCAGTCTATGTGCCGGACATCAGATAAAGATGGTAACGAAAAAAGCGCCTGCGTTAGCTGCCAATCTCCTTGTATGGACATTGATGCAGAACGGTCTTACTGGGAAATTTTTAACAAGCCAGGTCGGAGATTAGTTCAATACGGCTATGTGGGACTAGTTATCGGTTTTTATCTTTACTATTTTTTGTATTCTGGCACTCTTGATTACTATTATTCTGGAATTTGGAATCATGAAGAAAATCAGTTAGCAACTCTTTTAAATCCAGGGTTTTATATTTTTGATAAACCAATTCCGATTCCGAAATTAGTTGCAGTTCCTTTTACTATTGGGGTTTTTGTTGCAGCCAGCTACTTCTTATTGTCGAGGGTAGAAAAAGAATACAAAGCTTATTGCCAACGGATTAATAAACCTCTCAGTAAACAACAGGTACAACACAATATTTTTGCAATTTCTACCTTTGTAGTTTTCAATTGTTATTTCTTATTTGCTGGCCGTCCCATACTCAAACAACTACCAAATTTCATAGAGCTAGGATTTAACGCTTTAGTCATTCTCGTCAGTACATTGTGGCTGTACAGGACACTCAGCCGCAGTGCGGAAACTTATTCGCGGGAAAGTCTTGCAGAAAGTCTGCGTCGTCAGTTGGCTAAATTAACAGTTGATTTCTCTAAATTCTTAGAGGGTCGGTCAATGGCAGACCTGAAACCAGATGAGGTGTATGTTCTTGCTAAAGTACTGCCCAGTTTTAGTAAAGAATCTAGCTTTCAGGTTTACAAAGGATTGCTGCGCGAAGAATTAGAACAAGGAAATGTAGAACCAGCAAATAGCTTAGACGAACTCAAGCAAATCCGTTTGGAATTAGGACTTAAGGATGAAGAACACTTCAATATATTGACAGAATTGGGAGTAGAAAATCCATCTTTATTAGATCCAACTAAACGCAGAAGTCGGGAAAATCAGTTAAGAATTGAAAGCTATCGGCAAGCTTTAGAACTACAATTGTTAGATTTGATCGAGATGGGAGTTCCTTTGCGTCAAGCACTCCAGCGCCGAGACAAGCAAATTCAAGGTCTGAAACAAGAGTATGGCATTACCGCAGAGGAAGAAGCACAAATTTTATCCCAAATGGTTGATGAAAACAGTGCTATTCTCCGCAAAGCAGAGATCCTACTTACACAATTAAAGGAGCTAATTGTCCGCTACAAAGTTTTAAGTAATTTTCCCAGTCATCAAGCTCCGGTGTTTGTCTTGCTGCGATTAGTCGCTATTGAAAATAAACAACTAATTATCACCAAGCAATTATTGAGTATTCTCGAAGTTTTGCAAGATGCGCCGGAAGCTGTGAAAATAGCTAGTGCCATTGGCATACTTGCAGAAAATGTATTGCCAAATATTCTGAATGAAGGCAATAATACTTTGCGGTGGCAAGAAAGAATTGCCTCCGAAGCGATCGCACTTCTGCAACCCGATGATTTAGAATTAGCAGCAACCTTTAATACCCCAGCACAGATAGTTGATGACGAAGCACCGACGCAAATATTTGTTGCTGGACAACCAATACCAAAGGTGAGACCAGCCAATCATCAACCCTTTGCGATCGATGTTCTCAAAGAACTTTTGCAAGAACTAGAGCCACTCATCCAAGCAGCTGCACTTTACGCCCTAGAGCAACTCGACCCACAGCAAGGCCGCGAACAAGCACGCCAGTTGCTCAACTCCACAAAACCCGGAGATTGGCTAGTGCAGGAGACAGCAGAAAAGATTTTGGGTCTGGATGAAGGACAGGCTGATGCTTTGTTGCAAACTCTCACGGCTGAAGTGAAGGCGGAGGGAAAAATACAACAGCTTGTCTTTCAGCAATCAGCGGTGCAAGTGGGACGTAGTTTAGCAAATGATATCATCTTGCCCAATGCCAGAGTATCTCAGCACCATGCGATATTTCATCTTGACGAGCAAGAAGTGAGATTAACGGCGCTCAAAAGTGCCTATGGCTTACGTATTAATGATAAACGCATACAAAATGATACAGTGCATCTCCAGCCAGGAGATGTGATTCGGTTTAGCCCAGCAGAGGAACCAGCTATAACTGTGAGTTGGGAAAAGGAATCGCCAGTAGACTCAGGAGTAGCAAAAGAAACTTTCAGCACCCTGGATAAGCTGTTATTGATGTTTGAAACAAGTCTTTTACGAACGGTGAAGCCGGAAGCGATGATCGAACTGGCTCGCAAGGCTGAGATTCGAGTTTACCGTCAAAAAGAAATTATCTGTAAGGCTGGAGAACCATCTGATGAATTGCTGTTGTTGATCGATGGTGAAGCTGATGTAACGGTTCTGCAAGGACATATTGAGGTTATCGTCAACACAATTCGGTCAGGCGAAACTATTGGTGAAATGGGAGTTTTGACTAGGCAAGCGCGATCGGCAAATGTAGTTGCCAAGGCTGAAATAAATCGAGTTTTAGTCATAGAGGCAAAGGATTTTGAGACACTATTACGCAATGATTCGGAAGTGTCGAGGAGTTTGTTGCTGAACATGATTGGTCGTCTGCAAAGGTTAACTGCACAAGTTAAAGAAAGTCAGAAGTGAAAGGGGGATTGGGCATGGGGCATTGGGCATTGGAAATGAAGTTCAGAGCTTCGTCGATGAAGTTCAGAGCTTCGTGAATGAACCTCAGAGCTTTGCCGATGAACCTCAGAGCTTCGTTGATGAGTCTTTGAACTCCACTCTTTTACCTCCTGCTTCCCAATCAATACAGTTCAGTTAAGCATTTCTCTCTTTTCTCTGTGTTCTCTGTGCCTCTGCGGTTCGTTAAAAAAATTGACTTTGAGGGTCTTAACTAAACCGTATTGGCTTCCCAATACCCAATGCTCCATAGCTAATGATTGAAACTTAGGAAGGTTAATATGCTCAAAATCAAACTGTTAAACTCAAAAATACCCACAGAGAAACAAGAGTTAGACATATCGCCAGAAGTTATGATTAATGGCGAATGTTTTATAGGTCGCTCCCGCAATTGTGGTGTAGTCCTGCCCAGTGTTGAAGTTAGCCGAGTTCACAGTAGTATCCGCTATGAAGAGGGCGAATATTACTTCTCCGATCTGGCTAGCCTGACTGGCTCCCGCATTAATGATCAAGCGGCGGGTCTAAACCAAAAATATCTCCTGAAAAAGGATGACATTATTCGGATTGGCGAATTTATCCTCACTGTTGAAGCAACTGGCTCGGCAACAGATAAGGCAGAGGTCGCACCAGTTCAGGAAGTCCAAAGCCAAACACCAACTCTGCCACAGGCGACATACACCATCCCCATTCCCCAAGTGAGTCAGCAAGCAAGTCAGCCGACTCGTTCGCCTAGTGAGTATATGCCGATCGCACTTGTGCCGCCAGAACAAATGAGTCAGTGGACAAAGGGTGATTTAATGGTTCGTTGTGTGGCAATAATTGACGAAACTGATGATGTAAAGACCTTTCGTTTTGCTGCTGACCCACCAATATTATTTACCTACCAACCCGGTCAGTTTATGACGCTGAACCTGGAAATCAACGATAAACCAGTCAAACGCTCTTACTCAATCTCTTCAACTCCTTCACGACCCCACACTTTAGAAATTACAGTCAAGCGCGTTCCTGCACCACCAGATGTTTTGGATGTACCGCCTGGTTTAGTTTCCAATTGGTTGCACGACAATCTCAGAGTCGGTAGTGAAATCAAAGTCAGCGGCCCTTTGGGAAAATTCACTTGTTTTGCTAACCCCAGTGAAAAATTATTGTTTATTTCTGCTGGGAGTGGTATTACACCGATGATGTCTATGTCACGATGGATGATGGACACCGCTGCTGATTGCGATATTGTCTTTTTCCATTGCGCCCGCAGTCCTCGTGATATTATTTATCGCCAAGAACTAGAGTTAATATCTAGCCGCCAACCTAAGTTTCGTTTAGCGATCGCCATTACCAGACCCGACGCAGGTCAAGCATGGTATGGTTTTATGGGCAGACTCAACGAACAAATGCTGTATGCGATCGCTCCTGATTTTTGGCAGCGCACAGTATATGTCTGTGGGCCGAGTCCTTTTATGCAAGGGGTAAAAACTATGCTAGAGCAAATCGGATTCCCCATGCAAAACTACTATGAAGAAAGTTTTGGCGGGGCGAAAAAGCCAAAACTCCAGCCATCGGTTCCGGCTCAAGTAATCACTGAGCAAGTTACCAAAGTGATAACAGTAGTACCAAAACCAGTAATTTCCACCCCAGTTACTCTTCCAGTTAAAACAACAGGCTCTTTTACTCTAGTGTTTTCCAAGTCTGGCAAAGAAATTACCTGCACTGGAGAAGATCCGATTCTAGAGTTAGCTGAACAAGAAGGAGTGGCGATCGACAGTAGTTGTCGCAGTGGAGTTTGTGGTAGTTGTAAAACGCGGAAGCTTCAAGGAGAGGTGAAGTATTTAGGAGAACCTGATGCTCTCGATGAAAGCGAACAGGAAGAAGGCTATATTCTCACTTGTATTGCTCACCCTAGAGACCGAGTTGCGATCGATGCTTAGGAGCAAATAAAATAATTGCCTTGTTTTTGGGCAATTATTTTATACGCCGTTATAAATTTATCTGTTCTACAAAATTAGACTCAACTCAAATATTCCAGCTTGAAGTAAGCAGCATCTAATCTTACTTTTACAAGGTGTTTCAAATGTTCGATTCCTAATAGAGATGAATTCACAAAACCAACAAAACTGGCTTTCCCAGCAAATACTCACAGAAAATATACCTTGTATTACTAATAATTTTACTGAAAGTGTTGCTAGGGTAAATAAATTTGTTCTAGCAGAGTTTGAGCGTGAAATTATCGAAAAGCAATTGTATTACCATACAAAAGATCATTTGATGGCTGTACAACAACGCGCTCAATTAATTTTTCAAGTCATTCGTCCTTATTTGTTAGCTGATGGAGAGACAATTAAGAGGATGGAATTATTACTTGATGTTTGTGCGATCGCTCATGATTTAGTACAAATCTTTATACCTCATCAACCGCACACATCCAGACGACGAGAAGCAGGTGTCAGTGAAAATGCAACTATAGAAATTCTATTGAATTATATACAAGTTTTAAATCAACAAATATCAGCATCTTATCCAAAAAGTACGGCTCTTTTCACAGATACAGATTTGGAAATCATTCAAGAAGCGATCGCCGCTACCATTTGTGATTACGATGCAACAGAGCAAGCCATTTATCAACCCTCTCTTTATAATCCAAACAAACCTATTTCACCAATAGCTTGCATCATTGCTCTAGCGGATATTGGTTCTTTAGGAATCGAAGGAATAGCATCTTATAATCAGGAGGGTAGCCTACTCTTTTTAGAAGAAAATCCAGACATTATTCCTATCATTAAAAATCAGAACGTGCGAACTTTGGCTACAGATAATCCAGAACTGTACGAAAATATTAGACAGCGTTTACTCAGACGTGCAAAATTTCAAGTTAATTTTGCGAAATCTCGCCTAAATCGGCTCTCTCGTGAGTTGGCTTCTTTACCAGCAGATGCAATTCCCACATTAACTAAAGCAGTTTTTCAGTATCTAAATCTAGAAACCATACAAGAAATTGAAGCAACTACCCCTACAAATGAACAAACATCTTTAGAAGTGTTAATCAAATTTTTTGAATTTGAACGATTCATGAATTATGAATTATGAATTATGAATTCTTCGTTCTCAGCATATAGCTAATAGTAATTCCACCGCACAGATAAAATCATCAGATAGACAAGATGAAATCGATAAACTACAAACCGCTTTTTCTATACAGGACTTACGCAACTATTAAAAAAGCAAGTCGCTCAAAAAAGTTTCGTCTGCGAACTGTTCTGATTGTTCCATTTATTATTCCCATTATTGCGTCAACTGGCTTGGTGGGGTGGTTCTCTTTCCGCAATGGACAGCAGGCGATCGATGACCTGGCAATTCAGTTGAATGGTGAAATTAGTGCCCGCATTAAGCAACACGTTTTGGACTATTTGAATAAATCTTATAATGTTCTGAAACTCACCGATGCGGGTATCCAAAGTGGCAATTTAAAGCTTGATGACTTTGAAGGATTGCAACGCTATTTCTGGCAGGTAGTGCGACAGGGTGACTTAGAGAGCTATCTGTCTTTTGGGAACGAGCAGGACGAGTTTGTTGGTGTGGAACATCGAGAGGATGGCACAATTCAACTCAAAATTCGCACCAAAGCTACTGAGCCGATGCGCGAAATCTACTTGCTGGACGATCGCGGCGATCGACAAAAGCGGTTGAAATCGGCGAAGTACGATACCACCTACCGCCCCTGGTATAGAGCCGCCGTGCAAGCTCGTAAACCTACGTGGAGTCCAGTTTATCCATTCTTTTCCCGTGAGAATACGTCTTTGGGGATTTCTCCAGTCCGTCCTGTCTACGACTCGAACGGCAAGCTGCTGGGGGTTTTGAGCATTAACATCACCTTGATGCGAATCACAAACTTCCTTCAACAGCTTTACATTAGTCCCCACGGACAGAGCTTTATCATGGAGCCGTCGGGACATTTGGTCTTCAGTTCAACCATTCCGGAGCCATTCAAGGTTAAAGGTGGCGAAGGAGACGATCGCAAGATTGAGCGAATGCCAGCCGCTGATAGTCAAAATGCCACAGTGACTGCTACTGCTCGATATTTACGCCAGCATTTCGGCCTGTTTGAGGCCATTAAGAGCAGTCAACACCTAAAGTTTGAAATTAACGGTGTGTGGCACTACGTTCAGGTGATGCCAATTCAGGATGGTCGGGGTATCAACTGGCTAGCGGTGGTGGTTGTTCCTGAAAATGATTTCATGGCACGGATCAATGCCAATACTCGCACCACGATTCTGCTGTGCGTACTGACATTTGCGGCGGCAACTGCGATCGGTGTTCTTACGTCTCGTTGGATCGGCCACCAAATTTTCAAACTTAACACGGCATCTCAAGAGATTGCCAGTGGAAATCTCGAGCAACACGTTGAAGTCAACGGCATCATCGAGATTGAGAAGCTGGCTGATTCGTTTAACCGCATGGCGTTTCAACTCCAGGAATCCTTCGAGAGATTGGAAACTCAGAAGAATTCCTTTGCCCGGTTCTTTCCCCCCGAATATCTCAAGTTTCTCAACAAGCATGAGGTAACAGACATCGAACTGGGCGATCACGTCAGCAAAGAGATGGCGGTCATGTTCTCGGATATTCGCTCCTTTACCACCCTATCCGAGAAGATGACTCCCAAAGAGAATTTCGATTTTGTCAATGCTTACCTGCGACAGGTTTCTCCAGAAATTCGCGCCCATGATGGTTTTGTAGTGAAGTTCTTGGGTGATGGCATGATGGCAGTCTTTCCTAATGGTGTGGATGATGCCGTTGCCGCAGGGGTTGATAAATTCAAACGGGTACAGAAATACAACCGGAAACTAGAATCTCAAGGCTACTTGCCAATTGATGTAGGCATGGGTATCCACGTTGGACACATGATGGTGGGCATGGTAGGGGAACACAACCGGATTCAAGGGGATGCGTTCTCTGATAATGTGAATCTGACTGCTCGTTTAGAAGGATTGACAAAGTTCTATGGTGTTTCATTACTAATTTCTGAAGAGGTGTTGGAGCGATTGAGCAACCCAGAGCATTACAAAATTCGCTTTTTGGATCGAGCGATCGTTAAGGGTAGAACTGAACCGATCGCGGTTTACGAAGTACTCGATGCCGAAACAGAAGCAATCCGAGAACTAAAACTTGACACCTTGCAAACCTTTGAACGGGGACTTCAACACTACTGTCGAGGCAACTTTACTGATGCCAAAGCCTGTTTTGAACAGGTACTTGCAGTGAACTCTCTCGATAAGACTGCCAAACTCTATCTAGAACGAGTCCAAGAATTGCTGCTAGAAGGTACTCCAGCCAATTGGAAAGGCGTATGGGCATTTACACAGAAGTAAAATTCGTTCAATTTATAGCAGTCGCCAAGGCGACTCTTGACTCTCGTCAAATACTCAAACGCTGACGAGTCAATAGATTTCTTGCAAAAGTCGGGGTAAAGGGAAAGGGGAAAAGGGTAAAAAAACTCAAAATCCTTTCCCTTTAACCTTTTCCCTTTTCCCTAAGAGTGCAAAAATATATTTTTGCAAGAGGTCCAATCTTTTCCCTTGTGCCTTGTGCCTTTTCCTATAGCTCTTTCCATGACAATTTCAACTTATCTACCCACTACATTTGCAGATGCGATCGCCTGCGTCCAACAATTTGCCTTGCAGGTATTTGATCGCCAAAACAGCAAAAACAGGAGTGTCTTGATTATATTGGCGATCGCTTACAAAAAGGCACAGTCTTAGTAGCAGCAACTAACGATCATCTCTGTTTAAAACCAGATTTAACTTTAGCTTATACTAAAAATCCTATTGATTACCCTTATCGTCCTTCTGTGGATGTATTTTTTCACAGTCTTGCTCAACATTGGGGAAAAAAAGGAACGGCAATTTTACTAACAGGTATGGGTAAAGATGGTGCAGAAGGATTAAATGCTTTAAAACTTCAAGGTTGGCATACTATTCGATTTAAACTAGATAGTTGAATTTCGTTTCCGATTTCTATTAGCAATTAAGATGCGTTCGCCCTGGTAGCAACCCTAACTGTGTGCAATAAAGAGTGGTGAGTGCTAAGTAAAATGTACTCATTTGTGACTCAGCACTTTTTTGGTGATTGTCTAACAGTGATTACAGCAATTTTCAGGTAAATAAACCATGCGGTAGGGGCACAATATATTGTGCCCCTACGAGAGACGTGGTTCAAGATAGATGAAAACTGCTGTAATTACGCCAAACATTTGTTAAGTTCTGAGTAAATTTGGCTAATATCCAAATTTTTCCCAATAAAAACTGCTTGATTTTGAGGTGGAGTCTGCCATTCATCAGCATGTAAGCTGTAGCGAAGGCCGCTCAATTGAAAAATATGGCGCAAGTCACTATCACTAAACCACAAAATGCCCTTGGCTCGAAATACATCCGGGGGCATTTTTTCAGTGAGAAAGTTTTCAAATTTATGGACATCAAATGGTCTATCAGTTTGGAAAGAAATCGAAACAAATCCATCATTTTCTAAATGATGAGAGTGATGTTCATGATGATGATGATGGTGATGTTCATGTTCATGTTCATGAATATCTTCTGTATCATCGGTAATATAGTCATTTTTTGGAGTCAACCCTACACCTAAAATTAATGGTAACGCTACTTCCCCGTGTTTAGTATAGAGAATTTTCGCACCATTTTTTTGACTGTGGATGAAATTTTCTACTTCTTGAAGTTTTTCTTGACTTACAAGGTCTGTTTTATTGAGGAGAATAATATCTCCATAAGTAATCTGTTTTAGGGCAGCTTCACTCTGGAAATGTTCTTCATCAAACGTCTCACTATCCACCACTGTGAGAATAGAGTCGAGATTTGTTAAATCCCTTAATTCTGTACCCAAAAAAGTTAAGATAATTGGTAGTGGATCGGCAACACCAGTCGTTTCAATCACGAGATAATCAATCCGATCTTCTCTTTCTAAAACTCGATATACTGCATCAACTAAATTATCATTTATAGTACAACAGATGCAGCCATTGGTAAGTTCTACCATGTCTTGGTCTACAGAAATTAGCAATTGGCTGTCGATGTTAATATCGCCGAACTCATTGACGAGTACGGCAACTTTTAAATCTTGTTTGTTTTTGAGAATTTGATTTAATAGTGTAGTTTTACCACTACCTAAAAATCCTGTGATGATAGTAACCGGCATTCCTTGTTTAGGAATATCAAGACTTGGGTTTGAAGTTGATGCTGTTAGTTGAGTCATAATCTATTCAACTTGATGTGAATTGCAAAAATGTTACTAGTTGTTGTCTTGGGACTGGATTAACGTCAATTCGACAGACCTCACTCACCTCGCAGGAGAGGGGCTGGGGGTAAGGTCAAAATCCTATGCATCGAATTCACGTTGGATTAGCTTAACTGACCACATTTTAACAATAATGAGAATCGTTATCATGATAGCGCAAAAAAAGTTGAATGCTGCAACTTTGATGTAAAAAAGATAAAAGTGTTTAACTTTGGGTACGTTATTGGATAGTTGCAATGAAAAATGGTTCGCTGTCGCTGTTGGAATTACCTCTAAAGCATTTTTTCTAAGAACTGCTTGGCGCGATCGCATTTCGGATTCTGGAAAAACTCACTCGGAGCAGTATCTTCTGCTAAAATACCCTGGTCGAGGAACATAATTCGATTGGCGACTTCCCTGGCAAAACCCATCTCGTGGGTAACAATGGCCATTGTCATTCCAGATAAGGCTAAAGCTTTCATCACCTCTAGCACATCTTTGACCATTTCTGGATCTAAAGCTGAGGTGGGTTCATCAAATAATATCATCTCTGGTTCCATTGCTAATGCACGGGCGATCGCTACCCGTTGTTTCTGTCCCCCGGATAGTTTGGACGGATAAACATCA
Source organism: Nostoc sp. CreGUA01 (assembly GCA_034531095.2). Classification (GTDB taxonomy): domain Bacteria; phylum Cyanobacteriota; class Cyanobacteriia; order Cyanobacteriales; family Nostocaceae; genus Nostoc. The sequence continues at coordinate 11,518 of JAVRBV020000061.1, read as the reverse complement.
GCTTTTGGCTGTAAACCTACCTTCGCCAGCAATTCTAAACCATGTTTCTCTGCTTGTTGCTTGTCTATTTTTTTCACCTTGATGGGGGCGTAGGTGACATTTTGCAGCACCGTCATGTGGGGAAATAAATTAAAATGTTGAAACACCATCACCAAATGTTGACGAACTTTAGCGATATTTGCTTTAGGATTAGTAATTTCTTGCTCTTGAAAATAAACTCTGCCTCTAGTCGGTTGTTCTAGCAAATTCATGCATCGCAAAAAGGTAGATTTCCCAGAACCAGAAGGGCCTAATATGGCAACCACTTCGCCTTGATAAATCTCAGTGGAAATATCTTTGAGTACATCGAGTTGACCAAAGGATTTACACAAAAATTCCGTGCGAATTACTGCATTACTCACTTTGCCGTAATCTCCTTTCTAAAGTGGATGCGCCAAAGGTCAAACCCATGACCAAAACATAATAAATTAATCCTGCAAATAGCAAGGGTTCAAAATAAATATATTTATTTGCACCGACGATTTGGGCACTGCGTAATATTTCCACCACACCAATTGTTGACACCAAGGCGGAATCTTTCAGCAGTCCAATAGTTTCATTCACTAATGCTGGCAAAATGTTCTTCAAAGCTTGGGGCATAATTACATCCCACATCATCAACCAATAAGGAACACCCATAGATAACGCCGCTTCAGTTTGCCCTTTATCTACCGCTTGAATTCCACCCCTGATGGTTTCCGACATATAAGCCCCAGAATTGAGAGTAAAAGTTAGTACTCCTGCCTCCAATGCCGAAATATCATAACCTGTAAGTTGGGGTGTCGCATAGTAAACCAACGCCAGTTGTAGCAGCAAAGGTGTGCCTCGGAAGATTGAGGTATAAGCGTTTGCAACCCAGGTAAGGGGCTTGATGCCGATAATTTTTGCTAAAGAGAGTATTGTGCCCCAGATTAAGCCTAAAGTTACAGATAATAGGGTAAACAACAAAGTTAAAGGAATTCCCCGCAGAATAAAGGGAATATCTGGCAAGATTCTGGTGAAGTCAAGATTTAATCCAGTTTTCGCAGGAGTTGAGGATGTAGAATCGGCGATAATGTTTTGGGAAAACCACTTATTGACTAGTTGATTTAATGTGCCATCGTCCTTTATTTGTTGCAGGACTTTGTTAAAAGGTGCGACTAAAGGAGAATTTTTAGGAAATGCGATCGCCGAGCCACTTGCTTCTTCTGAAGGAATAACATTAAACTCTAAATCTGGGTTAGCTTGAGCGAATCCCTTAGCCACAGTATCCTCAACAATTGCCGCATCAATTCGCCGAGATTTGATTTCTTGAACTACTTCCGGAACCTTGTTGAGTTGCTTTAGCTCAATTCCCGTAACTTTTTGGGCAATTTTTTTAGCATTTTGCTCCTGTATGGTTCCTAGTTGTACGCCAACTTTCTTTCCTGATAAATCTTGCGACTGTTTCAGATTACTACCCTTAGCAGCAACAATCGTATCTTTAGCTTCATAATAAATAATTGAAAAATCAACATTTTTCTGACGTTCTGGAGTTGGAGTCATCCCAGCCATTACAAAGTCTGCTCGATTTGCTTGGAGTGCAGGAATTAAGCCATTAAAATCTGATTCCATGATTTTAAGTTTAAACCCTAGTTTTTCAGCAAGGGTTTTGGCAATATCTATATCAAAGCCAACGATTTGATTTTCACCGCTTTTAGTATCATAGAATTCATAAGGCGGATAATCTGGTGAAGTAATCATTGTTAGCGTGTCTTTCCCTAAAGATGAAGCAGCTTTGAGGGAATCGTTATATCCTGGAATGATGTTGATTACTGCTATTACTACAAGTAATATCGTTAATAGCCATATTTTTGTTTTTTTCATGGATTTGATAATTATATAAATCCACTCTCATTTTGCCAGGATTTCAACAATTATGATTTCTCTACAACCTTGATGACAAAATATGAAGAGACGTTGCATTGCAACGTCTCTACATCTGTTGGAATAGCTCTATATTCTTATAGGCGATTGACATACCTCCTCGTCCTAAAGGAGCGAGGATTCCTTAACACTTCACTGGAATGCGCCAATAAATGGTCTTACCACCCCTCCATGTTCGTTTAAAGTCTCCCAATGCCCTATGGCGACTATACAAATCATACCAGAAAGTCGTCCTAGAAGGACGAGGCTTGTATCCCATTTATTTGGTCAATTACTCGTTTTCATTGAGGCGTTGTACGCTCCAAAAATGCTCTGCAAAGGCGACGGCGGGGTGAATTGGAGCTTTGGGCTTGGTTTTGAGTACCATTGAGGCTTCATGAGGTAAGCGATCGCTCTTAGTTGAGTTACACCTCTCACACGCTGTTACAACGTTATCCCAGCTGTGTTGTCCACCTTTGGAACGAGGAATCACATGGTCAAGGGTTAAACGCTTACCGCTGCCACAGTATTGGCAAGTGTGATTGTCTCGCTTGAGTACTTCACGCCGATTCACCGGAGGTACTTTCCAGTGTCGTTCTGGATTACCCGTTGTTAAACGAATGTGTTCCGGAACTTGTAGTACAATACTGGGTGAACGAACTTCCCACTTCTTTGTACTGCCAAAATCCAATGATTCTGCTTGACCTGTAACTAACAGTACTATTGCTCGTTTGATGTTGATGCGTGCCAATGGTAGGTAGTTCTTGGAGAAGACTACCACCGAATTTTGTAGTATGTGTGGTTGCTGAGTTTGCTGCTGGACTTGCATGTGTAAAAACTCCTCAAAAAAATAACCCCCACTTCTGGTTATCAGCAGCGGGGGTCAGGTCGTTGGTACTTTTTCCCTAGTTATGGGTGCTATGAGACAGTTGCACCTCCCGCTGTAAAGAATAATTCCATCTGGATTCAGCATTAGAGCGATCGCTCTCAAAATGCTTTCACTTGCAGATTGAGCCACTAATAAGCGATACGTTCTCTCAAAGGCACACGCGCCAAGTATTCTGCCTGAACCCTTCCTGGGTTGACAATGCATCACGCTATCTATGGTTGAAGAGAATTTGCCGATCATCGAAACCTTGTAGTATTTGTAGTGGGAACTAATTTTATAATACAGGTTGTAGTATTTATTTGTCTAGTGTAAATATTTCTGAGGTATGAGGGCAGATAAATAATTTGCCGAATATTTAAAGCTTTAGGAGTTACGCAAGAATAGCTAAAAAGCTTAATTTATCGAACCGCCAAGACGCCAAGAACGCCAAGAGTTCGTAGAGTTTGCGTAAGTCTTAAGCTTGAACAGCATATTCTCTAATTATGACACTTTCTTTGCCATTAGTTGCCCCAAATGAATCTTTTGTAAAGATTTCATCTCGACTTTATGCAATTCATTAGGACTGTGTTAACTGTACCGATGAATGGGACTATTGGTGTTAAATTTAGTAACCTATAAAAGTAGATGTTTTTTGTTTACAGCCAGAGCTGCTCGACTATTAGTCTAAGGTTACGCATCAATAACCTGCTTTTGGCAGGTTTTATCGTCTTTAACTTTTATATCGTAGATATTTTACAAAAAATCTAATGACACAGATTCAGTCTCAAGTCAAGCGCACAGAAGAACTGCGCCAGTTATTGCAACAAGCCAGCTATGCTTATTACGTCTTAGATGCTCCAATTATGGAGGATGCAATCTATGACCAGTTATATCGAGAATTACAACAACTAGAAATTCAGTATCCAGAATTAACGACACCAGATAGTCCGACTCAGCGCGTGGGTGAAAGACCGGCAACTCAGTTTACTTCGGTGCGACACAACATTCCGCTGTACAGTTTGGAGAATGCTTTTAATATCAGTGAGTTGCAAAACTGGGAACAACGTTGGCGGCGACAAGTACCTAAGCCTGACTCAGTGAAATATGTCACCGAATTGAAAATTGATGGTTCTGCCTTGGCTCTGACGTATCAAAATGGAATTTTAGTCAGGGGTGCAACTAGAGGTGATGGGGTGGCGGGTGAAGATATCACCCAAAACGTGCGGACAATTCGCTCAATTCCTCTGCGGTTGAATTTTGAAGGTTTAGAAATTTTAGAAAGGGTAGAAGTCCGAGGCGAAGCTTTTTTGCCGTTGGAAGTGTTTAAACAAATTAATGAGGAAAGACAAAAAGCAGGTGAGCAATTATTTGCTAATCCTCGGAATGCCGCAGCTGGTACACTCAGGCAACTAGACTCGCGCATTGTGGCTAAGCGGCGATTAGATTTTTTTGCTTACACCTTGCATATTCCTGGTAGAGATGACACCAGTATTGCTAATACCCAATGGGAAGCCTTGGAGTTATTAGAAAAAATGGGTTTTCGAGTCAACCCCAACCATAAATTGTGTGCTTCCCTAGAAGAAGTCGCAGAATATTACGAATACTGGGATACCGAAAGGCTAAATTTACCCTACATGACCGATGGTGTAGTAGTGAAGTTGGATGCTTTTAAACTCCAGGAACAGCTAGGCTTTACCCAGAAATTCCCCCGATGGGCGGTAGCTTTGAAGTATCCAGCCGAAGAAGCGCCCACCCGTGTGGAAAATATTGCTGTGAATGTGGGGAGAACCGGGGCGTTAACGCCGTTAGCCCAGATGCGTCCTGTACAACTGGCGGGGACGACAGTTTCTCGCGCTACTTTACATAATAGCGATCGCATTGCTCAATTAGATATCCGCATTGGCGATACTGTGATTGTCCGCAAAGCCGGGGAAATCATCCCGGAAGTGGTAAGGGTACTCAAAGAACTTCGTCCTGCTGACACCGAACCCTTTATCATGCCTACAGATTGCCCAGTTTGCGGTCAACCAGTGGTGCGAGAATCAGGTGAGGCTGTGACTCGTTGCGTCAATGCTTCTTGTGCAGCGATTCTCAAAGGTTCCATTGAACATTGGGTAAGTCGTGATGCCTTAGATATTAAAGGCATGGGAGAAAAGTTGGTATACCAACTCGTTGATAAAGGTTTGGTGCATTCCGTTGCCGATTTATATGAGTTGACAGAAGAGAGATTATATGAGTTGGAAAGAATGGGGAAAAAGTCAGCAGAGAAATTAGTGGATGCGATCGCTCAATCAAAAAACCAACCTTGGTCAAGGGTATTATATGGTTTAGGCATCCGTCATGTAGGCAGTGTGAATGCCCAATTATTGACTCAGAAATATTCCACTGTAGAAGAATTAGCCACAGCAAAACAGTCAGATATTGAAGGTATTTACGGTATTGGTGCTGAAATTGCTCAATCTGTTTATCAGTGGTTTCGCATTGATGCCAACCAAACCTTAATACAACGGTTGCAGTCAGAAGGATTGCAATTTACTGCCGCAGAATCAACAGAAGCAGTTAATAATAGTAATCAAATTTTCGCTGGTAAAACTTTTGTAATTACGGGTACATTGCCAACTTTAAAGCGGGATGAAGCCAAGGAGTTGATTCAAAAAGCTGGGGGAAAAGTAACTGATTCAGTCAGTAAAAAAACAGATTATTTGGTAGTAGGAGAAGATGCCGGTTCCAAGTTAGAAAAAGCCCTTTCGTTGGGAATTATGCAGTTAAGTGAGGCGGAGTTATTAGAGATGGCTAATAATTCGTAATTCGTAATTTATTGAGTTGTTGTATGATGGAAACATGGAAAATTATTAGCTTCTAGGCTGTTTTATGCCGTCTCCATTTCCGGGAATGAACCCTTACCTCGAAAATCCCGAATTGTGGCCTGAAGTACATCATCGGTTAATTACGGCGATCGCTAATGCCATTGAATCGAACCTTAGCCAAGATTACCGAGTTGCAATTGAAAAGCGGGTTTATAGTAGTCTGCCAGAAGATGCTTTATTAATCGGTATTCCCGATGCTTCAGTAGTATCTCGTAACTCTACCAGTGAACCTGTTACTACCCTCACCACCCCAGCATCCGATTCATCGGTTACTGTGATATTGCCAATTCCCCAGGAAATTCGGGAAGGTTATCTAGAAATTCGGGATATCGCCACAGGAGCAGTAATTACCACAATTGAGGTTTTATCGCCTACAAACAAGTGTCCAGGTAAAGGACGAAATACTTATGAAAATAAGCGAAATCTGGTTTTAGAAAGTGCAACTCATTTAGTAGAAATTGATTTGTTGCTAGAAGGAATGCCAATGGCCATGTTAGGTAGCATTCCTCCTTTTGATTACCATATTTTGGTAAGTCGTGCCGAACAGCGTCCGAAAGCACAACTTTATGGTTTCAATCTCAACGAAGCAATTTCTACATTCCCCGTTCCCTTGAAACCAGCAGATGCGGAAGTATTAGTCGATCTCCAAAGTCTGCTATGGCAAATTTACAAACAAGCACGGTACGACTTGGTAATTGATTATCGACAAGAACCCATTCCACCATTGCAGAAAACAGATCAGCTTTGGGCAAATGCGCTTTTGCAAGCAAAAGGTTTGCGATAGTTTGTAATTTAAGAAGAATACAGAATTCTGAATTCTGAATTCTGAATAAATTAGAAAAAGTAGGGTGTGTTATGCCGTAGGCTAATATCAAGTTCGGATAATTACTTATTATTAAAATCTCTCCGCGTCCCCGTGTCCCCGTGTCCCCGCGTCAGTCTTAATGATAAGTCTTCAACCGAACATGATATAACGCACCGTCAACAATTCAATGTGCGTAGATTGGCGTGAAAACGCACCCTATATCTACCTTAATTTCTGCTGTTGTAATATATCATTCACCCAAGCCATATCCGGTTCTGACAACGTAGGAATTGGAGGGCGGCTGTAATTAATTCTTAAATCATAACTGCCTTGGTTATAAATTTCATTAAGTAATAGATTTAAGTTGATAATTGGTTCAGATTCACCACCCCTTAACGGTACTGAAAATTCAGGAATCTTATCTTGTAAATTAAATGCATAAAGTTTAGCCTTGGGACGATTTTCGCTATGACTCACCACAATTCGATAGTGACTTAGCAAAAAATTTCCCACCATTAGCATTGGATTTCCCTGACGCAATAAATCAATTTCAACGAAGTGAGTTGCACTGCCCAAAATCTTTAGCCGTTTTGTTTCGTATTGCAGCCGCCCAATTCCTAGCTGTTTATTTTTTGGAGAAAGCACTTCAATAATAGTCACGACTTCCTCAGTTTCTACAGCCCGAATTTCTAAGTATGCTTCTGTCAGAATCTCTGGTAAAGGTAGCATCACCTCCACCGGTTGAGTTGTTGAAGCAACCGCAAGATTGGATTCAGTTGGTGGCGTTAAAGAAAGCGAACTTTGCACCGAAACATCGGGTATACCCACAAGCAGCGCCGTATCTCCATTCACCTCATACACCCGTTCCTCGATCGCCACAATATACTTAGGACGAAGCTTAGGCGCAAGATCGTTGGCGATCGCAGTAATCAATCGATGATGAATTCCTGCCCACAGAGAAGGATGTTCCAGATAAGGATTCATGCCAGGAAATGGAGAAGGCATAATTGAAAATCCCACGGCTGTTAAACTATCGCTCTTGCTCAGTTTAACAAAAAGCCGTGGGATTCTATTTACCGATAGTGACGTTCATTGTCTTCTCAGACACCGTGTTTCCATTGATTCGGATTTATGGCGATCGGTAAAGCTTGTAGTGAGCGCTTCAACGCTAAAGCGCTTACTACAAACCTTTCCATTAATTCCGATTTAGAGCGATCGGTAAAGCGCTAGGATGGCAACAGTTTTTTTCATTAATTCTCGGTTTCCATTAATTCCGATTTCAAGGAATCGGTAAAGGGTTGAGGCGGTTTCTCAGTGGCATCAAAACGCTACTGTTTCCATTAATTCCGATTTCAAGGAATCGGTAAAGGAAACCTCTCGTGCAGTGAAAACAATTTTAGGGAAGTCAATAAGTTTCCATTAATTCCGATTTCAAGGAATCGGTAAAGTAGTTGAGAAAGATAACAATAGAAGATTGTAGATCGCCCGTTTCCATTAATTCCGATTTCAAGGAATCGGTAAAGGATCAAGACAAGCAAGAACACAATAACAAAATGGCGTTTCCATTAATTCCGATTTCAAGGAATCGGTAAAGAGTTCGTTCAGGAGCCTTTGCCCCGTAAGGCTTTCAGCCGCCAAATCGACACACCTCTGAAAAAGATTATATATCTTGTGCGAAATTAAGTAAAACACATGCCTCAAACCGTTGTGCTGTAAGGCATCGACACACCTCAACGAAAAATATAGGGTTTCGGCGATTCGGCGAGGTGTGTAGATGAACATCTGATACAAAAATTTTACCGATATAGTTGGGTAAATATTGGTATTTTTGGTAGGATTCTACCTAGCATCAATTTTATCAAAAAACCTCTCAAGACCTTTTCCATGAAAAGAAGACAAATTCTTGGCTTCCTGGGTATAGCAGTTGCTAGCTTAATCCTAGCAATTGGTTTACCGTTAGTTACTCCTTCTCCCGTAGTTGCCCAGTCCAACAACATACTTGTGTCAGCCGCCGCTAGCTTAAAGGATGCACTGGAAGAAATTAAGCCTCTATACCAACAAAGTAAATCAAACGTGAATATTAGTTATAATTTTGGGGCTTCTGGTGCCTTGCAGCAACAGATTGAACAAGGTGCCCCGGCAGATATTTTTATTTCGGCTGCAAAAAGACAAGTAGATGCCTTAGAAACAAAAGGACTTCTCTTACCAGGTAGCCGCACTAATCTAGCAAATAACCGTCTGGTTTTGATAGTAGCTCAGGATGTTGAGGGTATCACTAGCTTCTATAATTTAACAGATGCCAAGATTAAAAAAATTGCGATCGGTGAACCCAGAAGCGTGCCCGCAGGGCAATACGGAGAGCAAGTCTTAAAGAAATTGAAACTTTACGATCGCCTTAAACCCAAATTAGTCTTTGCTAACAATGTGCGTCAAGTCTTAGCAGCAGTCGAAACCGGTAACGCCGAAGCCGGTCTAGTTTATGCCACTGATGCTAAAATCTCCAACAAAGTAAAAGTTGTAGTCGCTGCTGACGATAAGTTTCACTCACCGATAGTCTATCCGATGGCAGTCCTCAAAAGCAGTAAAAATCCTTCTGCGGCCAAAGAATTTGTCCAGTTTTTATCTGGTACTCAAGCTAAAGATGTACTCAAAAAATATGGGTTTATTGTGCGTTAATAGCTTTTGATTTTTGAAAAGATACGTAGGGTGCGTTAGCGAAGCGTAACGCACCAAGTCTTTACCAAAAATGCGTTACGGATTTCATCCTAACGCATCCTACAGTAACTTATATAAATACTGAATCGAATGTAAATAAAAGAGCAAACCCATATTTTTAAGCGCGAGTAACAAAAAATAATTCATTACAGTAATGTCTATTTAAAAAGTGTGTAACTACTAAAAATTCTAACTTTTGGTTGATGAGATTGCTATTTAATCAAACGAAAATTCTCCTAGATTTAAAAAAATCTCCCTAAAGAAATATGTCCAGAATCAAAATTACTAACTTGCAACCTGACACTCAAATTAAAGAACAGAAACTATCTGAGGCAGATATGATGGCAATCACTGGAGGAATTCAAGTGGAGCTTTTAGGTAATAATTTTGTCGAATTGATATTCAACGGTTTTATATTGACGATTTAAATTTAGTAGAGACGTTGCAATGCAACGTCTCTACATCTGTTGGAATAGACGTTGCATTGCTGAATTCAGAATTCTGAATTTTGGATTCTGACTTCTGTTTTAAGAAGCTGCCGATTGTAACTTTTCTAATCGTGCTAATACTTCTGAACTATGAATCGTTGGGTTGACTTTGACAAAAGTCTCGCGCAAGATGCCTTGAGGATCGATAATAAAACTGTGGCGCATAGATAAGAAACTCAGCCACGAACCGTAAGCTTTACTCACTGATCCATCAGTATCAGCCAATAAGGGAAATTTTAGTCCCTCTGAATCACAAAATTTTGCGTGGGAATCAATATCATCAGCACTGACACCGAGAATTTCGGTGTTTTTTTCCAGATACTTGGGTAAGTCTTCCTGAAAACGACGAGCTTCTATAGTACAACCAGAGGTGAAATCTTTGGGATAAAAATACAAAACTACCCACTTCCCGCGAAAATCAGAGAGGGAAATTTTGCCATCACCCGTGTTAGTTGGCAAAGTAAACTCTGGTGCAGGTTGATTAATTGCGGGAAGTTTACCACCAAGAGCATCGGCAGTAGGGGTAAAATTCAGCCAGCTAATAATAGAAATACAGCTGGCAAATAATATGCTTAAAAAAGTGCGGCGGGAAATCATGGTGCAAACCAGAATCACAACTTTACACAAGTTTACAATTCCTGGTTGCTACTAATCTCATTCTGAGTCAGATTGGGGAGGAATATCTGTGCTTTCGATGTATTGGCTATCTAGGAGAAAGGCTCCTTTAGGAAAGCGAATACCCCAATATCCACCAGGTCTACGGTCAAGAACTATACCTTCTTCGCCAATCCGAATCACATCGGGGGGGCGCAGCATGGGCATAGGTTCAGCAGTTTTAACGTAGGGTGGTAGTGCTACAACACGCACTTTACTACCAATAGAGAATTCTTTAGACATCTTCAAAAAGTTAGCTTCAAAAGAGGGAGTGGTAACTGGGGAGTAGGGAAGTAACCTTTTTGATGTTTGCTTGGGGGATTTTCCCGTGATTGACTAGCTGAAAATTTAGGGGGAGTAGTGGTTTAGCAATGCTAAACCACTACGGGGTTTAGGGGTCAAGAGGTTTTGGACTCTTGTTTGTGCTAATCATTATAGCAAATTGCAGTAGATTAGCACAACTGCAATGATTTAATTTTCAAAGGGTAATATCAATAGGACTTACGCAAACTCTACGAACTCTTGGCGTTCTTGGCACGCCAGTTGCTTCAAGTCGGCAGAGCCGACGGCAGTTGCTTCAAGTCGGCAGAGCCGCCCAACGCACTGCCTCCCCAACGCACTGGCTCGTCTTGACGGTAGCCTACGGCAAGCCGCAAAGCGTCTACGATAAATTAGGCGAAGTTGGCTATTTTTGCGTAAGTCCTAATCAAGTCCAAGTCACTTATTATTAAAATTTCTCTGCGTCGTCCCTCGAAGTTCAGTTTGCCGGAAGCCCTAGCTCCGACTTCTCTTTGCGTCAGTCCTAATGATAAGTCTTCACCCGAACATGATACAATTCCATTTAATTAAGACTTACGCATTGACGGAAAATCTCAAATATGCATGGATAAAAAACCATCGGTCGTAGGGAACACTGCTGTGCCCTGCTACGAGTTTGTTAACAATCAAAGAACAATTACAGCGGGTTGCAATTATCGTTAGCTACAGATGATCTTCAGGGCACAACAATATTCATTGGTGTCAACTTAAGCTAGAAATCGCTTATCTGTTGGCTTTTTCACCCGCCTGGGAATAAATTCCCAGCCTAACAGCAAAAGTCATCTAAAAGATGACTAAAGATTTTTGGCTATATTTAGTCATCTTTAGATGACTTTTGCTATTAGCAAGGAACTTCAGTTCCTTGCTGGACATCAATTTT
>JAVRBV020000060.1:0-148097 GCA_034531095.2 Nostoc sp. CreGUA01 | reverse complement strand
TTTCGATAATTTCATCGATTAAAGCAAGATAGCGATCGCGCAATGGCAGAGAGTCTGACACTTTAGCTACTAGAGTACGTCAATTCTCATTCTAGTCTGGGAGTGGGGAGTGGGGAGTGGGGAGATGGGGAGATGAGGGAGTAGGGGGAGATGAGGAAGAAAATACTTCTTTATCTCCCTCATCCTCCTCATCCCCCTCATTCCCCTCATCTCCCTCATCCCCCTGACTCCGAATTCTGTAAAAAGTCAGTGATGTGTTGCCGTAAACTTTCTGGCGGCAGATTTCCCAAGTGGGAATCTCTGGCGATGTCCAATCTTGTGAAGCGTGTTCAACTGCAATTTCGCCGCTAGGATCTAAAAGTTGATATTGAGCGATCGCTGCTAAAACTGGCTGATATAATCCACTGGCATAAGGTGGATCGAAGTAGATCCGATCAAATTGCTTGCCTGATAAAGTTTTTAACTGCCCAACAATATCTCCCCGCAATATCCGAAATTCTTGTTCGGCATTAGCTAAGAGCTGCCAATTTTGTTGAATAGTGGCACAGGCTCGGCTCGATTTTTCAATTCCCACTACTAATGCGGCTCCTCTACACAAAGCCTCTGCGCCCATTGAACCAGTACCAGCGCACAAATCTAGCCAGTGGCAACCTGTAATTCTTCCCTGCCAAATATTAAAGACTGCTTCCCTTACTCTAGCACTAGTAGGTCTAGTCTCTTTCCCTGGTAAAGTTTTTAGCTGGCGATTACCGTAAATTCTCAGACTCATTGATTGTTGGGCATGGGGCATCGGGCATTGGGCATTGGGCATTGGCCATTGTATTGATGGTCGATGGTCATTTTTATTGATTAACAAATGGCTAATGACTAATGACAAATGACAAAGGACAAAATCATTAGGCAGGAATTTTTTCCCGTACTTGAGCAACAAAATTAGACAGGATTTGCAATCCGATATTAGAAGATTTTTCGGGGTGAAATTGTACAGCCATCAGGTTTTCATGGGCGATGGCAGCTGTTACGGTTTGAGTACCGTGGGTGATGGTTGCTGCACGAATTTGCTCTTCTATTGGATCGACATAGTAGGAATGGACAAAATACACCCAAGGATCTGAGGGTAAATGCTCCCATAAAAGACTTTTTGGTTGAGTGACTTGCAGTTGATTCCAACCCATATGAGGAATAGTAATATCTGGTTCTGGACGAAACCGCCGGACTTTTCCTTTAATAATTCCCAGTCCTGGTTGGATACCTTCTGCACTTGATTCAAAGAGAATTTGCAGTCCCAAACAGATGCCCAAAAAAGGTTTGCCAGATGCGATCGCATCTTTGATCGGTTGCTCTAAACCACGCGATCGCAAATGTTGGACTGCGGGATCAAATGCTCCCACTCCTGGCAAAACTATTGCATCTGCTTTTTCTAATTCCTTTGGAGAATAAGTAACATTAGGAGTTGCCCCGGCTTTTTCCAAACCTTTGCAGACTGAGTGCAAATTTCCCATCTCGTAGTCTACGACCGCAATCACTGGCATTTACCTGCTCCTTGTAAAATTATTATGGAGGGCTTTTCTATTCTAAATAATATTCCTATTGTAAATAATATTTGTTATGCAGAAAAGAATTCTATTAACTTCCTTTGACACTTGGCTCACCGATCAACAATCAAATTCATCGGATGATTTATTAATAGAAGTTACGAAACTTCAGGTGATTCCCCATGATTTAACTTTTTTGCGCTCGTTACCCGTAGATGTGCAACAGGCCAGTTCTCTGGTAATTGAAAAAATCAATGCAATTAAACCTGACTACATCATCTGTTGTGGCCAGGCTGCCAGTCGCACTCGATTAAGTGTAGAATTAGCCGCTAGCTCTGGTGAAAGTGTTTTGCACACAGATGTTGATTTAAAAAAATTAGTCGCCGAAGCTGTGGCAATTGACATTAGTGACGACTGCGGCAAATTTGTTTGTGAAGGTCTTTACTATTGTGTGTTGGAGTACTTAAACCAAAACCAATTACCAGCACGTTGTATCTTTGTTCACGTTCCGGTTCTCAATCCAGAAAATTTGAGTGCCATTGTTGCCGATTTCTTATTAATTATTAACAATCTGGCACTTTCATCAAGTTGTTATACCAATTCACTAAAATAAAGAGACAGATACAAACCCTGAAAGCCTTACTAATTCTGACTTTCTTAATTTTGAATTTTGAATTTTGAATTTTGAATTGGTATTAGTGTCTGTATGTTCAAAGTGTTACCTAAGTATATGTTGCCATTTTTACTAGCTTTTCCCATAGCCCAATCTACACCCGTGACACCAGCGCCTGAAGAAGTGGTTCAACCACAACAAGTGCGTCCTTTACCAGGACAATTGGATAGAGTGCCAACATTTAACAGCAATAGTCCAGAGTTGGTTTTAAAAGAAGGAATTTTACTTTCGACTTTTCCAGGGGATAACAAAAAAGTACCAACGGCGCATTTGAATTTTCCCTTTCGCGGACGATTTGATATTTTTGCTCACCATGTTGCCAGAGCTGAACCACCAGAAAATTTACGTTCTCTTTATCTGGGGATAATGTTGCATAATCCTACTTCCAAGTCGGTGAAAGTCAATATTTTGCAGGCGGCGAGTTATTTAAGTCAACCTGATGCACCATTTATGGAGTTACCATCCTTGAGCCGAAATCCTTTAGGAAAAATTTTTGCCGGCCCTGGCGATCGCGTCATGACTGATATATTAAGAGGACAACGACAAGCAATTTTCCCTGGCCAAATTGAAATTCCACCAGGGCAAAGTCGGATGTTACTAAATTTACCAATTCCGGTGCAGGGATTGACACCACCTTTAAATGGTCGGTCTACATTAATGCGACTGCACAGTAGTGGCACCGTCTATGCAGCTAGCCTAGCCATGTTTGCGCCTGTAAATACTGATGGTGGTGAACGTGCGCCTAGTTTGGCAGAGTGGGAAAATTTACTCAACAACGGTAATTTGTCTACTCCACGAGATAAAACCCCCACTCCCTTAGAAGAAACTGGCAAGCCAATAATTTACGGGCGTGTTGCTGGGGTGGTTGCTGGTTCGCGGTGGAGAGGTTCATTAGTGGATAGTCCTAAAGCTAGGTATTTAACTATTCCCCAAGCCGGTGAAATGTTTTCTTATGCTTTGAGTACTCTGAATGGTGGAACCTTAGGAACTAATCAAATTCAAAGTGCTAACATGCTGGTGCGCTATCCTGACACTGCATATCGCGCTCATGGCAACTATGGAATTCAATATAGTTTGAGGTTGCCGTTATATAACAATACCCAAAGTAGCCAAAGTGTGAGTGTATCGATACAAACTCCACTCAAGGAGGATCGCTTAGTCAAGCCAGGGTTACGCTTTTTCAGTACACCAGCGCGTCAAGTATTCTTTCGGGGAACAGTGCGGGTACGTTACAAAGACGAGCAAAATCAGCCAAAAACAGAGTTTGTGCATTTAGTACAAAAGCGGGGTCAACCAGGAGAACCCTTAGTTTTATTAAACATGAAAGCTGGCGATCGCTCTTTAGTAGAAGTAGACTTTCTCTATCCACCCGATGCTACACCACCGCAAGTATTAACAGTGTCAACTCAGGCTAAAAGTCCCTTGGGGAATCCAAAATCTGAAATTCCAAATCCCAAATTGTAGGAGTTTTTTTTATAAAGCTTGCCAGTTCTGTTTGAGAAGCGCTAAAAATGTAGCATATCCTTCAGAAAAACCGGGCGGATCGGGTAGAACATATTGTGGAAATTCTTTATACGGCCGCCAAGGTTCAGAAGCATCATACCGTAAATATAAGGCACATTCAGAGGAACCAGGCAAGCGCCAAGTCATTTGACCAGTTTGTATATCAGTCACAAATGTCTCCCGAACTCGAAGAAATTGATATTTTATTCTAGATTTTGGCAAATAGCCCGGATGTTTTCCTCAAATTTCAGATAAACAGGAGTCATATCATGTCCGTTTGAAGACTTATTGTTTAGACTGACGCGGGGACATGAAGACGCGGGGACGTGGGGACGTGGGGACGCGGGGACGCGGGGACGCGGGGACGGGGAGAAATTTTAATCATAAGTGATTAGGCAAACATGATATCAGAAAACAGAATTCAGAATTCAGAAAACCCTATCCCCTAAACCACCTTTCTTTGCTATTGTGGCAACAAGTCTTCTAAAGCAGCTCCCACAACTCGGTGATCCTTATCCTGTCTGAGTTCAGTGAGGGCTGCTTTTGCTTGGGTTGCGTCAAATCGTTTAAGGGCATAGGCAACTCGCACGCGCATCCGCCAAGATTCGTCATTCACCAAACTGAGTAGTTGGGATAATGCCGCAGCACTTTGGCTAGAATCAGCTAATAAACCAAGTCCATCAACAGCAGATTCCTGAACTGTGAAATCTTCGTCTTTTAAACCCTGAACGCAGATATCATATAATTCTTCAGGACAATCCATTTCAGCGATCGCTGCGAGAATACTACGCCGTACTAACCAGTGGTCATCCTGATAAAATGTTAGAACCAGATGTGAGACTGCTACTCTGCCAAATAGTGATAAAGAATTTGCCGCCTCAGCTCGGACGTTGGGAGTATCGTCAAATTTCATAATTTGCATCAACGCAGCAAAAGATTCCGCCGATTGTTGGTTACCCAAACCCCTTGCCACAAAGGAACGCACCAAAAATTCTGAGTCATACAGCTTACTAGTTAACAGAGGGACTGCAACTTCTGATTCATAATCCTTGAGTGCAGCGATCGCTTTCAAGCGATACTGAAAATTGGGATTCTCCAGTTCGGCTTTAATTTTATCGATTTCCATAGGTGCGTTTGTTAAGACTATTCTTTACTTTATTTTACAAACGTCAAGAAATAGCGATCGTATTTGGGAAGATTACTGGGGACTGGGGGAGATGAGGGAGATGAGGGGGATGAGGGGGATGAGGGAGTGTGGGGAGATGGGGAGATGGGGGGATGAGGAAGAATAATAATCGTTTGCTTGCTTCCTTTACTTCCCTACCTCCCCACCTCCCTACCTCCCCACCTCCCACACCTCCCACACTTCCCACACTTCCTGCTTGCCCCATGCCCAATAGTTATGATTCAAAATTCCTTAGCAGCACAGATACAACAGACTGCCCAGCGTTGAAGTTCACCGGGTGGGGTGGGGGATTGACATTGTGGACAAAGGGGTAAGCCGTGCGACCGCGTTTGGACGATCTTAGCCCAATGCCCAAAAGCAGCATTCGCATCTTGAATACTAGGTGTATTATCACTGGTAATGCGATCGCCAACGTAACTCGGATGCTCATAGGGCAAAATTGGTTGTTGCTGTTTTCTCTCCACAGATGGATGTTGCCAACCAGCAGTTGAGAATCGAATATCAACCAACGGCGTTGGCAGCTTTTTATTCAACTTTAAAAGCAAAGACGAGCGACCAAAAGTCAAGTTTTGCGCCCAAGCTGAACTAGAAGTTGCTACCCACAAAACGTCGCGCTGAATCGACAATGGTCGAGTATGTGCAGCAGCCACAGCACCCACAACCTCTGCCCAACACTTGAGCAAGCGTTGAAATGGTTGCTCCTGCCATTTAGCTTGCTTCTCTAGAATGCCTAAAATATCATGAACTGATTTGAATGACATTGTTAAAACGTGGGGAGTGGGGAGATGGGGAGATGGGGAGATGGGGAGAGAATTTCACCCTACCACCCTACCACCCTACCACCCCACCACCCCACCACCCCACACTCCCAATGCCCCATGCCCAATGCCCAATGCCCACTTCTAAGTAATTTTCGCTAATATTGGCACAAATATGTCTAAAGTTAATTCCAGCAATCTATGTTTGAGGTACAGAGGCAATGACTGAAAATCCCCTGAATGATTCCGGTACTCAATCGCCTAAAACATCTGGGTTGAAGCCAGCATTAGCGGCAGCACTAGCGAGTTTAGAGGTGCCGTTAGATCAAGAGTTAGCTCGATACCGACGCACGCGAACTGGTTCAGCATCCTCTAAGCAATCCCGTGTTGGGAGTTACATTACTAGTCAACCTCAGCAGTTCACCGGAGTTTCTACAGCATCGGGTACAACTCCGCCGTCAGTAGCACAAACGAAGATCGATGTACCACCGCCATTGCCTGTAACTGTACCTGTAAATCCTCAGCTAACTCCAACCTCATCTGTAGTAAAAATTGATGAACCACCGGAGGTGGACTCAGAACCAATAACGGTAAACACTGAGGAACTGAGTAATCTTAATTATGTGCCCCCCAGTTTGGATGCTGCTAAAACAGAAACTCAACTTCCACCACCACCGCCCAATTTTAGTAGCAGTATTGTGCCAGCAGTCATAAAAGATACTAAGGGCGAAAATATTATACAGCCGGAAGATGGTCACAAACAGCCAGATGACTATCTCGAATCTAGTGAAGCGTTGCTGCGGAGTCTTACAGAAGAACAGCCACAAACTAAAAAGCCAAGTAATTATAGTGACAGTCTGCTATCACCTTTGGGTATCGGCTCGATGTTGCTGCTATTGTTGGCGAGTCTGACTTTGGGGTATGTAGTTTTTAATCCTAAAAGCTTGCCACAGTGGAATTTAGCCAAGTTATTTAATGGTAACTCGCCTGCCATACCAGAAAATACTCAGGAAGTTGCAAGTAATGTCCAATCTCCAATCCAGCCACCAAGCACATCTATACCCAAGTATCCCAATTTGGCAGCCGAAGAGTTTGCTGAGGTGAGAGACCCCAGTGATGTAGTTGGCTTAAAACCCAAAGTCGAACCAACGCCTCCAGTTGTAATTAATCCAATTGTTCCCCAAAACCCGATAAATCCTCAAGCCTCATTACCAGACCCCATCACACCTCTAAAACCGACAAGTCCCATCGCCATAGCACCTGTACCGACGGCAAAGCCCTCACCTATTGTGAAGTTGTCGCCGACTCCAAAGCCAAAAACCTCACCTGGGCTAAATGCAGAAATCAAACCATCTACAGATGGGCTGTACCACGTAGTAATCGACAATCAAGGTCGTGCTTTAGCCTCAGCACGGGAAGTAATTCCCGATGCTTATTTATCACCTGACAAACAATTGGTTTTTCTGGGTGCTTTTAAGACTAAAGAGCAAGTACAAAGACACATGCGATTACTACAAACAAGAGGAATTAAAGCACGAGTTCAAGAGCCATGAGTCGTAAAAATGTACGATACCATGAGATAACAGTGCTAGGTGGGGAGTGGGGACTGAGGACTAGGAAGTGGGGAGTAGTAGAGATCGAGTCTTGGTTGTTTAGTACGCTACTACAAAAATTCTGATACTTAGGAGCGATCGCCGCTAGTCGATCGCTACTCGTGATGAATGAAACAAACACCTTCTTTCCTCATTCCCTACTCCCTACTCCCCAATCCCCCCGTTTCTTAAGAGTGGGTACTTAGCACTCACCACTCAACACTCAGCACTGAGTTTCGTGAATGGAGAGCAGAGATGGAGTTAATCAAGCGTATCCTGCGGGTGATTCGCGCTAACCTCAATAGTTTGATCGGCGGTGCAGAAGATCCAGAAAAGATTCTGGAGCAAACTGTGATGGAGATGCAGGAAAATTTGGTGCAGTTACGGCAGGGTGTAGCACAAGCGATCGCTACCCAAAAACGTACCCAACGACAAGCGATGGCTGCTGAGTCCCAAGCAGAAGAATGGTATCGCCGCGCCCAGCTAGCACTGCGACAA
This sequence comes from Nostoc sp. CreGUA01, assembly GCA_034531095.2. GTDB lineage: Bacteria > Cyanobacteriota > Cyanobacteriia > Cyanobacteriales > Nostocaceae > Nostoc. The sequence continues at coordinate 140,352 of JAVRBV020000060.1, read as the reverse complement.
GGCAATGAACTTTTAGCACGGGAAGCTTTGACTAAGCGCCAAGCTTATCAAGAAACTACAAAAGCCCTCTCGAACCAGATAGAACAGCAAAATGAGATCGTGGCTAGGCTAAAAAAGGATATGGGTTCGCTAGAGTTAAAAATTGGCGAGGCGAAAACTAAAAAAGATATGTATATCGCTCGCGCCCGTTCTGCCCAAGCCTCTTATCGCCTCCAAGAAATGCTTGATGGAGTTTCTGCTACCAGCAGTCTCAGTGCCTTTGAGCGTATGGAAGAAAAAGTTTTGCAGATTGAAGCTCAATCAGAAGCAATTGCTCAACTGAGTAGCGATGACTTGGAAACACAATTTGCGTCCTTGGAATCTACTAATGATGTGGATGCCGAATTGGCAGCAATGAAGGTGCAGGTTTTAAATGAGGCAGAAAACACACAACCCAACAGTCGCCTCTTGGAAGACAATCAGAAAATAGAGCAGCCTCCCCAACAGCAGCTACCCAAAGCACCAGACTCTTAAAGTTGGGTGAATTGCCGCAGCTTCGAGATATCTTAACAATTAGGAGTTGTTGGGAGGCACGATCTAAACCGGAAAGATTACATTGAAATAGGTAGCTATTAAAAAGTAAAAAAGCTAACTGTCCAACAAAGAGCGTAAACCAAAGCAAGGAAAAACAAAGTTATGGGATTATTCGATCGCATTAAACGAGTTGTTAGCGCTAACCTCAATGACTTAGTTAACAAAGCCGAAGACCCAGAAAAAATGCTAGAGCAAGCCATCCTGGAAATGCAGGAAGACTTGGTTCAACTGCGTCAGGGAGTAGCCCAGGCGATCGCTGCTCAAAAACGCACTGATAAACAATATACTGATACTCAAAATGAAATCAATAAGTGGCAACGCAATGCTCAACTGGCACTGCAAAAAGGTGATGAAAACCTTGCAAGACAAGCCTTAGAGCGTAAGAAAACTTATACTGATACCGGCGCATCCCTCAAAGCTAGCTTAGATCAACAAAGCACTCAAGTTGAAACCCTCAAGCGCAACTTAATCCAGCTGGAAAGCAAAATTTCTGAAGCCAAAACCAAGAAAGAAATGCTCAAAGCTCGGATCACCACTGCCAAAGCCCAAGAACAACTCCAAGGTATGGTACGTGGGATGAATACCAGCAGTGCGATGGCTGCCTTCGAGCGCATGGAAGAAAAAGTCTTGATGCAAGAAGCCCGCGCCCAGTCAGCAGGAGAGTTGGCAAGTGCCGATTTAGAAAGCCAATTTGCTCAGTTGGAATCTGGTAGCGACGTTGATGATGAATTGGCTGCTTTGAAAGCCCAAATGCTACCACCCGCAACTCCACAAAGTCAACCCCAACTGCCGCCCCAACAGCCACCCCAACAACAAACTACTGCTCCTAAATCTAATGATGTGGTTGATGCTGAGTTGGATTCCCTACGCAAACAATTGGATCAAATGTAAAATTGGCAAAAAACTTATTTGAGCCAGTCCCACGCCATTTGGTTGTGGGATTTTACATTTTTAGTGGGCATGGGGCATTGGGCATTGGGAGTGTGGGGTGGTGGGGTGGTGGGGTGGTAGGGTGGTAGGGTGGTAGGGTGAAATTCTCTCCCCATCTCCCCATCTCCCCATCTCCCCCATCTCCCTCATCTCCCTCATCTCCCTCATCTCCCTCATCTCCCTCATCTCCCTCATCTCCCTCATCTCCCCATCTCCCCATCTCCCTCATCTCCCCGCCTCCTCATCTAGCATTTTGCATATTAGGACAAATTGTATCCTCACGCTGATCCTCCATGTTCTTCCAGCCTGATAGTAATCCTTTGATTTCGGAGCGTAAGGTTAATAACTGATCGATTTGGCGATCGATTTGCAGCAGTTTCTCTTCTAGCTTTTCTTGAATTTCACCACAGGGAGCTTGCCCTTGGTCATAGACTTGAAGAATATCTCTAATCTCTTCTAGGCTAAGACCAAAGTTTTGTGCCCTTTTAATGAAAGCTAGACGAGTCAATACATCTAATGAAAACTGGCGAAAGCCCCCTTCTGTTCGTCTTGATGATTTGATTAAACCTAAACTTTCGTAATAACGAATTGTCCTAATGGGAATTTTACTTAAATTTGTTACCTGACCAATTAAAAGCAGTTTATTATCTTGAGCTAACACGGTAGATTTCCTGTTTTTGTGATTATTATTACATAATTCTCATATTAAAACAGAATTCAGAATTCAGAATTCAGAATTCAGCAATGCTTGAAGTGGGGGATTTACACCCGCCACTATAGTACTGAAAGTAACTGTTTGTTGATAGTTCTCATGCTACTTGTAGATCAACCGCTTCACTGCAAGTGAAATTATAAAAATGAATCTCAACTCGCAGACTTTTAACTCAACCCGTAAACCTAAAAATTTTAATAATCCAGAACGTTTTATTGAAGGATGGTATTGGGTAATACCTTCTCAAAATCTGCGGGTAGGTGAAGTAAAACCTGTCACAATTTTGGGCAGAGAACTAGTAATTTATCGTGGCAAAGATAAAAGAGTAGTGACTTTTGATGCCTACTGTCCGCATATGGGCGCTCATCTTGCGGAAGGCAAAGTTGAGGGAAATGCACTACGTTGTTTTTTCCACCACTGGAAGTTTGATGGTGAAGGGATGTGTATGGATATCCCATGTTTAGATACACCGCTTTCTTTGAAATTACAATCTTGGCCGACTGCTGAGAAGTATGGGATGATTTGGGTTTGGACTGGAGAAATACCACAACAACCTCTACCTTTTATTCCAGAGTTAGAACAAAAAGAGTGCGATGTTTCCATCCATTCCCATTTTTTAATGAATTGTCACCCTAATGTGGTGATGATTAATGCGATTGATGCTCAACACCTAAATACAGTTCACAAATTGCCTGTAGAAGTTCTTTTTGAAAGACAGCAACTTAACGAAAATGCAATTATCTTTACCAACACTTCGCCGATTAAAGAAAATTCATTTTTCATCAAACTCATCCGTCTTTTCTACAAAAAAACCATTACTTACAGTATTTGTTATTGGTACGGTACCATTGGCATTGTGACAGTTGGCCCCGATTTTCTCCATGTCCACATGATGTTTGCTGTGCGCCTTCATGAAGGGGGAAAAGCTGAAGGTCAAATTCTGTTGATGGTTAAAAAACGTCAGGGAATTTTTGGTTGGTTACACAATCGAATTGTGTTGTGGTTGACTAAGATTGCTGGTAAGTATTTTCTGATGGGTGATATCAAAGTTGTCCAAACTATTAAGTTTCATTTGAAAACCCCAATTAAGGCAGATCATTCAATTGTGCAGTTCATCAATCATGTTGAAAAACAGCAGTCTCGAATGTGGGAGACTTGGGAAGAAACGCGATCGCGCGATGATGAAAGTAAAGCCAAGCGTGAAAGATGGCGAGATAGTATGAGTAATGACTAATATCAGAATTCAGGAGTCAGAATGGGCTACGCCCCGCTACGCTAACAGAATTCAGAAGTAAAAAAACCTTTATATCAGGCTTTCAGGATTATGGATTTTACTTCATTTAGTTGCAAATTGCTGAATAACTAAATAAAAGTTAAAAGTTGAAACAAAATACTTTTAACTTTTAATTTATTTTTTCGTGGACTACGATATAAATAAAAAGAAGTGGCAAAGCCACTTCCTAATTCCCAGGTAGAACCTAAGTCATGAGTATAACGACTACAAAAAATTGAAATAGTATAAACAAACACCAATTCGCTGAATATGCCTGTTTTCCTAGCTTTCTGAGTTAGGAAATTCTTATTTGTATCAAGGAAATAACAGCATATGAACTGGGTGATAATTTTGGTAAAGATTGCTTGAATTGAGATTATGACCAACGGAAGATGCCGAAAATTACTAAATATATGAGTATGTATTGTTTATTTCAAAAACTTCTGCGGTCATCATCAACTAGACTATTTATGAACAAAAAATTCATTTTTTTAACTTCAGTTCTGGGATTAAGTGTACTAATAGGAGCCTGTCAACCAGCGGAAACTCCAACCACCACACCACCAGAAGTAACACCTGCAAGTCCCGCACCCGCAGTACCACCTGCAACTCCAGCTACCCCCTAAAAGGTCTAATAATTGCAAAATTGTAGAGGCGTTAGATTTACAGCAATTTTCATCTATTTGAACCACATCTGTCGTAGGGGCGCAAGGCTTTGCGCCCCTACCGCGTGGTCTATTTACCTGAAAACTGCTGTAATGTCTCTACATCCACCGTATATACAGTAGATTTCCAGGAATAGCGATCGCTTTTTGGCGATCGTGTCGATATATCATAAAAAATATTCAACTTTTCTTGTGGGGTTGCTGATTTCATGTATGAAATCTCGATTCGGCAAGCTTTGACTGTGTGCGAAAGAATTTTTCTCTCATCGTAACTATCTCCCCTAGTTTTCCCCTATTACTCTGTAAATTCAAATCATCAAAGCAGAGAACACCGCACAAAACAAGTGCAAAATCTCTGCATGAAGTCAAGGAAAACAGAGGATATGGAAATGTTACAACAAATCAAAGAATTGCTTCAAAACGCACAACTACAACAGCAAGTAGAAGCAGCAGCTAACCAAGCAGAAGCGATCAAAATACTAGCGATCGCCAGTGCGGAAAAAGGTTATAACTTTACAGTAGAAAGCATGTCTCAAATGTTCGCAGAGTTGACATTTGTGGACTCCAACGAACTGAGCGAACAAGAGTTACTCAGTGTTAGCGGCGGGATGATGGCTGAGAGTGCGCCCAAACTATGTCATACAGATTCCTGTGGCGGCGGACACGCTGGTTGCTGCTAAAAAATCCTTCTGTTGAGCATTGTAGCCTCTACAGGTAATGTTGCTTTTCTAGAACGACTTTCTCAAGCCAATGGTTCCAAATTTATCTATATATTTGGGAATTTCCATCAAGTTCGGATAATCACTTATTATTAAAATTTCTCCGCGTCCCCGCGTCAGAGCGTCCCCGCGTCAGTCCTAATGATAAGTCTTCACCCGAACATGATATTACATACCTGGAATTGAGGCTCAATACGACAAAAGAATGCTGCATAATAGATTCCTTCTTTGCTATTTTTACTGATATAAAGAGGGAATTTCCTTGATATTTCCCACTAAGAGAAATCCAGTTATGCTTCAACAAATTGTTCACTCATCACAGTTAAAAACACTAGACAATCTGAGAGGAATTGTTGCCAACGCCAGCTTTCTCTGGGAACGTCTTGATGAAAACAGATTTGCAATTGATGGCAATCTCATCGATGAACAGCAAATTAATCGTCGGCTAGACCGCTGGTGTCAAGTCGTTGCAGAGGGCAAATGGGATACTTTGCACAAACGTTTACAATGGGAAGAACTAGACCTCAATACTGTAAGTTCTAAGTTGGGAAATATCTCGTTTCTTGACCATCAACCTTTGCCTGAGTGGGCACAAACCTTACAAGAAATTATTAAAATATCTACAAAATTTAATTCTCAAACACAAGTATTCCTACCAATTGAACCAGAAAATCCTATCACTTTTGAAGATCTTCTTTTGCCTGTTGTACTGGTAGCCAGACAGCAATTATTAACTCGCTGCCATAGTCTTGAACTCACTGAAGACTCTCTTCCGTTATCGGTTCTTTCACCAGCCGCTTACAATTCTTTAGAACGTAGTTTACTGCAACGACTAGCAGGACTTTGCACTAAAACATTAGATTTTGAATTTTCTCAAGTGCGTCCCTTTGGTCAAAGCTTGCTCGGATTGCTGGGAATGGAGAGACAAAACAATAAGGCTCACTACACTAAGTTTGTCAATCAACTCTTGGAAGATGGATTGCTGACCTTCTTTCAAAAGTATCCCGTCCTTGGTCGTTTAGTGGCAACAGCAGTCAATTTTTGGGTTGAGTTCACTGCTGAATTTCTTCAACGTCTGATGACAGACAAAACAGATATTCAACGAACTTTTGATGCAACAAATTCTGATTACAAAGTTACCGAAATTCAAACTTCGCTTTCTGACCCACACAAACGTGGACGAACGGTGATTTTGCTGACCTTTGAATCTGGATTGAAACTTGTTTATAAACCCAAAGATTTAGGATTAGAAGTTGTATTTAATCAATTTTTAAATTGGTGCAATCAACACAGCAATCTTTTGGATTTTAAAGTTATTCAAGTTCTGGAACGCAACGGTTATGGTTGGGTGGAATATGTTGAACACTCACCTTGTGTTGATCAAGCAGCTGCAAAAAGATTTTATCAGCGAGCCGGGATGCTATTGTCTGTGCTTTATGCACTCAGAGCAACAGATTGCCATTATGAAAATTTGATTGCTAGCGGCGAACATCTGGTGCTAATTGATATGGAAACACTATTGCACCACGAACCGAATTTAATTGAAAATTCACCCCTTGCTGATGAATTGGAAGCAACGGCCACGCGACAATTTTGGGATTCTGTACTCCGTACTGGACTGTTACCACGTTGGGACTTTAGTGGCGATCGCAGTATTGCTTATGATATTAGCGGACTCGGCAGTACAGATCCTCGATTATCTCCCCGCAAAGTGCCGCGCTGGCAGAATGTGAATACAGATAACATGTATCTGTCGTCTGAGTATGTCACTTTGGAGATTGCGAAAAATGTACCGTGTTTGGATGAAGTTGCTTTATCTCCAAATGATTATCAACTAGAAATCACCACCGGGTTTGAGCAGATGTATCGCTTTTTGATGGCGCACAAAGATGTATTACTTTCACGCCAAAGTTGCCTGTCTGCAATGCAAAATCAGCAAGTGCGCTTTATCTTCCGCAATACCCGAATTTACGGCCTCATCCTCCAAAAAACTTTAACACCCGATCGCCTCAAACACGGAGTTGATTATAGCATTGAACTCGATGTTCTCAGTCGTGCCTTTTTAGTTGCTCAAGAAAAACCCCAAGCCTTTCCGGTTTTGAGTGCTGAATTACGAGCAATGGAACAATTAGATATTCCCTTCTTCACGGCTAGCGCTGTAATTGATGAACTGAGTTTAAATGGTTATTTATCTATTCCCAATTACTTCAAGCAAGCCAGTTACCAAGATGTTGTCAATCAGTTGCAATCATTGGATGAGAACGACCTAGCTCGACAAGTTGCGATTATTCAAGGCTCCTTCGATGCTAAAATAGCAACCACCTCTAGCCGACAAGGTGGGCAATGGCAAGGCGAATCTTTACCATTGCTCAGTTGCGAAGAATTGATTGCCGAAGCCAAGGAAATCGCCAGTCAACTGGAAGCTAGAGCGATTTGTGACTCTGATGGTAGCGTTAACTGGATTGGCTTAGACTTTGTGCCTCGTGCAGAACGCTACCAACTGCAAGTATTAAACAATTGTCTGTCTGACGGACGCTCTGGAGTTGCCTTGTTTTTCGCTGCACTCACTCAAGTCACTGGCGATTCACGTTACCGTGACTTAGCGTATAATACATTGCGATCGCTGCGTCGGCAGATCCAAACCCTAGATCCAGAAACTTGGCAACGCATGGCTCGTTTCACCGGAGTTGGTGGTGCCACAGGTTTAGGCTCAATGATTTATAGTTTGGTGAAGGTTAGTCAATTTCTCAACGATGCCGCTTTGTTGACAGATGCTGAAGCATTAGCCAATTGGATGACACCAGAATTAATTGCTGCCGACCAACACATGGATATTATGAGTGGAGCAGCTGGGGCAATTTTAGGGCTATTGTCCCTTTATGAAGCTACAGCAAAAGCAAGTGTTTTAGAAACAGCGATCGCCTGCGGACAACATTTGCTCAACCATCGAGTTAGCTACAATGGCGCTCCCCAAGCTTGGCATACCTTTTGGGATCGGCCTTTGACTGGCTTCTCCCACGGTGCCGCAGGTATGGCTTATGCGCTGTTAAGACTTTATGCCGTCACCTTAGAACCCAACTTTTTAGAAGCGGGTTTAGAAGCAATTGAGTATGAGCGTAGCGTTTTTTGCCAATCTACTGCCAACTGGCCGGACTTCCGCAGAATTGGACAACCAGGACAACCTGACTTTGCAAATAAGTGGTGTCACGGTGCAGCAGGTATTGGTTTAGGGCGCTTGGGCAGTTTGAGAATCGTGGATACGCCGGAGATTAAACAAGAAATTGAAATTGCTCTGCAAACTACTCAGAATTTTGGGTTACAAGCGATCGATCATTTGTGTTGTGGTAATTTAGGTCGGGTGGAAGTGCTGTTAGTCGGTTCAAAGATATGTTTCCGTCCTGATTGGTATCAGGTTGCGCTCCAGAATGCAACAAACGTTGTGGCTAGAGCCAAGCGAACAGGAGCTTATCAGCTATTTCCTAATTTACCTAATTCTGTATTTAATCCTGGCTTTTTTCCCGGTACATCTGGCATTGGTTATCAATTGCTGCGTTTGGCTAACAATGACTTACCTTCAGTATTGTTGTGGGATTGAGCTAGACATCAAAAAAAGATAGATTTTCAGCTACTAAAAATGCTGGTTTCGTTTCCTATATCTCAAACGTTTCGGTTGAGTAAAAGAGCGAATTAAGCGACTTATGAATTTAGAGAATGACTGCTTATTGTTGTTACTTTGCTTTTTTTGAGCAGTATGATTATTGCTATTTGCTTCTTGATAAGTAGAAGTTTTATCATTCAGAGGTACAGCATTTTTAGTAGGCGTGATTCCACTGCCGTGCCTTCTGGAGTACACTTGGGTAAACTCAGCACCAAAGAAAAGAATTTGTGCAGCATAATTAACCCAAGCTAAGATTACCACCAGCGAACCCGCAGCGCCATAAGCTGAACCAAAACTGCCATTACCGAGATATTGTCCTAATAAAAATCTGCCGATGGAAAACAAAAATGAGGTGAGAATCGCTCCAACTAAAACATCACTCCAAGCAATTTTCACATCTGGTAGAACTTTAAAAATTAGTCCAAAAAGGAACGTAGTGATGGCAAAAGAAACGATAAAATTGATAATTTGCCAGAGGAAATCAACACCCGGTATTAAATTACTAAAGTAAGTAGCTAATGCTGCTAAAACTGCACTAATTACCAGAGAAACTAAAAGTAAAAAGCCAATACCTAACACCATTGCAAACGACAAAAAGCGTAGGCGAATAATGTTAGTTACACCGCGTCCGGGTTTTGGTTTCACTTCCCAAATCGTGTTGAGGGAATCTTGCAATTCAGTAAATAAACCAGTAGCACCTAACAGCAAAACTACAATACTAATAATCGAAGCCATCGCACCTGTTTGTGGTTTGTTAGCATTCTGAATCGCTGTTTGGATAAATTCTGCCCCATCTTGGCCGACTAAACCTTGAATTTGTCGAACAATTTCACCCCTGGCGGCTTCTTCTCCGTATACCGCACCTGCGATCGCAATTACAATAATTAGCAATGGTGCGATGGAAAAAATCGTGTAATAAGCTAACGCCGCCGCTAACCGAGAGGCTTTATCCTCACTCCATTCCTTAAATGTCTCTTGGAACAAACTCCAAATCGCCTGCAAATTCATTGAGTCAGTCTCCTTGTAGGGGATGTTGCTTAGTCCCTGATATATTGGATACTGATTTGCTAATTAGCCACATCTTCCCCAGGGTGTTAGTGTCGTCTTCTTGAGGAGGAATTCAGGATTTGGCGTTGCATAAATGCGGGATGAATTGCGACTTTTGACAAAGGATAAAGAACTATTCTTAGCGCCTTTGCGCGGCAGTCGCTCATGGGGGAAACCCCCAAGACCGCGCTGCCTTGCCTTTGCGTGAAACAAAATTCATCCCACCAATCAGCAACGCCCAGGATTTTATTCGCCAATTAGCGATAATAAAAATGCGCTGATGTTACGCCTATTTTCAGGTAAATAGACCACGCGGTAGGGAACATTGCTGTGCCCTTAGGACAGATGTGGTTCAAATACATGAAAACTGCTGTAATAATCTAGGCAAGCAATTGTTACTTAAAAGCAATGACACAAACGGCAGCAATTACAGAAGCGATTACCAATCTTCAAGATGCAGAAAATCGATTCGGTCTTGTCCGTGTTGAAGATGAGCAATTTTTCCCAGAGTGGCATGAGGAATTATCTGAAATTACGGAAGTAGAAAAAGCTTCTGTAGATCTAGTGCGGCGCAGATATCTCTATCACCGTGCCGGAGGTGATTTCCTAGAAGGAACAGTCATATTGTTGTTGGTGTCACCAATACTTGCACTTTCCGGATTTTACGATCCTCCTTTCAGAATTAAAGCTGAATCATCCGTGGAATTAGTGCTAGATGATGGTGAAGAGATCCTGCGCGGACGGATTGATGTTTTAGTGCTACAAAATCAACTCTGGGTGATGGTTTTAGAGTCGAAAAAAACCACGCTGTCTGTTTGGTCGGCTGTACCGCAAGCTTTAGCTTATATGATGGCTAACCCCAACCCCAGTAAACCTGTGTTTGGTATGGTGACGAATGGAGACGATATTTTATTTGTGAAAGTGACGCAAACAAATACACCACAGTACGACATCTCAAGGGTCTTCGCGCCATTTGCATCTGCCAGAGAATTGTACGCAGTTTTGCAAATTCTCAAGCATATTGGTCAGGTAATCTCTTTTGGAACAGCGGAGTCGAGGCTTTAAAAGGCTAAAGAAAGAGAAAAAAGATTCGATCGCGCTACCATCTTCTTTAGTTTCCAGCAAAATATTTACTTTTAAATTTGCGGTCTGTGATTCTATTAAAGTATTCATTTTCATCAAGTTTGGACTCTCACTCATCTATTAAAATCGTACAGCAGATTTCAAGTTTATGAAGTACACAACCTCAGTTTCCAAGCCAACTATAAACCATGTCAGACTCTTGAATTCTGAATTCTGAATTCACCAGTTATGACTCCTTTTTACTGCATTCTATCAATTGTGCGATATTGAATTGCTTCTGCTACATGATTAGCTTTAAGTTTTTCCTCTGCCGCTAAATCTGCAATCGTCCGTGCTACTTTGAGAATGCGATCGCTTGCTCTTGCTGATAATCCTAATTTTCTAATTGCTGTTTCTAATAAATTGCGACTACCATCATCTAGTTTGCACCATTTTTGCAGATGACTACTCTGCATTTGGGCATTGCAACGCAGATTTGCTTCTGTTTGAAAACGGATAATTGCGCGATCGCGTGCTTCTTGTACTCGTTGACGCACCGATGTTGATGCTTCTCCCGTCGGTTTTTGGGTAATTTCTTCTGGTTTTAAGCGATTCACCGCCACTTGTAAATCAATTCTATCCATCAACGGCCCAGAAAGTTTTGCCCAATATTGCTCGCGTTGCCTTGGAGAACAAGTACACTGTTGGATAGTATCGCCATAGTAACCGCAAGGACAGGGATTGGTACTCGCCACCAAAGTAAATTGCGCGGGAAACATCACTGATAATTTGGTGCGGGAAATGGTTACGAAACCATCTTCTAAAGGCTGACGCAGAAATTCTAAAACATCACGTTTAAACTCGGTTAATTCATCCAAAAAAAGCACACCGGCATGTGATAAAGAAATTTCCCCAGGACGAGGAAAGCTACCACCACCGACCAAAGAAGGGCCTGATGCTGAGTGATGTGGACTGCGAAAAGGGCGATCGCGTACTAAAGAACCGCGATTTTTCAATAAACCAGCCACCGAGTGAATGCGCGTCACTTCCAAAGATTCGGCAAAACTCAGGGGCGGCAAAATTCCCGGTAAGCGCCGCGCTAGCATGGTTTTCCCACTACCAGGCGGTCCGACAAAAATTAAATTATGCCCGCCAGCAGCAGCAATTTCTAAAGCACGACGGGCATGAGTCTGTCCTTTAACATCTCGTAAATCTGCTGAATGTAGAGATGTTACATGTAACATCTCTACATTGTCAGACATCTGCACAGGTTTGTAACGCCCCGGATTATTTAAAAAGTCCACCACATCAGAGAGATGTTGGCAGCCGTAAACAGCCAAACCATCGACTACTGCGGCTTCTTGGGCATTATCAGCAGGGAGAACTAAACCTGTAATTCCCATTTTTTCAGCAGCAGCGGCGATCGGTAACACACCAGCCACTGCCCGCAATGTGCCATCCAGAGAGACTTCGCCTAAGAATAAATAATCCCCCAACAAATCAGCGCTAACTTGCTCAGAAGCCGCCAAAATTCCGATACTAATGGGTAAATCGAAACAAGGGCCTTCCTTGCGTAAATCTGCCGGAGTTAAATTAATCACAATTTTTCGCATAGGAAAGGCGAAACCTGCATTTTTCAGGGTTGCCTTAACTCTTTCCCTTGATTCTTGAATCGCTGAATCTGGGAGTCCCAAGACAACAATTCCGGGTAATCCTCCTGAAACATCCACTTCCACGCCTACTTTGACGGCATCGATACCGACAATTGATGCACTCCAGACTCTAGCAAGCATTTGTTATATAACAGTAAACCTTTAGCATCTCTAGCAGATGAGTCAGGAGATTGGCATGGGTGAAACCACAGAGGCGATTTTTAGAGTATGAATACACATGTAGAGACGTTGCAATGCAACGTCTCTACAAGGATTTTGATATCATGCACAATCGTTTTCATACATGAAATCAGTAACGCCAATTTTTCAAATCGCATTTCAGCGAGTAGGGTGGGCACTGTCACCCACCCTCGCACTCTAACTTGCTACTGCTTCAACAGCAGCAGCTACGGGTGAGTAAACACTAACTTTTTTACGAGTTTTGCCCTTTCTTTCAAAGGTTACAACACCGTCGATTAAGGCAAACAGAGTGTCGTCGCTACCAATACCGACATTGTTACCAGGGTGAAATTTGGTGCCGCGTTGACGCACGAGAATGCTTCCTGCACTTACAGTTTGACCACCATAACGCTTCACACCCAGACGTTGGGCGTTAGAGTCACGACCGTTGCGTGTACTACCTGTTCCTTTCTTATGAGCCATGATTTCCTTTTGTGTATCTACTTCTCTTTATTATTCTGCAACGGTTTCAGCTTCTTCGGCAGGAGTTTGATCTAGAACAGGACTTTCAATTTCATGCGTTCCTGCTTCGGCTGCAAACACCGTACCGTTAAGGGTGATGGAGTTAATCAAAAGTCTGGTAACTTCTTGGCGATGCCCGCGCTTTTTGCGGGTTTTCTTTTTCGGCTTCATTTTGTATACCAGGACTTTACGATCTCTGAAATGTCGCAGTATAGTCCCTTCTACAGTTGCACCAGACACTAGTGGCTGTCCAATAGTGACTTCGCCATCATTCTGCACCAATAATACTGCTTCTATTGTAACTTTTTCATCTGGTTGGGCAGTCAGCAGTTCAATATCGTAAAACCGCCCTGGCTCTACTCTTATTTGTTTGCCGCCAGTTTCAATAATTGCGTAGGTCATGGAATTGTCCTTGAAGTTGCCGTACAGGTAGCTGGTTTTGATCTTGTTTAGAGATGCCTCTACCAGCCTTTGTAATATGTCTACCTGTTCCGAGCAGGAATTAGACAGACAATCTAAAATTCTATTCTATTAAAACGTTTGCAGTCAAGTTATCTAATCCCCAACACGTAATAAATTAAATTCCTAGTTACAAGTATCAGTGCAGATAGTTGGTAGTAATTTATTCTCGGACTTTAATAAGGCTAGGCTCTGAACTGGATTAGTAGCGAGAATGCATTTCTAGCCACACTGCTTGTATATTAAAGGTTTTATGCAAAGGATATTTTTTTTGACCTTGACCTCTATTTAATCTTCTTATAACCTGTAAACCTTGACTAGCAAAACTTTCAAGTCATTCAAATCCTTTTTTTACTATCCGTGTTCGCTCGGTGGTCGATTACGGAAAAATATCGGTTAAATAGTTAAATTACCTTACTGATAAATCTCCGTGGTTGTAAACTTATTCAACGCCAATTTTTATCGTGCTGCCAATCCTGATTTGGCAGCAGCTGGTTTGACTACAGACGGACAATTGTTGTCCCACTTTCAAAACAATGGCTTAAACGAAGGACGGGCATTTTCAGCATTTGTCAGTCTTAACGTCTATCGCTCTAGCAATCCTGATGTAGCTGCGGCATTCACAACTAACGGACAGATTTTTCAACACCTGCAAAACTACGGCGTGAGCGAGGGGCGTCGCTTTTCACAGTTTTGTGACCTTAACTTCTACCGAGGTAGTAATGCCGATCTTGCCAATTTAAGCAATGAGCAGCTTTTTGGGCATTTGCAAAACTACGGTATTAATGAAGGACGCCGCTTTTCACAGTTAGTCGATCTCAACTTCTATAAAAGTATCAACAGCGACTTGTCCAGTTTAAGTAATTTCCAAGCATTGCAGCATTTAGAATTGTTCGGTGTGGCTGAAGGACGCCGCTTTTCAACATTTGCCAATCTTAATGTCTATCGTGCTGCTAATCCTGACCTTGCAGCGATCGGATTTGATAATCGATTTTTGTTAGTTCATTTGGCAAGCTCTGGTATTGCCGAGGGACGCCGCTTTTCAGTTAGTTTTGATGCCAATTACTATCGCAGTGTCAATTCTGACTTAGCGCAACTAAATAATAATCAACTCCTAAATCACTTTGAACTCTATGGTTTGAATGAGGGACGCGCTTCTTCAGAATCTTTCAATGTCAGTTATTACTTAGCGAATAATTCCGATTTAAGGGCAGCAGGTTTTACCAATCGCCAAGCGCGGCAACACTTTGAGGTTTACGGCCTGCGTGAGGGACGATTAGCTGCGGTATTACCAACCATTCCTAGCACAATAGATCCAGGTAACACTTTAGATAGCGTTCTCAACATTGGTGTTTTGAGTCGCAAGCGCACTGCCAATAATTTTGTTGGTAGTGCTGACCTTAATGACTATTATCGTTTCACCCTAGCTGAAACCAGCAACTTCAGTCTGTTACTCAAAGGATTAAGTAGTAATGCTTACGTCGAACTGATTATAGATCGTAACGGCAATGGTCAGTATGAATCTGATGAGGATTTATATTACACCTCTGGCAGTAGTTCCAGCACTGGCTCAATTAATCGCACTCTGGGATCGGGTACTTACTTTGCTCGAGTTTATACTTATAACTCTTATAATACCAACTACACTCTTGAGATGTCTGCCACGGCTACCCCACCAACAACACCACGAGATCCAGGTAGCACTTTGGCAACAGCTTTGAATATTGGGAATATTTCTAACAATACCTACAAAGACTTTGTAGGTAGTCTTGACCGTGAGGACTATTATCGCTTCAATTTAACAGGAACCAGCAACTTCAGTCTGTCACTCAGTTCTTTAAGTAATTCTGCTTACGCTGAAGTGATTCTAGATATTAATGGCAATGGTGAGTATGAATATGACGAAGATTTGTACTACACCTCTGGCTATAGTTCCAGCAATGGCTCAATTAATCAGACTTTGGGAGCAGGTACTTATTTTGTTCGCATATACACTTATGATTCCTCCGATACCAATTACACTCTTAATCTTGCCGCTACTGCCACCCCACCAACAACACCGCGAGATCCAGGTAGCACTCTAAGTAATGCTTTGGATGTTGGGAATCTTTCTAGTATCAGCTACAAAGAATTTGTCGGTAGTGTAGATCGCGACGACTACTACCGCTTTACCTTGACTGCTACCCGCAACTTCAGTTTATCGCTGAGTGGTTTAAGTAATTCTGCTTATGTCGAATTGATTTTAGATAGTAACAACAATGAGCAGTATGAATATAATGAGGATTTGTACTATACGTCTGGCAGTAGTTCCAAGAATGGTTCAATGAATCGTACTCTAGGAGTAGGTACTTATTACGTTCGCGTTTACACCTATAACTCCTCCGATACTAACTACAATTTGACTTTATTTGCTTATTAAATAAAGAAAGTGACTCTGAAATTCAGAGTCACTCTCAAAATTGCAGTTGAAAACTCTTTCAACTTTCACAATCTGCTGATGTATAAGTGTGAAAGTTTATTTTTTATCAGCCTCAGCAATTGGTACCCATTCAGTGTGGAAACTTCCGGGCTTATCAAGACGCAGGTAGGTGTGTGCGCCGAAGTAGTCGCGTTGTGCTTGGGTCAGATTTTGGGGTAGGCGATCGCGGCGATAGCTGTCAAAATAATCCAATGATGCGCTAAATGCAGGTACTGGAATTCCCAGTGTTGCAGCTGTCGCAATCACTTCCCGCCAAGCAGTCTGTCTGTCGAGAATTGTCTGCTTAAATTCGGGCGCTAACAGCAAGTTAGGCAAAGTTGGATTTTCGCTAAAAGCCTTTTTAATCTTATTCAAAAAGCGAGCGCGAATAATACAACCACCTTTCCAAATCCGCGCCATTTCGCCCAGATTCAAATTCCAGTTATATGTTTTTGAAGCTGTAGATAGCAACGCCATCCCTTGAGCATAAGAACAGATTTTTGAGCAATAGAGAGCATCGCGTACTTTATTAATAAAGTCCTTGGTTTGCCCGCTATACTTGCCACTGGGTCCGGTGAGGACTTTAGATGCTGCTACCCGTTCTTCTTTGATAGAAGATATAATCCGGGCATTCACAGCTGCTGTGATTGTGGGAATCGAAACTCCCAATTCCAAAGCAGTCTGCACAGTCCAACGTCCAGTTCCCTTTTGACCTGCTGCGTCAACAATCAAATCCACCAGGGGTTTATTTGTTTCTGGGTCAAGATATGGGAAGATATTCTTCGTAATCTCAATCAAAAATGAATCGAGTTCATCGGTGGTGTTCCATTCAGCAAACACCTCATGTAGCTGATTATGGTCTAGTCCAGCGACATTTTTCAGCAAGTCGTAGGCTTCAGCAATTAGCTGCATATCGCCGTACTCAATGCCGTTGTGTACCATTTTGACATAGTGACCAGAACCACCAGGGCCAATGTAGGTTACACAAGGGCCATCATCGACCTGGGCAGCAATTTTGTTGAAAATTGGCGATAGATACTCGTAAGAACTGGTTGTACCTCCGGGCATTAGTGAAGGACCGTTTAGCGCTCCTTCTTCACCACCACTGACACCCATACCAAGATAGCGAAGTCCAGCGGGTTCTAATTCTTGAGTGCGTCGTTCTGTATCTTCAAACCAAGAGTTGCCACCGTCAATAATGATATCGCCTTCATCTAGCAAGGGTCTGAGTTGAGCAATCACCGCATCCACTGGCTTACCAGCTTGCACCATTACTAGGATTTTGCGGGGACGTTCCAATGAGGCGACAAATTCTTCTAGGGTAAAAGCGGCTTTGACGTTCCGTCCTGGCGCACGCTGCGCCATAAAGGCATCCGTTTTTTCTCGGGAGCGGTTGTAAACTGCAATTGGGAAGCCATTACGTTCCACGTTTAGAGCGATATTCTCGCCCATAACGGCTAGTCCAATCACACCAAAGCTTTGTAGTGTCATAAATTTGTTTGGCTAACTCTTGCAGATCCTTTCATCTTTTAGGGTAGTCCGAGATTTTCGCCGATCTCCTAAAGAAGACCTTAAGAGTTGATCTCAACGACAAAAATCCACAACTAACACAGATAATTAATTTTAAGTTGTATCTAAATCAACAATTGAGATGGGGAATGGGGCATGGGGCATGGGGAGATGAGGGAGATGAGGAGAGAAGTCTGAGCGCCGGCTTTTGGCGATGGCTTCGCCAACGCCAAGGGCGAACAGAACTTCGGGGAGATGAGGGGGATGAGGGAGCAGGGGAGATGAGTTTTTCCGTTCTGCCCCTGTGCTCGCTCCTCTGCTCCTGTGCCTCTTCTGCCCAATGCCCAATGCCCAATGCTCAATGCTCAATGCCCCCTGCCCCATGCCCCATGCCCATCCCTAGTCAAAGGAGTAACCAAATAATGCTGGCATATGTCCTAGCTTTAGTGGTCGGTCTTGGTAGTTTAGCCATTTACATAGCAGCTTTCTTTTTTCCAGAAATCCACCGCAAGAATGATTTTATTTGGAGTGGTGTCGGGCTGTTCTATGCCTTAGTTTTATGGGTGTTTGCACCGCGCATTTCTGGGGGTTTGTTGTTGGGTCATGTGGCTAGCGTCGCTCTTTTGGTCTCGTTTGGCTGGCAAACTCTTTCGTTACGTCGGCAACTAACACCACAGGCACAACAAACCCAAGTACCTAGTCCTGAGACGGTGAAAACTGGCATTCAGGAACAGGTGAATAAATTGTCCTTTCAGCAACGGCTAGCTCAGTTGCAACAGGATATTGGTAGCACCTTGAGTGGCGTGAAAGACAAGGTGCAACAGACTGTCAGTCCCAAGACACCCACAACGACCAAACCTGAAGACATTACTTCCGTGTTGACTGAGCAACCTGCTGTTGAGATTATCGACAATACTAGTGCGACACCAGAACAACCAGCAGAAGAGACGGTGACTACCGACACCGAAGCAAAAACCGAGAGTGTACCAGAAGCGATTCCACCAAATCCTCCTTCTTGGCAATTGGTGGAAGCAGCCCAACCAGATACCGAAACTGAAAACAAAGAACAGATTACTGTAGAGGAAATTGCTCCAGATGCACCTGAGGCTCCCCCAGCCGAAACGCCGCCGGATGCAACGCCGCCAAATAATCACGGTAGTTAAATTTAGTGAAACCCAACGTTAACTTAAATATAATGTTGGGTTTTACTATGGCGTCAAAAAAGACCTTTATAGGAATTTTGCCGAGAAAAGTACTTTAATTCATTGGTCAAATTAAATTCGCCAAGAAACATTCTCACAACTGATTAAAAACGCTTTCAAGTAAGTCTCAAAGCATAGACAACATTAGGAACGAGCGTTGTTGGTAGGTTAAGAGTGCAGTGCAAGGAATCACGATCATCAACTCCAAAAACTTCGGCTGAAATCCCGATTATTTCGTCAATTTACAAAAGTTTTGGATCTTACTGAGTTTGAATAAGGTATAGTAGCGTTCAAGATTGGGACTAGGACAACAGACTATGACTATCAAAAAGGGCGTAAGGTCTTATAAAAATACCGAACACTACAAGAAAGTTAAACAGGCAGAAGCGGAACTCAATAAAAGAATACAGGAAAAAAGCACACAGATAAAAGAAGAATATCAAGAGAGTTATCTAGGTTTATTTGGATGGATCTCTGCATTGTTACTTCTGGGTGTTGCTTTGTTTACTGGGGTTCCATTTTATTTTGTTTTGTTGGTATTAATATTTTTTATTTTCCCTATTTTATGTAAATGCTACGGTGTTATTGTCGGTGGATTTACAATTTTTTCTGGAATAAAATTCTTTTTTTCTGGTCAATACTTTGCTATTGTTCCAGTTTTCCCGTTTACAATTTATAATCCTCCACTAAGTTATTTTTGTTTAGGGTGGGGGTTACTAATCGCGAGTAGATGTAGCCGTTCAAAGCTTGGCTTTCTATTGGGTACTGTTAACTTATTAGGAGGTGTATTGGGCTTCTTAAGTTTTAGACAAATTATATATATTGCTGCACCAGGGTATTGGGGATCTGCTATATCGGGCATCTTAACTATTTGTCTTGGATGTTCTATGATTAAAGTGATTTTAGATTCTTGGTTCAAACCAAAATCTGTTTAAAAATGCTAAATTTTCCTCATAATATTGAAGCTTTTTACGCCCTGAAATTTCTTTTATGCAAATTCAGATGTAAAAGAGCTTAGCTAATATTTCTCTGTTTGTAAAATGTTACATTGGCATTCTGGCTTATTACGCACCCAAGTAATTTGGAAACCATCAAATAAGGGGATTTCTACTTGCCACCACTCCCCACGCCGCAGGCGACGATACCAGCGAAAGTTTGAGTAAGTCCAATCCAAAAGTTGCATAGGCTAATTTGAAGTTATGTTGACCTTAGTTTCAGCGACGCTATCTTTACCCCTGTATAGGGTTAGCGCTATTAGTTAATTAAATTCAGGGAAAAAATAGTTAAATTAATTCCCTGATATTTACTATTAATTGATTACACAGCACTGCGGCGATTTAGCAAGTTCCACAAGAAAACAGCGACAATTGCGCCAAGAACGGCTACTGCAATACCGGGAATGCTGAGTGTGGGGGCGGCTAATGTCAAGGTTCCTGTACTGAAAAATACACCCAAACTACCACCAATAAAAGCACCGATTATTCCTAATAAGATTGTTCCGAGAATTCCGCCGCCTTGATGACCGGGGTAGATAGCCTTTGCAATAGCACCAGCAATTAGACCTAAAATAATCCAAGCCAGAATATTCATTGTTTTAATTGCATAAACGTTTTTTACTGACACATAAACAATAGCAATCTCAATATTGACATTCGATCTATCAGCAGAACCAATTATTAATAGCCTTGAGGATGAATGCTGTTACTTCTAGTGATATATCCCCTGACTGAGATGGATAATAAATAAAAAAAGCTCCTCATAGGTCTAAAATCAGGAGCTAATAAATTCATTGCTTGATATTTGCAGTATATACGTTTGGAAATCTTCTCGTATTAATTCAGAAACAAAAATTACATATTTAAGATGTGGTGATAATTCCTACAAGGACTCTAACTAATTCTTCCAAACCTTCAGGAACACGATGAAGCTTGATATCCTGCACGACACGTTTATCTTCTCGGTAAAATATTCCAAATCGCCAATCTTCTCCATTTGTTACTGCACCGTACAAGGTTGGTGTCGGAGAATTAATCCATTGATCTAGTGCAATCAATTCAACTGCTAGTTGCGTAAATCCTCGGCTGAAATCTGATTGCTTGGCTTCAACTACTAGTAATGAATTGGACGATGAAATATAATAATCAAAACTTCCTTTGAGTTGCTCGCTAACATTTATAGGATATTCAATATTCAGTTGGGTTTGTGTTTGGTCGCAAACCTCTAATAAAATAGGAGCAATTAAAACTTCACGTTTTGCCGCTTCATTAATTGGATTAACGCGGATTATATTTCGCTGTAGATAACGCTGTAAAAAGTCTAAATAATCAAGTGTATTTGAATATGTTGGTAGTTGTAACGATGCGCGTTCGTAACTACTAGGACTTACGCATTGACGCAAAATACAAAGTATGCAAAGTTTCAAAACCATGTCTATCGTAAGGGCACAGCAATGCTCACAGGTGTCAACTTAAGCTAGAAATGGCTTAACTGTTGGCTTTGTCACCCGCCTGGGAATGAATTCCCAGGCTAATAGCTAAAGTCATCTGAAAGATGACTAAAGATTTTTGGCTATATTTAGTCATCTTTAGATGACTTTTGCTAAAAGCATTGAACTTTAGTTCCTTGCGGGACATCGGTTTTGCGTTAAGTTGACACCAATGAGCAATGTTCCCTACAACACGGGTTTATTTATCATAAAAGAACGATTAATCAAAGCCTGAAACGAACTATTTTCGTGAACGCATACCATGATTAATTTGTACAGTGCCTAAGTCCTAACTACATCCTAATTCGGCTAAGATATCCGCTGGAGCATAGGGTAATTCAAAATACTTACTAAATATATAACTTTGGCCTGGTTGGAGAATGCGCGGGCGAGTCATATAGTATTAATTAATAATTCCTAGCTAAGACATACTTTTAAAGAAAAAATTAACACAATTATTAACTATTGAAGACACAACTAAGACCAAGTTTGTACTACCCGACCTTGTAATTGTTGTCCTAACCAAGGTGTATTTTGTGAAAGTGTATGCAGATTTTTCCTTTCAACTTTCCAGGTTTGCTGGGGGTCAAATAAAGTTAGTTCTGCTGATTGATGAGGGCTAATTGCATTGATTTTCTGCCCCAAGCACTTGGCTGGATTACTACTCAATGCCCGCCATAATTCTAATGCTGTAAATTCCCCAGTTTCCACAAGATATTGCCACAGTAAAGGCAATGCTAACTCGAAACCGATCGCTCCAGCTGGTGCTTCAGCAAAAGCCTGGACTTTTTCTTCGTAGGTGTAGGGTGCGTGATCAATGGCGATCGCATCTACAACCCCTTCACGCACCCCCCCACGCAGCGCCGCTACATCACTGGCGTTGCCTAAAGGCGGGTCTAAATGCAGGCTGGTATTGTAACTCTTAATTGCTTTTGTGTCAAGTAAAAGATGCATCCATGCGGTGCTGGCGGTGATGGGTAAACCAGCAGCTTTAGCTCTTGCGATTAATTCCACGCTGCGGGCTGTGGAGACGCGCATGATGTGTACTGGTGTGCCGATGGCTGCAACTAATTCTAGCAGAGCAGCGATCGCACTTGTTTCGGCACTGGCGGGTACTGGCGGTAAACCTAAACGCAGGGCTTGGGCACCTTCTCTGATTACACCATTTCCAGCTAATTGGCGATCGCAAGGCCAAAGCGCAACTGGTTTACCCAACGGCTGAAGATACTCTAACACCCGCTGCACCAGCGCTAAATTTTCCAAAGGCTTACCATCCGTAAAACCAACAACCCCAGCCGATGCTAAATCTGCCAATTCCGTCATTTGCTTCCCAGCAACATCAAGGGTAATAGCACCCCAGATAGAAAGCAGGGGGAGAGGAGGAGCAGGGGAAGCAGGGGAAGACAAATTAGTTTTCTCTTTCTCCCTCATCTCCCTCATCCTCCTCATCTCTTTGGCTTTATTCTGCAACTGCGCCACAAGCGCAGGATTATCAATAGCTGGAGATGTATCGGGTAATAGACTAACTCTAGTAAAGCCGCCAGCAGCAGCAGCTTGCAAAAGAGACACCAGAGTTTCTCGTTCTTCAAACCCTGGTTCGCCGGAATGGCTATATAAATCCACCAACCCAGAACCAAGAACTAATCCCCGACAATCTCTGATTTGAGTATCAGAACTGATATTAGAAATTGACGAAGCGATTGCTTGGATATAACCATCAGCAATCAGCACATCAAATACTTCATCGGTTTCAGAAACTGGGTCAATTACCCGTACTTGTTGCAGCAGTTCAATCATAAAAGTTTTTAATTATGAGTTAGGAGTTAAGAGTTAGGAGTTAGGAGTTAGGAGTTATAAATTACGTCTGATGTGAATTATCCAAATCAACGAATTATCAATAATTGTGCGCTCTGTAGAGACGTTGCATTGCAACGTCTCTACTGCAACGTCTCTACAACGATAAATCAAGGGTTTTAGCGTCTAATCCACATAATGCGTAAATTATTTGCTCTTTGCTCATCACTTTTAACTTTATTCCTCACTGCTAACTTCATTCCTGACTCCCAACTTTATTTTCTTTCTAACTCCTCACTCCTAACTCCTCACTCAGCACTCCTACAAGGCTCCGGCTGCTGTTTTATCTAATACACTTCCACTCAAGTGACTGGTGATGTTCATTGCTTGCAGTACTGGTAAACCATCTAGTCCAGAAAGATAATCAATAACACTAACGGCGCCATTTCCCTGACGAAAATTCCAGAAATTTTCTAGCGGTAAACCGAGAATGTGACAAAGCAAGGTTTTATTTGTAGCATCGTGGGCTACTACTAAAACAGTTTTCAGTTGATTAGTTAATGCTGTTTGCACAATTGATTCCCAAGCTGCAACGCTACGTTCCCATACCTGTTGCAAATTTTCGCCTCCGGGCATTTGGACTTCGGCTGGGACTAACCGCCAGCGCTGTAACTCTCCAGGAAATTCTTGCTCTATTTCTGTTTCTAATTTTCCTTCCCAAAGTCCGTGGCTGATTTCTCTTAAACCATCTTGCAATTCTAGCTTGACATTTGGATGCTGTTTTAAGATGATTTCTGCTGTTTCTTTAGGACGTAGCATTGGACTACTTACAGCATAAGCGATCGCTACTTCTTGGAGAAATTCACCTGCTTTTTGCGACTGTTGTCTACCGTTGTCGTTGAGGGGGACATCAATTTGTCCTTGAAATCTAGTTTGGCGATTCCACTCTGTTTCCCCATGACGCACTAGCAGCAACCGTACTCCTTGATGTTCTGGCCGCAAGGAGGGTAGAGTTTCTCCGGTATGTTGCGTCTGGTTCAAAGACTCTAGCTGTACTGGTTCCCCCAACCCCCCAGCAAAATTAAGGACGCTGATACCACAGTTAGATTGCTGTATTGAATGGTAACGACTTGGGGGAATTCCTAATGCTGTGCTAATCAAGGCGCGATTAATACCGTTATGTCCCACAATGAGAATGGTTTCGCCTTGATGTTGTGATAAAATTTCTTCCCAGAATTGCTGCGCTTGTTCATATAAAGCCAGAACCGGAAAATGTTCTCGTGTTTGGTGTGCATCATTAAGCACCATCCGCAGTTCGTGGGGGCGTTCGTGCCAAGTCCGGTAGTCTTCGGCTAACTCCTGCTTGACTTCGGAAGTGAGCATCCCTTCCCATAAAGGCAAATCAATTTCCAGCAGCAAATCAGAAACTTGCACTACCGCAGACTGCCCAGCACCAGAAGCTAACTCACTATGAATAATATCTGCTGTGTGTTTTGCTCGTTGCAGGGGACTGCTGTAAATCGCATTAAATGAAAGATTACTGAGGGCTTTACCTAGTTTGCTGGCATCGTTACGACCTTTTTCGGTTAATTTTGACGCATCAGTGCGCCCTTGAATACGCCGTTCGGTGTTATAACCGCTTTGACCGTGGCGCACTATGATGACACGAGTCATCGCAAAAAGCCCTCCTGTATCTAGACGACTAATTTTACTGCAAAATGATTGCACAATTATCTACTAGGGAAGCAGATTATTGTAATCAGTCAACAGGGGGCATTGGCCAAACAGAGCATTGAGCATTAGCAAAGGACTAAATAACTAGTTGTTAATTATTTCCTCAAAAAAAATAATATGATTCTTACTTGCCTATATTTAAGTGGCAAAAAAACACTGATGAACATCACACATAGCGCAAAACTAGATTAAACTATAATACATATTGGATTTCACAAAACACAATTCAGGAGTCACTTACCAGAATTATCTTGCTTTATGACCCCGGAACCCGAAGGGCTTTCCGCAGACATCCCACCCCAGTTCCTTTAAGCAGAAGAACTGGTTCCCGTAGGGTATCTCGCATTCATTAATTGTGAATTCTCAATTTTGTATTCTGTATTCTTCTGCAAATCAATCATCCCTTGACATACTAGCTTTCGATTTGTTTATATAATATATAACGACCGTTCGATATAAATAAATTGAGCCATGCCTAAAATTGTTGACCATGAGCAGTATCGTAAAGAACTGCTCGAAAAGTGCTTTGATTTATTTGCACAAAAAGGTTATGGTTCAATCACTATGCGCCAAATTGCTGAAGGATTAGGGGTTTCCACGGGGACGTTGTACCACTATTTTCCCAGCAAACAAAGTTTGTTTGAGCAACTAGCCCAAGAGATATGCGAACAGGATGTAAGTGCAGCTTTAGCAGAATTGGAAGGAGCGCAAACCCTAGAAGAGGCAATGGAAGCACTAGGAAGATACCTAGTGAACAATGAAGATTATTTTGTTAAGTGGACTTATATTTGGATTGATTTTTGTCAGCACCAAGAAGCTAATACTATACAGAAGAATAGTGTTTTTAAGCATACTAATAAGCAGTACCAGCAAGCTGTTTATGATTTTTTAGGCGTTCAAGATCCAGTGCTAGCTTCCTTTGTATTGAGCTTTATCAATGGTTTAATTCTGGAAAAATTATGGGGTGATGAAACAATTAATTTCATTGAACAATGTGCGTTGCTAGGCAAAATGCTGACGGCATATTTGTCACAAAATAGCAATTAATAACTACCTGAATTAATTCGAGAAAAGTTTTTATGGAAACAAAAAAGATGGTTGAAAAGGTATCATCGAAATCGGTTACTAAAGGGTTAATTGCATTAGTAATTGCGGCTACTGCAATTACAGGTGGAATTGTTTTTTATGGAATTTCTCAGTTTGGACAGGTTAATCAAACTGCCTCATCTGAGCCAGTAGAAACTACACCCGAAATTCAAAAAGTGACTGCTTTAGGACGATTAGAACCAGAAGCCCAGGTAATTAGCTTGTTTGCGCCGTTGGCATTGGATGGCGATCGCATTGCCCAAATTCTAGTCAAAGAAGGCGATCGCACTCAAGCCGGACAAGTGGTAGCAATTTTAGACGCACGCGATCGCTTGCAAACAGCCGTCCTCCAAGCGCAAAAACAAGTCAAAGTTGCCCAAGCTAAACTCGCTCAAGTGCAAGCTGGAGCCAAAACCGGAGAAATCAAAGCCCAACAGGCAAGCGTTGAACGCCTACAAGCCCAGTCCGCAGGAGATATCACAGCCCAACAAGAAGCGATCGCCCGCATCGAAGCCCAATGGGAAGGAGACACAATTGCCCAAGAAGCAACCATTAAAAAACTAGATGCAGAACTGAAAAATGCCGAAGCTGAATATCAACGTTATCAGCAGCTATTTTCCCAAGGAGCAGTTTCTAACTCTTTGTATGACAGCAAAGGGTTAACTGTAGAAACAGCTAAACAACAACTAGGCGAAGCTAAAGCAGTTCTCAACCGAATTAACACCACCGCTAGCAAACAACTCGCCGAAGCCAAAGCAGCACTCGCCCGCACCAACGCCACTGGTAACAAACAAGTCACCGAAGCCAAAGCCACACTCACCAGCATTGCAGAAGTTCGAGATGTGGATGTTGCAGCCGCCAAGACAGAAGTTGAAAATGCGATCGCCACACTTAAACATGCCGAAACCGAATTAGCAGGCGCTTACATCAAAGCACCAATGGCGGGACAAATCATCAAAATTCACACGCGAGTCGGAGAAAAAATTAGTACCTCTGGCATTGCAGAGTTAGCACCAAACGACCAAATGATGGCAGTAGCAGAAGTTTATCAAACCGACATCGCTAAAGTGAAACTCGGACAACAAGCAGTGATTACCAGTCAGGCATTTGTCGGAGAACTGCGAGGAACCGTTGCCCAAATTGGCCGCCAAGTCATCAGACAAAACGTTTTTAGCGACCAGCCTGGTGAAAACCTCGATCGCCGAGTCATTGAAGTGAAAATTCGCCTCAATCCCCAAGACAGTAATCAAGTTGCAGGTTTCACCAACTTACAGGTGCAGACAGCAATTGAAATATAGCAGAATTCAGGAGTCAGAATGGGCTACGCCCCGCTACGCTAACAGAATTCAGAATCTATAGGACTCCTATTTTATTTGATGAAGCTAGGGCTATGTATTTTCTATTGAGTGAATTCAATCATGCTTAAACTTATATACCTTCTGCTTTGTATAGTTGGCTTTGTTCTACCTTATTCTCAGTTTGTTCCATTTCTTTTCGAGCATAATCTTGATATCCAGCTATTTTTTCAACAACTTTTTGCTAACAAAATATCCGGATTTTTTGGTATGGATCTGATCGTTTCATCCCTAGTTTTTTGGACATTTGTATTTGCAGAAGGGACACGTTTGAAAATGCAAAATCTCTGGATTTATGTTGCTTGTAACCTTTTAGTTGGCGTTTCCTTAGGTCTTCCCTTATTTCTGTTAATGCGGCAACGCCAGCTTGAACAGCAAGTTGAAATAGTCGGTTCTTAAAAAATTTTCAATATGTTTTCCAAAATTTTTCGTAAAACGCCCCTAGCATGGCGGCAGTTAATGAAAGAAAAAACCCGTCTGGCTGTGGCAGTTGCCGGTATTACTTTTGCCGATTTACTGATGTTCATTCAGTTGGGATTTGAAAATGCGCTGTTTGATGCAGCCATCAAACCCCATCGCAATTTACAGGCAGATTTAGTTTTAATTAATCCCCAATTTCAAACTTTGTTCTCAGTGAAAAATTTTTCCAGAGAGCGACTTTACCAAGCATTGGGTTACGACGGTGTTCAGTCAGTTAATTCTGTCTACATCGGTAGCGCCCAGTGGCGAAATCAAGAAACACGTCTCGATCGCACCATCCTAGTTTGGGGCATCGATCCCACACAACCCGCATTCAAATCTGCCGAAATCAGACAAAATCAGCACCATCTCAAACAACTGTATCAAGTTCTATTTGACCAAGCCGGGCGTCCGGAATACGGAACAGTTGCCGATATTTTGAATCAAACAGGCAGCTTTCAGACGGAACTGAATAATAAACTAGTCTCAGTTAAAGGCTTGTTTACTGATGGTGCTTCCTTTGCCGCCGATGGTAACGTCATTACCAGTGACTCCACTTTTTTGCAACTATTCCCAGATAGTAAACCCGATCGCATTACAGTTGGATTAATCACTCTCAAACAGGGTGCTGATGCTCAGACAGTCCAATCACAACTTACCGCAGCACTACCCAAAGATGTCAAAGTCTTGACTCCAGAAGAATTTGCCCAAATCGAGAAAAAATACTGGGAAGCCGGTACCGCCATAGGTTTTATTTTCGGTTTAGGTACTGGAGTCGGGTTCATTGTTGGTATTGTTATTGTCTACCAAATCCTTTACTCAGATGTTTCCGATCATTTGCCAGAATACGCCACACTCAAAGCAATGGGATACACTGATGGCTATCTCTTAGGAGTTTTATTTCAAGAAGCATTATTTTTAGCCATTTTGGGTTTCATCCCCGGATTTATCCTTTCTTTTGGATTGTATCAACTTGCCTACAGTGCAACGATGTTGCCTATTTTTATGAAGCTCGAACGAGCGATAACCGTCTGGATTTTAACCGCGATCATGTGTAGTTTCTCTGGAGCGATCGCCATGCGAAAGCTGCGATCTGCCGATCCTGCTGATGTGTTTTAGTTTTTGGGGGAGATGAGGGAGATGGGGAGATGGGGAGATGGGGAGGTGGGGAGGTGGGGAGGTAGCCAGATGACGGAGAAAGTAATTCTTCTTTCCCTCCATCTCCCCATCCCCCTATCCCCCCATCCTCTTTCCATGCCCCATGCCCCATGCCCCATGCCCAATTCCCAATAAAATTATGTTAAAAAAATCTTTACCACTAACTTCCAATTCAATATTTTCTGCTTCAGAACCCGTGATTTCTGTGAATAACCTCAACCATTATTTTGGTGAAGGTGCCCTTCGCAAACAAGTGTTATTTGATATTAATTTGGAGATTAACGCTGGGGAAATTGTCATTATGACTGGCCCCTCAGGATCGGGAAAAACTACTCTGTTGACGCTTATGGGTGGCTTGCGTTCTGCCCAAGATGGTAGTCTGAAAATCTTGGGAGAGGAAATTCGCGGTGCTAAAAAACGGCAGTTAACGAAGCTTCGCCGCAATATTGGTTATATTTTCCAGGCGCATAATTTGATGACTTTTTTGACAGCTAAAGAAAATGTGCGAATGTCTCTGGAATTGCATGACGATTTTCTGAATCAGGATATCAATGCTCAAGCGATCGCTATTTTGGAAACAGTCGGTTTAGGCGATCGGGTTGATTACTATCCAGAGAAACTATCTGGAGGGCAAAAACAACGGGTAGCGATCGCTCGCGCTTTAGTCAGCCATCCTAAGATTGTCTTAGCAGATGAACCCACTGCTGCACTCGATAAAAAATCAGGACGCGATGTCGTGGAAATAATGCAGAAGCTAGCCAAAGAACAAGGCTGTACTATTTTGCTAGTTACCCATGACAACCGCATCCTCGATATTGCCGATCGCATTATTTATATGGAAGATGGTCAGCTAAAAACCGATGGCATAGATGTCCCCATAACAGGTAAATAGGGTCTAAAGTTCATGAACCAAGCTTTCTTCTGGGGTTCCTGGTTTACTTCACTTGTCAGTACCGCTTTACTGTTTTTTTGGTCATTACCTATGTCCCCATTTACACATCCTGGAATGAAAGCTAATGAAGCAGCTATTATCTTTTTTCCTGTTATGGGCATACGCTGGCTGGCTCTTGCTAGCACTCTGTTTTTAGCGGCGATCGCTTGGGGACAATACCTGTATTCAGAAGCTATCTCTATAATTTATTTAGCAATTTTCGTATTAGTTTTACACTTCGTTTTTGGATTAATTAATGTTGTAATCATGAATCTTTGGCTTTCCGTCGAGCCGATCAAGACACG
Organism: Nostoc sp. CreGUA01; assembly: GCA_034531095.2. Taxonomy (GTDB): domain Bacteria; phylum Cyanobacteriota; class Cyanobacteriia; order Cyanobacteriales; family Nostocaceae; genus Nostoc. The sequence continues at coordinate 110,424 of JAVRBV020000060.1, read as the reverse complement.
CACTACTAACGCTATTTACGCAGTAATCTACTTTGGATTGCCGATGTTTTGCTTATTATTCGTAGCAGCGTTAATGCTTAAAATTACTCATTTTCGTAACTGAAGCAGCGAAGATAATGTAGGATTGTCTGCGTTTAGTAAACATCTTGGTTTTTCGGCAAATACTTTTTCTATGTCACTCACTGGCAATTCTGTTCAAAAACTAAAACTACTGTTCCGCAATAGTTTCAGCGTCGAGTTTTAGGTTTCGTAAAAATGGATAAAGTTGAGCTGAGTATATTTTCAAAAATCAAATCACAATCCTATATGTTGTATGGGCACAGCATTGCTCATAGGTGCCAACTTAACGCGAAACGGGCGCTTAGAAACCGCGTCTACACAAACAAAACCCACCTGCGTGGGTTTCAAAAACCTTAATTTTCTGTTATATCTTGTCCGCTAAATTACTTACGATATGTCATTGCGAGCGCAACGAAGTGGAGCGAAGCAACCGCAAGGACTCTGGGATTGCTTCTCTTCTCCTTCGGAGACGCTACGCGAACGAGACGCTCCGCGAACGCTTCTCTTCGAGACGCTAACGCGAACGCTCGCAATGACAACTAATTAACCGGACATGATATTAGTCCGCGTAGGCGGACTTTGCCTGTGTAGCCGCGAATTCCATTCGCCCAGCCCAGCAAAACGGGCGGTTAGAAACCTCGTCTAGACAAACAAAACCCACCTACGTGGGTTTCAAGACCTTAATTTTCTGTTAGTCCGCGTAGGCGGACTTCGCCTGTGTAGCCGCGAATTCCATTCGCCAAGGCTTAAGTTGACTGTGCCCCTACCTTATTCCCTGTACTCTGCTTCCAAAAATCCTTTTATTGCCTCAACCGAAATACTTACAACAGGGTTTTCATAAATTTTATCCAGGGTTTGTTTCAAAGCCTCCACACCACCTGCTTTCAGAGCATTCCACAACCTATTTCTCAAAGTAGGATTGCGCCGAATATGTTGTTCAACTGTCTGAACTATAGCCGTTTGTTTCTCTTCCTTTGTTTTAGTTGGATAAGTCCGATCCAATTGAACTAGTAAATCCTGAATTTCTTTTGCTGCTTTGGCTAAATTTACATCTTGAGTATAGTTATTAGTATTAGTAACATTACCTGTGTAATCTCCTACAGAATAACCACCACCGAATGTAGGATTATTAAAAATTGTTGTTGATACAGTTTCTTCTTTCTTAACCACTCGCAATGATGTAGAAATACTACGATCGTAAGTTTCTTTAGCTGTGTCAGTATAACTAATTGCGATCGTAATAGGTACATGAGTGCCACTTGCTAGAGGACATACTGGAAGATAAAATCTTACAGTTTGACCTGTTAGTAAGGAACCTAAAGGGATATATTCGTTAAATTCAACTGAACCCGTCGCTTTAACTTTAATGCTACTTAAAGCTATCTTACCAATATTGGTAACTTGTCCTTCTAATTCTCCCCATTCTTTGAACTTAAATTCTGTGGGGTTAAGTTTGACATCAATTTCCGCTTTTGTTGGTGGAAGAGGCTCTCCAATAGTGATTTCATTGCTGAGTTCCTTGAGACGTTGAGTTTTACCATAACCATCACGATAGGAAAAATTGCAAATGATTAGTCTCGAAGTTCCTACAGATTGTGGGACAATTTTTAAGGTATGTGTGAATTTTTCTCCTGGGGCAAGTTGGCGTATTTCGACTTGCTTGGAGCCACTTTTAAGGCTAATAGTTGATGGCAATTTTACACTGAATGATATATTTGTTAATGTCTCCTGTCCAGTATTAATTAAGCCAATTATCAGATTATTAGTCTGGCCAACAAACCATTCATTTTTTTCTAAAATTACCCTAATCATAGTTTCACCTAATCATTTTCGTATTCAGCTAGTGAGTGATACTTTTGCCAGCAATTTCTACAGTGATAAGCTTTCTGTTTGAGTTGCTTATATCCACTATGAAAGTTTGGCAGTCTGGACAAAAATTGACTTTCTAGAAATCTAAAGTTTTTGTTAGCCTTTAATTGTACTGACTGAGGCCACCAAGTAGGAAGAAGAGTCCTAATTTCCTCTTCATCAACGCTAAAAGCTTCGTCTCGAATTAATATTCGATGCTGCTGACATAAAGGTTTACCACAGTGGTGACACATGGCGATGACTTTTACCGTCCCGTTTTTGGTTACACTTATCCAACGCGACTCTTCTGGTAATTCTGGTAAATCAAAGGGTAGCGTTTTCTCCAGCCAAGACCAGATACCAAATAAACGGGTTGGTATCCTTATAGTTAGGTTTTTTTCGTCATCTTCAATGCTAGGACATTCTCCGCATTTCCAACCTGTCACGATCATTTCTCCTTGAATTTACAAATAATTTTGATATTTTTAATTGATGAAAGTTAGGGTTTTTATTGACTTTCATTTTTTTGCTCAACAAAGGCTGTCATTGGGATTGAAGACTCTTCTGATGAGGCCGAGAGAGCTTTTGTTTCCCAATCTTCCTCTGATTGTAACAATTGTTGAAAGGTGTCATAGATCAGATTTGCTAATTGTTCCCATACTCTCTCGATTTGTTCATCCATTTCTTGATTAGAGTAACTTCCCTTAACTGTCAGTCTGACGCGGGTAATTCCTGAAGCTTCTTGGAGTTGATTTTTTGTTTCTTCGTGTCCGCTTAAATCTACCTGAAAATCGATAGGATAAACACCTTCATACCACCTTCCCTTAATAGCCCAACTGCGATTAAGTTTATTGGTGGCTACATTAAGAGCAGGTTGATTTTCAATCACTTGTTTGATATAAAACCCCTGTTCTGTGGAACTCATGGCATCAGTCAGTAACCCAATAACATCGTAGGTAGGACTAACGCCTTGAAAATCTAAAGTTCTCTGCCTAGTAAGAGATAATGTCTTCTCTTCTGGAAAAATTTTAGTATGTTGGTAACGAATATTCGCTAAGCTCAGTTCCAAATCTGCCTCAACTTCAGTCTGAACAATCGAATTATTTTGATCAAAAGATTTGTGAGGTTTACCAGTAGGAAAATAAAGCTCTATATCCTCTAAACCAGAGAGCGTTTTTTCAAAAAAAACCTTCACTTTTCCTGTAACAACACTCTCATAATTTAGAGGATCGATGCGGTTTTCAAATTGAACTAAGAAAATGCAACGGCCTGCTTTTCCTGTTTCAGTTTGAATTTTACGCCAAGAGATTGTCTGGCTATCTTCTGCGATAGAGGCATTATCCTTTAAATTAAAGTTTTCAATTCGCCCCCAAATTACAGGAAATTTTAATTGTAATAATTCGATTTTACTAATTTTTAATGTAGGTAATTTATTCTGATAATTGTCAGATGCTCTTGGTTGCTTCCATTGAATTGCTATTTCTAATCCTCGCTGGTCTGTTGCTTGATGAAAACAAATAACTAACTGAATTGGGAATAAATCGCTATCAAAATTTTTGAGAAAATTGTAGCTTAAATGAATATGCTTTTTGTGTGCATTACGTTCCTCAAATCCACTTAAAAGAGGTTGTTCTTTTACATTGTCAATTAACCGGATAACCGTATCATTAGGATTAAGAATAACTTGACTGGATAAGACATCTTTAGTAAACTCAATTCCTGCTGGACCTTTTAATACTAAAAAACCTGCATGAAATTTCTCTGCTGAATGATATTTTCGACGATAATATCTTTCAAGCCTCTCATAGTCTTCACCTTGAAGGCTCATATCAATGTCCAATTGGCCTTGTGAAGAAGATAATGTGACTTGATAGTTTCCACCGGAATCTAGAGTAATACGACCTTTGATTATTTCCGTTATCTGAACTTTGTCAAAGCTAGGAAGCACTGGTAGAGGCGGCTTTTCTTCAATAGCTTGCTTCTTTATTTTTCTGCTTGCATAAATTTCATATCCAACTAATCCTCCTCCTGTTAACAAACCTAATAATTTTATTCCTAAACGATTGTTAGGAATGGCTAAGAAACTGATTAGAAAAATGAAGCTCCCAATCACAATTGGTTTCCAAGCAATACCCCTAACAATATGGATACAATCAGAGCAATGATAAGGTTCTTCTCCACATTGATCGCCAAGATTCAGTTTAGTAAACTCTGTAGTTAGTAATTTTGGTTTACTGTTCCCATTGTCTTTTTGATTTTTTTGATTCACCGATATGAAAAAAGTATGGCTAACGCACATAAGTCTTCCACAGTGGTGACAGATATGTGCAATATCTGTAGTTTTACACTTATAGCAGCGTGCTTTTGGAGCATTTTTCAGAAGTTGTGCATTCATAATTTTTTCTTTTCCTTTATCTCATTTCGTTTTCACAGTCCGGTAGCTGGCCCTTGTTGAACTGATGTTAATTGTTTGCGGAGTTCGCGTTGCAAAGCATTCATTCTTTGTATGAGAATATCGCTATGACGAGGAAGTTTTCCTAGCAAATACATTGTCAATTTTCCAGTTGTTTCTTCCTGCTTGTATTCTATTCTTCCTCGAACAGTTACTAATGTTTTCTTTTCTTCTCCAGGGATAACAATCCACAAAGTCATTGTATCTATCCCTTCTGAACGTTCTGCATAGATTAACCACTTTTGTTTGGTAATAGTGGTTTGACTATTTGATTGATTAGAACTTTGACTTTGAGATGGTTTTAGTGTTATGGAATCACTTGAAAAGTCTTGAGACCTTAAAACATTTTTAATAATTCTTAAATTTTCTTCAGTCGGTAAAACATTATTAAAAACAAACTCTTGTGCTGTTGAACGAATTCTTTTTTGAAATGCTTCATTTAGATTTAAGTTGAAATTAGTAATAACTCGGCTTTTAAATTCAGTAGCATCTTTTTTGTATTCTCCAAATTTACTATCATTGTTATTATTAAATCCATAGAATCTTGCTCCTAATCCCGATAGGAGCAAGCCTGGAATCTCTATTTTTATTTCCCCTTCTAAGTTAGTTTTCTGGTATAGTTCGCCAGGCTGAATAATTCCAAGTAACATCGTAATTTCATAATTTTGCCATTGAGCATTTGAATTGTCTGAATTTGTCTGCTTTAACTCTGTTCCTCCTGATAAATCAGTTGGTTGAGAAATCCATTCTAAACTTTTATTGAGTGGATTATAAACAATATTTAAAGGATGAGAGACACTATTTTTTGCGGAGCTATTCTCGTATTTAACAAAATTAAGACCAAAATTCTGAAAAGATGTCAGAGTAGGCCATTCAATTGATAGTCGTTTGATTCGAGGTAATTTAGATAATTTCAACTCGATAGGCAAAGCTAGTCGAATTTTAATTTCTATAAATAACTTTCCTTTTAATGAATCATTGTTTACTTCAAATCCTGATTTAATTTGTTCGGCAATTATATCAGCAATATAGTTAACAACATCGCCTCTGTTGTCTTTTGATAAATTCCAAAGTATTTTATCTTCTTGAAGAAACCTCAGGTCATTATAATCATCTAGTACTTGAATTTCTAGATAAATGGGTTTAAATTCAGGAGTGACAGGCTGGTAGTTATATTCGATCACACACAGATGTTTATCTTCACCTAATTGGTCTATCTGAGACAAGATATTATTATTAACAGGAACTTTAAGTGGTACAGACTGATTTTTTTGATTTTCAGATAACAAATTTTCTAAGTCTGTTTTGTCATAGTTGCTGATTGCTAAATGTCCAATGAGGGCTTTAGCTTCTCCCTTTAAAGAATTATTATTTATTTGTTTTGCAACATCTTGAATTGCTTTTTGATTAAAATACTTATGACCATCATAAGGAATGATAACTTCGATTTTTCCTTTGGGAGCTTCTTTTTCCTCAAGAGATTCATTACTATCAATATATTTTTCATAGTAATAAGTTTCTATCAGCTTGATGGTTTCAGGATTGACGCGAGCGTAAATCGTCATTTATATCCTCCTAGTTGATGGGTTAAATATGCCTAAAACACTGAAGTTCAAAATATTTCGGATCTGTTCCGCAAAGAAGTATAATAAAGCACGATAATACGCGTTTTTTTAGTATCATTATTATTCATGATTTATGTGTACTTTGGGTGTTTCCACATATTTTTTTTATAAATCAAATACTAGTCTCATGCCTTGTTTCTGCGGACAGCACAAGATAATCATGGCTGGATACCCAACCACCTGAACTACTTAAACGACTTTAGGACTTACTTACGCAAAAACCCTCTGAAACTCTTATTCCTCCGTTTCGCGCCAGCTGCTTCATAGTGAACCAATCTAAAACCAGTAAATTCCAGAAAAATTACTTATAAAATATGGCGAATAGCAATTTTATTTATGCAAGTTTTTATTATCAAGCTTTTAATTGGTTATACGGCGGTTAGTAATAGCTTTGCTACGCCATCAGTGATAAACGAAAGCGTATTTTTTGTAGGGTTCTGTGTTAAAAGGCTAAAATGTTGCAATAGATTTTTTTGTGGAACGGGAGTCCTCACGCGTCCGGGCGAGCAAGATGCCCACCCCACAAGAGCTAAATTTTATGCACTATTTTACTATTTTAGGCTTGCCACGCCACTAGATCTTCGGTGCGTTATCGCGCCAGCGTAACGCAACGCCAGTCGCCTCAACGGGGGGAACCCCGCACAGCGCTGGCTCCCCTACGTGTATTTCAAAAATCAAATAAGAGTCTTATGTCAACAAAACTTGCTACAACAAAATACGCTTTGTCACTGCACACCACAACTCCAGAATTAGGTATAGCAATTAGTAATTTTTCAGGTGAAACTCGCTCTCAAGTATGGAATTTAGGGCGTGATTTATCTAGCTTAATACATCAATATCTAATTGAATTTATCAAACCACAAACTTGGGCAGATTTGTCTTTTATCGCAGTTGCAAAAGGCCCTGGTGGTTTTACTGGAACTCGTATTGGTGTTGTCACCGCCCGAACTTTGGGGCAACAATTAGAGATTCCTGTATTTGCAATTTCAACTTTGGCTGCGGTAGCTTGGTCACAAGCAAGCAAAAGTCAAAATCCAAAAACTCTCGCTGTGGAAATGCCAGGACAACGAGGCCAAATTTTTGCTGCTATTTATCAACCCATGCCAGATGCCTCTGGACTAATAGCTTTATTGCCAGATACAGTTATGACACCAGAAATATGGCAGGAAACTTTAGCCAATTGGAACACCAGTTATCAGTTGATTAAAGCCGAATCTGGGTTAGCAGCGACGGTGACAAGTATTCTGGAACTAGCTGAAATTGATTGGCAACACGGCAAGTTTCCTCATTGGTCAGAGGCTTTGCCTTATTACGGGCAACATCCAGTAGAACTTTAACTAGAAAATTCAATCGTCCAACAAACTCATCAATGCTTGCAATTCAGAGTCTGGTGACTCTGATAACTGATGCCGTAACTCTAAAAGTTGAGTCTGTAATGCTGTAATTACATTCACCATATCGGATTCTTGTGCGATTTTTAGCTGACTTTCTTTGATTCTAATTTTTCTCAGCAGTTCATTGACAACAGAAATTGCATCATAATCTTGAGAAATCATAGCCTTACACCTAACTAAAAATTACAGGAGTAAAGTGATACTTGTTGCTCACACATTGTCTAGCATCGTTTAAATTTTAAGTAAAAATTTTACATGCTATTGGCGCAAACTTGCTGTCAGAGTGATTTTTTTTTAAAGTGCTGTACACAGAAAAATGACAGTCTTGGGAAAAGATTGCTTAATAGTCATTTAGCTATTAAGATTGTTCGGCAAATTAGTATTTGCGATCGCACCACTACTTGCTAAAATTCTCAACAGCTGGTCAAGCATCTGTTGGTGTTTTACCTCAAATCTGTAAAAAAGTATAAAATTTATCAAATTAAGGACAAAACTTAATTGTATTTACTTAAAACTTTTCTGTTTATGTAATACTAACATCACGTAATCAGGTTATATCTAACTTTCAGACTATCATTGAACACCATAGCAAGGTTATCTTTAGGACTGATAATGGTATATCTGATACCATTTTCTGTAATTTCCTGCTTGCTAAAAAATTAGTCGAATGACAATTAAGTACTGGATTTCTCAGGAGGAGTTAAATGGGACTTAGCGACGGACTTTTGAACCCAAACAAAAAAGCTATGGTTGTAGAAGACTGCTGCAACCTACTGGAAACACAGGTTGCTTCCAAGTCAGGTATCAGTGGCATGGCTTTGAAAGCTGCCTTCGGGGCTTTAAAAGGAGTCAAGCCTGGATATATTCCTTATGCCGTTGAACAACTTTTACCCCAGTGCTTAACAGCGCTCGATCCCATTTGGAATGAAGGCGTCAACAAAGGCGACCCAGTGGGGCATGTGATTGCGAATTCCTCAGATACAGCAGACGCGATCTTAAGTGTAACTGACGCGAGGCTCAAAACTGTCAAACGCCAAATCGTGCGAGGAACCTATGAAAAACTTCGCGGCTCAGCCAAAAAACACGTTGAGGAGGCGGTACCAGACTTAGCCAACATCATCGACAAGCACACTAAGGGATGAATTTGGGGAATGGGGAATGGGGAATGGGGCATGGGGCATGGGGCATGGGGCATGGGGCATGGGGCATGGGGGAGTGTGGGGAGAGAGGGGGGAAAAGATTTTTTCCCCATCCTCCCACACCTCCCACGCCTCCCACACTTCCTGTTTGCCCAATGCCCTATGCCCAATGCCCTATGCCCTATGCCCTATGCCCTATGCCCCACTTCTACCAACCAAAGTCGCGATCGCTTTGACTAATTCTTCTGGTTCGATGGGTTTGGATATGTGCTTTTGAAACCCTGTATGAAGTGCTTGTTGCTGGTTGATTTCTCCTGCATAAGCAGTTAAAGCGATCGCCTGAATCTGTTTGTCTTGCTCTGTCTGCAATGCTTTAATTTGGCGCATCAGCATGTAACCGTCTATTTCCGGCATCCCAATATCACTCACCAGAATATCCGGTTTTAACTGTTCTAAGGCTTGTAGTGCTTCTAATGCGGATGCGGCAGCGGTCACTTTTGCTCCAGCTTGTTCTAGTACGAATGTGTGGAATTCACGGGTATCGATGTCATCGTCTACAACTAAGATTTGGATGCCTGTAAGAATTTCATCTGCGAGGGAAGCATCAAAGGCAGTAATGTGAGTGTCTTGTTTCCCACTCAAATCTTTTTTGATTAGTGGTAGTCTGACTGTAAAAGTAGCTCCTTGGTCTTCGCCTAAACTTTGTGCCTGAATTGTTCCTCCATGTAGTTCTATCAAATGACGGACAATTGCTAAGCCTAACCCCAAGCCACCAAATTTTCGGGTTGTGGTGCTGTCAGCTTGACGAAAATATTCAAACACATGAGGAAGGAATTCGTGGCTGATTCCCTTGCCTGTGTCGCTGACGATCATCTCAGCTTGAGTGTCGATACGCTGGAGTTGAATATCTATTTTTCCTCCTTCGGGAGTGAATTTAACAGCATTCGACAACAAATTCCAAATTATTTGTTGTAAACGACCGGAATCACCCAAAACTTGCTCTACAGAGGTATCGAGGGTTTTATGAATTTGAATATTTTTCGCTTCTGCTGCTAAACGTACTGTCTCCAATGCGGCATCAATTACATACACTAGGTTGACGGGAAACATGTTGAGGTTGAGCTTGCCTTGTAAGATGCGGGAGACATCGAGCAAATCTTCAATCAGCTGAGCTTGTAATTTAGCATTACGCTCAATGGTGGCGATCGCTTTTTTGAGTGCGGCTGAGTCAAATTCACGAGTCTGTAATAAATTTGCCCAACCCAGAATCGGATTCAGGGGCGATCGCAATTCATGGGAAAGCACCGCTAAAAACTCATCTTTGATGCGGTTGGCTGTTTCGGCTTCGGTTCTGGCAGCTTGCTCAAGTTGCAGCAGGCGATCGCGTTCTGATTCTGCTGCCTTGCGTTCGGTAATATCAATACACGAACCGATGTAGCCTAAAAAGTCTCCTTCGGGAGTAAATCTCGGTACACCTACATCAAAAATCCAGCGGTATTGCCCATCAAAGCGTTTGAGTCGATATTCCATTTGAAACCCTTGACGGGCATCAAAGGCATTCACATAAGTATCTAAGCAATATTGTAAATCTTCTGAATGCACTCCTTGAGTCCAAGCATAGCCCATCTCTTCCTCTATGCTTCGTCCAGTAAAATCCAACCATCTTCTGTTAAAATAATTACATAACTTATCAATCCCAGCCATCCAAATTAAAGTCGGTGCTGAATCTGCCATTAGCCGGAAGCGTTCCTCGCTCTCTCGAAGTGCCTCTTGGGCTTGTTTGCGTAAGCGTAGCTCCTCGTAGATATCACTGATATCTGTAGAAAATATTGATACTCCTTCATTAAAGGGATAGATACGATTTTCAAACCAGCGATTCCGTTTAGCATAAAAGTATTCAAAACGAACCACAGTCTGTTCGGCGATCGCCCGATGAACCTGGGTATAAAACTCAGTTTCCACTACATCTGGAAACATCTCCCAAATGTTCCTACCAAGCAACTCATCCTTTGAAAAGCCCACAACTTCAGCTACCCGTTCATTGACAAAGGTGTAGCGCCACTCGCGATCCAATACAAAAAACTGGTCTTGGATACCAGCTAACACAGTCTCCAAGTGGGCTTTTGCTACCTCCGCTTCAAACCGTAGCTCTTGTTCCCGTTGCATTGCCTCCTGTCTCAGACGAGCCATTTTTAAGGCTGCTTCTACCCGTGCTAACAATTCACGGGCAGAGAACGGTTTAATCAGGTAATCATCAGCTCCAGCTTCTAACCCTTCCACCCGTGCCTCTTCTCCTGCCCGTGCCGACAGCAGAATAATCGGCACTTTTTTCGTCTGCGGATCGGTTCGTAATGCTTGCAACAATCCAAAGCCATCCAAGGAAGGCATCATCACATCCGTTAGTACCAAGTCTGGTAGACGCTGCCGAATAGAATTCAAAGCAGCTAAACCATCCGGCACTGCTTCCACTTCATAGTGCTGGCTTAATAAGCGCTTGACATAATCACGCATATCAGCATTGTCATCAGCTACGAGAATGCGGGCAGAGGGAGTAGGGAGTAGGGAGTAGGGAGTAGGGGGTGAAGATGCCATTTCCCTATTCCCTATTCCCCATTCCCCACTCCCTTCTTCGGGTAACCAACGCAGAGCTTCTTCTAAATAAGGTGCTGCACCTAAGGCGGTTGAAGTTAAGGTTCGAGTGGCACTAATTCGGTCTGGAGGCAAATGAGCATACCCTGTAGGAATTAACACAGTAAAGCAACTGCCTGCCCCTAGAACACTAGTTACTTCGACTGTTCCACCATGCATTTTCACCAATTCTTGCACAAGGGACAATCCAATTCCCGATCCTTCAAAAGTTCGTCCTTGCGCTCCTTTGACGCGGTGAAATCGTTCAAATAAGTGGGGGATTTCTGCTGTTGGGATACCGATTCCGGTGTCTCGCACCGACAATTCGACGAAAGAGGACGCGGGGACGGGGTGACGCGGTGACGCAAAGAGTATTTGTGATAAATTTTCTACTTCTCCATGTCTAGGCATACTTGTATTGTCTGTCCATAGGTCAGAGCATCCCCGCGTCCCCGCGTCCCCACGTCCCCGCGGCCCCCCCTCCCCCCGTCCCCCCCCCCCCCCACCCTCCCTCATCTTCCACCGCCCACCAACCACCATCTATCCTGCAAAGGTGAATTTGAATGCGTTAGACAACAGATTAAAAACAATTTTTTCCCACATTTGGCGATCTACATACACTGGTGCGGGCAGGGGGGGACAATCAACTGATAATTGCATTCCTGCCCGTTCGATCGCTGAACGAAAAACACTAGCTAGTTCGGCGGTGAAAATGGCCAGATCGGTGGGTTCGTATGCAGCTTGAACTCGTCCGGCTTCTATACGCGAGAAATCTAGCAGGGTATTAACTAATTTCAATAAGCGCAATCCGTTACGTTGCACCATTTTTAGCTGTTCTTGTTCGTTGGCTGGTAACAGACCACTACAGTTGGCTAATATTTCTTCTAGTGGCCCCAACATCAGGGTTAATGGGGTACGAAACTCGTGACTGACGTTGCTAAAAAAGATAGTTTTGGCGCGATCGATTTCTGCTAAAGCTTCGGCGCGTTTGCGTTCTTGTTCGTAAGCCTGGGCGTTGGCAATGCTAGCTGCGATTTGAGCTGCAATTAGTTCGATGAATCCTCGATAATTGTCGTCGAATAGCCTGAAGGGGTTTAAGCCAGCAATTAAAATGCCCGCTTTACCTGTTTGACCAGATGGTGCAATGGGTACAGCCACTGCTTGGTGTGGCGATCGCTGCCAGATGCCACAAGGCAAGCTACCAAAATCCGCCTCTAGAGTTTCAACTAGTTTTGTTTGATGCGTTGCCATGACTTCTGCAAAAGGCCAAACTGCATCAGCATTGAGAGCAACTGTTTGTGGAACCGCGATGTGGTTTGGCCCAATGCGGCAGGTTCTGGCGAGAAAAACTTGTTGTTGGTCTGGATCGACCAAATAAATCATTGCAAAGGGCAAGTCATAAGGGTTGGTTTCTAGACAACTCGCAGTCAGCGTACAAGCTTCATCAAATGTCCGTGCATCTGCTGTCCTGGTTGCTAACTCGCGTAATAGTTTTAACTGACGCTCGCCAATAATCCGTTGTGTGTCGTCTGTGTTGGCGCAAATGATCCCACCTGTTTCACCGCGATCGTTGGGAACGGGACTATAGGAAAAAGTATAATAAGTTTCTTCTGGGTAGCCGTTGCGCTCCATAATCAGCAGTAGCGCTTCGTCGTAAGTGCCCTCGTTTTTGAGCATCGCCGATTCTGCTCGCGGCCCGACTTGATCCCAAATCTCCCGCCACACATGGGAAGCTGGCTGTCCCAGTGCTTTTGGATGTTTGCCGCCAATAATAGCTTTGTAAGGATCGTTGTAAAGATTAATCAGCTCGTCGCCCCACCAAACAAACATCGGTTGACGAGAAGTCAGCATAATCCGCACCGCAGTTTTCAAACTCTGCGGCCAATGCTGTGCTGGACCAAGGGAAGTTTTCGACCAATCTAGTTCTCGCATCCGCGCACCCATTTCACCCCCACCGAGAAGAAAATTACCGTCGGCGTTGCTTGCTGACGTTGACTCGTTTTTCATTGGTTCCTCTCGATTAGTCATGGGTCGGGTGCAAAACTACAGTTGTCGTCATCTGCTGGACAAAATCCTCTTCTGGTATAGCCAAAAAAGTGTTGAGTCGGTATTGTGACTCCGAACTGGGCACGATAAAACAAGGCTACTCTTCTTTTCCCAAGGATCTTGCTTGGAGAATTTTACCGCGATCGCCTAACTCATTGAGTAAGTTTATAAAGCTCTATATATTTAATGTTTTAGGATAAAGTGTTGTTTGGCGTCAATTATTCTTGAGATAGAGATTGTAATTTCAGAAGCTTTTTCCATTCGCTAGAATAGACGAGCTGATTTAGTGCGATCGCTCCCAAAAAATTCGATGACAAAACTCATCAACAGCCATATCAGGCATATTTTGTAAATTCTCTGAGCCATACTTGCCAAGTAAAATCAGCTTTATTTCTGGTTTTAAGATTTAGTTTGTGTAATTCACTCTCCTGGAAATCTATTGCTACTCACCAATTATCTTGAGCATAAATTTACTAACCATAATGGGCATGAAATTTTTCCAAATTACTATAGTGTTGTTAGTACTTTTGAGCAACTTAGTATTTGCTTCTCCCACTTGGGCAAAAACAGCACCTTCCTTAACTAACAATCCTGAATACTTTGAAGTCGGTCAAAAAGTCATTTGGCTTTACAAAGCTCGTGGCGATTCTGCCGATATCCAGAGAATTCCCGCAGAAGTAGTCAAACTAGGTTCCAAGGAAGTGCAAATCAAAGTGTACAAAAACAAAAACGAATTTGTGAATCGTTGGGTAAATCCAAACAAACTGGAAAATTTACACAAATAAAAAAAAATAGCTGTTGAGGAGTAACCTTTTCAAGGTTATCCTCAAAATTATGAATACAAATTTTGATCAAAAACACGCTATTATTACAGGCGGTTCTAGTGGAATTGGTAAAGCAACAGCGCAACTGTTAGCTAGCGAGGGCGCACATATTTCAATTATTGCTCGCAGCCAAACGAAACTGGAAGCTGCAAAAGCAGAGATAGAGGCACTAAAAGTGCATCCAAATCAGCGCGTTGTTGCCATTTCAGCAGATGTAGCAGATCGAATTCAAGCCCAGCAAGCTATCAAAACAGCTATAGACCAAATCGGCTTTGTTAATTTATTAATTACCTGTGCTGGTATCGCCCAACCCGGTTATTTTCAAGAACTCTCAACAGAGGTTTTTGAACGCACAATGGCAGTCAATTACTTTGGCTCACTTTACTGCATTCAGGCAGCACTACCAGCTATGGAACAACAACGACAGGGTGATATCGTACTCATCTCTTCTGGTGCCGGTTTGATTGGTATCTATGGTTACACGACCTATAGTCCTACCAAGTTTGCCCTACGGGGTTTAGCGGAGTCCCTGCGCGGTGAATTGAAGTTGATGGGAGTTAACGTCTCGATTGTTTATCCTCCCGATACTGATACCCCACAACTTGAAGAAGAAAATAAAACCAAGCCTGTTGAAACGCGAATGATTACCGGCACTGCCAAGACTTGGAGTGCCGAAAAGGTGGCTTTTGAGATTGTACAAGGAATTAAGAAAAAATCATTCGTAATTACTCCCGGACTCGAAATGACATTACTTAGTAAGCTTCACAGCCTGCTAGCTCCTGGAATTAACTGGTATATGGATTGGATTGTTGGTAGTATGTAGGGCTTGCTGAATAACGCTAAAAAAACTTATTTAAAACTTTTCAGGCGTTCGCCGCACCAAAAAGTGCAAGTTTATTTTGAACCTAGCTTTTTCTCATAAAAGTAAATTGAATATTGTTTATTTGTCAGTTTCTACTCGTTTCTCACTCTAAGATTACCTAATTTTTCCGAACCACAGAGGCACAGAGAACACAGAGAAAAAAAAGGGATAGATATTCTTTGAACGCGAAGAGAATAATTTAGTTTTAGACAAAATACCAATGACTAATCGAGCAAATCAGGTTCTTCGCGGACAATCCTTTCGTAAAGTGGTTGGAAGCTTAACCACCCACTTGTGGGCGATCCGACTTGGCTGTGTGTTAAACGAGCTGTTTCGTGTTTAATAATATTGGGTCTACCAGCGGCTTCTGCCAAGAGTTGTGCTTGACACGATCGCTCTAAGCTAATGTACCAAAAAGCAGCTTCGTCTACCGTATTTCCCACAGTCAAAATACCGTGGTTACGCAGGATTACAGCTTTATTTCCTGACAAAGCTCCGGCAAGTCGCTTCCCTTCTGAAGTATCTAATACGACATCTGCATAGTCTTCAAATAATCCATGATCTTCGTAAAAAGCACAAGAATCTTGAGTCAAGGGGTCAAGCAGACGACCCAAACTCGACCAGGCTTTGCCATAAATTGAATGGGCATGTGCAGATGCAATTACATCAGGTCGAGCCTGATGAATTTCAGAATGGATGGTGAAACCAGCTCGATTTACCTCAGCATCACCTTTAACCACCTCACCTTCTTTATTAACCAAAATCAGGTCAGAAACTCGGATATGACCGAAGTATGTCCCCAATGGATTGATCCAGAAATGGTCTGTAAACTCAGGATCGCGGGCTGTAATATGACCTGCGATCCCCTCACTGAAGCCAAGACGACCAAACAAGCGAAAGGCAGCGGCTAGGCGTTGCTTGCGGTGCAGGCGTTCATCTTCAACTCGCTCAAATATTGGCAGTTGCGGTCTATTGTACTTGGGCATGTTTTTCCTCTTCCTCATTAATCTAAGTCAGTCGGCATAAATATTCCTCATAACTTCGTTAATCTTTACTACCTTTCTCGCTATCAGTAAAATTTGACTTGCAAGTTTGTTGGATAATTAATTCAGCCTGTTGTTGTTGATTTCAAATTGTCATAGTGGTTTTTAGATATTGTTAAAGAAGTAACAGATATGACACATTATGTTTGCGATTTATATGGCAATACAAACTGGAATCTTCCAATAGAAAAAGTCACTGCTAGAACATTCAATACAGAACAAGAAGCAGAACAATGGTTCAAAAACAACTATTCTGGTAACAGTATTGAATTTAGTGGCTTCCATGACACTGAACGCTACGTCACCAACTGGGTTTCCTGCAACGGTAAAGAAGTTGGTGAAATCACTAAACGCCCTAGTTCCAATGAATTCTAATTAGAAATTTAGAAAATTGTTTCTAATAGTTACTTTTCTTCATGAAAATTAACGCTATATTAAATGACACTTATAGACGGACAGTTAATACGAGAACTAGCGATCGCTCCTCAAAAAAAACTGCGAGTCATCGCCGCACAGGTTTGTCTTTGATATCGGTCTTTAAATCTAGTTGCTGATGGTCTGAGCTTTTGGTTTTGTCTGTTTTCATTTATCTAACACCCCCAGGAGACTCCCGCCACAGCGACAGCTTGGCGGTGAGAGGAATGGGGACGAGCGAGGAGCTTCACCCCTGAGCCGAATTCTCGCAAAGCTAGAACAGGCTCAGGGGTGAGGGACGAGTGAGTAATTAAACTTTGGTGCATAGCGGGTTGTACGTATTTCACCCTTCTCTTTGAGAGGCTGCGCCAACGGGTTCGGCAGTTCGGACTCGACGGAAGCCGCCAAGACTCCGACTGCCTCACAGATTTAATGATAAAATGTGAGATATGGAAAAAGCCTACCGTTACAGAGTGTATCCAACTGCCGAGCAAGAACAGATATTGCGCCGGACAATTGGTTGTGTGCGGTTGGTGTATAACCGAGCATTGGCAGCAAGAATTGAAGCTTGGTACGAGAGGCAGGAGAAAGTTGACTACGTTCAATCTTCTGCTATGTTGACGCAGTGGAAAAAACTTGATGACCTCCAATTTCTCAATGAGGTTAGTTGTGTGCCACTGCAACAAGGCTTGAGACATCTGCAAACAGCATTTACCAACTTCTTTGCTGGTAGGGCAAGATACCCTAACTTCAAAAACAAACGTAGTGGTGGTAGCGCAGAGTTCACCAAGTCTGCTTTCCGGTGGAGAGAGGGTCAAGTTTACTTGGCTAAGTGTTCTCAAAGCTTGCCAATTAAATGGTCTAGGCAACTTCCCAAGGGATGCG
Organism: Nostoc sp. CreGUA01; assembly: GCA_034531095.2. Lineage (GTDB taxonomy): Bacteria > Cyanobacteriota > Cyanobacteriia > Cyanobacteriales > Nostocaceae > Nostoc. Next base: position 93,204 of record JAVRBV020000060.1, on the reverse strand, counting down.
AACCTAGTACCATCACCGTTAGACTTGAACCTTCTGGACGCTGGTTTGTCAGTCTGGGAATTAACGATCCGACTGACGAAACTTTGCACGAGCGCTCTTGTGCTGTTGGTTTGGATGTTGGGGTGAGTAGCCTTGTTACCCTGAGTACGGGTGAAAAGATTGCTAACCCAAAAGCGTTTGACAGGCACTATCAAAGGTTGAGAAAAGCACAAAAGTCTTTGAGTCGCAAACAGAAAGCTTCTCGTAACCGAGATAAAGCCAGACTACAAGTTGCTCGGATTCAAGCTAAAATTTCTGATGCAAGAATTGACCATACCCATAAACTGACAACCCGACTGATTCGTGAAAACCAAACGATAGTAGTTGAGGATTTGGCAGTTAAGAACATGGTCAAAAATCCCAAACTTGCCCGTGCCATCAGTGATGCTGCATGGGGAGAATTGGTGAGGCAACTGGAATATAAAGCCAAATGGCATGGTCGAACCTTGGTGAAGATTGACCGATGGTTTCCCAGTTCTAAACGCTGTGGGAACTGTGGGCATATTGTTGAGAAATTGCCGTTGAATATCAGAGAGTGGGATTGCCCCAACTGCGGGACGCACCATGACCGAGATATTAACGCAGCTAAAAATATTTTGGCGGTGGGACACACCGTTACAGTCTGTGGAGCGAGTGTAAGACCTGATAACCATAGTGTTAAAGGGCAACTGCGAAAAACCCGTAAGGGAAGGAAACAGAAACCTAAGTCGTGAGTCTTAGGAATCCCCCGCTACACCCGCAAGGGTTAGCGGTGGGAGGATGTCAATCACCTACACTCCCTCACACCACTTGACAGTATTAAGAAAATTTCCTAACTAAACTGGCAGTTTATGTATGATATGGGATTCGGATTTTTTTTCTGAACGCTAGACGGATTTTTTTTCTGAACGCTAGACGGATTTTTGGCGATGCTGAAAGTATTGTTTGGGATTCAAGCCGAACTTTTTGCGGAAAGCTAAGGCAAAGTAGCTGCGACTATCAAAACCTACTCTAAATGCCACTTCTTCCACCTTCATTTCTCCTGAGACTAAAAGTTGTCTGGCTTTTTCCAGTCGATAGTCGTGCAAATATTTAAACGCAGACGTGCCGAAAACTTGACGAAACCCACGCTTCAACTTGAAGTCATTTAGCCCAACTTGCCGTGCTAACTCCATCAGGCTGGGTGGATTCTCTAGATTACCCAGTAAAATTTCCTTGGCTTGGTAAATTTTATCAATATCGCTCAAACTCTTTGCAGTCAAACTACAATCATGAACTTTCTGTTCTTGAAATTGCTGGAAATGAAGCGTAATCAATTCCACCGCTTTACTTTCCAGATACATCCGCTTCATCAAGCCTTGATGGGGACACTGTAAAATCTGATGTAATACCCGCCGCATTTGCCCTGTGATTTTTCCTTGGTGGTAGTAGGGCTGTACCTTACCAACCATTAAAGCTTGACGCAGGGAAATTGGTATCTGTTCTAATTCTTCTTCGATAAAATTTGAGAAAAATTCCTGGGGTTCTATTTTCAAATAAATTCTTAAATACTTCTCACCAGCTTTCCACCATTCAGTTTCTTTGATATCGCAGTTACATTGAGAATAATATTTCCCCACTGATTCGTCAGTTTCATCTGTTAAACCGTGGCGTTCAATTCTCACTTTTCCTGAGAGAAAAAAACTCAACCCAAATTCAGAATCATCTAAACTATCTCGAATCCATACAAGATCATCAATAAACTCTTCACTATGTATGGACATAGACAATCCACTACCTAATTCTGTCCAGCAATTATAGGTATGACAGATATTTAGAATTTTTCCTTGGTAGATAGTTTCAAAACCCTTTGATTCAGTATAAGCTTGACAATTCTGCTCACTTTCTGCAAATAGTTCTTGCCAGTCTGTACTTGTAATAATTTTTGTCATGATTTAATGATAATTACTATTATTATCAAGCTAATATTTGGTTGAAACAAACCTTTGGGCATCCAAGAAACAGCGATCGCTTGCTTCACTATTCAGTACATCAGCTTACTATGGCTTTAAATAAGAAGCATTCTCAATTATTGCATGAAATTTGCTGTTAAAAAAGCGACTTGTCGCAGTCGCTAGTGGTAGAACTAAATCCCAGATTGTACGCGCCACAGACTGGCATAAATACCATTAAGTGCAATCAAATCCTCGTGTTTACCCTGCTCGACAATTTGACCGTTATCCATCACATATATGCAATGACTGTGGCGAATTGTGGAAAATTGATTTAGGAGCAGAGCGTTTGCTGGCAGCAGAGAGGGGAGGTGAGAAAATCGCGGTAGAAGTCAAAAGTTTTCTGGCGAGTGCATCAGCAATTTCGGAGTTTCATACGCCATTAGGACAGTTTATTAACTATTGGGCTGCATTGCGTCGTGAAGAGCCGGATCGCGTTCTCTATTTGGCAGTTCCAGATTTGATTTATAACAGCTTCTTTCAGCTTGATTTTCCAGCATCAATGTTGAAGGAAAATTCTGATTGTTTTCCTAATACCTCAGCGATGAATTTAAAGCGTTCTTTCCAGCTTGGCATACTAAACCCAGGAACGATTACTGTAGGAGCAATTTGAGAGAGCAGAGGATAAATTCTTTTCCCATTTACACCGTCCCAAGCTAAGATTAAATCCGGCTTTAGAAGTCATATTTTTTCCAGATCAATTTGATATTCAATACCTAATTGCTTTATTCCTTCCGTTTTATTCCCCAAATAAGTTTGATCGTTGAGATAGTTTCCACTCAAATGCTCAATTGAACGAACACTACTGCCAATGGGCTTAACTTCAAGGACAAGCACATGACCCAACACACTATGATGGAAAAGAGTGAGAATCCGTTGAGGGCGATGGGGAACACAGACTTCCCCTATTGCCTGTTGCACGACTCGGCAAGATGTTAAGAGTGGTTTAGAGGTTGGTATTTCGCTATGCTCAATGGCAGTTCTGCTACAGGCTGAGATGATTACCACTGTGAGTAGTGATACTAATAGTCGTTGTTTTACCCCTCTCATTCCCCCTTTAGCAAAGAGAGGATTAGGGTGGGGTCGATCCTCGCAATTGACAAATCGTCTGAGCGACTCTCCAAAGGAGACGCTACGCGATCGCTTCCACCACCGCATCCAGTTGTTGATATACCTGCTCATTGGTAAACCTCACTACGCGAATTCATATCGCTTTGAGAAATTATTGTTGTTTATCATGGGAGTAAAAAGGTTTATTTTAAAGGGTTTGCTTCATGCAACTGGAAGACTATTTCAATGTGTTAGCACCTGATGACATTCGCCTCAAAGGGACTCGGATTGGGATTGAGACGATTCTGTATGAGTACATCTATCGCTGCAAAACACCAGAAGAAATCACCGAACAATTTCATACGGTGACTCTCGAACAAGTTTACGCCACGATTTTGTATTACTTGCATCATCGGTCAGAGGTTGATGTGTACCTAGCAGACTGGTTAGAGTTTTCTCGCACCATACGGGAAGAACAAGAGCGAAATCCTTCTCCTGCCAGGATAAAGTTTCGGCAAATGCGAGAAGAACAAGCACTCAAGCAGTTATAGAAAAGCTAATGGCGATTCGGTATCTATTAGATGAACATCTCAGTCCGAAATATCGTTCCCAACTGGTGCGACGCAATCCTGAATTGGTTGTGCGAATCATTGGGGATTTAGACGTACCACCCAAAGGCACTTTAGATCCAGCGCTTCGCGTTGCCGTTCGCGCAGCGTCTCGTAGAGAAGGCATCGCCGGAAGCCGGCGCTCAGACTTCTCTCCGTGTCTCCGTGTCCCCGCATCAGCCTAAATCATCCCATTATTCAGCAACGCCCTAATTTTGTTGCTAGTTATTACTGAATCGGATGCTCATGGGCAGGTGTTTTCACCCTAAAATCCTGGTGGTATTCACAATCTGAGAAGTTTAACCACGCTCCAGGTAATAGGCTCATACTGCGATCGTAGCCCCGCCCCAGGATTTCCGGCACGCCCTCAAGCTCCTCAAAACTCTCAAGTACGAGATCCTGCACCTGGGGTTTTGGTGTTTGCTGGTGCAGTTCGTCAAGGTCTGATTCGCTGAGGATGAGTGTCATGCTGGAGTGGGCTAAGTGCAACTTATTATCAATAAATTTACCACTATAGCCCTGAAAGCAAAAGACCAAGATAGATTTTTAATAGTTAAAGGTTTGTAGTGTATCCCTGCTCTTAAGCAAGCTACGCGTAGAGTCCTCTAATAAGGACTGAAGTCCTTACTACGAACTAAATGCCAAGCTTTTTACATTACTTCACATAGTTTAGTTTTTTCAAGTCGTTCTACTTAAAGACAGATGATAAATTGCAGGTAGTTCGCTATTTTACCTAACTTTTCGCCAATTTGTATGAAGTTGATGACAACGTAGTAATGCAGTCACTTTCTCTTCACATTTATCGCAAATACTAAAAATATCGACCTGCTGGGTCGAAATCCAAATCTTACCGATAAGGAGTTTTGATTATGATGGGGTTGATAATTACTTGGTTAGTCACAGCTATTAGTTTTTTGATTATTTCTAAATTACCAATAGGAGTAGAAATAGACAACTTTGGTAAAGCGTTAATTACCGCCGTAGTTTTTGGGATTTTGAATGCATTTTTACTTCCTGTTTTAACCTTTTTTACCTTGCCATTCATCATTTTGACCATAGGCTTATTCTTCTTTGTTCTCAATTCAATTATCTTTGGAATATCAGCCGCTATAGTTCCTGGTTTTCGCTTAAGATACGGTTTTTGGAGTGCTTTTATTGGCTCAATTGCTTTAGCAATTATTAATTCTATTCTCCTCAGACTGATAGCACCGTTTACTTAATCACAACAATAAATCTTTCTTTTGAAATCACTAAGAAAGACGAAGCATCAACTTTTAATTTTGGAGAAAAACCCATGCTTATCAAATTTTTGCGGCAACAGTTTGTTCTGTTTATAACAGGAGTTTTTCTGGTGTCTGCGCTATTTGCTTGTCAAGGAACACCAATTGCAGATTCGCCAACTCCCACGGCAACACCCGCAACCCAGGAAACTTTTGGTACTGCCCAGTTGACCCCAGCAGCATATCCTGATAGAGAACTGAGTGCTTCTCCTGCACAGCTACCAAAATTACCTTACGCTAATAACGCTCTAGAAAAGGCTATTGATGCAGAAACGATGAAACTGCATCATGACAGACACCATGCTACATATGTTGAAAATCTGAATGAAGCATTGCAAAAGCATTCTGAACTAAAAAACAAAAGTGTAGAAGCAATGCTGCGCGATTTGAACAGCATACCAGAGGATATTCGTGAAACAGTACGCAATAACGGCGGCGGTCATCTGAACCACACAATTTTCTGGCAAATTATGAGTCCTACTGGTGGCGGACAACCAACGGGAGAAATAGCCCAACAAATAAATCAAACTTTTGGTAGTTTTGATGCTTTTAAAAAACAGTTTAATGAAGCAGGTGGAGACAGATTTGGTAGTGGATGGGTTTGGTTAGTGCGTAACGCCCAAAATCAACTCCAAATCGTTAACACAGCAAATCAAGATAGCCCAATTATGGAAGGTTTATATCCAATCATGGGTAACGATGTGTGGGAACACGCATATTATATCAGGTATCAAAACCGCCGCGCTGAGTATTTGAATAATTGGTGGAATGTGGTGAATTGGTCCCAAATCAACAGGCGAGTGCAAGCTGTATCACAACAAAAAAACTAGGAGGTATGCCTTTATGAGAAGTTTGTTAATGAAAAATCCCGTGATTATAGGGGCATCTTGGATAGGTGCATATATTGTACTTATCCTCCTACCACTATTGATACTAATTTTTTATCCACCTACACCCAGTGATGAACGTAGTTTTTGGTTAGAATTTTCTGCTGCTTTGGGTTTCATTGGTTTAGCAATGATGGCAATGCAATTTGCCCTAACTGCCCGCATCAACCGCATTGAAGCCTCATACGGCATTGACCTAATTCTTCAGTTTCACCGTTACACTTCAATAGTTGCGTTCTTTTTCATCCTTGCTCATCCCATCATCGTATTTATTAATAACCCAGAGACACTGCAACTATTGAATTTCATCCAAGCTCCTTGGCGTGCAAGGGCAGCAGTTATCGCTACTTTGGCGCTAATTGCGATTATTATCACTTCCGTGTGGCGCAAACAGCTTAACATTCCCTACGAGCCTTGGCGTATAGCTCATGGCATCTTAGCAGTTACGATCCTTGCATTTGGTTTAGGACACGCCTTGGGTGTGGGCAATTACCTGGGGCTTTTCTGGAAGGGAGTTATCTGGACTGGTATTGCTCTAACTGCTTTGTGGTTGTTGATTTACGTCCGCCTAGTCAAACCCTACTTTATGCAGAAAAAACCTTATTTGGTGGAAGCAGCAATTCCCCAACGGGGTAATGTCTGGAATTTAGTGTTGCGTCCCAGAGGACACGAAGGAATTCACTTCCAACCGGGTCAATTTGCTTGGCTAACTTTGGAAATCTCGCCGTTTAGAATGCGAGAACATCCATTTTCTTTTGCTTCCAGTGCAGAACATACTGAACATATTGAATTTGGTATTAAAGCTTTAGGAGACTTCACAAACACAATCAAAGATGTTAAACCTGGCACTAAAGCCTTCCTTGATGGTCCTTACGGAGTTTTTACCACAGACTTGTATGAGAATACTGCTGGATTTGTCTTGATTGCTGGAGGTATTGGCATCACACCAATTATGAGTATGCTTATTACCTTAGCAGAACGCAAAGATGAGCGCCCCCTACTGTTAATTTATGCCAATAAGACTTGGGAAGATGTGACTTATCGTGAGGAAATTGAGAATTTAAAAGACAAGTTAGACTTGACAGTTATCCACGTTCTTAGAGAACCTCCAGAGGATTGGTCAGGAGAAAGTGGATATGTCGATAAAGAAGTATTGAAACGTTATCTACCTAAGCGTCCGGCAACGCGAAATTATTTTATCTGTGCTGTACCAAAAATGATGGAACAGGTGGAGAAAGCCTTGCACGAGTTGGAAGTACCTGTCACTCACATTCACATGGAACACTATAACCTTGTTTAATACTATTTCACTTTAATAATGATACAAATACGCGGGTAAGGGTTTAGCAGTGCTCATTAGTGTCAACTTAAGCTAGAAATGGCTTATCTGTTGGCTTCCTCACCCGCCTGGGAATGAATTCCCTCTCTTATAGCTAAAGTCTACTGAAGTAGACTAAAGATTTTTAGCTATATTTTAGTCATCTTTAGATGACTTGAGCTATGAGCAAGGAACTTCAGTTCCTTGCGGGAAATCAATTTTACGTTAAGTTGACAACAATGAGCAGTGCTAAACCCCTACAAAAAATCTATATGTATCAAGATTTTCGTGAAATGGTATAACTCAATTTATATCAAGTCCGCCTAAGTCTTTTACCGGACATGAGATGAGATTACAATCTGAAATCCAAGGCTTTGTTATGCGTTACAGTATCATGCTTCAACTAGTGGCAACGATCACTTTCATTTTTCTCGGTACTGCTGCTTTGTTCGCTTGGCTGCAATACCGTCCCGGAGTAGAAGAAACAAATACACAAGGGAAAATTTCATATATGAGAATCCGGGTTGATTCGGAGAAATTAATTTGCCCAGTAGGCAAGATGTAAAAAATTACTCAATCTTCAGCCTTGGCGATCGCAACTTACATCATGACTTGGCAGTGAGTTTTGCTGGGGAAATAATTGACAATTTGGAATTGATTTGTACTCGTTACCATAGCAAGAAAAATATTTATAATATATAAATATCATGAAATATTTAGAAGACCATCCCAGTAACAATTTTTTGGAGAAAATTTTTATGAATTTGACAAAAAATATCCCAGAAAAATTAATTTTTGGCATGGTTTTGCTGGGACTTTCTTCTTGCACTTTACCAACATCTGAGTCGATAAACTCTAACAATCAAGAAACACAAACAACCAAACAAGTCAGCGAACAAACTTCTACTAATAATCAAGCGTGTACTTTAGTCAAAGATGGCTTTGGTTCCCAAGGACGGGTAAACGTGCAGGCCGAAGAAGTGGTAACAGGTCTTGAAGTTCCTTGGGGAATTGCTTTTCTGCCAAATCAAGATATGTTAGTTACTGAACGACCAGGACGAGTTCGCCTCGTGCGGGGTGGTAAACTTGTTCAAAAACCTGTAGCTACTATTGATGTGACAAATAGTGGTGAAGGTGGTTTACTTGGTATTGCAACTCATCCTAACTTTGCCGAAAACCGACTTTTCTACGTATACTATACCGCCGATGGAAATGGGTCGCAGGTTAATCGGGTCGAAAGATGGCGGCTGTCCCAAAATGGACTGAGCGCCTCCTCAGATAGGATAATTCTCGACGATATTCCCGTAGCGCAATTTCATAACGGTGGTCGCATTCGCTTCGGCCCTGATGGAATGCTTTACATTGGAACTGGTGATGCTAGAGATCCGCAAAGTTCCCAGGATGTTAATAGCCTTGCTGGTAAAATTCTGCGTGTCACGCCTGATGGACAAGTGCCACAAGACAATCCGTTTCAGGAAAATCCCGTATATATCACTGGTATTCGCAACACTCAAGGATTTGATTGGCGGGATGCATCAACGCTATGGGTAACAGACCACGGGCCTAGTGGCGAGTTGGGCAGAAGCGGTCATGATAAAGTCAGTGTAGCAAGAGCAGGCGACAACCTTGGCTGGCCTACCATCTACCGTTGTGAATCAGGCAAAGGACTTGTTACTCCGTCCATTGTTTGGCGTCAAGCTCTACCTCCAGGTGGAGCAGCAATTTATACTGGCAATTCTATCTCTGAGTGGAAAGGCAGCTTAATTATTCCGACACTGCGATCGCAAAACTTGCAGCGTGTCATCTTTAACCCACAGTCTCCCCAGCAAGTCCAGCGTCATGAGGTGTATTTGCAGGGTAAACACGGACGACTCCGAGATGCAATTATGGGGCCAGATGGCGAGTTGTACGTAACAACTAGCAACTGCGACGGGCGAGGGAATTGTCCATCACAGCAGGACAAAATTCTCCGGATTACTCGATAAAAAGCCAAATAATTTAAATTTGGTTTGCCTGAGACAATCAAATATGAATCCTATATCTGATACTATTTCACGAAAATCTTGATACATATAGATTTTTCGTAGGGGTAAAGCGCATTGCTCATTGATGTCAACTTAACGTGAAACCGATGTCCCGCAAGGAACTGAAGTTCAATGCTTTTAGCAAAAGTCATCTAAAGATGACTAAATATAGCCAAAAATCTTTAGTCATCTTTTAGATGACTTTAGCTGTTAGCCTGGGAATTTATTCCCAGGCGGGTGAGAAAGCCAACAGATAAGCCATTTCTAGCTTAAGTTGACACGCATGAACACTGCTAAACCCTTACCCACGTATTTGTATCTTGATTAAAGTGAAATGGTATGAGCAATGCCGATATCCAAAATCTACATCAGAATATTCCTAGTGGAAGACAGGAAATAAGTTTGTTTTTTTTAATATAAACAAGGAGGCTGGCAATTCTACTTGTGTCAGTTGCTAAAAAATTCTATGCGGATACTACTGGTAGAAGACGATCCCGAACAATTAGAGCCATTACAGGGTGTGCTGTCGGAAGCTGGATATATTGTCGATGGTGTTGACGACGGAGAAACTGCACAATGGCTATTGTCCAAAAAAGAGTATGACTTATTAATTTTGGACTGGATGTTGCCCACACTCAGCGGGTTAAGTCTGTGCCGTCAGTATCGACTTCTTGGTAAAACTACACCTGTGTTGATGCTCACTGCTAAGGATACTACACTAGATAAAGTTACGGGTTTAGATGCGGGAGCTGATGACTATCTTGTTAAACCTGCTGACTTGGTGGAACTCTTAGCACGGGTACGTGCTTTGGGTAGGCGTTCTCCCCAGTGGGTGGGAGATATTCTCCGGGTTGCAGATTTACAGCTGCATTTAAGTAACTTAACCGTTGAGCGCGATCGGGTAAGTGTAGAATTATCACCACGGGAAGCTCAATTGCTAGAGTACCTAATGCGTCACCGCAATCAGATTTTAACCCGCGAGCAGATTGAAGAAGCACTGTGGGAGTGGGGTACAGAGCCGGAAAGCAATGCGTTAACTGTGCTAGTACGCAAATTACGACATCGCTTGCAGTTTGTTGGTGCAGGGGATTGGATTAAAACTGTCTACGGCATGGGTTATAGTCTCAAAGCTTCAGAGTAATTAGAAATTGATCTGTTTGCTGGAAACAATACTTGCTAATTTTTTACCCGATAGCTGACTAAGACTCTAGCATTTTCAGGAGAAAGTCCTAGTTCTTGGGTAATCATAGCTTTTACAGATTTTAATTCTGTGACTGGAAACTCAAATTCTAACTTTTTGAGTACTGAGTCTGCGGTATTTACTTCTACTTTGGTAAACCCTCGCTCTTTTTCAATTTCAGCTAGGATTCCTAGCACTTTAACCGCAGATTGCACCTGCATTTTTGTATTAGCTTGCAGAGTTTCTACTTCATCAGATAGCCCTAATTCTTGAGCAATCATCGCTTTTAAAAAGCTGAATTCTGTGACTGGAACTTTAAATATTAACTTTTTAAGTACAGAGTTTGCAGTCTTAAGTTCAACTTCAGTAAAATCCTGCTCTTTTTCGATTTCAACTTCAGTTACTACCACATTGGCTGTAACCTGCACCTTCACGATTTGCGTATCAGTTAGGAGTTTATCTCCTGTGGGGTAGGAACGACTTAATAGTACATTTGTCAAGGATTCACCGCCAAATGCAAAAGCAATTAGCAGCAGTGGCAGAGGTAGTAAAAGTTCTACCTTGGAAGAGTAGAGTTTTTGCAATAAGTGGGGTAAGAACATATAGTAACGAGCTAATTTCAGGAGCGAATAAGAATCTGACCGATGGAAAGTCTAAGCATCTTGCCTAAGTTTCATGTTTTATCGTAGTCGCAGCAATTTAGCTCTGTGGTTTACCCTAACGATGGGGAGTATTTTGGTGATTTTTGCAGGAGTGCTTTATTACCAAACAGTCTTGGGCGAACTGGAGAATCTCGATCGCTTAGTTCACAAAAAATCCAGAGTAATGACGGTGAATGCAAGGTACGATCTGAGTAATAAACAGCTAGACCTAGAAAATGTGCCACTTTTAGGAAGCAATGTACCACCACAGGGTACGGAATTTGTGTATGCGCGTTGGTACGATCCTAAAGGACAATTGGTGCAATTTTTTGGTGCTGAGCCAGAAGCACAGGTTGAAGCAGCACCCGGTTTTCAAACTCTCAAGATTACCTTTGATTCCTCAAAGAAAACGCCCTGCGTTACCTGGCTGCGTCAGCTAACACTACCTGTTTACCAAAATAGTTTGTTAATCGGTTATCTGCAAGTTGCAACGCCACTGACATCTGTGCAAAATAATCTGGCTCAATTACGGTTGATTTTGCTGTTGACAGTACCAATAACTTTGGGGGTTATCGGTTTGGCTGGTTGGTGTTTGGGGGGAATCGCAATGCAACCAATTCGTGAAAGCTACGATCAGTTACAACGCTTCACAGCTGATGCTTCCCATGAATTGCGATCGCCTTTGTCAGCGATTACTAGCAATGCCCAGTATGGCTTGCTGTCTAAATCTCAGGATATTGAAGCCCAGCGTCAACGCTTTGGGAAGATTTTCGAGGTTGCCAAGTCCATGAATATTCTAGTGAATAATCTGCTGTTTTTGGCACGTCATGTAGGTCGATTATCTCCAGAATTTTTGCAAGAAGTTGACTTGAAGAGTGAATTTGTACAAATAGCAGATGAATATACAACACAAGAGGCTGCACAACATCTGAATCTAATTTATACTTTACCGACTGCCAGCGTGCTTGTGCTGGGTGATATTAATTTGCTGCGACAAGCAGTAATTAATTTGCTCGATAATGCCTGCAAATATACTCCTGCTGGGGGTCAAGTTCAGCTGCGGCTGTTCGCCCAGTCAAATTGGGCTGTGATTGAAGTCATAGACAATGGTATGGGTATTCCGGAAGCCGATTTACCGCATATTTTTGAGCGCTTTTATCGGGTGGATAAAAAGCGATCGCGATCGCGCAAAACCGGTGGATATGGCTTAGGGTTGTCTATTGTCGAACAAATCATTTCTGCACACGGCGGTCATATTAGTGTCAAAAGTGTAGTTGAGAAGGGGTCAATTTTTCAGATTGTTTTGCCACTGAAATAGTCACAGTAGTCGATCGTTGTCACTTTTTGTTCACATTTTTTCATAATACTAAAGATAACTAATGTAAATCTGCATTCAGGAGGTGTATTTTGACTGAGAATCCACCTTACTCTTCACGGCAACCGAGCGCGTCTCGACAAGTGCTTGTGGAGTTAGTGCGATCGCAACTCGAAGCATTACTACAACAAAATAACTTGCAGGGAGCGAAAGCTCTCTTAGTACCTGTACAACCTGTGGATATTGCCCAAGCCATAGAGGGTTTGCCAAAGGCTATGCAGGCTCTGGCTTTTCGCTTACTCTCAAAACAGGAAGCGATCGAAGTCTATGAATATCTCGACTCTAGCGTTCAACAGTCCTTGATTGCAGAATTGAGGCATCAAGAAGTTCTCGACATTATAGATAAGATGTCGCCTGACGATCGAGCGCGACTATTTGACGAGTTACCTGCTAAAGTCGTCCGCAGACTACTGGAACAACTCAGTCCAGATGAGCGCGAAGCCACTGCCTTACTTCTAGGCTACAAAGAGGGTACTGCTGGGCGGATCATGACTACAGAATATCTTTCTGTGAAGGAGGATTTAACGATTAGCCAAGCCATCGAGAGGGTTCGCGTTTTTGCTAGTGCTGCCGAAACTATCTACTACCTTTACGTGACTGATAGAGAACGCCGCCTCACGGGAACTCTTTCCTTTAGAGATTTAGTGATTGCCCATACAGAGCAAAGGCTGGGTGAAATTATGACCCGTGATGTAGTCTTCATCCACACAGATACAGACCAAGAAGAAGTAGCGCGAGTCATTCAACACTACGACTTAGTAGCTGTGCCTGTAGTGGATACAGAACAGCGTCTAGTTGGCATTGTCACCGTTGATGACGTTCTAGATGTCTTGGAGCAAGAAACCACAGAGGATATTTATACTCAAGGTGGGGTGGAAACTGGGGGCGATAACTATTTCCAGACGAACGTGTTGACAGCAGCGCGTAAACGGGTTGTTTGGCTATTTGTTCTCTTAATTGCCAATACTGGCACCACTGCTGTGATTAGCGCTCAAGAAGATGTTTTAAAACAAGTCGTTGCCTTAGCTGCCTTTATTCCCTTGTTGATCGACGCAGGTGGAAATGTCGGAGCGCAGTCTTCAACGGTGGTGATTCGAGGCCTTAATCTCAAGGAAGTTGGCATCAAAAAAGCTTTGCAAGTAGTCACAAGGGAAACAATCACAGGGGCGCTATTGGGATTGATGTTAGGAATAGCGGTGATTTTCTGGGCTTACTTTCTTGAAGGAAGTTTGCCAATAGCAATAACTGTGGGCATGAGTTTGCTGGCGATCGCTATCTTAGCAGCCGTCTCAGGTTCAGGTTTACCGTTTTTATTTGGTGCCATCGGTTTAGATCCAGCCTTGATGTCAGCTCCATTTATTACTTCTGTGGTAGATGTTTTGGGAGTTTTTATTTATTTAATGCTAGCAAGGGTTATTTTACAACTGTAAGTAGGCTATTAGTCAAATAATTTTTATAATTAATTGATTCTTCTAACTTTAGTTAGAAGAATTTTAGAGCAAAAACTTAACTTGAGAAATAGTACATTTATCAGAAGTAATATATATTAAGCCATCAATCAATATTTTTCTACTAAAAAACATCATTTACTAAAATATTTACTTTCTCCCTGTCACTTTTTATTCACTTTTGTTGTCAATAATGAAGACAACAGGATGAAAAGGAAAAAATATCAATGAATATTAATTTTTTCAAACACACTTCTGCTTTACTAACTCTTGTTAGTCTGGGTGTTATTGGTAGCATTTTGCCGGCTCACGCAGAAAATACAGATTCTACTTCTGTGACGACTTTGACAGCAAATCAATTAGAGCAACTAAACGAAACTCCTCCTATTGCTGCTAATTCTGCATCTGACTTGATTATAGAATCAACACCACCTTCCTCAGCCATTCAATCACAGAATGTAGCTCAAACTTTTGAGCCTGGTAGAGCTACACGTTCTGGTTCTAGCTATATCGGTGTTGGTGGTAATATTGGTTTTACTGGCAACACACGGGTAGGTGAAGGTTCATTTGCAGTGATTAGCAAAATCGGACTAACCCGAAATTTATCGGCGCGTCCTGCGGCTTTAGTTGGCGATAATACAGTCTTTCTTGTTCCATTAACTATAGATTTTCCTCAAGAAAATTTAGAAATCACTCAATTCAATGTAGCGCCTTATATTGGTGGTGGTGTGGCAATTTCTACAGGTAGAGATAGCACCGTTGGTGCATTAATTTCTGGCGGTGTAGATGTTCCTTTATCCCCACAGATTACAGCAACGGGTGGAGTCAATGTCAGTTTTATCGACGAAACTGATGTTGGTTTGTTACTAGGTGTCGGCTACAATTTCTAAGCATTTTCAAATAGCGATTTTTAGGAAAAACAATTGTGGTTCCTTTAAGAGATAACAACCCGACAACCATCACCCCGTATGTTACTTACGGACTAATTACTGCTAATATCCTTGTATTTCTTTACCAACTGAGCTTGACACCAAAGCAATTACAAGGATTTTTTTACATTGCGGCGCTAGTACCATGCCAACTTTCAAGGACTTGTCCCAGCGGTCAGATAATACCAGAGTGGATGACGCTGATTACATCTCAATTCTTGCATGGTGGTTTTTTACACTTAGCAGGAAATATGCTGTTTTTGTGGGTTTTTGGTAACAATATTGAAGACCGCTTGGGTCATGTAAAATATCTAATTTTTTATTTGACGTGCGGTGTTTTAGCAGCGTTATCCCAGTGGTTTTTTTCACAGAATTCGACAATTCCTTCCTTGGGTGCGAGTGGTGCGATCGCTGGCGTTTTAGGCGCATATATTCTGCGTTTTCCAAAAGCCCAAATTCTCACTTTAATTCCCTTGGGTTTTTTCTTAACCACGGTACGAATTCCCGCATTTTTCTTTCTTGGGTTTTGGTTTTTCCAGCAAGCATTCTATAGTATCGCCAGCTTACAAACTCGCTCCAATATTGGCATGGAAAGTGGAGGGATTGCTTACTGGGCACACGCAGGAGGGTTCGTATTTGGGGCGATTCTTGCTCCTTTATTCGGCTTGTATAAGCGCCGCTAGAAAATTTGTAGGACTGACGCAAAATTCTTTGTGAACAACAAGATCCCTGACTTTTGATATTAAGTCACGGATCTTGACAACTCAAATTTTTACCAATTATACCCAATAAAAAGCAAAGTAAATGGCAAAATTACAGCATTCTTATCCTGGCAAATTACTGGGGGCGGGGAGGTCAGGACAGGTATTTTTAGTAGCTAATCAGGAAGTTTTATTAGCCAGGAAAATATTTTATACAAACAAAATTACTAGCATAATTCATTATTTTTTATTCGGTTCTCCGAATCCTTATGTTTGGAATAAAGATGCAATAAAATGTGCTTTTTTTCGTCGTCAAATTCTCAGCGAGTTAGTCCAGTTTTGGTTTGATGATAATTTAAAAGTTGCAGAAGCGATCGCTACTTCTTGGAATCAAGATTTAAAAGCCTATCAAATGGATACAAAATTTCTTTCTGGGAGACACATTGACTCATACCACGGCTTTTCATGTTTAAAACCATCTTTCATCGCGTTCTATAAATTGCCTTCACGAAAATACCCACAAGCCCAAAAAAGGTAGCGATCGCTAAAATAGATAATAGGGGACTTCCAAAAAATAAATTGTTCCAAATTATTTGTACATTTGTAGGGGCGCACAGCTGTGCGCCCCTACGATGGGACGCTTTTTTTATTGGAAGTCCCTAAGGTAAGAAAAATTTTACACCAATTCCGTAACGGGGCGACCCACCAAAGGCAGCGAACAGTACCCCGTGAATTAATTCGTGAATAATCAGCGTGGCCAATAAAACAGCAATAAATCCAAAAAATATTAGCAGGGCTGGCAATTGATTTGTCTGGTTGCTTGCAGATACCAATGTCCATGTTCGCCCATGAATGGCTTGGTAAAATCCACTAACCCCTGCGACACTTGCAAAAAAAATCAGGATACTCAAACTCGCCCAGCGCAAGGCTATGTCCTGCGTTAGGCAAAAAACATAAGTCGGCTGGTGATGGTGAACCATAAACTCACTCAAGGGGGTCGAAACGATTTACCAACAGAGATACTACAATCATTGGTAAACCGACAACAAAACAAATAAACCATTGATTTAAGTTCAGTGGTGCTGTAGAAAATAAGTTATTCATCAAGTTCCATTGACTAAAAATTATCTGCAAAATTACAGTGCAAGCAATTCCAATTCCAATTGCTGATGCGTCCTTGATTCTGTGTCTAATTCCTCGAAATAAGGAAATCAAAGCACTTCCTAACTGACTAATACTTAAAAGATAAAAAATTCTTCCTGCTACTAAAGCTTGAATTGCCATTGTCCGCGCTAAATCGATATTTCCTGTAGTTTTGTTTATCCATTCAAATACACCAAAAATCAAAATCCAGTTAAAGATAGAAATTGCTAAGATGCGCTTGACTAAACTTTGAGAAAGTAACTGTTCGCGGGGGTTACGCGGTGATTTTTGCATCACTCGCTGAGATTTTGGCTCAAAGGCTAAAGGTACGGTCATGGCAATGGAATTAACCATATTTAGCCAGAGAACTTGTAAAGACAAAATCGGCAATTCTCTGGCAAGTAGTACACTAATCAAAATCGTCATCGATTCGCCACCGTTGACGGGTAAGATAAAGGCGATCGCTTTGAGCAAATTCCGATAAACAGTCCGCCCTTCCTCGACTGCTGCTTCTATTGAGGCGAAATTATCATCGGTTAAAATCATGTCAGCGGCTTCTTTGGCTACCTCTGTACCCGCACCCCCCATCGCAATCCCAATATCTGCCTGTTTTAAGGCGGGTGCATCGTTGACACCATCCCCCGTCATGGCGACGACTTCACCTTTCGATTGCAAGGCTTCAACAATACGCAGTTTCTGTTCTGGCGCAACACGAGCAAACACCACCCCGTCTTCTATGGCTGTGGCTAGTTCTGATTTATCCATTTGAGCAAGTTCGCTTCCTGTGAAAGCCAGAACTTGACCGTTTTTGTTGAAGCCCATACTTTGAGCGATCGCTCGTGCAGTTACTGAATGGTCGCCTGTAATCATTTTGACTTGAATGCCAGCATCTTCACAGGCTTGCACCGCCTTGATTGCTTCTTCTCGTGGCGGATCGATCATCCCCTGCAATCCCAAGAAAATCAAATCATTTTCGATATCTGCATGTTCTAGAGATGTTGCATGTAACGTCTCTACAGGTTTTTTGGCAAACCCTAACACCCGTAAACCAAGATTTGCCATTGCATCAACTTCCTGATGCACCGTTTCTGCATCCACAGGAGCAAGGTTTCCTTCTACATCTAATTGAGACTGACAACGTTTAAGAATTGCCTCAACTGAACCCTTAATGTAAATAATTTTGGATTGAGAATTTTCCTCAGTATGCAAAGTTGCCATGTATTGGAATTCGGACTCGAAGGGAATGACATCCAACCTGGGCATTTCTTGTTCTAAGTCACTGCGTGTATATCCTATTTTATTGGCAACAGCTATCAATGCTCCTTCGGTAGGATCGCCAACAACTTGCCATTGGTCGTCTTTGTTTTCCAGGTGCGAATCATTACATAATAATCCGGCTTTGATACATTCTTGAAAAGCAGAAAAATTATGCCAATTTACTGGTTTTTCATCCAGTAAAATTTCTCCTTGTGGAGCATAGCCCGTACCAGTGACAGTATAGTGTTGACCTGCTGTATAAATTGCTTGTACAGTCATCTGGTTTTCGGTGAGGGTGCCAGTTTTATCAGAGCAGATAACTGTGGCGCCGCCGAGAGTTTCCACTGCTGGCAATTTGCGAACAATTGCATGACGCCGCGCCATGCGGGAAACACCGATTGCTAATGTGACTGTTACCACTGCTGGCAATCCTTCCGGAATGGCACTCACAGCAAAAGCGATCGCAGCTTCAAACATTTGTGTCCAGGAGTAACCATATCCCAGCCCAACTGCAAACATGAACCCTGCTATGCCTAGAATTATGTACAGCAATGTGCGGCTGAATTTGTCAAATTTGCGGGTTAATGGAGTTTTCAGGCTGGTTCCTTGCTCCATTAGCTGGGAAATACGCCCGGTTTCTGTGGCATCCCCAATGGCGACAACAACACCCCTAGCAGTACCAAATGTTACGAAGCTACCAGCATAAGCCATGTTACTGCGTTCTGCTAACGGTGCATCTAGATTTTGCAGTTGTGTATTTTTCTGAACTGCAATTGATTCTCCCGTGAGTGCTGATTCGTTAACTTGCAGATTCCGTACTTGCACCAGACGCAAATCGGCTGGTACTTTGTCTCCAGAAGTCAGTAGTACCATATCCCCTGGTACCAACTCTGTGGAAGAAACTTGCACCTTTTTACCGTTGCGAATGATGGTTGCATTGGTTTGTATTGAAGAAGCTAAAGCAGCGATCGCACTTTCAGCTTTGGATTCTTGCACAAAACCAATAATAGCGTTAATTAGAGTTACACCCCAAATCACCCCAGCATTCACCCACTGCCCAAGTGTGGCCTTGATTGCACCCGCAATCAACAAAATGTAGAGTAGCGGTTGGTTAAATTGCAAGAGAAACCGCAGCAATGGACTTTTTCCTGGTTTGCTCTTGAGTTCGTTCGCACCAAAATGCTCACGTTTTTTTGCCGCAACAGCAGAGGTTAAACCAGTTTCTAAATTTGTATCTAAATGCCGAGTTACTTCTTCTACAGATAAATGATGCCATTGACTCGATCTAATTATCTCTTTTGATGTTGCTGTCATCTTATACCATTTTGGATTTGAGATTTGGGATTGGGAATCGCTTTGTGTGTCTAGTATCCAAAACTTTAGATCCTCCTAAATCCTCCTTAAAAAGGAGGACTTTGAGAAACTTATTCCCCTCTTTGCAAGAGTTTTGCCTTAAGTTGACACAGATAAGCACTCAATACTGCTTGGGTAAGCACTGCCGCGCCCTTACACTTAGCTTAGAGAAAGTTAATTACAGGTCGATGCAACTAAAATGCAGGTCGATGCAACTAAGATGCAGGTCGATGCAACTAAAATGCAGGTCGATGCAACTAAGATGCAGGTCGATGCAACTAAGATGCAGGTCGATGTAACTAAGATGCAGGTCGATGCAACAAAGACGCAGACCAAGAAACTTATGTGTACACCGTAGCGTTAAAAAAGGGGTGGCTAAGGAGAATCTGAATACAACAGTAGACTTTACAAATATTCTCTAAAGCTGACCTGTGCATCTATTATCAGAAACAAATGTGATTCAAAAGTGAGTGTAGTGCGGTCAGTTAACTCCCAGTAAAGCTCTTACTTTTAATAGATGACAAAAATTGATTTTATAATATCTAAATCTTGAGGATTGCAAAGGTATAATTCTGTATCAGAATATATTTATCGCTAATAATTTTCAATTAATATTAGTCATTCCCTGAAAAATCCTCAATTTTTAGACCCAAAATTCCAATGATAGAGCAAACCATCATTACCGCTGCAACGCCGCAACTGATTAGCGATCGCACCAACAAGGAAATTGCTGAACAAGCTACAATTCAAAGCTTTTTCAATTGTTACCTGCGAGAAACTGGCACTGGCCAAATTATAAAAGCCAATACTGAAGTGATAGATGATGCCATCAATGAGGTATTTACTCGGACTAAAGCTCAGGTATTAATCTGCTGTTATTTGGAGTGTCAAGGTATACAAATATTGGCTGGTTTACGCTATCATTCACCAACTGGACGGCATTTATTTCACTTGCCAATTTATTATCAGCCAGCAGACAAAACTAGTGTTTTAGAGGTAGATTATATCACCTTGGTTACTCTGCTGACACAAGAGTTAGCGCTGGCTGATGGTAGCAATGGCGATGGGGAGGAATTGCTGCGGCGAGTAGTGGAAAGTTGCTGCAACATAGAACAGTTTGTTCGACAGCGGCGACAAGATGCCCATATCCTTTATGCTTTCACCAGTAATTTTATTGAAACCGAACAAGCATTAATTTTTGGACATCCTTTACATCCAACGCCAAAAAGCCGTCAAGGTTTTGCTGCAAATGAATTAACAACTTATTCTCCCGAATTGAAAGGGCGTTTTCCTCTGCACTACTTTCGCGCCCATCAATCGATAGTAGAATCTGGTTCAGCATTACCACAAACAGCTACAGAAGCCATCAAAGCAGAACTTTTAACGGATGCTGAAGTGAATGAAAACTTCAAGATGAATTATTGCCGCACAGATGAATATGCTTTGTTGCCGGTGCATCCTTGGCAGGCGAATTTCCTGCTACGTCAACCAGCAGTCCAGCAGTTAATAAATCAAGGATTACTGGAAGATTTGGGTTTACAAGGGCGAGCTTTTATGCCCACTTCTTCAATTCGCACAGTTTATCATCCTGATGCAACTTTTATGTTCAAACTGTCTTTGAACGTCAAGATTACTAACTCGATGCGGGCTATTTCCTATAAAGAGTTACAAAGGGCGGTAGAACTTTATCAATTATTGAATACTGAAGTTGGTAAGAAACTGCGCGATCGCTTCCCACAATTTAATATTATCCGCGAACCTGCCTACATCACTATAAAAATAGACGGCGAACCAAGTACTGGCTTCGCTTCCCTATTACGAGAAAATATTTTCCAAAGCAATCCTGCCACTGATGCAACTTGTTTAATTTCTCTATGTCAGGATGCTATATCAAATGATGGTTCGCGCTTGAGAAATATAATTAACTTGCTAGCAGAACGCGAACAACGCACCACAAGTGAAGTTAGCCGCATTTGGTTTCGCCGTTATCTCAAAATCTCCCTAGAGCCGATTCTTTGGTTGTACTTTACCTATGGCATAGGGTTAGAAGCGCATCAACAAAATAGTGTTTTGCAACTCCAAGATGGTTATCCTGACCGCTTCTTTTTCCGCGACAACCAAGATTATTACTGTCACCCAGCATTTCGGGAACATTTAGACAACATCCTCCCCGGCTTTAGCAACAGAAGTTATACAGTGTGCAAAAATGCCATTGCTGCCGACGAACGTCTCGGTTACTACTTTTTCAACAATCATTTATTGGGGCTGATTAATGCCTTTGGCGTCGGAGGCTTGGTGGATGAACGAGTACTTTTAGCAGAAGTCAGAACTGCTTTAGATAAATATGCAAATATAGACCAAGGTAGCTCAAAACTCCTGCATCAGCTTCATCAGCCGCAATGGCGTTGCAAAGCCAATCTCATCTCCCGCTTTCATGACATTGATGAAATGCATAGTTCCTTAGCAACCCACTCGATTTATGTTAATATCAACAATCCTTTTATATGAACATTAAAGTAAAATGGTATAAAAATTTAAACACCTTCACGGTAGCTTAGTATTGATCGAGGAAAGCGTGAAGCGTAAGTTTATGACAACTACTGTTCAATCCCCCTACAGCAGCGAACAAATTGCCGCTTGGTTACGTGGACTGCTGACTATTGCTTGGGCTGATGGCAATTTTGATGAACAAGAACAACAAATGATTGCCAGCATCACTAAAGATGAACTAGCTCCTAAAATTCAATGGGACTCGCTAGAGATAATTTCGCCTGAGGAATTAGCTGCAGTATTGGGCAAAGGTACGCCAGCAGCGGAAAATTTCTTACGGACAGCAGTGATGGTAGCGATCGCAGATGGTACTTATTCTCCCAGTGAAGATGAGGTTCTGCAACAGTTCTGCCAAGCCTTAAAACAACCAGAGAATTTACTCGAAGCCCTCCGCCACACCCTAGAACACCCAGAACAAATTACCCCCACTATCGCTGCAACTGGTCTTACAAAACCTCAAATTGATGCACTACATCCCCTGCGCGACTGGCTCGATGGATTAGATATCCAAGATCCAAGAGTAGCCCGCTTTTTGTGTAAAATGATTCCCTCCCAGTGTCCTTTTGAACGCGATGTCACCCTATTTGGACGCAAGATTGTGCATATACCACCGATGTGTAAAATTAATCCATTGTATGAACAACTAGTGGGCTTACGTTTCCGTGCCCTCTCTTATTTGGCAGATAAATGCGGTGAAGATGTTTCACCATATATTTGATATCATGTCCGACTAATCACTTGTGATTAAAATTTCTTTGCGTCAGAGCGTCAATCCTAATGATAAGTCTTTAACCGGACATGATATGAGTGCTGAGTGGGGAGTATTAAGTTAAAACCGAAGGTTGATTAAAAACTTATAATTAATAACTCACCACTTATCACTCAGCACTCAGGACTCAGCACTGGGTACTCAAAAAATATGCAATTTATTGACCAAGCAGAAATTGAAGTTGCAGCTGGCAAGGGCGGCGATGGTATTGTCGCCTTCCGGCGGGAGAAATATGTACCGGCTGGTGGCCCCTCTGGTGGTAACGGAGGGCGGGGTGGTTCAGTAATTTTCGTTGCCGACCAAAACCTACAAACCTTGCTGGACTTCAGATACAATCATCGCTTTCAAGCCGAAAACGGTAGTCGTGGAGGCCCGAATAATTGCACTGGGGCGAATGGCAAAGATTTGATTGTTGAAGTTCCCTGCGGTACAGCCGTTTATGATGCCGAAACAGGCGAATTATTGGGAGATTTAATTGAGCCTCAGCAGACTTTACATGTTGCCAAAGGCGGTAAAGGTGGACTGGGAAATCAGCATTTTTTGAGCAACCGTAACCGCGCCCCAGAATACGCTCTCCCAGGCTTATCAGGGGAAATAAAGCAGTTGCGTCTAGAGTTGAAACTTTTGGCAGAAGTCGGAATTATTGGCTTACCAAATGCTGGTAAATCGACTTTAATTTCATCTTTATCAGCTGCACGCCCAAAAATTGCAGACTACCCCTTCACTACTTTGATCCCTAATTTGGGTGTAGTACGGAAGCCCACTGGTGATGGTACTGTTTTCGCTGATATTCCTGGATTAATTGAAGGAGCCGCCCAAGGCGCTGGACTAGGACATGATTTTTTGCGTCACATCGAGCGCACACGGGTGCTACTCCACTTGATTGATGCCACAAGTGATGATGTGGTTGGAGATTATAACACAATTCAGCAAGAATTAAAAGCTTATGGCAGAGGTTTAACAGAGCGATCGCAAATTTTGGCGTTAAATAAAATTGATGCAGTCGATGGCGAAACCGTAGATTTGGAAGCGTTAGCTACCCAACTGAATCATCTCTCCTACGCCCCAGTTTTTTTGATTTCAGCAGTTACCCGCACCGGCTTAGAGCCAATGTTACAGCAAATCTGGGAAATTCTCGACCAAATCAAACCCATTAGTCATTAAAGTACTATCGATTCCTTCATGGATATCAACTGCTTTCATTTCGGCTTCATCTAAGCGGGAAAACGTTTGGATAATATCAATTCTCTGATGAAAAATTAGACGAGGCCATATATTTACTTATATGGCTTCGTCTAACTTAATTTTTTTACAATTTCACAATCTTAGTTTTGACCTAAGCTGGGCTGCTTGTGTATTGTAAGCTTCCATCAATGTTCTCAATTCCATTGATAACTGTACTGGTATCTACATAAGCACCATTTCTCGTTCTACATTTAGCTGAAATTTGATTTCCTGACGCAGCAATATTTGTGCAAGTGAGATTGTAATTAGCAGTCATATCAGGGTCGAGAACTTTTAATGTGCCATCGATATTTTCAATGCCCTTTAAGGTTATGGAAGTAGATTGAACGCTTTGATCTCTTCTTCTGCAATCAGCTGATAGCACATTTTCTTGAACTTGAATATTTGAACAAGTTAATTGGTAGTTGCTGGCTACTGCCCAAGCAGACATAGGCTTACTAATTAAGGCAACGCTAACAACAAAGACAAGCACAACTATTGCATGAAGAAATTTGCCTAATTTCATTTTTGGATATTCCTGTGTTTGTAAATTTTTTCAATTCCAACCTCCTCTCAGCCAAATTTTATTTTTCAAGGGAAATTTTTTGGCTTGATTTTTATGTTAGGAGATTTTTGATTGATAATTGCTTGACGCTATGAAATATACCCTATTTATTTCTCGGTCTTGGATGAACTTTATTTTTTTATAATTTTCGCTTGCAAATAAAAATCCCCAGTACAGCAAACCAACGCTGAGGCAGCAAAACTAACTTTTGTATTCTTGGTAACTACTCTTTGCGGTGATAAATTTTGCAATCAAAGACACTAAGTCATGGATACTAACCGTATTTATACGTATTTGTATTGTATAACACTGTTGTTTTGAATAATATAATTGATACAAAACCTTAAAAAGCTGGCGGTGCCATCAAACTCTTAGACTAAACTAGAACCACAGGGCAATAATCACAGGAAAAATATGATGAGCGATCGCGACTACACACTAATCATTGATAAAAGCGGTAGCATGTCCACACCCGACCAAGTTGGTGGGAGAAGTCGATGGGAAATAGCCCAAGAATCTACACTAGCTTTGGCAAGAAAGGCGGAACAGTTTGACCCAGATGGGATCACTGTTTATGTGTTTTCTGGTAGATTTAAACGCTACGACGATGTAACCTCAGCCAAAGTCGCACAGGTATTTCTCGAAAACGATCCTGCTGGTACAACCAACTTAGCAGGCGTACTCCAAGATGCCATCAATAATTACTTTCAACGCAAAGCTGCTGGACAAAGTAAGCCAAACGGAGAAACAATTTTAGTGATTACTGATGGTGAACCAGACGATCGCAAAGCTGTATTTGAAGTGATCATTCATGCGACTCGGCAAATGGAACGTGATGAAGAATTGGGAATTTCGATTATTCAAGTAGGTTCAGACGCCCAAGCAACTAAGTTTTTGAAAGCTTTGGATGACCAGTTGCAAAGTGTTGGCGCTAAATTTGATATTTGCGATACAGTAACTTTAGACGACCTAGAAGAAATGAGCCTTGTAGACGTATTAACCAACGCCATAACTGACTGATAGAACCTAAATTAATCAACAATTTTTGGAGATATTATCTATGTAAAAAATGATTTGTAACATATAACTTGTGACTAAACATTTGGGGAATTTATCAATGCTAGAAAATCGAGACTATACCTTAATTATTGACAAAAGCGGCAGCATGGCCACCCCAGACCAAAAGGGTGGTAGAAACAGATGGGTAACAGCACAGGAATCTACTTTAGCTTTAGCTAATAAATGCGAACAATTCGATCCAGATGGTATTACTGTTTATGTATTTTCTGGGAAATTTAAGCGCTATGAAAATGTGACATCCAGCAAAGTAGCACAAATTTTTCGAGAAAACGATCCCTCTGGTACAACCGACTTAGCTGGCGTGTTGAAACATGCAACTGATGATTACTTTCAACGCAAAGGAGCAGGTCAAACAAAACCAAATGGTGAAACAATTTTAGTAGTTACTGATGGCGAACCAGACGATCGCAAAGCAGTAATGAGGGTCATTATTGAAGCTTCTCGCCGCATGGATAGAGATGAAGAATTAGCCATTTCTTTCATTCAAGTCGGTACAGATCAGCAAGCTACCCGTTTTCTCAAAGTTTTAGACGACGAACTCCAAGGAGCCGGGGCTAAGTTTGATATCTGTGACACAATTACTATGGAAGATATGGAAGATATGAGTTTATCAGAAGTACTACTCAACGCCATTAATGACTAGTAAGAGACAAAACTCAAAAGCATGAGTCTTCTGAATTCTGTTAGCGGTAGCGGGGCGTTTAGCCCATTCTGAATTCTGAGTTCTGAGTTCTGACTCCTATTCATAGGACTTATAAAAATGGATTCTATTGATAAGCTGTTAGCTGAACTTCAAACTGAATACAAAGAAGAAAAACCCAAACAGCAGCCGCCGAAATCAACTACAGCCAAATCGTTTATTCCATCATCACCAAAACCAGGATCTTTGATGGATAATCTTTTGGCAGAAGTTAAGGCTGATTTTGCCGAACAAGATGCTGCTGAGGAATTAAAAAGGCAGCAGGAATTACAACAGGAACGAATTCGTCAACAACAACTCAAAGCTAAACAACTAGAGGCTTTGAAAGTGCAAGCAAAAGAATGGTTAGGGAAAATAGATCCACTTTCCCCTGAAGGACTTTGGTTTGAAAGATTTGCTGAAAGTTATCCGTCAAAATTAGAGGCAGCCATTGAATATTTATTAAATAACGAATAATGCCTAACAGCTTAATGCTTAATATTGATGGTGATTATTTCGAGTAAAATTTTGAACAGCCCATTCATGCATAGCATAAAGAATTGGTTGCAAAGTTTCTCCTAGAGGCGTGAGTGAATATTCCACCTTGGGCGGAATTTGGGGATAAACTTCTCGATGAATAATACCGTCTTCTTCCATTTCTCGGAGTTGCTGAGTCAACATCTTTTGGGTTATTCCAGGTAAAGCCCGTTGCAATTCACCAAAGCGTTTGACGCCAGCCATTAATTCTCTAATAATCAAAACCTTCCAGCGTCCGCCAATCACCTTGAGTGTAGTTTCGACTTCACAAGTGAGCCTGGTATAGTTTTCTGCTTCAGCTTTCATAGGTATTTTAGTGGAAATTTACTTCCAAATCAGTATTATGTACCGATTCTCGTTTGGATGCAATACGGTGTAGGGGCGCACAGCTGTGCGCCCCTACGAACGACGGTATTTTACCCAATTGAGAAGCGCTATATATTAAATTAGCATTGCCCAATTGCGGTATCGGCGAGAGTACGACACCATTCTCAAGGCTTTGGTGCCCTGCGGCTTACGCCTAACACACCCTATAAATACTACAATCATTTTCATTTATATATAGCGGCTCCCAATCAGGTGAGGCGCAGAGATTTGTAGGGGCGCAAAGCTTTGCGCCCCTACCAATTACCTCACTTGATAATATGAAATCAGCAACGGTATTGAAGTAAATATCTGGCAATTTGGCACAACTTGTGTGTGTTTTGCAGCTTAAATGAGATATCAACAGAACGCAACAGCCAAAAGGTACCAAACGAGGAATGGTTTACTCCACGCCTCAGTACCTACACAAATCGCCAGTTGTTGACCGAATGCTGTAAAAGAACTCAGCAGCCGACTTACAGCGCTTGGTCATCGCTTCGTTACAACTGGCCAGTAATGTACTAGAAAATACATAGTAGATGTGCGATCGCCCCAAACATGAATACAAATGTACGGCAATCTCCCTAGCCAACTAAGATACTTTTGATTGCTGCCATAGAATGAGTTGCAACTCAGAGCAATTGTAAGCCCCGTTGCTGATTTGGTCTTCATGGTCAGCTATCCAATCATAAATTTGTGCAGCTTTTGTTAATGCCACTTTTTCCGAACGATAAAGCCTTGGAGTAGGGCAGTAAGCTTGGCCATTGATGTGTATAGCTGCAATCTGCCAGTAGTCACTGCCTTCACCCTCTGGTACAACGTCCAAAAAGCCATTACTGTAAGGCTGGATTATTCCTATGTTCATCTACAACCGCCAAAGTTGAAAACAAAAGCCACAACAAAAACGATACCAGCCATTCAACTGAGAAAAAGCTGGAATCACTAGGGAATGCAATAACAACCCCTGTTAATGATTTTGTCTTCGTGACCAATGGAAATCTGAATTATTGGTCACTTTTTGGCTTAATTCCGTTATTGGCAGCGATAATAGCAAGACGAACTAGGATTACTCCTGGCTGCTATAACTACCGACTGCAACACAGTAAAGTGCTGCATGAAGCTTGCCGTCAATGCCCAAAATAGCGTTCACACTCATATCATGGAATCCACCAATACAAAGACTGCCAAGGCCTAACTGCACAGCCATGAGACATATATTTTCAGCTTGATGGCCAGCTTCCAAAAGAGCAAAGCGGTAGCCACGGGCACCGTATTTGCCCATCGATCGCATGAAAACAGATGTGAACACAAACAAAGCATTTGCATTCACAACGTAGTCCTGTTGCAATAAGGGTTCTACAAAATCTTTTGGTACTGCATCACTGACTGGATGTAGACCGTGACCGCGTGGTTCGTAGTGATATAGTCCGGCGGCTAGACCTTCTACCGCTTGCGTTGATACAAAAATTTCAATTGGATAAAGTCCTCCCGCTGAGGGAGAGTTGCGACCTTCAAAAAAATGACCCTCTACTTGGCGCATACCGTTAATTCCGCATCCTGCGTCGAGTAGTTGAGCCAAAGAAATCAGTGGCATAACCTGATTCTCAAACCATCGCACAGAAGAACGCCGTTCCAAAAGCTCAGTTAGCGGGTTATCGCGCGGTGCTTTCGGAAGTTCGAGAAAAGCAGCCTCCGGCAGATACCGCAGTTGAGTAGCTGGAACACGCTTAACATAACTTTTAGGTACTGGAGAGTTCAAATGATACAAAAGAGCTAACTCTAGAGGTTCATTTTCTGTATACATTGCTTTAATTTTTTCACTTTTAGGATTTACGCACTGTACAAATCGATCGTGTTATGCATTTAGTTTTAGTGGTCTATCGCATAATTTTGATGAGTTTGTAGTAAGCACTTCAGTGCTTAAAAATCAAGGACTAAAGTCCTAACTACAAACTTCTTTACTTAATTCCTTAAGCCATAGGATGGGGACAGGGATTTAGGTCATCTTCAGTACGCCTAGCACCATAACCCAACCTTTCTGGCACATCAAATAAACGTTGAGTACCCAGTGGCTCTTGTCCATAGCCGAAATATATGGGGACTAATCCACTGGCCAAAGTTCGCACTACTCGGAAACCAAGGGGGGTGATATCGGGGGTTGTAATCTCAACTAAATAAGGTTCAACATCGGCTGAGTGCAACTTGACGATTAGCGATCGCAATTTCTCTACCTCCACATGAGATGGGTAGGTTGGTAAATCTTCAACCTTGAGGTGTTGGTTATGGTGAAATAAGAAGTCCAGCTCACTCAGTCGAGCCGTTGTGTAGAAAAAAGCACTGTGATCGTCCAAAGACTTAACATCACTATATTGATTGAGATTAGCCCCAGCACCGCCAGCCATACGTTCTATGTCACCAAAGCGGGATTGGCAAACTTCAAAAATTGCTTTGCGGAGTGCCGTTGACCCATCGAGATGACATCCCAGACCAGTGGCGACGGCGGGACTTTTACCGGAATGGTCAATTAACATGGCCATGACAACGGGGACTTTAATATCACTAGTCAAATCGAAGGTAACTAACTCAATTCCAAATCGGGCGTAGTGGCGTGCAATTTCAGTTTCAATTCCTGGTCGATGGTCGAAATATATGCGTGGAACGGGTAAGCGGTTTAACCATGCAATTATCAAAGCATCGCGCTCAATCAACTCACACAAACCACTGTAAGCAGCAAACTCCAGAGAAGACCCACTAGCCATGCCATTAGAACTAACGGGTAAAATATAATCCCCCGGTAGATCGCTATCCCAATCAAAGTAAACCAAAAACGCTGGGACTAAAACCTGTTGGTTACTTCCCAAAGAAAGGGCAGTAATCCACGAAGTCTGCATTGCTGGATCGAAAGCTGCAAAAGGAAAAGTTGGGTCAGAGTATTGTTTGTCAGAAAACGAGAAAAAAGCTGGAGGATGGACGGCGGGATGGCGTAATTCTTCGTAACTACTGACCATTATCTGTTGGCCATGGACAATGGCGCCGCAGTAGCGTTCTATAGCTTCACCAACAGCGCCGAGAATTGCTTGTTCATCAGTCATACCCCTGCCTACACCGTAGCGTAAGTCATCTTGCTGTTTGCGAAGTTGAAAATTTGCTAATTCAGCTTGCCACAAAACTGGAAACTCAAACTCTGTATAAGGCTTGGTGAACCTATCGATGGCTCGGATAATTCCAGTATGGGGGCTGACTAAATCGCGCCAGCGTGGACTAGCGATCGCTCCATTCACTATATTTTCTCCTGTAGCGAACAATGGGGACAACCCGGTTTTTTTAGCACAACGTTGTGAGTCAGCTTTGTGCCGATCAAATCGAGATGCAGTAATTTTCCCTCAGTGGCGATCGGCAAACCGAGCAATATTTTGATTGCTTCCAGAGCTAAATAACTGCCAACTAACATTTGAGTTATGGGCAAGTTTTCTCGCAGCCGTGGTTGAGAACGGCGTTCTCGGTTGAGAAGTTGCTCAATGGCCAACTGTGCTTCTGGAAGTTTCGCACAGGCCATAGCCCGCATCCGATAGCAGAGATAACAAGGGGCATCCTGAGAAAAGACCAATGGGCCGACAGTTCCCTCAACACCAGCGGCACCGCCTGGTAACAATGGACGCTGCATTTTCAGGCATAGTCTGTTCAGACGATAGGCTAAATTGACTGATACTGCATCGGTGGCGACAACAACCAAGTCAACGTCATCAAGCAAAGCACTTACCGTTTCGTCGTTAGTTAAAGGATCTGTCACAATCTCAGTTCGGGTGACTGCGGCGATCGCCTCGATTTGTCGAGCTGCTTCCACACCTCGAAAAGCACCGATTTTATTAAATACCGAGCCTGACATCATCAGGGAATCGGACATTACTGTGCAAGCATCATCGCACAAACGCAGAAAACCGATACCAGCACTAGCTAGATTAATTGCTGTTACCAGCCCTGAGCCTGCGAGTCCAAAAACAGCAATTCTCGCGGTTTCTAAGTGCTTCTGGGCATTTTTCTGCTCAAAGCCCAGCTCATGATAAAGGCTGAGCTGAGGAAGTAAATAAGCGCGGCTATCTAAATCGGTTGTATCTTCTAAAAACTCGTCTACTAAGCGATTGTCCATCAAAAACTCTAAACATTGATTGAGTGAAGCATCTGTCAATTTTTCCCCAATGGCGGCACGTATTTCTCCGATTGTGCGGGAGCCGTCTAATAAAGGTAAAACAATTGTTTCCACATCATGCAATGCTTGACCTTTTACTGCTATTGTTCGCCTGGTTGTATTGAATACCATAGTTTCTTCGTCATTGCAATCTGGCGGCATAACGTGAATGACGATATGTTCTAGTAGACGCAGACGGCGATCGTCGTTTAATTTCACAAAATTCATTCTGAATTCTGACTCCTGACTCCTGAATTCTGTTTGATAAAACCCTGTTTATGACAGTATTGAATATCCAAAAACAGGGTTTTTATCATCTTTTAGAGCAATATTTAATGGCTCTAAATTCAAAAAGCTCGCTTTCTCTAATTGCTGAATTGCAGTTTGATATCGAGGTTGATTTAGTATCCAAATCCAACCTCATCAGTGTCTTCTACCACACCAGATGCTGCTTTGGCATCACTAAATCTACATCCACCACATCCGCCACATCCGCGACAAGGTATGCATCCGCGACAAGGTATACATCCGCCACAGCCGCGACATCCACCGCATCCACCACAGCCACGACATCCACCGCATCCACGACAATTAGCAAACCATCTTTGTTGAATTCCAGAATCAAATACTCCTGGCATTGACAATTTTTCTAAAGCTGCTATTTCCTCATCAGACAAGATAAGTTGTTCTAGTTTGTCTGATTTGTCTATCAGACGCATTTCTACTGTTTGTTGAGTCAGTGTTTTTTCTGCAAGCATGATCCCTTACTCCTTTTAACTTCAATTTATTAACCTGCCTGTGAATCTGCATTCGATTTCCGGAAATAACTTGATGGCGTTTACGTATTTAAACAAGTCAGTAGAAGGAATGACCAGAACATAAGACAACGCTTAAATTTTGGCGATCATTCCTTAGCAGGTTTAGCTAAACAAAAACTCAAAATCACTAGCTTATCAGCGACGCAAACTTACACATGGGTATGTGCTTCAAAATTTTGTGTTGATACTAAGTTGCAGTCAAAGATAGTAATTTGGGCGTTGCATAATTGTGGGGTGATTTTACTAGTTTTGTGGGATGGGCATCTTGCCCGTCCCTTGTATTTCCGGGCGGGCAGGATGCCCACCCCACAAGAATCATCCCTTGATTCAGCAACGCCGCAATTTGTTCTGCAAGTAGGGAGTGAGAATATGTTGTTTGAACACTACTTAGTATTGAGAAAAATTTTGCCGCAATCAACGTCACCAATAATATCTTTCTTTTTGAGCCTTTAATTCTTATAACAATATCTTCTTCTATAGCTTTTTATTCTTTCTCAAGAAGTATATTCCACTATTGCTAATAATTTTGCTCTTGACTAAGTAAAATTAAATTAGCTCTTGATAACAATCAAAAAAGCCACTATATTGTGTTAATGCATGAAAAAAATTCTCCAATATAACGTAATTTGCGAGTTAAAGCTGATTTTTCAATAGTAACGATTAGACTTTTGAAAAATGTAACTCTATTCATTTATGAATACGACTTTAGTAAAGTAGTAATACTACGATTATACGCAGAAGATTATTTGAGAAGACTAGGTTTAGCTAAATACCTCATCAGGCTTTGAATCTCAAGTTTATATTGATGTTATCACCTGAGAAAAAATAGTCATACTCCGATTATAAACAGGAGATTATTATTTCAGGTAAATGAAGCACACTCTTTGGGGCACAATATATTCTGCCCCTACGATTATCTGTACCTCACCAACTTGTAATCTGCTGTAAAACTGGATCGGAAGTACTGAAGTAAGAGATCGCAGAATCCAATATTTTTGAAATGAGGGAACTATTTAAATAAAAATCAGGTTTAATTCATGAGCGATTTGAGAGTTGGGTTTGAAGACTACACTAGAGCTTTATTTCGTTCTCTGCCCTTGTTATGGAAAGCAGCACCTAAGCAGATGCTTTTTTTGATTGCTGTTACTTTGTTGCAAGGAATTCTTCCGGGTCTAAGTGTTTGGATTACCAAACTAGTGGTAGATACTGTAGCAACAGCATTAACTTCTAGCAAAGAATTAGGTAATGCAATTTTGTTACCTTTAGTAGCAGGATGGGTGTTAGCTCTATTACTACAAACGCTTTTGTATCCTTGGATATTTGCACTTCAGGGAAATCTCAATGACAAGTTAACGGCTCATATCAGCTTATTATTAATGCGGAAAGCTGATAGTTTTCCAGACTTGAGCCGTTTTGAAGATTCTCAATTTTATGATGAGCTACAACTTCTGCAAGAACAAGTCAACTATAAGCCGTTGAATTTAGTAGAGAATTTGGTTGAATTGGGTCGATCTTTGGTGACGTTGATAGTTATTGTTGGCTTATTAGTGCCCCTAGCTTTTTGGATTCCATTGGTAATTGCGATCGCCACTATACCCCAAATAGTGGTTTCTTCTCAGTATGGAAAAGCTATTTGGCTCACTTTATTCCAAAACAGTCCTCACGCTCGGAGAATGCAATATTATACTTCGGTGATGCTCACTGACACCTATGCCAAAGAAATCAGGTTGTTTAAGCTGGGTTCGTTTTTTATGGAGCGTTATCTGCAAGCATTTGAGTCTTTACATCAATCTATGCGTTATCTCAGGGGCAAGCAAGCATTTTGGTCGTCTAGTTTGGCTACTTTGAGTACTTTAGGAAATGGTTTTTCTTTTTACTGGGTGGTACAGAAGGCTTTGGTAGGAGATTTCAGCCCAGGAAGCGTACTTTTGTTCGTACAGTCATTGACTTACTTCCAGAATAATCTAGAAGGATTTATTGGTAATTGGCTAGATTTGTTTGAGAATGTTCTCTACATGCAGAAGTTTTTCGATTTTCTCGATAGTCCAATGCCCATGCCCTTGAGTATACCCGGAGAGAAAATACCAACTCCCATTCGTTCAGGCATTACTTTTGAGAAAGTTGACTTCTACTACCCAGATGGTCGATTAGCCCTTAAGGATATTTCTTTTACCCTTGATTCTGGGCAAACAGTAGCCATAGTAGGAGAAAATGGAGCAGGTAAAACTACTCTAGTCAAACTATTAACCAGGCTATACGATCCAACAACGGGAAGTATTTTAGTAGATGGTATCGACCTGAGAAATTTCAATTTAGAGCAGTGGCGCGAGCAAATTGCTGGAGTTTTTCAGGACTTCGGTCATTATGCGCTGACGTTGGGAGAAAATATCGCTCTAGGAAATCTAGCTGCTTTGGAGTGTCCAGATATTCTCAGATACGCCGTTGAAAAAGCCGATATTGTCAAACTAGTCGAACATTTTCCCACAAGAGAGGATACACCACTGGGCAAGCAGTTTGGCGGCACTGAACTTTCTGGAGGTCAATGGCAAAAGTTAGCTTTAGCTCGTGCTTTTGTCCGCAAAGAAGCTCAACTACTACTCTTGGATGAGCCTACTGCTGCACTTGACCCCCGCAGTGAGTATGATCTTTACCTTCGGTTTATTGAGCTAGCTGAGGGCAAAACTACTATTCTAATTACCCACAGACTGGCTTCAGTGCGGATGGCTCATCGAATTTTAGTCCTTAAAGCTGGCCGTTTAATTGAGGATGGCACCCATCAGGAACTTTTAGAGCGTGGAGGCGAATATACCACGCTGTGGAACATGCAGGCACAACAGTACGGGATTTGCGATCGATAATGAATTCAGAATTCTGAATTCAGGATTCAGAATTCAGCAATCTTGACGCAACTCGAAAATATTCGCTACTGCTGCGTAGCGTCTCGCCTGCTCCAAATCAAGGGCGGAGAAGATGTCCACCCCACAAGTAGTGGTAAGTAGTTAAACATAATTAATTACACAATGTCATTGCGAATGGAGCGAAGCGAAATGTAGGCGAAGCCTTCCCGAAGGGTAGCAATCGCAGGGGTTGGGGTTGCTTCGCTTCTCTACGAGACGCTGCGCGAACGCTCGCAATGACTGTAATTAATTTTGTGTTATTACTTAATCAATTTCTTGGAAGTCCCCAAGCACGCCAAATCTAATAAGCCTGCAATGCTCTAAACCATTTATTCAAAACTGTACTGATAGTTTTCTTAATCTGGTGCTTGCGGTTCCACTTCTGGAATGCGATTTCGTATTCTTCGCCTTTGATTTGAAAGGTATTCCAGACATCAAGCCCTAGTGGCAATCCGCAGAATAGTAAAATGTACAGCGACCAAGAAATTCCACCACCAGCGATTAAATCCACGAGTATCAAAAAGCCATTGAAAATTGCATAATTGCCTAGACGCTTTTGAAATCTCCTCTGGCGGTAGGCGTCGAAAGCTTTTCTTTGTTCGACTTGACTTTGTTGGATTAACCAATCGCGTTCTGCTAATTTTAAAGACTCAGGTGAAATTTCTAACTCAGCAGCAATTTCTAATATCTGTTGATAAGAAAATTCTGTGTCTCGATCGTCAGCTTGACGAGCGATCGCTAAGTTTAAAATTTGTTGTACATCTTCTTGGCTATAAGACCGGATGCTTTGAGGTTCAAAGGCCGTCATAATTCTTTTTGTGATAAAACTTTCAATAGGAACTTACTACCCAATAGATTTTAGCTAGCTAAGCTAGTACTATTTCCATTATTCTTAGATTAACAAATTTAGATGCTGTGGCGCATGTAAGATATTGTTAACTTTGAACTTTTGGTTGTTGAAAAGCATAAATATCTTGAATAACTTGTACCCAACCGTTAGCAACAGATTCAAGAATGCGATCGCCTTTTTCTTTAGTTGCGGTTGTACCATCGCCAATGACTCCACTTTTACTGATATCTCGCGTCACCCAAGCCACAGGTAACTTACCCTCCCAACTCAGTAAACTACTTTCTGCTTGTTCTGGTGGATACTCTGCAACAGCTTTTTCTAGCTGCACTTGTTCTGGTAAAAGCGATAGCATAATGCTAGTTTCGGCATCTCCGGCGTGCATTCCTAGTGCTGCTTCTTTCGGTGTCAATAATTCTTTAGTAATATTAGGTACGCGCCAAGTAAACAGCGGAAATACTAAAAAATCATCATACTGAACGTGCAAATCTCGCGCCGCCATTTGCATGACTTGGGGTTGTCCACCGTGGGAGTTCATTAACACCAATTTTCTAAACCCAGCACGGTAGATACTTTCTCCCACTTCCATAATAATTGCCGTCAGAGTTGCCGTGCTGAGGGTAATCGTACCGGGAAAATGCCAGTGTTCATTAGATTTGCCATAATAAAGAGTTGGTAAAGCATAAGCCGGAATACTACCATCAAGCTTTTCTAATGCTTTGCCCAGCACCCCCACACCAATAGCAGCATCTACAATTAACGGCAGATGGGGGCCATGTTGTTCAATTGCCCCTACTGGTTGGATGATAACCACATTTTCCTTATTTGGCATTGCCTGGATTTCAGTCCAACTGAGGTAGGGGAAAAACCGTTGTGGGGGAATAAAGCTGTGCATATTGCTGAAATATTTATATTTTAGGGCATGGGGCATGGGGCATTGGGCATTGGGCATGGGGCATTGGGCATAGGGCATTGGGCATTGGGCATTTGTCCTTGGGCAATTGGCTTTGGGAACGAGGTACGTGGATAGGCGATCACACTCATCGAATATCAAAGATTCATGCACGAATATCAAAGATTCATCCGCTACTCCCAATGCCCCATGCCCCATGCCCCATGCCCCATGCCCCATGCCCCATGCCCCATGCCCCATGCCCCATGCCCAATGCCCAATGCCCCATGCCCCATGCCCAATGCCCAATGCCCACCAATAATGAAGACTCTCCAAATATCCAGATATTACCAGATGTAGCAGAGCATAATAACGAAATAGCAAGCTGTGGCAAGGATGTAAGTCAATGGTTGAAGAAAATGGATCGATTCGGACATTATCGATTGATATTGGCGGTAGTGGCGTTAAGGCAATGGTTTTGGATATTACGGGTAATCCAATAACCGAAAGAGCGCGTTTAGATACACCCCAGCCTGCTACACCAGAGGTTGTAATTAATGCAATTGCTGTGTTGGCGGCGGCTCAAGGTGAATTTCATCGCGTTTCGGTTGGTTTCCCTGGTGTGGTGCGCTGTGGTGTCACGGAAACAGCGGTAAATTTGCATCCTGATTGGATTGGCTTGGATTTTGAAACAGCATTATTCAAACGCTTAAACAAGCCTGTACGGGTAATTAATGATGCAGATATGCAAGGGCTGGGGGCGATCGCTCTTAAAGGTGTAGAGTTAGTAATTACTCTGGGTACTGGGTTTGGTTCGGCTTTATTTGTAGACGGTAAGTTGGTGCCGAATATGGAAATGGGACACCATCCATTTCGCAAAGGAGAGACTTTTGAGCAACAATTAGGACGTGCAGAGTTGGAAAAAATTGGTGAGAAAAGATGGAATAAGCGTTTAGAAAAGGCGATCGCATCTTTGCAACATCTTTTCAATTATGATTATCTATATATTGGTGGTGGTGAAGCCGTAAGAGTAAATCTTCAGTTACCGTTAAATGTGAAACTTATCCCCAATATCACTGGTTTATTAGGCGGTATTGCTTTGTGGCGAGATGAGAAAAGGTAAAAATTTTTGCCAGATCATACTGCTACAAGCAGCATGTATCCATCAAGATAATATCGAGCGATCAAAAGTTTATAACCCCCTCCAAGGGAGGACAAATTGTTGGGAATCAAGAGTCTATCATTGTTGCCAAATACTACGCTAATGAACGTCCAAAAAATTAACTCCAGAAATTCAGTAGGATTTTGGCTTGCAGCGTAAACATGATAAAAGCAGCATCAGCATACCAAGTGTGAGCCAAAGATAACTAGACAAATTTCCGCGATCGCATTCCCATGCGATCGTATAGTATGTTATTGTCTAAACCGTTGATTTAGATAAGATATCTGACAAGTTGATAGCTAGAGAAAAGACAAAAAAAGCACAAAGGCTAATGATACAGCAGAATTCATAATTCTGAATTCAGAATTAGAATAGCCTCTCTCCCTAGCTTTGAAACCTTTATGGTGTACTTGACTAACTTGAAATCTGCTGTATTAGTCTGAATTAAACAGAATAGGAGGTAAAAAATATGATAGATGTCAACAAATTACTACATGATTTTTTGATTTAAACAGTATGGAGTATCCCGGACAGCAGTACTGTTGTTTGTTAAAAGAAATATTGGTTTAACTAAAATGAACGATAATGACTGAAATTGGCCTGATGATGACGGGCGTTTTAACAGCAAGACAAACATCTGGGCCTAATTTGCCAGAACAGCAATTATTTCAGATGGAAAATGACATCAACCAATCAACGCAGAGTCAGTTAGAAATCACTGCTCAAGTCACACCACCTGAATTCATGCAGACAGATGGAACT
Organism: Nostoc sp. CreGUA01; assembly: GCA_034531095.2. Taxonomy (GTDB): domain Bacteria; phylum Cyanobacteriota; class Cyanobacteriia; order Cyanobacteriales; family Nostocaceae; genus Nostoc. Next base: position 54,670 of record JAVRBV020000060.1, on the reverse strand, counting down.
TCGCACGCTTCTTTAAAAGCGATGGCGCTAGATAAAGAACATGCACTTCCAAAAATTAACAAAAAGAATCAATTTCTAGCTTCTTCTGATTCAGCAAAGCCTCAAAAGTATTCTCAATCCATAGGGAAAAACCGTGCAAAGTCTGACGGTAAATTTGAGAAATATAGTACCCAAGCTTTACCAACTCTCTATTTCGGTAGCTCTGGTGTTGCTGTTAGAGCTTTACAACGGCTTTTAGTATCTAACGGATATACGGTTAGAGTCGATGGAATTTTTGGGGCGCTGACTGAAACTGCTGTCAAAGCATTTCAAAACCAGCGTAACTTGTCAGTGGATGGAATCGTTGGTCAACGAACCTGGCGGGCGTTAACAATTTAGTTGGGAGTTGGGAGTTGGGAGTTGGGAGTTAGGAGTTAGGAGTTAGGAGTTAGGAGTTGGGAGTTGGGAGTTGGGAGTTAGGAGTTGGGAGTTAGGAGTTAGGAGTTAGGAGTTGAGAATTGGGAGTTAGGAGTTAGGAGTTAGGAGTTAGGAGTTGAGAGTTGGGAGTTGGGAGTTGGGAGTTGGGAGTTGGGAGTTGAGAATTGGGAGTTGGGAGTTGGGAGTTATAAAACTTTTGATTATTCATAATTCTTAACTCCTCACTCCTAACTCCTAACTTATTTAACTCCTAACTCCCAACTCCTAACTCCTAACTTATTTAACTCCTAACTCCTAACTTATTTAACTCCTAACTGATTAGCGGTACTTATGCTGCTCTAATAACTGTTGCGCTCTTGGCTTGTAAATTAAATAGAATAAAGCCTCTATATAGCGCAACAAATCTTCTCGATTTTCCTTGGAAGTAAAGTTCCAAAAGCCATAAATCCGTGCTAATGATAACAGCTTGGTAGTGTGAATTTTCCAAGTGTAGGTAGTGTAAACTCGGTCAATTCCTCGTTGGGAAATTTCATGCCAATACTGAGAATTTTGGTCGCATTTAGTGACAAAATCAACAATTTTTGCTGCTGTTTCTTCTAAATTTGTGGGGTTAATGTAAAAGCCATTAACCTTATTCTGAATAATTTCTAGTGGACCACCAAATTGTGTGGCAAAAGTTGGTAATCCTGAAACCATTGCCTCTAAAATTGTTAAACCAAAAGCTTCAAATAAAGCTGGTTGCACAAAAATTCCTTGGCGATCGGCAATCACTCGATAAATTTCACCAGAATCAGTTTTAGAGAGGCGCACGCCCAACCAGCGAATTTTTCCGTGGAGATTGTATTGGTCAATTATTTGGTAAAGTTTGACAATTTCATCTCGTTCTTCGTTGTCGCCGGATTCTTCTACACGCAATTTACCCGCTACTAAAATTAAGTTGCAATGTTCTTGTAATTCTTTACTTTGACCAAAGCATTCGGCTAAACCTGTGAGGTTTTTGATGCGGTCAAGACGCGCCATTGAAAACAGAGGACGCTTGTTAGGATCGTCGAGTTTGCCAAAGATTTGGCTGGGGTCTTCTAAGGTAAAAAGTGTTTCTGCAAGACGTTGGCGATCGCTTTCTACTCGATCTTCAGTCCGGGTATAGGGAAAATAGTAATTTTCGTTGACTCCAGGCGGTACAACATTAAATTTGGGACTGAATAATTCAATGCCATTGGTTACGTGGTATAACTCCGGCATGGTGAAGCATTTATAAGATTCATACTGTCCCACACTATCGGGTGTTCCCACAATTTCTTGATAGGTACTGCTAATCACGAAATTGGCAGCATTCATCGCAATTAAGTCAGCGGTAAATTGCAAGGAAAAATGATATTTATCTTCTAAATCTTGCCAGTAAAGGTTACTAAACAAGTATTTAGATTTTTCCAAAGCATGGGCAACATTACATTGAGTGACCTTCATCCGCCGCGCCAACAAAAATGCTACTAAATTCCCATCGGTATAGTTACCAACTATTAAGTCGGGTCTACCTTGAAATTCTGCCCGCAGTTCTCTTTCTGAGTCAACGGCGAAAGTTTCCAGATAAGGCCAAAACTCAAACCGGGAAATCCAGTTTTGTGTCATGTTCGGATTAAATTCCCGCAGAGGTACTCGCAAAATCCAGGCATTTTCTGTGCCGTAAACTTTTTCTAGTCGCTGATTACAAAGGGTACCATCACTGTTAGGAATCAAGCGACTGAGAATAATTACTTTTGGCTGGACGTTTAATCCTTCTAAGCCAGCTAGCGAAACATCTTCTTGTAGTTGTTTTTCGAGACTTTTTGCCTGGTCAAGGACGTAAACCACCTGACCACCAGTATCGGGACGCCCCAAAACACCCTCTTGACCGAACCATCCGTGGGCGGAGACTAGGACGATTCTAAAAATCATCGGAACGCGAGAAATAAAGGCTTCTAGGGTCTGAGGATCGGGAGAATCAATCAATTCATCGAGAATATTTAGAGTTTCTTGCACGCGTCCTGCGGTGTTACCCCAACCCGGTTCAAAACCCATTGTTTGCAATTGGAACCGGAATTGTTCATAGGGTTCATCATCGACGCGATCGCTGACAAAACTTATAGCTTTCTTTACTTGCTCGGAAAGTTGCTGCTGGGATTGAATGCGATCGTTTACCAGCAGTTGGACGCCGTTATATTGGTGCAAGCGCAAGAAATTCAACAAGCTTTCTAGCAACTGTTTCGAGTCTTGAAATATTTTGCTAGATAGATAGCGGTTGAGAAATTGTACCCCCTTACCAATATTCTTTGGGTCGCGGATGACTGGGGTGTAGTCATAAAATGGACCGAAGTCCAATTCTAGCAGGTCGCCCTCGTTTGGATGATATTTGTTCACCAGGCGATCGCGCAAATCGAGTAAGTCCTGCACCGTCATCGGCTCAATGCTCAAGTCTGATGTTAACCAATAAACTTCTTGACTGGCAATTTTAGAACGGATGATGAAACAGAAGTTTGAGTCCTCCTGAATAATTTCCTGAGTATAGTAAATGAGTTTACCTAAGTCAGATGTAGTGTAAAATTCCTCAGGTTTCTGGTACTTAGAACAATATTCTGCATATACATTGAGTATGTCATTTCGCAGCAAGTACTTATTTTCTTGTTGGCGTAATTCACTAATGAAGGAACGCAAATCATTTTTTTCTTCACTATCTAAGACTGCTTGCAGCAATTCAGACATGGCAACTCCAGTGGATGACGATGTTTACATTGTGGTTCTTCAGTACTTTTTGTTTAACCGCACAGAAAAATAAAAGGACACAGATAAACCATATTTACCTGTGTATCTACGAGTATCTACTTTTGGGCAGCACTGAAATCATGTTGTACTTTACTTAGAGTATCTGTGACTCAGTATTTTTGGCTCTCACTAAAGGAATACAATTGTTCTTTCTTTTGATAGAGGTTGTTAAATGACTGATACAATCATTAGCAATCTAACTCTTATTGTAATTTGCAATTTGTAATCAATTGTCCCTGAGTTGCGAATTATGACATTGCTTATGACTATATTTTTCAAACGACTGAAACAAAAGTTATTTTTTTCGCTTAAACCTTAACCTTGAGTTAAACTTAAATGAATTAAAATCAACTTTTGATTTGAGTTGAACTAATCTTAATTCAGCCTAGTTATAATTTCAGCATCAAGATTTTTAAATCAGGTCGATTGATATGACTGACAATACACATAACTTAACATCTTCTGACCACAGTGTAGGCAACATTATGATTATTTCTTTGCTTGCTTTCTGTGGGTTGACTTTTATCATTCTTCTCGGCATCTTCTAACAGTTGAAAGTCCTTTGCAAAACCCAATTCTCAAATATGAAAGTCCTGACTTATACGATAAGTCAGGACTTTCATATTTACAGCATAATTCTGAATTTTTGTTAAATAGAATAGTTCTTTAGCTAAATAAAAAGTGTCCTTTTCCTTAATGAGTGATTCATCCTAATTCCTTGCCAAAAATTGTTGAACAGTCAGAATCTCAATGCTCCTCCAAGGATTTAGCACAAGCAAATCATCATCTCCAGTTATAATGCACTCTGCTTGTCCACTGAGTGCTAATTCCAAATATTTGTTATCTTTTGAGTCTCGGCATTCATTAACCTGCTCATACCAATTCTATATGAGGCTGCGCTCTATTCGCGTAGCGGCAATTCATGAATTGCCGCTACAGTGTGTATTTTTGCATCAGTCTTATAAGGCGCATCTTCAAACAGAAATGGTATCAGTCACATCAATAAACTGCACAGTTTCCCACAAATCCACCAAGAAATCGTTTCGTTCTTCTAGGGTGATATACCGATTAAATTTGGGTCTAGCAATTACCTGCTCTAACTCTAGCCAAATGGACTCGGAGACTAACAATTTCCCTAAATCTTGAACTTTTCTCAGTGCGCGATTTGGTTTGCTCGCAGGTAGTAACACCGCACTGATGATGACATTTACATCACACACAAAACGTTTTTCATTCGTGGTCATTCAAAATTGATTCTAAAATTTCTGGTGTTAAACCTCTTTCTGCTGCTCGTGTACCAATTTCATCCATTGTTTGCCTCAATTTGGTAATCGCTTGTTGTCTACTTTTCATCGAAGACTTAAGCAACAATGCGATCCGGGCTTCAATTTGTTCGCGTTCTTCTTCAGTGGCTTTGCGATATGCCTGTGCAACTTCAGAAGGAACTTTAATCGTAATTTCTTCTTTAGCAATCATAGCCTGTTCGCTTGCATCATTTCTCATTTTTCATCATATTATATCAAGTTCGGATAATCACTTATTATTAAAATTTCTCCGCGTCTTTGCGTCAGAGCGTCCCCGCGTCAGTCCTAATGATAAGTCTTCACCCGAACATGATATTAGACGTCTGGTAGAAATTAATTCTGCGTTACCCGAAAGCCTTGGTAGGGGCGTAGCTTGCTTCTGGGTTTCGGAGTACGGCCGTACCCTACTCTAAGGCGGAGCCTACGCCCTTATATATTTGTCGGAGATGTTTATTGACTACTTGGGCAGTAGCACCGTCAAAGTTAGGTTTATTCTGCTTGATTGTACTTAAGCAAGTAAATTTGCTTATATACATATAATTACTTATAAGCTAAATTAATGTATATCCTGGTTCAGTTTTGCTGGCGTTTTAAGTCTATAAATATTAAAAGGGCGAACGATGGGACTCGAACCCACGAATGGTGGTACCACAAACCACTGCCTTAACCACTTGGCTACGCTCGCCATTCGACAATTTGAATTATAGCAATTTTTTGTCAAGCGAGCAAGAGTTTTTGTTTAAGGAACGGACTAATTCTATTTCGAGTCTCTCAAATCTAACAATTATAACGACTTTCACTTGACAAACATGAAACAGTTAACCATCATCGCGTATACTGGAGCAGCAGCAGGACTCGCCGTCTTAGGTGTGACAATGGCGAAGACTAATCCCAGTGAGGTTGCGTATGAAGAATATGCAGTGCAACGGCTGGCAAGCTACTTAAAAACCGATGTATGTAAAAAAACTACGAATTTTATAGAAGATTTAATCCGCTTTAATTGTGAAAAGTTAGTAGATCAGGCTAACCCGCAAATGCAGGAAATTATTAATAGAACTACAGAAAGGCAAAATTATATTTTTTTTAGTGTTTATCGTACAAATTTACAAATAAGTTCTTGGATACCTTCTTACAGATTTGAAACGGTGGCAGCTTTCGATCAATTTTATACTTATACTGCTGAACAGCAATAAGGTAAAAGGCAATAGGCAAGAGAAAGAACATAGCAGCTTCCGCCTTGACGCTTTAGCACTGTGCCAGTTGTGTAAGTCTTAATTAATAATAGTTATAGCGATCGCTAGTTCTGGGTAAGTTAAGATCTGGGGACTGGGGGACAAGGAGAGAGAATACTCCTCACTCTTAACTCCTAACTTCTCACTCCCATGTCCCATTCACGTAAAATATGAAAACTAGTCACTGAAAGTTTAAGCTTGCCTATGTCATCTGCATATCTATTGGTATCTCACGGAAGTCGCGATCCGCGGCCAGAAATTGCTATGCAGGAACTCGCAAGGCTGGTATCTCAGAAATTGGACAAAAATCAGAACTTACCAAATACCGAACATTTGGTAGGTATAGCTGCTTTAGAAATGAGTGAAAAGCCTTTACACCAGCAGATTAAACAATTTGCCGATACAGCTTTTGGCGTTGACAATGTGTCTCAAAATCCAAATCACCTGAAGATTCTACCGCTATTTCTGCTGCCGGGAGTGCATGTAATGACGGATATTCCTGCCGAAGTAGCCCTGGCACAACAGGTGAGTGGTGAAGATATCATGATTGAATTGCAATCATACTTAGGTTCTCACCCAGATTTGAAGAAATTGCTCTCCCAGCAAATTGCTAAGATCAAAGCACAAGCATGGATTGTATTAGCTCATGGTAGCCGTCGCCCTGATTCTCAAAAACCAGTGGAAGCAATGGCGGCTAGTTTAGGAGCGATCGCTGCTTATTGGTCTGTAGCTGGTAGTTTAGAATTACGGGTGAAAGAGTTGGTTACTGCTGGTTATCGGGAAATTGCAATTTTGCCATATTTTTTATTCCCAGGTGGAATAACCGATGCGATCGCCGCCTCAGTGGAAACGCTAAAATTACAATTTTCGGCAGTAACTTTCCACTTGGCAGAACCTCTGGGAGCAAGCGCAGAATTAGCCGATTTAATTTGGGATTTAACAGACAAATGAACCGCACAGTCACAGAGAGGAACAAATATTTGGGCAAGGTTTATTTAGTAGGTGCGGGGCCAGGAGATCCAGGACTAATAACCTTGAAGGCGAAAGGTTTATTGGAATGTGCAGATGTAGTCATCTATGATGCTTTGGTGAGTCCAGCAATTCTGGCAATGATTAATCCCCAAGCAGAGCAAATTAACGCTGGTAAGCGCAGAGGAAAACATTCGCTCTTACAAGACGAAACCACTCAACTGCTGATTGATAAAGCCCAAGATTATGCAATTGTAGTGCGACTAAAGGGGGGCGATCCATTTATTTTTGGTCGTGGTGGCGAAGAAATGGCAGAATTAGTAGATGCCGGAATTCCAGTGGAGGTTGTGCCCGGTATCACTTCGGGAATTGCTGCTGCTGCCTATGCAGGCATACCATTGACGCATCGATCGTATAGTTCATCAGTAACTTTTGTAACTGGACATGAAGCAGTAGGAAAGTATAAACCCTTAGTTAATTGGAGTGCGATCGCCCACGGTTCGGAAACTGTCGTGATTTATATGGGAATTCACAACTTACCTTATATTGTGGAAGAATTAACTAAGGCTGGGTTGATTTTAGAAACGCCCATTGCTTTGGTGCGCTGGGGTACGCGCCCAGAACAAGAAGAATTAATTGGGACATTAGAGACAATTGTCCAGCAAGTGGAGGAAACTGGATTTGGTGCGCCCGCGATCGCAGTTATTGGACAAGTCGTGAAGATGCACGAAATTTTATCTGGTTGTCGTCCAGTTTGATGGTTGCTGCAAAGCTGATTTAAAATCAAGCAGAACAAAAAATATTGGATTTTTTACAGAATTTGGATATGACTTCCACATCAAATGAAAAAACAGAAATTATCCGCACCGAACGAGGGCTGACAATTGCCGGAACACGGATCACGATTTACGATGTTATGGATCATCTCAAAGCAGGATGGACACCCAAACTAATCCGCAACTGGCTTCCTTTAACCCAAGAACAACTCGATGCTGCACTCTCATACATTGACACTAATAGCACTGAAGTAGAAGCAGAGTATCAAATTGTTCTACAAGAAGCCCAAGAAATGCGAGAATATTGGGAAGATAAAAATCGCGATCGGCTGATAGAAATTGCAAAGATACCGCCAAAACCAGGACAGGAAGAAATTTATGCTAAACTCCAAGCCTGGAAAGCAAAGCTTGGACTTAGTGCATGATTGTGTTGGTTGACTATAATCTCAAGGGCTACGTCGTTCTTTTACAAGGAACTTTAGCTAGTGAGGGTTGGCTAAATCTTTTGTCGATTCGCTTTATGATGTTAGAAGAGGTTGGATTAGCTCTTGATAGCAGCGATCGAGTCATCTGGCAGTTCGCCCAAGCTAACCAAATGCTTCTGTTAACTGCAAATCGAAATGCAAAAGGCAAAGATTCGTTAGAGCAAACAATCCGTGAAGAGAGTACAACTACATCGCTACCTGTCATTACAATTGGAAGTCTTGATCGACTCATAGAACGAGAATATCGAGAGCAATGTAGTGCCCGTCTTGCTGAGATTGTCCTGTACATTGAGAACTACTTAGGCGTAAGTCGGCTTTTCATTCCATAAAGTGGATTATTCCAAAAATTCTAGATATTACCAAATTTTATCCTAAACATTGACATCTTCATCTAAGTACAAGCGAATAAAAAGGCTATTCACAAATCTTTAACCAATGGGTCAATTAACTCATCAGGAATTCGGTTACGTTTGATGTAATTATTAATTTCCTCTTGGCGATCGCTATAATAACTCAATGCACTAAATACTTGCGCCAAGGTGAGATGGGGCATCCCTATTGGAATTTCTTCCGGGGCGACACCCATACGCCAAGTTTCAACAATTGCTCTTACAGGTGTACGGGTTCCTTTGATAATTGGTTCACCGCCTAGAATCTGATTATCTCTAACAATGTAAACATATTCCGTTGCTTGAACCATTGATATTCTTAGAAATCATCACTTTTTATTGTATCGTTTAGTGTTTTTCTAAACAATTGCGTTTTTAACAAGAAAAAATTCAAAACTCAGGAGTCAGGAGTCAGAATTCATTCTGAATTCTGTATTACTGATAGATAGCGCAGCGTTGCATCTGAATAAGTGGTGAAACGCCACACAAAATTTTTAATTTAGTGGTCTAGAATTGTGTCTGTGGTCTAAATCCCCCACTAAATTAATTCTGAATTCTGAATTCTGAATTCTGAATTCTGAATTCTGTTTTAATATCATCAATCAACTCATCAATTCTAGATTGAGTTGTATTCCAAGAACAGACAAAACGCGCTCCCCCCACACCAATAAATGTATAAAATTGCCAATTTTTGGCTTTTAAACTCTGAATAACTTGTTCAGGTAATTTGACAAACACCGCGTTGGCTTCTCTAGGAAACATCAAATCAACGCCTTCTATATTTAATAGCTGATTTTCTAAATATTCAGCACATTGGTTGGCATGTCTAGCATTTTTTAGCCAAGCACCAGTTTCCAATAAACCCAACCAAGGAGCCGAAATAAACCGCATTTTTGAGGCTAGTTGACCTGCTTGCTTACACCGATAATCAAAATCTTCTGCTAGTGCTTTATTGAAGAAAATAATCGCTTCACCTAATGCCATGCCATTCTTAGTACCGCAAAAACACAACACATCCACGCCAGATTTCCAGGTAATTTCAGCAGGGCTTTTATTCATTGCGGCAACTGCATTGGCAAAACGAGCGCCATCCATGTGAATTTTTAAGTTATATTTTTTGGCAACTTCTTGAATTTGCAGAAGTTCTTCAATAGAATATAAAGTCCCTAATTCAGTTGATTGTGTGATACTAATAACTTTAGGTTTGGGATAATGAATATCATTACGTCGAGTGACAACTGACTGTATAGATTGTGATGTTAACTTGCCATTTTTACCTTGAGCAAGTAGCAGTTTAGAACCATTAGAAGCAAATTCCGGTGCGCCACATTCATCTGTTTCGATGTGAGAAGTTTCATGACAAATGACACTGTGATATGACTGACAAAGTGCAGCTAAAGATAAAGAATTTGCTGCTGTACCGTTAAAAGCAAAAAATACTTCACAGTCAATTTCAAAGAGTTCCCGAAAATAATCTGCGGCTTTTTGAGTCCATTCATCATTTCCATAGGCCGGAACACTCCCCTGATTTGCCATCATCATATATTCCAAGGCTTCCGGACAAATACCAGAGGAATTATCACTTGCAAATTGTTCTAACTGGCTAGTCATTATCTCTAATTTTAATTTTTATCAGTATTTTTTCCAATGTTAGTGAATAATTTTGCCACTTGCCAACTGAAAATTTTTGACTGTACAAGCCTGCTGTTAGCCGTAGCAGGGCATTGAGCCAGTGCTTGATAAGCTGTTCCACATTTAATTTGCATAAGTAGGGCGGGCTTTCCGGCCTACCCCACAAGAATTTGATTTAATTTAACTATGCAATTTAGATGTTTGTCAGCTTACTATCGTTGAATCACTGCATTGCCGACTGAGAGAGAAAACTGGAGTCTGAGTTTCTCCTCACTGAGACATTCAATTACCTTGGGACGTTCAATTACTACGGTGTTTTCATCAACCTGACGTTGAAGTATTTTGCGATGTTAAACTTTTTAACTGAATATTGTGCTAAAAAAATAAAGTTTGCTAATTAAAATACTAATCATATACTGTTCATATACTACACAATGCCCTACCAATAAATTTGACATCAGGATTGGGCATATTTGTCCTTTGTCATTTATCCGTCCTCCGTTGTCATTTGTCAGTTACCAATAACTAATGACCAATGACTAATAACTAATGACCAATGACTCATGACTAACGACTAATGACTGAACCATTAATTGAACTTAAAAGTGTTTCTAAGTCCTTTGGTAGCCATAAAGTTCTAGATAATGTAGACTTGACAATTTACCGAGGAGAAGCACTAGGAATTATTGGCCCATCGGGGACTGGGAAATCGACAATTTTACGGGTAATAGCGGGGTTACTGGCTCCTGATGAAGGAGAAATTTATGTTCAAGGAGTGCGGCGAGAGGGTTTGATTGAGGATGGGGGCGAGTCGGTTGGTATTGGTATGGTGTTTCAACAAGCCGCATTATTTGATTCGCTGACAGTGGAGGAGAATGTGGGATTTTTACTTTATCAAAATTCCAAGTTACCGCGATCGCGCATTCGAGATTTGGTAAAAGAAAAATTGGAAATGGTAGGCTTACCAGGAATAAGCGACCTTTACCCAGCCGAACTTTCCGGGGGAATGCGAAAACGAGTTAGTTTTGCCCGTGCGATTATGTCTAACCCCGATAATCCCAGAGAAGGAGCAGAAGTTTTACTGTACGATGAACCAACAGCCGGACTCGATCCCATTGCTTCAACAGTAATCGAAGATTTAATTCGCTGTTTGCAATGTACGCATGGAGTCTGTAGCACTTATGCTGTTGTTACTCACCAAGATAGTACTATACGGCGTACAACTGATAGACTTATATTTCTCTATGAAGGTAGAGTACAGTGGCAGGGCACCGTTAATGAAGTGTACAGCACAGAACATCCTTTGATCAAACAATTTATTAGTGGCAGTGTCAAAGGGCCGATTCAGGTAGTCGGTTAAAAAGTTAGGAGTGAAGAGTTAGGAGTTAGGAGTTAGGAGTTATGAGTTAGGAGTTAGGAGTTATGAGTTTAGACGCGATGAGTCGCGTCTGTACAACAAACAGTACAACAGTTAAGGGTTAGGAATTATCAGTTGAATTTCACTTTTTATTCTTAACTCTTCACTCCTAACTCTTCACTCCTAACTCTTCACTCCTAACTCCTAACTCTTCACTCCTAACTCCTAACTCCTAACTCATAACTCATAACTCATAACTAATTATTAGATGGAGGGTAAAATGCGAGGTTTAATGACAAGCCGCTTCGCGTCTGGGCGAACATTTAGAGAAGGCTCTGTAGGATTGTTACTCTTACTAGGAATAGGGGTATTTGGAATACTCTTTCTTTGGATAAATAGATTAAATGCTACTAGCGGTACATACAAAGCTATTATCGAATTTGCTAACGCTGGGGGAATGCAAAAGGGAACACCAGTCCGCTATCGTGGCGTTAAAGTAGGAAATATTTCCCAGATAAAACCAGGGGCAAATACTATTGATGTCGAGATTGAAATTGTCCAAAGAGACTTGATTATTCCCCGTGATGTAGTGATTGAAGCTAATCAAAGCGGACTAATTAGCGAAAGTATTATTGATATTACACCAAAAACAACCCTTCCTCCTGGGGTTGCGATCGCTAAACCTTTAGAGAAAAATTGTAATTCGAGCCTGATAATTTGTAATGGCTCTCGGTTAAAAGGCCAAGTTGGCATCAGTGTTGATGAATTAATTCGCAGTTCAACTGAATTAGCCGGTGTATACAATGACCCAAAATTTTATAAAAATATCAACGGAGTTTTGGAAGCCACTACAGTTGCAGCAACTAGTTTTACAGATTTAAGTCAGGATTTAAGAGGTTTAACTAAAAGTTTGCGACAACAATTAAATACATTTTCAGCCACTGCTAATTCAGTGCAACGAGCGACTAACCAACTTAATGTATCTGCAACTGAAACAGTAAATGAATTCGGTGCAACGGCAATTCAAGCGAATCGATTGCTGAACAATCTAGATAATTTGTTGACCACAAATCGTTCTTCACTGGTTGGCGCTCTGAATAATATTACTGAAACCAGTAATCAATTACGTGTTACAGTTAGTAGCTTATCACCAGTTGTCAATCGCGTCACTCAAGGAGAATTACTAAATAATTTGGAAGCCCTCTCTAACAATGCGGCACAAGCTTCAGCTAATTTACGCGATGCTTCTAAAACCTTCAACGATCCAAAGAATATCGTTGTATTGCAACAAACTTTAGATTCAGCACGGGTAACATTTGAAAATACGCAAAAAATTACATCTGATTTAGATGAATTGACAGGCGATCCTACTTTCCGACAAAATCTCCGGCAACTGGTAAATGGTCTAAGTAGTTTAGTATCTTCTACACAACAGATGCAGCAACAGGTGGAAGTTGCTACTACTCTAGATTCAGTCAAAACTGTTGTGAACAAACCAAATAATATAATTCGTACCCCAGTTGTAATTTCACAGGAAATGTCTGATAAAAAACCACTAGTGAAATTGCCTTTACCAGAGATTGAATCTCAGAAAAATCCCAATCCTAATATTTCTGCAATTAGCCAACCTCCAGCTTTAGAAAATAGCACCAACTCTCAACTAATTCCTAATCCAACTATCCCTAATTCATCCCAAGAAAATCTTTTGAAACAGCTGCGAGAATATGGCAAGCAACGAGAACAACTGAAAATGGAAGAATAAACAAATCGACGGCTAAGTTAATAACTCGCTTCAAAAATCTGTTGAGCAGTTAAATTTAATTCTGGAAATATTGGCGACTTTATACGGTCGTCTCCTCTAAATTGTTTACCACGATATTCGCCCTCATCATTTAAAGAGTAAATTGTGATTGTTGGCTGTTTGGGGTCGCCTATCAGTGATTTATTAGCCAAAGCTGCATAATCCACAATCCAATATTCTTTGATACCCATTTCTTCATAGTCAGCAAACTTTTTATGATAATCATCTCTCCAGTTAGTACTGACCCTTACGGGTTCGTCAGTTGCTTCAACGCGGGGAACCCGCGCAACGCACTGACTCACCACTTCAATCAATAATGGTATTGATTCCGGTTTAGTAATTATCGATTCATTTTCCCAATATGCCTCATTTACTAAATTAGGAAGATTTAGTAAAAGAACATCTGGGAAGTATCCTGATATCTTATTTTTCGGTTTGACTAAAGTTTTACTTGGTATACCGTACTCAAGTTTAAGACGGTGACATTCGACCATGAGAATCATTACTAAAAACGCCACAATTTTTTCATGTTTTCCTTTCGGTAAAGGCATTTGTATAATTTCTCCGTCGTATAATTCGTAGCAAAGGTTTTCTGGTTGTGTTTTTAAAAATTCTACAAATTCATCAAATGTGAATAGTTTTTGTAGAGATTGTGTCATTTTGCTAACTCTCCAGCATCTAATATTTTGGCTAGTGATTGAACGTCGTTTGTTTCAACTCGGTACTACCTGACATTGTAAAAATTATTCTCACAAAAAGACAAATGACAATCATTGCGATATTGATTCTTCTGCCAACAATTCTGATGCTGGTTCAGCTTCAACTACATTCTCTGAATCGCCAGGTTTAGAAAAACCATCTGCTGCATCTTTAATAAAACCAGCTACAGGTACAGCGATTAATAAACCTAAGACTCCACCAATATTGGTGCCGATGAGCAGAGCAATTAATACCCATATTGGTCGAATGCCAGTAAATTTGCCTAAAAGACGCGGTGCGATCGCCTGATCGATGAACTGGTCTATTACCACAGCCAGCACGAAAACTTTCACTGCTAACCAAAAGTTATGGGAAGCTATGATTAAAGTTATGACAACCAGACTAACAACATCACCAAAGGGAATTAAACTCAAAAGTCCAACCCCCAAACCAAATAGCAAAGCAAACTGGACTTGAAAAACTAAAAATACTAATGTTTCTGAAACTCCCATCAACAAAGCCAAAGTTCCCTGACCAATCAAGTAATTTTGGAAATTTTGCTGAATCGATTGGCTGACTTTTTGAGCAAAGGTTCCTGGTAATTTATTAAATAATCCTTCCCAAATTCTCGGACCATCTAACAATAGATAAAAAGCCAGCACTACAATAATTAACGCTTCAGATATATTATCAATTGTGTCAATAATAATGCTTAAAAGTTTGTCGGAAATAAACTCTAACTCATGGGGTAATTGGTCAGTAACTTGTGTTAATATCTGACTCAGGTTTACATTTATTCTATGTCTAGAAAACCACTGATTTAAAATTTCTAGTTTTTCTTCGCTAGAGTCAATCCATTGGGGAAGGACTTTAACCATCTCATTAAATTGCTCTAATACAATAGGTAATAAAATAATACCTAAAGCTACAAAAATTAGTGAGGCTGTGATAAAAACTAAAGCTACTGCATAGTTGCGTTTAACTCCTCGCCCTTGAAGAATTGAAACAGGGAAGTTTAAAATGAATGCCAACAAAGTAGCCAATAAAAGAACTGTCACCACAGGTTGCAAATTTTCAAAAAGCCGGAATGCTAGCCAAGCATTGAGAAAAACTAAAGGAAATAGTAGCGTAAAAATTAACCATCTAAGTAGTTGATTGAGCGAGAAATTCATATTTTAATCAATTTGGTAAAACAACAAAATCTTTCCCCACTTTCGTACAGACGTGAGGAATCGCGTCTGTACCTACTTAAATCTTAATTTTCATTAAAAGCTAAAAATTGCTCATCATTTATTCTTCCGGCTTGATATAAAGTGTTGGTAATTTCCGAAATAGTTAAAACTGCATGACCGCGATAACCATTTTGCTGTAATCTATCTTTCACACCTTGTTCGTGGTCGATAAATACCACAATATCATTAACATTTAATCCTGCTAATTCTAACTTTTCTGCTCCTTCCATCACACTTTTACCACTGATGAGAATATCATCAACTACGACAACTGTTTCACCAGGATGAAAATTACCTTCAATTACTCTTCGAGTTCCGTGGGCTTTTACTTCTTTGCGAGGAAAAATCATCGGACAATTAAGGCGTAAAGCTAAACCAGTTGCAGTTGGCAAAGAACCATATGGAATACCTGCTAACCTATCAAAATTGAGATTCTTCAAAATCTCCTCGTAAGCAGTGAGAACTTGATTAAAAACTTGGGGATTGGAAATAATTTTACGTAAGTCTATGTAATAAGGAAATACGGCTCCCGATGCTTGGACAAAGTTACCAAACATAATGCAATCAATGTCATAAAGTTGTAAAATTAAATCCTGTTGTGGATGCTCATTTAGCAAACAAACATCAGGAAACCACACAGAACAAGTAGAACTTTCGTGAGTGATTTCAGTTTTGATTTGATTAATTTCTGCGCGTAAAGACTGAATTTCATCAGATAATTTTGGGTTTCCTAACATATCTTGAGGAACAGGAATTAGCAAACCATCACCATTAGTATTTAAGCCGGATTCTAAAATTTGCTTCAGGTTTGCTCCCTCCGCCCAAATACTACGCGCCATGATAATTCTCTCAGGAGCAACTGCGCGAATAAGTGCCAAAACTTCAGAATTTGTAGTTCCTACTTCTAAACCCAATTGTTCTGGAGTTCCCCAAGTTTTTGATTCTTTTACTATCTGCAAATAAAGAGGTGATTCCTTTGTTGGATACTGCTGTAAAACTTCTGCTCCTGGATTAGAAGTGCAGCATAAAATAAATACTGCTTTATCAGGATAGATTAAAAAAGGTACTACATGATCTTGTCCTGTATAGGGACTGAGAGTGATTGCATCTACTTGCCATTCTGCAAACACAGTCCGAGCAAAAATGCTACTTGTATTTAAGTCACTGTGTTTGGCATCTAAAATAATTGGAATGTGAGATGGAATAGCTGCTAAAGTTTTGTGCAATAGTTCTAAACCTGGAATACCTAGCGCTTCATAAAAGCCAAGTGTGGGTTTATAAGCACAAACAAAATCGGAGGTTTCAGAAATGATGAATTGTAACCACTGCCATAAACCAGCAATGATATCTTCAGATTCATAACGGCTAGGCATCATCTCTGAATTAGGATCGAGTCCTACAAATAGTAAGCTCTGATTTTGCAAAATTTGTTGATTCAATTTATCAAAAAAGTTCATAATTTTCGGGTTTTAAAAAGCATAAATATCTAAATGATAAAAATAATATTTTTCACACATGAGTTAGAGTAAACAGAAGCTTATATATTGAGCAATTGTTAAATTGCGCCTTGAAACCACTTCACAATACCATCAGCCAAGACTCGTGCTAATTTTTTTTGTTCATCGGTGTTGATTATCCATTCAAATTCTTCAGGGTTAGTCATAAAACCCAATTCCATGACCACTGATGGTGCTGTAGAGGGACGAGTTAGCGCCAAGTTATTCCAAAAGACCCCCATTGATGAACGTCCTAAGTTGTTAACTAGATAATTGTGGAGAAAAATGGCTAGGGTATGGGCTTGGGAATGATACCAAAAAGTTCTAATGCCCTTGGTATTTTCTGCATCTGCGTCTTCAGGTACTGCTGTGTAATGTATAGTTAGAGCGATCGCTGGTTGTTCTTTATCGATCGCGGCTTGGCGATCGGACAAAGCTAGTTCGGTGTCATCTTCTCGCGTCATCACTACTACCGCACCTCTTAACACCAGTTCATCACGCAGCAACTTAGATACTGTCAGGCTAACATCTTTAGCAAAATATCCTGTTGGGCTAGCCGCACCAGTTTCTCGCCCTCCGTGCCCTGGGTTGACTAGAATCTTAACACCAGATAATGTTTGTAATTGTACCTGTGCAAAAGCTGGTGAACAAATCAACATGGAAGCGATCGCTAAACCTAAAATTGGTTTCACTTAATATAGACTCCTAATAAAATCAGCTTGCAGAGATGATCTGCATAGTCGGATTAGTTCGCCGCAAATCACAAGGGGCACGATGCCTTGCTTCTAAATTCCTGCAAACCATTCATAACCCTGATCCTCCCAGTAACCTTTAAAAGGAGATAAATAACTAGTCAATGTAATTTGAGTCACCCATTTACTTTGCTTGTAACCGAGTTTAATTGGTGAAGCTAAACGCAAAGGCGCACCATTTTCTACTGGCAAAGTATCACCATTTTTTTGATAAGCTAACAAAGTTTGGGGATGTAACACTGAAGCAATATCCCAACTTTCATAATAGCCATCAGCAGATTTAAAGTAAGCATATTGGGTATTCGGCTTAGGTTGAGCAAGGGCAATAATTTCTTGCAGACGTACACCACCCCATTGAACGATCGCAGCCCAACCTTCCACACAAATATGGCGAATAATCATAGATGTCAGCGGCAAAGATTGAATTTCTGCCATACTCAAGCTGAGAGGATTGTTAACCTCGCCATCAACAATTAAACGATACTTTTCTAAATCAATAATCGGATTATATCTAAAGCTATTAACTATTAATGCTTCTGGTTCAATGTCACTGAAAGAAAATTCTGGTACGAGCTTTTGTGGTTGAAAGATTAACTTTTCTACCTTTTGATTGAGTGGTTCGGAAAGTTTGCCCACAACATCTTCAAATATTGGTGTCCCACAGCCACCAAGAAGAAAACTTACGCCGGAAATTCCAGATATTTGTAAAAATTTGCGGCGTGATAATTGCGGAGGTTTGGCACGAAATAAGTTCATAATTACAAAGTTAATATTTGGATTTTGCCAATTGCAAATGGCGAATCACCAATGATTAATGACAATCTTTACGGAAAATACTGCATTACCTTGTACTGAATTTTAGCCTGATTTTGTACTAGTTTTTTACAAAATTCTAAGAGGATGTCTGAGAAGTATGAAATATTGCGTGTGATCCCCCCAAGCCCCCCTTAAAAAGGGGGGAAAACTTCTGAAAGTCCCCCTTTTTAAGGGGGATTTAGGGGGATCTACAAGTCTCGAATACAACACAAAAAAGTTTTCAGACATCCTCTAAGGGACTTTCAGAAAATAAAATATACAATCAATAAGAATGATACAATAGAAAATGTTTGTGGTCGCGCTGTCTTCGCCTTCTAAACAAGAAATATGTGCAAAAGCAATATCCATGCCCAGGAAGATTCGAGAGTTAAAAGCTCAGATTTCTCGTGAAGGATTTGTCTACTTACCCAAGCGTGGCAAGGGAAGTCATGAGCGCTGGCGGCATCCTCTCCTGAGAAAAACACTAACAATCCCAGGCAAGGATGGAGAGGATGTGCCACTTTACCTAGAGAAACAACTAGAAAAGTTACTTGCTGAACTGGAGGAGTTGAGGGAGGAGGACAAAGATTAATGAATCGCTATAGCATGATTATTCAGTGGTCTGATGAAGATCAGCTTTTCCTAGTAACAGTTCCAGAGTTTGTCGATCTGGTTGTGATGCCTTGTACTCACGGAAAAACTCGTGAAGAAGCAATTCATAACGCTGAAGAAGTTATTGAAATGTACTTGGAAGCTTGGCAAGCAGAAGGTGAGGCAATCCCCGAACCCACGATACTTCAGTTTGCCTAATAACTTTTGAAATATGTTCTATGCTGATGGCAATTGAATATTTTTGACAAATAAGCTTTGTAAGCGGTGCATTTGAGCGCCCATTTGATAGAGTAAATCGCCTTTGCCTAGTAGATAAGCTGCTGCTGTTTGTTTTCCTCCCAAGACAATAGCTGAGTCTGCTTCACTGGCGGTACGCAAAGCAACTCGTCCCGGTAGGTTTGAGCGAATTATTGGTGTAACAACTTTCGCTTCTGGGCGTTGAGTGGCAATAATTAGATGAATTCCAGCGGCGCGTGCCATTGCTCCGAGTCGTTTAATACTTTGTTCTAGTGAAGTGCGGATTTCTTTTTCTGCCATAAAGTCGGCATATTCATCAAAAATGCAGACAATACGAGGTAAAATCTTGGTGGAGCGTTGATTGTAAGTACTTAAATCTGCACACCCAGCTTTTTCAAAGTGGTGGTAACGAGATTCCATCTCTGCAACTAACTCATCCATCAGTTCGATCGCGCGATCGCCATCCTTCACAACTGGTGAATACAGCCAAGGCATTTTCTCAAACTCTGGAAACGTGACTCTTTTGGGGTCAACTAGGGCGATTTTGAGGTATTGTGGGGAATGGCGGTTGAGGAGACTGAGGAGGAGCGATCGTAAAAATTCACTCTTCCCACTACCAGTTGTACCACCAATCAAAAAATGACAAGTATTCGCATCGGATAAATCAGCTTCTACCAACTCTCCTTCGATACTCACCCCAATCGCAATTTTTATAGGCATTGTTGGAGGTAAAAATTGCGGCTGAATATACTTTTCAAAACTCGCAATTTGCCGATCTGGACGTGGCAAATCAACGCTAACATAACCAGCTTGTGGAGTAATTAAAGGCGCATTAGCTAACCCTAGCTGTACTTGTAAATCATTGGATAAGCGAAGAATTGAGTTAACACTCACACCCAGATGCGGTTTCAACTTTACCCTAATAAAAGCCGGCCCAAGAATAGAACCTTGGTAATCAACCTTAATTTTAAAAGATTGCAAAGTAGTAACCAATTCTTCACCAATAGCATCAGCACTATTAACAGTATTTCTTCTTGTGGGGTGGGCATCTTGCCCGCCATTATTCTCATCTTCTGAGATTAAACTAGATACTTGAACCACAACAGGCGAAGCAAAAAAAGTTTGACACTTTTGCTGTTGAGGACAAATTTCACACAGATAAGGCTGAGTTGTTGGCGGTGGCGGATTGGGATGAGGTGGTTCCCAACTTAACCATTGTTGCATCTGGTGTAATTTATAGGGAATCAACTGATGTACGTTATTTTCTAGCTGTTCCCAAGAATATTGATACTCTTTAAACTCTGGCAAAACACAATAAACTGCCGAATCAACTGCTACCTTTTTCTGCTGCCAAAGCATATAACTATAAAGAGCAACTTGAGCCAATTGTGCTGATGGATCTACTGGTTGATAAGTTTTAAATTCAAGTACGCATAATCGCTTAACTTCAAAATTATAGACCAAACAATCAAATTCTCCTCCTACCCTTTGTTGTGTGCGATCGGGTAGTTGAAAATAATGCTCAAGCTTACGTTCTTGAGAAACAAAAGTGTTGCGAATAACTGCTTCTGCACTACAATAACGTCGATTGATAACAAGTAATTCTGCAAAGCGTCTGATTAATCCTTGTAATCCTTGCCAAACTTTGTAGAGTGGTTGCGCTGCACTTGCATCTTGTTCAACAGCGTTTTCTAGATAAGTAGAAAATTTAATTTCATAAAAAACCTGTCGTAAACGAGAGTCAATTTCGTCAATATTTAATTGAGATGTACTAGTTTTGAATATTTCTGTAAATCTTGATTCACTAACAGCTAACTTGATAAAACTGTCAGCTAATTGATGAAAGCTATTACCAATGCCAACTTGATTATCTGGTGGTATAAATAAAGTATTACCGCCAAATTTTTGATGTAAATAAAATAATCGAGGACACTCAAAAGCGACTCTGACTTTAGTAGCTGTTAAAGATGTATTTTTGGAGTCATGAGGCATCATATTAAAAATATTATTTACAAAATTAGGGCTATCAATTTCTAATAAACGGCGATGAACAGCAGCCAAATAGACTGTATCCATCGCCGCATAATGTAGCTGCTTTTCACTGAGAGGACGTTTTCCCCAGTCACTTCTACCTTCTTCTGTATCTACATCAGAAAATTGACAAAGTTCTGTTGCTAAAGTTTTCAGTTTTAAATTGGATGTTTGTAATGTTTTGACGGTAATTTTTCTTGCTAGCTTGAGAGTACAGGTAATATTTTGTGCAGATTTTTCACCCAAATATTTTAAGTCAAAACTTGCATTGTGAAATACTTTCTCAATTTGCGAATTAACCATGATTTGCCCAATAAAGAATGCAATTAAATCAGGTTTATTCAACACATCAAGAATACAAGCAAATTCTCCTGTAGAATCTGTGGGTTCTGCTAATATCTGAATTAATGATAGTTTCGGAGAATAAGTATTCCAATCAGCCACTTCTGTATCTAACCACAGCACTTTAGCCAAGGCGAATTTTGCAATTTGTGTCTGGATTTCAGAAGCTTTTGTTAGGTAGTGCATTGGCTAAAATTTCATCAACAGTTCTCTAGTTGGTGACTAAACAGATTAACTGATCTTGTATTTTAACTTTAGGGTTAATAATTTTCACTTTCTTTTCTTGACATAATAAGTCAATTAGATGTTTAGTTTCAGTTTCTTCTACATAAGAAAATTGACTAACTCCCTGTGAGATTAAAGTAGGTACTCCCATATAACCTTGGGTTTTTACTAAATTCAATAAGAAATCTTTAACTGGTCGCAAATCTTTGGTTTTCTTTCCATTAATTTTTTCAGGTTGTTGCTTAGTAACAATCCCTAAATCTTGTAATAATGTACATTGTTCCAAAATTTTCGACTCACGGACTAAAGATTGTAGTGCTGGTAAACTAATAGCTTTACCTGCAACAACTAATTCCTGAGCAAGTGCAGAGTTAACTAAGCTATGGTATGTCGCTAAGTAGTGAACTGAAGTAAGATTTGGTTTAATGTGAATATGCTTAGTGCCAGTGAAAATCTGACTATAGATTTTATATCCAGCGAGTTTTGCATTTCCTACACTTCCAATTCTTATTAAATATAGGCTTTGACAAAGATTATTTTGAATCGCTTTTTGACAAGCATTCATCACGTTATAAAAACTATTCATATTACCATCTTCTGTCCAGACTATTCCTATCTTTTCTTGTTTAGATGGCGATTGATAACTTAAGGAATAGCTGGCATGAACTCCACTAATGAGTTTAGGTTTAATTGCTTGTACTTCTAATGCTTCTAAAGCTTCTTGCAGCATCCGTATGAGATCGGGTGCTGCTAAAAGAGATATTTTATCTATCTTCGTCTGAACTTTGTTATATTCTTGCTGCCAAATTAATTGAAAATTAGCCTGCTCTTTTTCTAGAGCATTAATATTTGTAGAAAAATCATTTTGACCTATTTTAATATCTATCGTTCCTTGTTGACCTTTTGACTGGCCTTGGGTCTGTGTTGGTATATTAATTACTATAATATCTTTCAAGAGAGAAAGTTTATATTCTTGATATTCTAATCTGCCAAGAACAAACGCATTTCTTGGCATAGTTTTACCGCCTGGAAAATTTTCCTCTAACAATTTTCTATTCAAAGGAAAAATAGGTGAATTAGGCTTAGGATTAGCTTCTTGATGTAGAGGTTGTAATCGATAAGCCCAAAGTGCTTCTGCTTGATTAAAATTAATGGTTTTGAGTGATACTAATCGCTCAATTCTGGCTTTGTCTGACTGTTGAATGTGGTGATAACTCTGTTTCCAAGAATTAGTAACTATACTAATAACAATGAGAAAGTTTTTGAGATTTTCGCTGTGAATAGTAGTATTTATATTAAATAGAGGCTGAGGGTTGGAAGTCCAATTTGGCAGGGTTTCAACTTGGTCAAAGCATAAAACAATCGGTTGAGTTGCAGTAGAAATTTTACCAAAATTAGCCAAAATATTCTTTGCTGCGTCTTCTGCATCAATGCAGTGTCTAAGTCTCAAAGCTTGCATTGATTCTTCGCTTAAATTATCTCCTCTTAACCATTCACAGGCTAAAGGGTAAAGTTCTGGGTCTGTGAGATCGTGTAACACTCCAAAAAACACATCAGGATTGTAGATACCTGCTTTGAGATAGGTCTTTTTAAGATGGTTAATAAACTTTTGGCGATCGCCTAATAATAATTGCCAAAAGCTATCATTAAAAAGCTGCTTCTTCAGATTGGTTTTTGTAAAAACAGATAAATTTTTCAGCCATAATATTAACTGAGATTCTTCCTGTTCTTCTGGTACTTGAATTAAACTATCAACTGTATTCCTTAGCAGATGACGCCACATATAATCGTTATCAACCCAAGGGCCGATATAAGCAAAAAAAGCTTTTGGGTTAAAGGTGCGTTTTAATCTACCTAAAAGATAGCTTTTGCCAGAACCAGAATCACCTACGAGTAAAACAGTACGACTACGATTATCTCTAGCTACTAAATCGAGAAATCCTTCAATTTCTGTTATTGCCTCTTGATGAATTGACTCGACCACAGACTCTAATTCATGATTTTGAACCCAAAAATTACCCGTCCTCAAATTTACTAAGTCAAACGGATTAACCTCACGTTTAATGATGTCGTTGATAGATGCCATAATTAATTCGGATGATTGAGCAAACTTAATTTTGATGAAAAAGTATGTGTATTGTTAGTTCACAGTGATAAAGAACAGCGAACCACCCACCTTTTGTAAAATTCCAGCATCAATTTGTTCTGTAGTGTAGGGTGTCGGATCTAATAGAGAACTCAAATCAATTCGATCGCTTGCTTGCAAACGATACAGTGCCTTATCTAATTCATCTCGTGAAAATGGCGGTTGTAATTTTTCTCGCACATGGAAAATGGGCAAATAATTGTCAGTACCCAATTCTTTGTCTAATTTCTCAATAATTTGTAAAATTTCTTCATCACTAATTTCTTTATCAGCGATATCTTCTGGTGGTGGAGGAGACACCCGCAGAGTTTTTCGTAAAAAGCGTAGGTAATTACCCAGCAATTCCAAGCTGAGGACGGGGTTAGAACCTTTATTGGGGCTGTAATCGTCTCGTAAATACTCGATTCCTCTTTCAGTCAGCCAAACTTCAGCTTTTGCCTTTTTAATTCCTCTTTCAGCTTCAATCAAACCACGATCGCTCAACACCTGTAATATCTCATCTCGTTCCGCAGCTTTTTTTGCTGAAGTGATTTTGCTGGGAGCGATTTTACCGGAAGCTTTAGCGATTTGCTCTAGTACCTTGAGTTCTTTGTCTGCAATGGGCACTTCGCCGGGATTTTTGAGTACCGCTTGACCAGGCGGTAAAATTTTAACTGCGGTAATCTCGCGGGTATAGTCTACCAGTTCGCGATCGCCTAATGCTTTACAAATTTTATTTTTCTCGGTTTTAAAACTATCAAAGGCATTAAGCCCTGCTCGATAATCGGTAAATCCCAATAACTTTAAGACAAACTTTAACTCGTTAGTATCCATGTCAGTAGTTTTACCTGTATGTGAATCAGCAATACCGTAGCTCGAAGATAAAAAATTTACACATTCTTTATCCTAGCTATAATTAGTGCCAATGACTACAGGTTGTTAAATAATATATTACAACCAGCATCTAGCTGAATACTTGTGTTGGACTTTGCCTGTGTAGTAGCGACTCTAGTCGCCCAATCCTTTTAAAACTTGATAGTTTGCAGACTCCACAATTGGGTAGAACTTTCCTAATGCTTGGACGAACTTCGCTCCAATAGCTTCTAATTCTTGTTCGGGTATTGCATCCAAGTGTTCAAAAGTTTCCCAACGAATGATGAAGATAACTTCTGAGGCGTCGTTGGGGTTGAGCCAAACTTCTTTACCCAGAAATCCAGGATACTTGGCTAGTGCTGTTGTCCAAATTTCTGCATCTTTCTGGATAAAATTTTCCTGTGAATCAGGAGCAACTTTAAACTTGAGGAGTTCTATAACCACGTCCTTTGATGCCTGTGTTCGCAAATTTGCCAGAATAGAGTTGTAGGCTAGAGTAACTACGCTTTTAGCATAGCTCGATCGCGTACACTCAGGAGCTAAGGTCGGCTGTTTGAAATAAATTGAAGAGGATACGGAGTATGGACAGCAACAACTGGTTGCAACAACTAATGATGGTGGGTCTTGGTACAACGTCTTTAGTTGCAGAAAAACTGCGGGAAGTCAGCGATGATTTGGTCAAAGATGGTAAGCTCAATCCCGAACAAGCCAAGGCGGTTATAGATGATATTGCCCAGCAGTTAAAGTCGGAGCAAGGAAACTGGGACGCCCAGATGCAACGGCAAATGCGAAACATGATGCAGGATTTGGGGGTGGCTCGGCAGTCGGAAGTGGACGAACTTCGGGGTAGAATTGACCGTTTAGAGCGTCAAGTGCGCGATTTAGAAAATAAGCTTTGGCGCTAGGTTGCCCTTTCTGATTTAAACTAAATGTGTTCTGTTGGTAATGTTTTGACCAGGCTACCTAAGTAGGGAGAACTGAATTTTGAAAGCAATTTTCCTGAGTGTGGCGTTCATAGCTGTGTTTGTTGTGCTTTTGGCTGTGGGGCAAGTAGGCGGTAAACAGAATACTGCCATTGCTGACCAATTAACCTCAACGCCGCCAGCGCCCACAATTTTAACTGAAAACAATATCTTAATTGCGAGTGATACTATGTCTGATGCCAATGCCGTCACCACCCCCTCTGGATTAAAATACGTCGAGTTAAAAGAGGGGACTGGGGCGACTCCTGAACGTGGACAAACGGTAGAGGTTCACTATGTCGGCACTTTAGAAGATGGTACTCAGTTTGATAGTTCACGCGATCGCGGTCAACCTTTTAAATTTAAAATCGGCGTCGGACAAGTCATCAAAGGTTGGGACGAAGGACTTAGCACAATGAAAGTAGGCGGTCGTCGTAACTTAATCATCCCCCCAGAGTTAGGTTATGGCCCACGTGGTGCAGGTGGCGTAATTCCACCCAACGCTACCCTGCTATTTGATGTGGAATTGCTAGGAGTTAAGTAGGAATTGGGCATGGGGCATGGGGCATGGGGCATGGGGAGATGAGGGGGATGAAGGAGAGGTAGGGGAGCAGGGAGCAGGGAGCAGGGGGGAAAGAAGTAATTTTTCATTCTCCCCCATGCCCCCTGCCCCCTGCCCCTCTGCCTCTTCTGCCCTATGCCCAATGCCCAATGCCCAATTCAAAGTTTAAGATTTTGAAACTTGGTAAACTGTGGATTGAATAAAAGTTTTACAGTACCTGTAGGGCCGTTGCGGTGTTTAGCTATTATCACTTCTGCAATGCCGCGATCGGGAGTATCTGGCGAGTAATATTCATCGCGGTATAACATAATTACTAAATCTGCATCTTGTTCGATCGAACCTGATTCTCTCAAATCTGACAACATCGGGCGTTTATTAGTACGTGCTTCCACTCCTCGACTCAACTGAGATAATGCAATAACTGGTACAGATAATTCACGTGCTAAACCTTTGAGTTGACGCGTAATTTTTGACAATTCTTGTACGCGATTATCACCTGCACCTTCCATTAATTGCAAGTAATCTATGACAATCAAACCCAATATTCCTTGTTCTGCTTGCAGTCGCCTTGCTTGACTACGCATTTGTGTAACAGTAATATTGGGCGTATCGTCAATATAAATTGCCATCTCAGAAAGGGTACCAATAGCACGGCTTAAAGGTTCCCATTGTGTTTGGCTAAGGCGTCCAGTCCGCAGATAAGCACTTTCAATTTGTGCCTCGCTAGCTAATAGACGTTGTGTCAGCTGTTCTTTAGACATTTCCAAACTAAAAACAGCAACTGGTAGTTTTTTCCGCTGGTCAATATTATTATCACCCTTGATATTAATTTCGTAATTGGCAATATATTGTGCAATATTCATCGAAAAGCTGGTCTTTCCCATTGCAGGTCTAGCAGCGACAATAATTAAATCGGAACGCTGAAAGCCGCTGGTCAGGGCATCTAAATCATAAAAACCGCAGGGAATTCCAGGTAAAGCAACGCCTTGATTTCTATCTTCAATGTCCTGGAAATTATTAATTAGAGTATCAGAAATATGAACTAAACCTGATTGCGGACGCTCTTGAGTAACGCCGAAAACTTTCTGTTCTGCTTTGTCTAAAACAATTGGTAATTCGGTTTCTGTTTCATAACCGAGATGCACAATTTCATTGCCAGCTTTAATTAATTCTCGCCGCAGGTATTTTTCCATCACTAACCCTGCTAAGGCGTCAATGTTCACAGCTGACACTGTGCGGTCTACCAAAGTTGCTAATTTATTTCTCCCACCAATGCGAGCAAGTATTTCATGGTCGGTCAGCCAACTTGTAACCGAGAGCAAGTCTGTGGGTTTGCCTTGTGCGTGGAGCCTGATTGCTGCTTGATAAATATCTTTGTGAGCGCTAATATAAAAAGCTTCGGGAACCAGGCGATCGCTAACTCGACTAATCGCTTCTGGATCTAGCAAAATCCCCCCCAAAATCGCTTCTTCCGCCTCAATATTTTGGGGTGGTAAGCGATTACTACCATCGCCTTTAAAACTCAGTTCTTCAGCCATAAAACGATTTTATATTTGCGATAGAGTAGCGATTCGCCGTGTCTACGAGCGTATTTTGGATTGGCGATCGGGGTTTCACTATTACCCGTCAGTTAAGCAGGTATCGAGCTTGTTTGTTACACCTGGGCAGTCTGCTTTTGAGACTCTAGCCATTGCTCGTAGGCTTGCTGATCTCCACCAAACGAATCGACAGAAACTTGACGCTCTGGCATTGGCTTGAGGGGTGCGTTGATTGGGTTGTACTTGCAATAGCAGATTACAATCATGTCGTATTTTCCCATCGGTACATCAGGTGTGTAGGTTTCCACCCGTACAACCTCCCAGTCTCCTTTTCGATAATGGGTTGACGACTTTGGGTAGTTAGGATCGGCAAATTGATTAACGCGAATAAACTCTGGCGGACGATATCCAGGTTCAGGAATTTCCTTATCCGAAGAATCCCAATGTTCCGAAATAATCCAGGTTAGAGCTTGCGAGTGTTGTAGCTTGCGCTCTTGCCAGTGAGGATCTTCACCTTCAGCCTGAAAAATAATGTATTTATGCATTATTTGGACTCCTGTTCGTTTTCGTAATGGGGCTTGGGAAACTCAGTTTTACCTGCAAATACGCAATCAACCTTAAAGATTGGATCTTCAGGTGTTGGCTCAATTTCAATCAATTTCCATCCGTATTTACGTTCCATTTCCATGCAGCCATCTTTGCTAGTCGCTGCATGGCGAGAAACGTTTTCGTCTTCGTCATACCTGGGTTTTGGCATACTTAGGGCTTGCTAGTTGAGAGTGGGGAGTAGGGAGGAGCCACTGCGTTGGGCGGGTTCCCCGACTTGAAGCAAGTGGCGTTGGGGAGTACGGAGTGGGGGAGTTAGGAGTTATCACTCTCCCTCATCCCCCTCATCTCCCCGCCTAACTTAACTAGCCACGACTTGAATATCAATTTGCGCTGTTACTTCCGAGAACAGCTTGATTTCAGCTTGATAAGTACCAAGGTGGTTAATATCGGGAATGGTAATGCCGCGACGATCTACTTCTTGACCGGTGGCTGCTTTAATTGCATCTGCAACATCTTGGGCGGTAACTGTACCGAAAATAGCTTCGTTTTCACCAACTTGCTTAGGAATTGTTAAGTTGGTAACTTTTTCTATAGCTGCTTTTTGTTCATCAGCTTGTTGCTTGAGTTCTAACTGCCGTTGACGTTCTTGTTCCCGACGGCGTTCTACTTGTTTGAGAATACCAGGAGTGGCATGGGTAGCCAATTTCTGAGGAATCAGATAATTACGAGCGTAGCCAGGAGCTACTTCCACTAAATCGCCAGATTTGCCCAGCTTGCTGATATCCTTATTTAAAACTAACTGCACGCGCTTCGCCATCGTTTTTCGTTTTTCCTGTAAGATATGATTAATTTGGGTTTCGCCAGACTAGCTAACAACGTCAGTGCTGTATTCCCAGCGGCTTTACCTATACCCTAAAGCTTACAGATCCTAGCGAAACGCAGGGGGCGATCGCAACTATTCGAGTTAGAAAGTTGAAGGGACTGGGCATTGGGCATTGGGCATTGGGCATTGGGCATTGGGCATTGGGTATGGGGGAGAATGAAAAATTACTTCTTTCCCCCCTGCTCCCTGCTTCCTGCTCCCCTACCTCTCCTTCATCCCCCTCATCCCCCTCATCTCCCTCATCCCCCTCATCCCCCTCATCCCCCTCATCCCCCCATGCCCCATGCCCCATGCCCAATTCCTAAAAGTTATCTCTCATTTCCCGGATACGTGCAAAGGTTTGGACTGCATCGTTCCTGTTGACAGCTGATTGTAATGATGGGTGATCCCAACGTAAAAAGGGATTGGTGCGCTTCTCAACTCCCAGTAGTGAGGGAATGGTGGCTTCTCCTCGATTTCGATAAGCCTGTACTTGCTCGAAGTAGTTTTGTAAGTCGGTGTTTTCGCCGTCCAGATTTAAAGCAAATTTCAAATTTCTGAGGGTGTATTCGTGGGCGCACCAAACGCGTGTATCGTCGGGTAATGAGCGAATTTTGCTTAAAGAATCCACCATTTGTGCTGGCGTTCCTTCAAATAACTTACCGCAACCTCCAGAAAATAAGGTATCGCCACAAAATAGTTCGCCCGTCTCGCCGGGTTTTTCCGGGGGAAAGTAGTAAACTATGTGAGCGCGGGTATGTCCGGGAACGAAGATAACTTCAGCTATGCGGTCTGCAAACTGCACGCGATCGCCTTGTTGCAAAAACACCTGCTGTCCGGGAATTCTACCACGATCTTCGGCTCCCCCATAAACTATTAATTGGGGAAATTGTTCCATCAACCGATTGTTACCACCGACGTGATCTCTGTGGTGGTGGGTATTGAAAATTGCTACCAACTCTGCTTTCACTTCTGCCAGTTTCTTTAAAACTGGTTGAGCCTCCGCCGGATCGACAACAGCGGCGATGTTCTGTTTGTAGTCATGTAACAAAAATACGTAGTTGTCTGAGAGTGCTTCCAGACGGATTACCTGCATTACCTCTGTCTCCCTTACAACATAAATGTTTAGTATTGAGTAGCAACTCTACGTTTAAGTCAGTAATAATGCTACCCTCACGAGCTAGTTCAAGTATTTATACTTGATTCATCTCGCTCTCATGCAATTTTAACTATGATAATATACAACCGTAGTTTTACGGTAATTATACTTAAATACAATCAACTTCAGATGAATTTATCAGTAAAATTTCTCTGGGAAAATCTACAAATAAAAAGCTAAATTTAATTGATTATTTTTGGTTGTTAAAATTAATAACTTATCAAGTTTATATTTTACCAATCTTTATTCTATCGTATTTAGCTATAACGAAACTTAGAATAAATTTTCCTGAAATGCTATCCAGAGAATGAATCACAAATAATCATCATTATTTATTGAAATTATGCCAACAGAAACTAGAGGATTTATTACAATTTTAACTGGGCTTTACCCTTTTCAAGATTGTATTCATTTCTTAGCTGCGGTTAGAAAGTTTCATCAGGAACCAATAATTATTTTAATTGACCAAGTTCCAGCAGTTCTTTATCCTTTGTTGAAGGCTTTCAAAAATGTAATTTTAAAGCCTGTTCCTCCCAATGAAAATACTGTTTTAGCTTCACGGCAAGCAAAATTAGCTCTCTATGCTGCCTCGGAATTTGATAGAACTATTTACCTAGACTCAGATATTTGTTTGCTTTCCGATATCAACGACGTATTTGAGTATATGGATGAATATGATTTTTTGTTAACTGAAGATGTGCAACCTTCGATTGCTAAAGCAACAAATTTATTACGTGGAAAACAAGAAGAACTTTTGCCCCATGTCTTGCCGATTCTGCAATCTGTAGGCTTACCCTTGCAAGCAGATAGCGTGCAGTATAACGGCGGTTTTATAGCTTTTCGGAAAGCAGAAATCAATAAAGTATTTTTTGATAAATTTCAATATTATTTTGAAATTGTCAAAAATAACCAAGATAAATTGCTTTTAAAAGATCAAGGGGCTTTTGCTTCCGCGATCGCATCTGTCCGCCCTCATAAGAAAATACTACCACCTACCTATAATTATCTCAGTAAATGGCAAGATGCTTACAATGTTGAGGATGAAATTAAAGTTCTTCATTGTACCTATCCTTATCGACCCCAGTACGCTAAAAATGTTACCCGTTCCTTATACACAAGGATTTTTGATAGATTCGCTAAAGTATTTTTACCGAACCAAGTTACAAATCCTTGGCGCACTAAATAAAAAGGAGTCAGAATATAGAATTATGAATTATGAATTATGAATTATGAATTTTAAATTCAGAATAATATATCCATAAGTTGTACAAAATTCTGACTTTTGACTCTTGACTCCTGAATTCTGACTCCTGAGTTCTGAATTCTTCTTGATAAAAATTATTAGAAAAATAGTGAAAAAATTTTCAAAGATATCCCTGTTGGTTTCAGACTTATCAAGCGCAGCTATTTTACGTGCATACTTGATAGCAACAACCCTAATAAATTTAGGATATGAAGTTGAAATTATGGGGTTTTTATTTGGAAATAATTTATATCGAAATTTGCCACCAGATTTAAAAGTTTACAATTTTCCAGGTAAAAATTTTCCAGATTTTTTTGGACAAATCCACGAATTTTTGCCCAAAATTAATGGAGATATAATTTATGCTATCAAACCGCAAGTAGCGAGTTTTGGAGTTGCCATACTGAAGAAAATATTCAGCAAAAAACCCTTAATTCTAGATATAGATGATTGGGAAATGAGTTGGCACGGTGGCGATAATTGGCGTTATCATCCTGAACCCAAACAATTACTGAGAGACTTATTAAAACCAGACGGCGCACTGAGAAATCCTCATCATCCTTTGTATGTGAAATGGATGGAAGGTTTGATAAATCAGGCTGATGCTGTGACGGTGCATACTAAATTTTTGCAGCAGCGATTTGGCGGTGCATTTGTTCCCAATGGCAAAGATACTTCTTTATTCGATCCGGCTCAATATGATGCTGAATCAAGTAGAAGCCGTTATGGTTTATCTGAATATCGAATTTTAATGTTTCCTGGTGCGCCAAGACCTTATAAAGGGTTAGAAGATATTCTCACAGCCCTTGATAAAATTAATCAGCCAGACTTGAGATTGGTAATTGTAGGTGGTAGTCCTTATGATGATTACGATCGCCAACTTCAACAACAATGGGGACGTTGGATTATCAAATTACCAAAGTATCCAGCTGATGTTATGCCTGATTTAGTAGCAGCTGCTCATATTGTAGTTGTTCCCCAACGAGATACTCCAGAAACTCGCGCTCAATTTCCTCTGAAGTTGACAGATGGAATGGCAATGGCTAAACCTGTATTATCAACGCGTGTTGGAGATATTCCCGAAATTGTAGCTGATACTGGTTATTTAGTTGAGCCTGCTTGTCCCGAACAACTTGCTGAAAAAATTCAATTTATTTTTAACAATTTAGAATCAGCAAACCAGCAAGGTATTAAAGCAAGACAAAGATGTGTCGAACACTATAGCATAGAGGCGATGGCTTCTACACTCAAATCAGTAATTGCCAAGTTATGAATCATATTAATTAAAATACCCCATGTCTACCAGAAAACTACTACTAAGATTCGCAAAACCCTATCCAGGTTTGATTATACTGACAATATTGTTAGGATTTTCTGGAGCTTTATTTAATGGTATTAGCACAGCTTTAATTGTGCCAGTGGTTTTAAAAATTGTCGGACAAGAAGTAGATTTAACTACTGCACCTCCCATCCTCAGCAAAATGATATCTCCCTTTGATAATGCTCCAGAAAACTATCGGATAGGGATAATGGCTGGGGCAATTATATTCACAATTATTTTAAAAAATTTAGCTACCTATGCTAGTGCGTTAGCGTCGAGTTCTCTAACTCGTAAGCTGACAGCCGATATGCGAGAAGCAGGATTAAAACTATTACTAGAAATTGATATAGATTATTATGCCAAAACTAAGGTTGGTGATTTAATCAATCGCCTGGGTGGAGAAATTGGACGTGCTGCCAGTGCTGTAGGTAGTACAGTCAAAATAGTGATTTTGGGAATTACAATTTTAGTTTTTGTTGGTTTATTGCTGTCTATTTCTTGGCAATTGACTATTGCCGCTACGCTGTTGCTGTCATTAGTGACGTTAGTTAATCAGTATACTATTTCTCGTTCTAAAATTTTCGGAAAAATGCTCAGTGAGATGTCAAAAGCATATTCAATTTCTGTGCTGGAGACATTGAACGGGATTCGGTTAGTTAAAGCCACAGGAAATGAAGAAAAAGAATTTCAACGAATAAAAAAATTAATCCGCGATCGCGAAAAAGCAGATTTCCAATCTCAGGTTAATTCCGAAGCAATCACACCCATAGGTGAGGTGATGGGGATTACAGCTTTGCTGATGATTGTAATTTTGAGTAAAACTTTTTTTGCGAATCAAGTTTCTTCGCTTTCTACCGTACTTTTGACATATTTATTAGTGTTGCTGCGAGTTTTGCCATTACTTTCTCAACTTAATACGATTCGCAGTAACTTTGCTAGTACCGCCGCTAGCGTGGATGTGGCAAATGAATTTTTAAGTTTGGATGATAAGCCATTCATGGGCAACGGTAAGCTTACCTACACAAAATTACAAGAGGGAGTATCTTTTAATTCTTTGTGCTTTGCTTACCCCGGTCATGAAAAGTTAGTTCTCAAAGATGTAAATTTATATTTACCGCGTGGCACGACTTTAGCATTGGTAGGCGGTTCTGGTGCTGGAAAATCGACGGTAGCAGATCTTTTGCCGAGATTTTACGATCCCATCGCTGGTGCTATTACTATTGACGGCATCGATTTACGGCAATTTGATGTGGTATCCCTGCGTAGGCGGATGGGAATTGTCAGTCAAGATACGTTTCTTTTTAATGATTCCGTAAAGAATAACATCGCCTATGGGTGCCCTGAGGCTAGTGATGATGAAATTATTACAGCCACCAAACGGGCGAATGCTTATGAATTTATTAGCAAATTGCCCCAGGGATTTGACACCTTAATTGGCGATCGCGGTGTAATGTTATCTGGGGGACAAAGGCAAAGATTAGCCATCGCCCGTGCATTAGTGCAAAATCCCGAAATTTTGATTTTAGATGAAGCCACCAGCGCTTTAGACACCGTTTCCGAACGTTTAGTGCAAGCTGCACTCGATGAACTCAGCCGCGATCGTACCACATTAGTAATTGCTCACCGCCTTTCCACAGTCCAAAAAGCCGATCAAATTGCCGTATTAGATCAAGGACGAGTAGTAGAAGTGGGAACCCACGAACAACTTTTACAAAAAGGTGGTTATTACTCACGCCTCTATTCAATGCAATTTGCCGAACGTCCTGAAACTGTTACCAAACAAAATCAAAGCTTGCTCCGCATCTCTCACGAAATTCGGACACAATTAAACTCGATGATTGGATTTTTGCGTTTATTACTTGATGATTTGGTCGATGATGCCGAAGAACGGCAAGAATTAATTGAAGACTCTTACAAATCAGCTTGGAGAATTCTCAATACTATTGATATTTTTGATGATGTTATTAACTCGCAAATTAGTGGGCAAATTCTTTCAATTTCCGATCAAAACCAGAATGTTATCAGTAGCCATTATCAAAATTTTAATCAAATTTCGGCTGAATTTCGGACTTCTTTAAATCTTATTCTTAGCTCTCTCCGCTCTCTATCTGATAATTTGATTTACAGCCTCGAAGAACAAATTCAATTTCTTTCTGAAAGTTATGAATCTGCCATATATCTAATTAACAACTTAGAAAAATTTGAGGATAGTATTAACGCTTAAAATTATGAAAAACACTAATAACAAAAAAAATTATGTTTACTTCATTGGTGATGAATTGCCCCAGCCAGAGGCTCATTTAGTGCAATCTACAAACGCTGCTAATGCTGCTGCTAACTTGGGTTATTCCACAGTTTTGGTATACTTCGACAAAAAAACAAATCCCAAAAATCTAGTTAATCTGGCGCGTCCTTTTCAACCTAAAAAAACACCAACAGAACTTATTAAGTATTACAACCTCCATGACAAATTAAAAGTTGCCCCCTTGCCGATGCCTTGGCCAATTGACCATTTCCCCAGCAAATTCACAGATTCTAACACCATTGCCTGCAAATATTATTTACCGTTTCATATACTTCCAACTACCAAACTTGTCCACAGCCGCAACTGGAATTTTGTCAAAGCTGCCATTAAAAATGGCGTTCCAGCTATTTACGAACATCACCATCACGAAGAAAAACCATTTGATCCAGAAATAGTTAACAATCCTCTATTACAAATTGCCGTTACAGTTGTAGAAACTATCCGCGAAACCATGATTAAAAATGGTATGCCGCCAGAAAAAGTGATTACACTGCATAACGGTTTTAATCGCTTGTTTATGGAAAGACAACCAGAAAAAGCAGCAGAATGGCGTCAAAAGCTTTTGCAAAATGAAAGTCAAAAATTGGTAGTTTATGCAGGAGCTATACAGCAATTTAAAGGTATTGATGTGCTAATTGATGTAGCTCAAGAAATGCCAAATGTGCAATTTGTCTGTGCAGGTGGTAAGCCAACAGAAGTAGAACATTATCAGCAATTAATTCAAGAAAAGCAGGTTCACAACATTAAATTTTTGGGCTATATCTTGCACAATGAATTAGCATCTTTGTTACAAGCCGCCGATGTTTTAGCTCATCCCCATTGTTCGGGAAAAGCCGCAACTTTCACATCTCCCTTAAAATTGTTTGACTATTTCGCCTCCGGAACTCCCATCGTCGCCACAGAAATTCCATCATTAACTGGATTTCAAAATACCCAAGCCATAGCTGCTTGGTGCGAACCAGATAACCCCAACAAATTCGCTGAAAGTTTGAAGCGAGTCTTAGAAACTCATCCCCGAAAAATAGAAGGATATCCAGATAGCATCGAATTTGTCAAACAATTTTCTTGGGAAAATCGAGCCGCAAAAATCCTAACTTACGTCGATAAATCCCTACTTCCCCCGCTACAAAAATCCACATAAACTCCTCATTCCTCTCCGCGCCTCTGCGCCTCTGCGTGAATTAATAAATCCTTATCTTCAAATCACAAATGACCATGAAAACAGTAGGAATGATTAGCAGCTATCGAGGGTTAGAAACTAGAGCCGATTGGCTTTGGCAACAAACCCCGCATGAATTTGGAACTTGGGGCAACATACAAATGCAGCCAATAGCAGCAAAACCTGATTTTCTGCTAATGTATCAATTTGATTTTCCCCAACCAGCACCGCAACAATCTTGGTTAGATAGTTTACGCAAACGCCAGCAAAAATCAGTTGTAGATGTTGATTCTCTACTCCGTGGTGTTCCCAAAGAACGCATTATTTATTTACTAAGAGAACCGCCTTTAGATGAAGTTGTAGAAATAACTAAACGGAATTATCAAGAAGCCCAAAAATATTGCGGTTACATTTCTGGCCCTGATGATTTTGCTCCTACTCCCGATTATATGCCCGCTATTTGGTACCACTCAAATACATTTCAAGATTTGAATGAAATGCCACCTCCCCAAAAAGTTGCGCCATGTAGTTGGATTACTTCAGGAATTAACCGCACAGCCAACCATCGCCAACGTTTAGACTTTTTGCAATCACTACAATCTAGTGGAATTAAGTTTGATTTGTATGGACGCAATTTACCAGAATGGTCGAAAAAGTCTGGAGAATTGGGTAATAAGTGGTATGGCATGGCACCATACTATTACAACTTAGCAATTGAAAACTATGCTGATAATAATTGGTATGTGAGTGAGAAACTTTGGGATAGTTTACTTGCTTGGTGTTTGCCAATTTATTATGGCGGACCGGCTGCTGATAAATTGTTGCCACCTGGTAGTTTTTTAAGATTGCCTAGTTTAGATGAAAAAGGCATCGCTTACATTCAAGAAGTGACAGCAACACCTGATTTTTGGTATCAGGCTAAAGATGCGATCGCCGAAGCACGTCAAATCATTTTACACAAATTAAATCTACTTAATTGGTTGTCAGACTTTGTTGTTCAACACTCATAAATTATGAATGGTATTTGTACTCTTGCTAATGATTATGTTTTCGACCAACTGGTGGCTTTGCTCAACAGTATTGATGTAATTTTGGGTAAAGAAACTCCAGTTTGTATCTATCCTTTTGACGATCAAACACAGCGAATTGCTGAAGAAATAGTTAAGCGCCCTAATGTCTTTATTTACGACGATCGAGAATCAATCGATCGCTGGGATCAATTTATGCTCTCAGCAGCCCCAGAACGCTTGAATCGCAGTAAATTCCGTCTTTATGGCGCTCATCGTCGTTTTTGTGCTTTTGATGGCCCCTTCGATAAATTTATTTATTTAGATGCAGACACTTTGGTGATGAATTCACTTGATTCGGTGTTTGAAAAGCTAGATAAGCATGATTTTGTGGTTTATGATTTCCAATTCAAAGATGTTAGTAAAATTTACAATGTTAATTCTCCCAAATTACTAGAAGTTTTTGAACAAAAGCGCATTGATTCAGAAATATTTTGTTCTGGATTTTATGGTTCAAAACGGGGAATATTTAACTCAGAGCAAAGAAATTGGTTGATATCCAATTTAGAAAATGGTGAAGCGGAAATTTTATATGAAGGTGCTGGCGAACAACCACTGATTAATTACATGGTGATGAGGTCTAAGCTTTCTACTTATAACTTTGCTAGGGAACTCCCAGATAATCTAAAAACAGGATGTTCTGCAACATCAAAACACTTTGAAGAACGAGAGCATATTTTATATGACAAAGGCAATCGATTAACTTACATTCATTATATTGGTATTCCTCCGAATCTCACTCAAGCGGTCTGTGCTGGAGAAAATATTGACTTTGCCTATCGAGATTTATTTCTTCATTATCGTTATTTACACGAACCACAAAAGCGTCCAATATTTACAACTCCTGCGAAGAATTATAATGACGCTCCCACACCAAATTTATTCACTAGAACTTTGCGAAAACTTAAGTTAATCAAACAAGGATAATTTATGAGCAGGGGAATTTATATTGTTGCCAATGACAGGGTAATCGATAATGCGATCGCTCTCCTCAATAGTATTCGTTACTATGACCCAGAAGTAATAATTTATCTCATACCTTTTAATGAAAATTATCACAAGGTAGCAGAACAACTTGCTACCTTACATAACGTGCAAATTTTCCCAGATTTAGATTTAATTGATAAATTTACTCAACGCATCGGCGAAATTTTCGATCGAGATTTTCTCGCCTTACCCAACAAAATGCGTAAATTGGTGGCGTGGTTTGGCCCTTTGGATGAGTTTATTTATATTGATACCGATATTGTCGTTTTTGAAAAAATTGCTGACAATTTAGACAAACTTGCAGAAGTCGATTTCTTCTGTTGTGATTATCATTATGCCAATGACAAGCTGCGAAATATTTTTTCGCCATTGGTGAAAGAACAGCAAATCTTTTCAGATGCTCAACTTGAAGATGTTTTTAACAGCGGTTTTTGGGCTTCCAAAAAAGGAACAATTACCGAACAACAAATGGATGAAACCTTGCGCGAATGTGCAGCGCACCGCGAATATTTTGATTTTTCCGAAGGAGTGACAGACCAACCTATTTTAAATTATTTAGTTCTCAAGCTGATTGCCAAACGTGGAAATCTCGTCAAAATTCCTGGAGGTGGGCCTGGTAGTTGGGCTGGTTCACGAAATTTCCAACAGCAAGAATACGCCCTCTATGACCGGGGACAACGATTAAAATATCTGCATTGGGCTGGGACACGGATGAAAACTGGTAGTCCCTATTGGGAATTGTGGGAACACTATCGCTATCTTCATGAGGGTAAATTTGCTTTTATTCCCAAATTAACTCGCCGTTTATTTCCTTTTGTCGCTAATCGCACTTAATATTAGGAGTAACCCAATGATTGATGGTATTTATACCTTAGCCAATGATGTAGTATATGACCAACTAGTTGCTTTGCTCAACAGTATAGAAGCAAATGCAGGTAGAAAAATTCCTGTTTGCGTTATTCCATATAATGAGCGACTAGACAAAGTAAAGGCAGAAATAGCAACTAGAGATAATGTCACCTTATTTGAAGATTATAATTCAATAGCTCGCTGGGAAGAATTTGGAACTCGTATCTGGAAAGCTCATCCAAGAGCATTAAAACTCTGGAGAGAATATGGCTTATCGGAGAATTTTCGTATCGAAAGACATAGAAAACTTTGTTGTCTAGATGGGCCATTTGATAAGTTTATCTTCTTTGATGGAGATACCCTACTAATGAAACCATTAGATGATGTTTATCAGAAATTAGACCAATATGATTGGATTACGAATGACTTTCAATATAAAT
The DNA here is from genome assembly GCA_034531095.2 of Nostoc sp. CreGUA01. GTDB lineage: Bacteria > Cyanobacteriota > Cyanobacteriia > Cyanobacteriales > Nostocaceae > Nostoc. Next base: position 15,087 of record JAVRBV020000060.1, on the reverse strand, counting down.
CCGATTTGAAGTATATTTTTGATTGGACAGAAGATAAACTGCGAGAAATTTTTACCCAAGAAAATATTAGCGATCGCATTTTTTGTTCTGGTTGGTTTGCTTCTAAAAAGCAGATTTTTGATGACGCTACTTTAGCAAATCTTTTAGAAAGTTTAGCAGCAGGTGAAGCCGATGCACTTGCATGGGCAGATTCCGACCAAACAGTTCTGAATTATTTAGTTTTAAAAAGTGGAATTTCTTACTACAACTACGCCAATTATGACGGCGCTACGGGTTGTCATTGGGCTTCTAAATTTAATGTTGTAGATAATATTCTTTACGCTGAAGAAACACCAATAACATATCTTCACTATATGAGTGTATCTTCGTCAGATTTTACGCGCCTTTGTGCAGGTGAAGATGTTGATATTCCTTACCGCGACGTTTTCTTATATTATCGCTATTTAAAATCACCTGAAAAACGCCCCCAAACCTTTACGCGCCCCAGCCAATTAACACTTTTACAAAAATCTACTACCAGTTTTATTCAGCAAAAAATCAACAATCTTAAGCTAAACTACCGCAATTTCAAAGATAGAATTACTAAATAGGGCTTGGTGAAAAAGTCCTTTGGTGAGGGCTCTTAATAGGGAATATAGCTTAACTGTTCGCTTCATTACCCGGGTAATGAAGCGAAAGTCATCTAAGAGGTTGTTTGAAAAGCGTCTCGTTGTGATTTTGAACACGTTTAGATCCCCCCTAGCCCTTAAAAAGGGGGGAACCGGAATTAAAGTCTCCCTTAAAAAGGGAGATTTAGAGGGATCTAAAATTTTTGATAAGTAGACGGACATAATTAAATATAATATGTTCTGTCATTGCGAGCGAAGCGAAGCAATCCCAGAGACTTTGCGATTGCTTCGCTTCGCTCGCAATGACATCTTATATTTAATCATGGCTATCTACTTACTAACAAGAGGACTTTTCAAACATCCTCTAAACATGACTAAAAATTTTTGAGGGTATTTAGTCATCTTTTAGATGACTTTCGCTATTAGCAAGGAACTTCAGTTCCTTCTGGGACACCAGTTTTACATTAAGTTGACACCAATGAGCAATGCGCTTTACCCCTACGACAGACGCGCTTTTTCAAAGAATCCATATTTGGTATTTTCTGTCAATGCGTAAGTTCTATCTACGTCTAAGGATATAAGTTTGTTTAATGTTGACATATTAATGAGATATTAAATTGAAAAACTAATTCAGGTAGAAACTTATGGCAACCGAGCAAGAGCTTCAATCTCTTTTTAATACCTTAGATAGCGATCAAGATGGCAAAGTCTCCATTAACGATCTTTTTTTAAGTCCTGGCTTAAGTGCAATCGTCTCATCAGAAACACATACCAGTAGCCCACAGGAGTTACTAGTACAGTATGATTCAGACGAAGACGGTAGTATTACCTTTGAAGAGTTAAAGGAAGCAGTTAAGAAAGCAAGTAATTTAACCTAGCAGTCAAAAAACCCCATACCCAATACCCAAAATCCCTCTCTAGCCCGCGCTAAGAGGTCTACTAGGTCATTGGTGACTCGCTAGGGCGTGTTTTCAAACTCGAAATTGGAGAAGGGGAGACGCAAAGACGCGGAGATGTTTTTGAATGAATTTTCGCCGTGTCACCGCGTCTCCTAGTCCCCGTGTCCGCCTTTTTTGGTAATATTTGTTACTTTGAAGACACGCCCTAGCCCTTCTGGATGACCTTGGAGGTGAAACTACAAAAATTTTTCAGGGCGCAAAGCTTTGCGCCCCTACCTTGTACTTCAATAGAACGGGGAATGCTATAAGCCTTCTACATCATCCCTCGGCATCTAAATCTAGAGATTGCATTCCTTCGCGTTCGACAAAGGTAAGCATACTTCCCAACTGCAACCACACTAATAAACAAGTCAGCAGACTAATTGGTAAACCAACTCCTAAAGCTAGCAAGGAAGGAAAACCAAATATTTCTAAGCCTGAAGCCATAAATAAACAAACACCAGCAGTTATACCGAGAAATGGCACAAATAATTGTTTCAATGAGGAATTTGGTTTAGTATTTTCTGTGCGCTCGCTTGGCCATTTCTGTACAATTACTTTCAAAGTTCCAGATAATGCAATACCAGATGTTAAGGCTGCGAGAAAGCCAACAAGTAACAGAAAATAAGGTGGTTGCAAGGGGAAATAGTACATGGAAACTCCTGGTTGATATAAAAAGAAGAATTCAGAATTCAGGAATCAGAATCAATTAATGGGGGGATTCAAACTCGGTTCTTCTCTTAGGTCGAAGTAAGCTGAAGCTACATCAGCGAGTGATAATACACAAATCATTCTGAATTCTGAATTCTGACTCCTGAATTCTGAACTGACTGGTTTCCAACAAAAGACCCAAGGAATGTAGCTTTTGGTAAAATCGCAGCTGCGCCTTCTCTGGATAATTCTGTTAAAATGCCGATCGCTACATTAAATAAACGATTCGGTTTTAAGTCGTCTTTAACCAGATCCCACAAGCGTTGGACTTCTGCGGTGTGCAGGCGGTCATCTTCGGTGAGAGCAAACACCAACTGTCGCCGGAGAAATTTGCCTTCTTCGGACATCAAATATTGGAATCCCATCTGGGCTGTGGGTACGACATCAAAGTTGCCATCAGTACGAGCGATCGCAATTAAATTTTCTAACCGCTGCCATTGGAATTTACCATCTTTAAATAGCACGTTCAATAGTCTTCGCCGCAATCCGGGTGATTCTCCCGTCAGCAATCGCCGTGCTATATATGGATAACCCACCTCAACAATTTTAAAATTCGGGTTGAGGCTCAGGGCAATACCTTCTTGAGTCACCAAGGAACGAATAATTAAAGCAAACTTCGCCGGCACTCGGAAAGGATATTCATACATCAGTTCCGAAAATTCATCGGTGATGGTTTTGAAGTTAAAATCAGCGACGTTTTTACCGATGGCATTTCCCAACACCGCTTCTAATGCAGGTACAATCGGGCAAATATTTGTATCTGGAGTCAAAAACCCCAATTTTACAAAGTCTTCGGCTAAATCGTTGTAGTCTTTATTCACCAAATCCACTAGCGCATCTACTAGGGTTTCTTTGGTGGTTTCTTCCAACTGATCCATCATCCCAAAGTCTATGTAAGCCATCCTACCATCGGGCATGGCAAATAAGTTACCAGGATGGGGGTCTGCATGGAAAAAGCCGTGTTCTAACAACTGTTGCAAACCTGAGGTCACGCCAATTTGAATGATGGCTTCTGGGTCTAAACCTGCTTCCCGGATGCGTTGGGTGTCCGTTAGCTTGAAGCCGTTAATCCATTCGAGGGTTAAAACGTGGGTATTGGTGTAACGCCAGAAAATGCTGGGAACTTTTACTTGGGGGTCATTGTGGAAGTTGCTGGCAAATTTTTCGGCGTTGCGACCTTCATTTATATAGTCAATTTCTTCAAATAACTTGGTGCCAAACTCGTCCACAATTAAAGTCAGGTCGTGACCGAGATTTAAGGGTAACCAAGGAGCCAGCCAACCCGCCGCCCAGCGCATCAAATATAAGTCACGGGTGAGAACCGGACGTAAGTTGGGGCGTTGCACTTTGACCGCCACTTCTTCCCCAGTAATCAAACGACCGCGATACACTTGACCCAAGCTAGCCGCAGCTACCGGCGTTGCTGACAGTTCGCTAAAACTTTCGGGAATCGGCCGGTCTAGTTCTGTTTCGATAATTCGGTAAGCGATCGCATTATCGAATGGCGGTAACTGGTCTTGCAACTTTATCAGTTCTTCTAAAAAATCTTTGCGTATCAGGTCTGGTCTAGTGGAAAGGGCTTGACCAACTTTAATAAAAGTCGGACCCAGACCTGTGAGCAGTTTCCGCAGCCCAATAGCTCGTTTTACCTTGTTCTGCTCAACTCGATCTCGCCATTCATCCAACTTTATACTAAGTATAAATCCTGCAAAAGACCAGAGAATTCTTAGCAATCGCCCCCAGGCTAACCAGGGACGGTAACGATAGTAGCGAGCGATCGCTTCTGGATTGTAGCCTTTTAGCTGAGCAGGTTGATACTGACCCACGGCTTTATTTGCCTCTTCAACTCGGAAATTTACACTTTTGTTGCTTTCTCTCCTGACCTGCAAGTTTATTGCATGTACAGGAAACAGATATTCTTTGATCTAAAACAATTAGAACTTTATCCTTTACGGATACTGTTCGAGGCAAATTTAGCCTATATTGCTGCTTAGATTTGTTTATCTTTTTCTTAATTATACTTTATAAAACTACAACTACCTATCAATCTCTCAGATGATTTTATCTTTTCTTAACTATTGTTTATAAAAATATAAATACTTACCTATATACACAAATTCGAGAACGATCCCAAGACTTAGTAACTATATTTACTATCAGTTACAGATCGCTACAGTACTATTACAGTCTCAGATTCGATCGTTTTAAAATTCAGGCAGCTTCAGCCAAGCTTTTAGCTTTCCCTGAATACTATTACGATGATGGTCTTCTAAAACACCCATCCACAGTGAAGTTGATAAAACAGCACCACAAATTACTGCGGTGCTTACAATTACAGCCCATTCTGAAGTTATTCCTAACAGCAACAGACTTTTCTTTCCTAACCAAGACAAGCCCAAACAGCATACCAGGACACTAGCCCATAAACCAACTACCTGACGTAAATAAATGCCAAAGTTAAGATGCAAACGCACAATTGGTCTGTAGACTCCATACCAATTGTTTGTCAGTATCTGTGCCAACATTGTTGCTATTGCTACTCCAAATAATCCTAAAGGTTTAATCAAAACCCATGTAAATATTAAATTCAGAACACCTGAAGTTAAAGACCAAGGAGCATACTTTTCATCCTCTGTAGCTCGTGAGCTTGTGATCAAAATTACATGTTGCGTTTCTAGGGTGACGATAATACAAAAAATCAACAACACATCAACACCAACAAAATTACCCTCACCCAACCATAATTTGATAAAATTTCCACCTGCCACCATCAAAAATGCAACTCCCGCTGCCACAATAGACAATCCTATACGTGCATTACGTAGAGTCATGCGGTGAATATCTGCTAAATTTCCAGCTTGCCATGCTTGACTAATAAAAACTGCCGAAGAACCTGCAAAAGCAATAGCAGCTTGAGAAATATTAGATATCAAATTATAGGTAGCTTGATAACTGGGAATATTTTGAGAGCCTTTAAATATAGCAATAAAATAAGTATCAGTGCGTAAAATTAAAAACGCTCCTAAATCAGTTAACCACCAATATAAAGAAGGCTTAAATAGTGCTTTAGCATATTGAATATTCCAATTACCATGCAAAAGCAATAAATTAGGGAAACGCCAGCGAATGATTGTGATAAATATCAAACGTTGGATTAAACCAGCAACTACAGAAATGGTTGCCAATGCTAATAATCCACCCCCCAACATGACTGCAATCATGTTGCTAAATATAATTAAAAAATAAGTTAAAACCGCAATTAAACCATCCCAGCCAACATATCCCATGCCCGCCAGTAAGCAGTCAAAGTAAGATAACCAAACTGCGATCGCATAACCAGTACACATCAATGTCCAAGCCCAAAGTAGTTGTTCTTGAGACACTTCATGTAACTCAATTTTACTGATTAAAGCGTAGCCCAAAACCCACGCTATCAAAAAAACAGCTACTGCCAACCATTGTAAAATTAACCGACCTGTAACTACCAAATCTCCAATATGTTGCTGAGTTTCATCTGTTAATTCTACTTCTGGGTCAAAGCCACTTTTTCCTTTTGCCAAAGCTATATGCCGCGTCAAAGTTGGGATAATTCCTAAAGACAACAACCATAAAAAAGATTGGCTATTACCTAGTAAATACCATAGTCCTAGTTCCTCTTTTCCCATAAATCGGAAGAGAGTCGGAGTCAAAACTAAGCCTGAAACAATTATTGACACCCGACTTAGCCAAGAAACACTCACTGCAAAAGCAATACGTCGAGAAATTGACATAATAATTGGGGAGTGGGGAGTGGGAAAACATTCTCAAATTTGTCTGTGGGTAAGAGAAAATTCCATAATTTTTCGCCTTAATTACCAATTCCTAATCCATAATTCCCAGTTCATAGCCCATTTCAAGCATTCCTAAATTCTGTTAGCGCAGCGGGGCGTAGCCCATTCTGAATTTTGACTCCTGAATTCTGATTTTTAAATATTTTTAGAGTAGATTTTATCTGACTGCATAATTGTCTGTAAAATGACATTGCGGTATGATAATGCAATAGTATCCCAGCTAAAACGTGAAGCATTGATAATTGCTTTTTGAAGCCAATCTCCACTCAAGACTTTGTTAATAGCAGCAGCATAATTTTCTATATCTGTGACATCGCATAAAATTCCAGCATCTCCAACCATGTAGCGGCGCATTTCATCGTCTGTGGTAACTATTGGTAAACCACTAGCCATTGCTTCTAAATAAGAAAGGGCACATGGTTCATTAATGGAAGGTAAAGTGAATGCATTAACGCTTCGATAAACTTTGGGCATTTGATGACTCGGAAAGATCTCGATCGCAAAGCGATCGCTTCCCAATAACCGATCGCCTAAAGATTGAAAGTATGCTCGATCTATGCCATCTCCACAAATCAGAAGACTGACTTTTGGTAATAAAGCTACAGCTTGAATTGCGAGTTCAACTCGCTTATGATTGTGACGATTGAGAGAAGCTACACACAAAACCAGAGGTTTATTTAAACCCAAGTCTAAATGTTCTCCTTGTGGTGTAAAGCGGTTAGTATCTACACCATTAGGAATGATAGTAGTAGGTTGAGAAGGTCGTAAAGTTCGCGCAAAATTAGCCATAGCTTCCGAAAAAACTACGAGATGATCGGGACGAAATCGCAAATTACGTGCAAGCAATCGCCCTTGGGCTAATAATCCAGTATGTTCGGTATAAATCATTGGCGTACCAATCAAAGTACGGACAAAAGCTGCCATTGCTAGACCTCCGTAATCGTTGCAGGGAAAAATCAGGTCAGCAGGGTGTGTGAGTAGTCTAAAAGCACAAGGTAAAAAGCTTGTCAAGTGTTCGATCGCAATATCAGAATGGGTAAAAAAATGTTTCAGTAGAGAAGCGATCGCTAAATTATTCAGAATTTGACGTGCCTTTGTGCGCCCGATACCACCAGCAGGATAGTAAAACTGACTACAGCGATCGCCGGCTAATAATTCCACATCGAAGTAAGTACTGAGGCGTGAGGCAAGTTCTATAGCAAAAATCTCCGAGCCACCACTCCAGTTAATTCCGGCACTCGGATGCACTAAAACCACCCGATAGGATCGTTGATGTCGTGCTTTCGGCTGAGCGTGATTATCAGTATCAATCAAGCGCTGGATCATAAAAGGTTCATTCATAGCAAGGGACTGGGTAACTGCGGAGTTAGGAGTTAGGAGTTAGGAGTTAGGAGTTATTGTCCCCCCATCTCCCCCATCTCCCCCATCTCCCTCATCTCCCTCATCTCCCTCATCTCCCCATCTCCCCACTCCCCACTCCCCACTCCCCACTCCCAATTCCAACCAGCAACCGCAAACAGAGTCCACCAATAGAAAAAGAAAGTCGTGTGACTCCAAATATTCTCGGTAATCATACCGACAGCCACAGCTGCAAGAATAGCTAACAATACCCGACACAAATCTTGCTGAGCGCTAGTAGAAGAAGTGCGCCGAACTAACTCAATTAAATGTGTAGCCTGGATACTGAGAAACAATAGAAAAGCTAAAAGCCCAAAGATTCCACCTTCTACTAAGGCTCGGACATAATCATTGTGGGCGTAGTTATTGTAAATAGTTAAATAGCGGCTAGTTGCTAGACCATAACCCAAAATAGGCGACTGCCCCCAAGCCTGTATGAGTAAAGACCACTGAGCAAGCCGCCAGTTAAAACTATTACCGTCTCCGTGCGACAACAAAATTGCCCGCGATATATCTAAATCTGGATTTAACAACGGTGTTTGAGTTAAAGAGGTGAGGCGTTGTTGTCCAAATTCAGTGCTGCCAAATAAGCCTATAACTACTGCAAATAAAAATGCTCCGCCAATCAAATTAATCAGACTCAATCTTGGCGCAATCAAAACCAGAATGAAAATACCCAGCATTATCAAGCTAAACAAAGTTTTAGTACTCACATAGAAAAAGCCGAGTACAACAAGCAGTATTAGCCAAGGCCAACGGTGCTGGGACTGATTAAGTTTCCAGTAAGTCAAACCAATGAACAGCAACAAAAAAGTTGCAAAGGTATTAGCCAAACCAAGTGTGCCATTAATTCGGGAAATGTCCCCAGAGATTGGGTCTTTGGTAGCTTGGAGTATGCCTGGTAGCATTGAAACGGGAACAACCATCTGCATTGTTGCTGCCGTCAAGGGTAAGATAAGAGCGAAAAATAATGCAGAAATAATCTTTTGTGGATGGAGTCGGTCTTGCAGTTGCATTACTAGCAAGTAGACCATTAAGGAAGAAAAAAGGCGCACCCACTCACGGATACTATCTACGAAAGCGGCAGTATCTAAATCCTGTTCTCCCAAAGGTATGAGTATGACTCCTAAGGCTTGGAGAGCTACCCAGCCTGCAAAAAACCACCAAAACTTATCAGTACGTACTGTCCGACCAGTTAGCAATGTGACTACCACATAAAGTAAAGTTAGGACATCCACACCAATGGCGAATAGAGAGGGGATTTGTCGAGCAGAAAAAGGATCGAGGGCACTACGCAAGATTAATAATCCGAGTACAGTTTGCTCGAAGCTGGCAAAGAACAAAAAAACTATTGCGATCGCGCCCACCATCAAGCCCAAATAAACAGGCATAAATGCTGTGAGTAACCCAATTCCCACACCTACCAACCCAATTTTCGGTATCAAGGAGCGTTGAGTCGTCAACATCTTCATAAATTTCACAAAATAGCTGATACAGATATATAGGTAGGGGCGTACAGATGTACATTGGTGTCAACTTAAGCTCAAACACTTATCCCACATACGTTTCAACCGACCCCCAACCCCTCATCTTGCCAAAAACTACGGCAGACCTCTTGCAAAAGTACTTTTTGCACTCTTGTGGGAAAAGGGAAAATACCAAACCTTTCCCCCTTTTCCCTTCCCCTGTTCCCCACTTCTGCAAGAAGTCTGGTGTACACACAAGTTTGTTGACCTGCACCTTTGTTGCATCGCTTTACACCTTTGTTGCATCGCCTTGCACCTTTGATGCATCGCTTTACACCTTTGTTGCATCGCTTTACACCTTTGTTGCATCGCTTTACACCTTTGTTGCATCGCTTTGCACCTTTGTTGCATCGCTTTGCACCTTTGATGCATCGAACAGCAAAAATTAACCTTCAGTGTCTTACACAACAACTCTCAAAGATTTGTGTGTACGCGGTAGTTGCCAAGGGGAAGGGCGGTTTTGTCTAAAGCCAAAACAGGGGTGGGATAACGCGGATCTTGATGGTAAGTGACATAGCTGAATATCACATCTTTACAAGGGTTTGACGTTAAGTTGACACCAATGACAGCTGTACGCCCTTACAGCCGATTTACTTCTGAATTCTGGATTCTGGATTTTGACTCCTATTGCATATCATCACCTCGACCTCGAACCGTTTCCAGAATTGACGGTATCTCTTGCAGGAGTTGAATGTTTTAAAGGACGCGATAAATAGCGGTAAGACTTTTCAGTTTGAACTGTCATGCCATTGACTACTACTCCGAGAATTGGTATTCGATTTTGTGTAAGTTCTGATACTGCTTTTCTCAGGAAATCTTTGAGGGTAAAACTGGGACGTGTAATTAGCACAACGCCATTGGTATAGCGACCCAAGGTAGCTGCATCAGCGCTGACACTGAGAGGTGAAGTATCTATGATTACGAAATCATAATTTTCTGTAGCATCTGCGATCAACGACTTCATCGCCTCAGACTCCAGTAGCTGTGAGGGTCTTGGGTGTGATTCGCCAGAAGTCAGCAGCGAAAGGTTTTCGATATCTTCAATTTGCACGGCATTTAATAGCGATCGCCCTTTAGCGATCGCATCGCTAAGTCCCGGTTTGGCAGGTAAGTTAAACAGCTTGTCCTGCATCGGACGATGTAAGTCGGCATCTATAATTAAGGTTCGCCGAGATAACATCGCACAAACAGCGGCTAAGTGCGAGACAACTACTGATTTCCCTTCCCCAGATTTAGTACTACTAATCACAATACTCCGCAATTTTTGAGAACTGCGAAACTCTAGGGTTTTGAGCAACATCCGATAAGGCTCAACCAAAGCAATATCATCTAAAAATCCTGCTGCCGCTTCCAGGTTGAGCGCTCTAGCAGGCAGAGATGGTAATGTTCCCAACAGCGGAATTTTTGTCAGTATTTCCTCGGCTTCGGAAGTATCGTGTATGGTGTTATCCGTGGCTTCTAAAAGCAACACCACACCAACAGCTAAAATACTTCCCAACACAGTAGCTAGTCCCAACACCAGATAAGGTTTAGGGAAGCTGGGAGAAGTTGGTGGTCTAGCCTCTTCGACAATTCGGATATTGCCAACTAACTGAGCTTCCGCAATCCGCGCTTCTTCGAGTTTGCTTTGCAACAACTTTAAAGATGCGGCTGCTTCTTCTCGTTGGCGAGTTAGTACAGTCAGAGGCTGTTGTTGAATTGGTAGTTGTGCTAAACGAGCTTGGAAATTAGCTTTTAAAGACTGAACAACCTTGAGCTTATTTTCCATTGCCAAGCGTTCAATCTCATTCCCAATCAGTTCCGAAGTCAGATCCTGACTCAGAGGATCGGATGCCACATGATTCGGGGAAATAGCTCGATCTCCAGGGGCAAGGCGAGCTATTTCCCGATTGTACAAGCCATTTAGAGCTTGCTGCTGTTGCAGGAGCAAAATCAAACTTGGATGGTTTTCTGTAAACCGCAAACGCGTAGTAGCTATCTGGGTTTGCAAATCTGCCAACTTGGTGCGTAATTTCTGGAGTTGTTCATCTTGACCACCGCGCACAGATGCATAAGCATTGCCAAGGTTTCTATTAGTAGTAATTTCCCGTAGAGATGCATCACGCGATCGCGTTTCTTGGAGTTGAGCAATTAAAGTTCCCTCTTCATCTTCTAGAGTGGCTAAACTATCAACTAAACTTTTGCTTTGGTCAGCAAAAGAGATCAAACCAGTAGCTTGTTTATATTTATTTTCCACAGCCTCTGCTTGTAGCAAGTGCTGACGAGCCAAAGGAACCTCTTTTTCCAAAAATTTCCGGACATTTGCAGCTTCTTTGCGGATTTGTTCAGCACTTTCCTCAACCATTGTTTGGGAAACAGCATTGACGAGTTTAGCAGCCAGAACTGGGTCTTGGGCTTGATAGCTGATAACCAAGATATTCGTCGCTGGGATAATTTTGACCCGCAAACGTTTACCGAATTTTTTAGTTGTCAAATTGCTTTGAGAAACAGGAAAAACCTTAGCTAGCGATCGCTCTAAAATAGGTACTGATTTGACTAATTCTGCCTGCTCAGCCAACGGACTAGGGCCACCAGGTACACCCACAGGTACCTGTGTGAGGTCACGTCCCAACTCAGAAATACTCACCCGTTTGTCATCCAATATCAATTGTGCTGATGCTCGATACAAACTTGGAGCCAAAACTAAGTAAGCAACAGCTCCCCCAATCACAGCAACAAACGTCGTCAAAGCCGGCCAACTTCGCCGCTTCCAAATCACTACTAAAGATGAAATGCTTTTCTCCATTACATATACCTACGTGTAATTGGGCAAACAGGGCATGGGGCATTAAAAAGTCACGCATTCAAAAGTTCTTTAATGCAAGAATTTTGAATTTTGAATTTTGAATTTTGAATTGATTTGTCCCCCTCATCCCCCCATCCCCCCATCCCCGCGTCCCCGCGTCAGAGCATCACTCATCACCCGTGACAGATTACTAGGCTCCGATACCCCTACAAGGTCAGGGGAATTCAGAATTGTTGTGTATAGTTTTAAGGTTTCAGAAGTAATGCGATCCCAACCATAGTTAAGCTGCACGTTTCTTTGTGCATTTTTCGCCATTACCCCCATTTCAGTCAGATGATTAATCGCCCAATCTAAGGAATGTACGCAAGAGTCTACGTTTCCAGCTTTAAAAAGTATCCCTTGATTACCATCAATTAATTGCTGGTGGGGGGGAATGTTACTTGCCACCACTGGTATACCTTCCCGCATGGCCTCTAACATTGCCAAAGGTAGTCCCTCGACATCAGAAGGAAGGACAAATAACCCTGCTCCCCGCACGGTTTCCCAAAGACGAGTTCTTTGGAGTTCGCCTGCAAATAAGATATCTCGATGATTGGCAACCTTTTCTAATAGCTTGGCACTGAAGGATTTTGTATCGCTGACACCTCCAGCCAGAACTAGCTTCCATCCAGCTGCTTTCAATTTACAAAAAGCATCAATGAGCAAGTCGGGACGCTTTTCTGGTACTAGTCTGCCTAAAAACAGAATGTAGCGTCCTGGTGTCAAGCCCAAAGAGTTAACGTAGGGAAATTTGGGGTCTGAAGTACCGTAGCTAGCGGGAGCGCTGGGGATGTAGACTGTCTCTCGATTGTAGGTTTCCAGAAAGTAGGATTTTAAGTCTTTTGACACCACAACTAGCCCTTGGGCGAAGCGCACAGCTGCTTTTTCGCCCAAAAGAATCAGCTGACTAGACAAATTACCCCACTTGGCGCGTTGCCAGTCTAAGCCGTGACAGGTAACTACAACCTTTGTAGAGTTAGCGATTCTAGGTAAACAACTAAATAGAGATGGGCCTAAAGCCTGAAAGTGAACGATATCATATTGCTGACCACATGCAGCGATCGCTCCTAGTGCCGAGGTCATAAAAGCATCAACCCCACGCAAACCCCAACTGGGTAAGGAAATGACTCGCACACCCCAGAAGTCGTAATGGTCAAACCAAGGATAATTGATATTAGAAGACCGAGCGAATAAATCAACACAATGTCCTTGTTCGATTATCCGAGGATATACTTCTGCACAATAATGCTCAATTCCTCCTTGTTTGGGAGGTAAACCTTTCACACCAATGACGGCTATTTTCATGGCAATCAATTATTTTCTGAAAAATGTTTGTTCAAGTCATAACAATTTGAAAAATCATTGCAATCTCTTGCAATATATGGATTCCTCAAACCCAAATACACCAAGGCGATCCTCAATCCAAAATCCTAAGCTAAAAATATTTTAATTTGCATCCTCAAACAAATGAATCTCTTGTGGGGTGGGCATCTTGCCCGCCCTAATTGTGCAAATTAAATCCGCGACAGCCGTCATTAATAAACTGAATAGTCTGCTAACTTCCAACGACTGAGCATTTTGCTGTAGATATTCTCAATAACAGTTTGAGCGCTATAAGGTTGTGCAGTCGCCACACATGAAACAGTTGGATAATTTTCAGGATGTAATATTACTTGGCGTAAGGCATTTGCCACACACTCTGGTGTACGTTGTTTACAAACAACACCATTATCAGCAGCTAATAATTTTGGGGTTTCACCACACATAGTGGTGACTACTGGTGTGCCGCTAGCGAGTGCTTCCAAAACTACTAAGGGTAGACCTTCGTAGGCGCTGCATAGGACAAAAACATCGCATATCCGATGTAAATTTGCTAGTTCTTCTATACAAATTGCCCCCAACATTGTCACCCGATCAGATAATCCCAATTGAGTAATTTCGCCACGTATTTCTGTTGCTAACTCCCCATCACCTGCTATCAGCAAATGAGTTTGTGGTTGATTTAAAGCAGCAAATCCACGGACTAACAGTAGCGGATCTTTTTGCGGATGCAAACGACCTGCAAATAAAATAAAACGTGTTTTTTCATCTAATCCCAGCTTAATGGCTAGTTCGCGCCGATAAGTTTGCCGTTGTAACTGATTTAAAGGATAGAAAATTTGACCATCAAAGGAATTTTTGATGTATGCAACGCGATTTTGCAAGTCAGGATAACGCTGTTGATAAAATTGAGTTGCATCAGTATTGCATGAAAGAATTTGACTAAATTGACGAACTAGTAAACTTTCCAAAGCGAAATAAGCTGCGGGAAATCTTCGCCACAGAATCGCCTTTTTTTCACCTACAGCTTGCATCTGTGTGTGAATATCATTATGGATGAACAAAGTTTTTTCTCCGTGCCAATTCCAGGCTGCCAAGCTTGGTTCTAGACGATGAAAGTGCATAAAATCTGACGACAAGCAACGTCCGAAAAGGGCGGCTGTATACTTGAGTGTGGTGGGAATCAGGCTTCTGACATTATCATTTTTCAAGGAAAATAAAGGTAAAAAACTAATTTCTCTACCTGCGATTTCTGCTGCTTGCCACTTTTGAGTAGGCTGGAATTTCTCATCCCCTGTTCCTACAAGCCGCACCTCAAATTCTCTGGGTGCGTATTTAATAAAAATTTTGATTAACGTCTGAATTCCTCCAATACTACTGTGCCAAGGATTGAATTGATAAAAAATTGTTAGAACTGGTTTACGCATGAAGTGAACCCAACACAACTTACATGTAAACACGCGGATAGTTTCCCACATTCAACAGTGTGAATTAGAGCAGTAAAATAGCCTTTGTTTGCTTCTTCTCATAGATGCTTGAACGTTTTCAAACATCAAAATTTTTAAGAGGTTTAGCTTAACCCAATTAACTATTCCGTGGTGGTTGACGAAAATGATTTGTAGTCAGATATCGCACGTTTTACAGCCAAAAAAGCTAATTTATCGAGAATTTTCTCAATAGAATATCTCAATTGACACTAGATGTGCATTTTGAATTTAGGAATTATTTCTAAATAAACCTTTCAGCTTTGATTCGTGAAATTCACGTTCAACAAAGACAGAGGTAATCTTTGTTGTATCTACATCAGAACTTTATTACCTCTTCAATTTGTTGTATTCCTAAAGGTAGATACTTTAGCTGGAAAATAAAATTTGTATCAATAATAACTATCAAACTAGCAAATACAGCAATTTTCAGGTAAATAGACCACGC
>JAVRBV020000059.1:0-27023 GCA_034531095.2 Nostoc sp. CreGUA01 | reverse complement strand
GGCTTCGTCACCCGCTTGGGAATGAATTCCCTCTCTTATAGCTCAAGTCTACTGAAGTAGACTAAAGATTGTTGAGGAATTCAGTCATCTTTTAGATGACTTTCGCTATTAGCATTGAACTTCAGTTCCTTGCGGGACATCGATTTTACGTTAAGTTGACACGTATGCATCTTTGCCCGCCCATGATTACGGGCGGGCGAGACGCCATAGGTGTCAACTTAAGCTAAAAATAGCGTACTCGTTGGGTGTTGCGCGTCCGCCCACCGTTAAAACGGCGGTCTCATAGCTGAAGTCCATTGAAATGGACTGTAATTTTCAGTCCTCTGAAGAGGACTTTCGCTATCAGCCAGGAATTTCAATTCCTGGCGGACGGGGGGTTTCACGTTAAGTTGACACGTATGAGCAATGCTAAAGCCCCTACCGCGTGGTCTATTTTAGGACTTACGCACTGTACAAATTAATTATGGTATGGGTATACGAAAATGGGTCGTTTTAGCCTTTTATTAATCGTTTTTCGATGGTCAGTTGTAGGGGTTTAGCATTGCGCTTTACCCCTACAAAAAACGTGCTTTTTCAAATAACCCATATTTGGTATTTTCTGTCAATGCGTAAGTCCTAATATTTACAGGACTTACGCAAAAGATAACAAAAGTAGCGGTAATTCATGAATTACCGCTACCCAAGAATAAGGCTTTCGGTCACATCTTGCGTAAGTCCTGATTTACTTGAAAATTCCTGTCAGAGCATCCCCGCATCCCCGCATCCCCGCATCCCCGCGTCCCCGCATCCCCGCGTCCCCGCGTCCCCGCATCCCCGCATCCTTGCGTCCCTGCATCCCCGCGTCCCCGCGTCCCCGCGTCCCCGCGTCTTCTTCCTTCCCCTACTTATCGGTCATGAATTCTGTATTTCTAAATATCTGGTGTAAAATTTTCAATAATTCTGTGGCTGTGTACGGTTTTGACAAAACTGCCCGCACATTAATAGCGCTAGCTTCGGTAAAGACTTCCATTGAATTAAGTCCGCTACAGGCGATGATTTGAATTTGCTGGTTCATTTTTTGCAAGGTGCGAATGGCAGTGATTCCATCCATTTCTGGCATCATGAGATCCATCAATACAGCTTTAATTTGATGTTTGTACTGAGCATAAAGAGCGACCGCTTCAATGCCAGTACTGGCAGCGAGCATTTTGTAATTATGATTTTCCAGAATGATTTTAGCAATGTCACGAATTTGAGGTTCGTCATCTACAACTAAAATTAATTCTCCCTCTCCTGAGTGCGGTTCTGAGTTTTCTACATTTAATGTTTGGGTTGCTTCCACTGCTGGTAAAAAAACTTTAAATTTGCTGCCTTTACCAACTCGGCTGGATACTTTCATAAAACCACCGTGGCTTTTAATAATGCCAAGTGCGGTTGAAAGTCCTAGCCCGGTACCTCTATTCACTTCTTTTGTTGTAAAAAATGGCTCAAAAATTTTATCTAATATTTCTGATGGTATGCCGATTCCATTATCGGCAACGGTAATCACGATATAATTACCAACTTTGGCATCAAGATTCATTTTTGTATAAGCTTCATCAAGAAACTTATTTTTCGCAGATATTTCGATATTACCTCCGTCTGGCAGAGCGTCGCGGGCATTGACTATGAGATTCATCAGCACTTGATGTAGTTGTGTGGTGTCTCCAGTTACAGCCCAAATATCTTCTGTCATTGTTGTGGAAAATTCAATACATTTGGGGAATGTTTGCTTAGCTATTTGGATAATTTCTGAAATCAAGTACTGAATTTGGATAATTGTGCGTTCCCCTTTAAATCCTCGCGCAAAGGACAAGACTTGTTTGACTAATGTCGCGCCGCGTTTGGCGTTGCTTTCTACCAGTGTCATTAGCTGCTCACAATGCTCGTCGTCTTGGAAAAATTTGTTTTGTAACAATTGAGCTGCGGCTAAAATTGGTGTCAAAATATTATTTAAGTCGTGGGCGATACCACCTGCAAGGGTGCCAACACTGTCCAATCGCTGGGTGCGAAAAAACTGTTCTTGGAGTTGTTTCTTTTCTGTAATATCTGTGTCAACGCAGAGGATGGATTTGGGTTGACCGTTTGCGTCCTGCATTAATGTCCAACGGCTTTCGACGACAATTTTTTTACCAGATTTGGTAATTTTGTTTAATTCACCTTGCCAAGAACCAGTTTCAATTACGCTTTTTAACGGTACTTCTAATTGCAGTTTAGTTTCTGGTTGGAACAAAATTTCTTGAGAGTCTTTGCCGATAACTTCTGGGGAAAGCCAACCGTAGATTCGCTCTGCACCTTTATTCCAAAATAAAATTTGGAATTGAATATCTCGCACTAATATTGCGTCGGTGGCAATATCAAGTAGAGCTGCTTGTTCGGATATTTTTTGTTCGTTGAGTTTGCGTAGGTGAAGTTCGTTGTAGACATCGGTGATATCTCTGGTTATGCCAATGGTTCGTATCGGCTCACCGATTTCGTTATAGTATACCTGACTTGTGGAGTTTAACCAGTGTACACTACCATCAGGCCAGACAACCCGATATTCTATGGTTCCTGCTCCTTCTTCAATGACGCGAGTTATGCTCGCAACCACAGATTTGCGGTCTTCTGGATGAATTAAATTCAGGTAGTCTTCAAAGGGTGGACATGGACTACCGGAGGGTAAACCATAAAGTAGTCCCATGTTGGCTGACCAAATAACAGTATTGGACTTCAGGTCTCTGTCCCAGATGCCCATGTGGGCAGTTTCCAAAGCTAAATTCAATCGAGCTTCGCTTTCTTGCAGTGATTCTTCGGCGAGTTTGCGCTCGGTGATGTCTTGGGCAATGCCACCATAGTAGTTAATTTTTCCTTGGCGATCGCATACTGAAAAACCCCGATTCCAAATCCAGCGCAGTGAACCATCAAGTCTAAAAATCCGATATTCTGCGGAAGCTGACTGATTATTTCGCAGTTCTTCTATGAATTGACTGGCAAAATAGCGATCGTCTGGATAAACCGTCTCTATCCAAAACTGTGGCTGCTCAAATAAATCCTGACAAGAACGACCCCAAATCTTTTCATAAGCAGGACTAATATACAAGGGATGCAATAAATCAGGGCTAGCCATCCAGATCACTGCGTCGGTATTTTCGGCAAAATTGCGAAATTTCTCTTCACTTTGGCGCAATGCTTCTTCAGCAATTTGGCGATCGCGCAATGCAGCTTGCTGTTCGGTAATATCTCTCCCTACTCCTTGGATTTCAAGAATCTCTCCTTTTTCATTTTTAATTCCGATACTCTTCCATTGAAACCAGCGGATACCATTGACAGTGAATGCACGTCGCTCACCAGTTGTCAAGGGATAAGACGAAGATATTAAATTTGTCAGATTTTCCCTGACTTGCGGCAGGTCATCTGGATGAAGAAACTCAAAAAGTAACTGACCACGAAACTCATCTTGTTTCCAGCCGAAGGTTTGACAAGCAGCAATATTGGCAAAGGTCACCCGCCCTTGCAAATCAATGCGGATAATAATGTCCGTTTGGCTTTCCACAAGATGGCGATAAAGATTTTCGCTTTGCCGTAATGCCTCTTCGGCGCGTTGGCGTTGGTTAATTTCTTGTTGCAACAGTACGTTGGACATCACAAGTTCTGCTGTCCGTTCCGCCACTCGTCTTTCTAACTCATCTTTAGCTTGGTGTAGGGCTTCTTTTACTTGTTGCCGTTCGCTAATATTGCAAACTAACCAACGCCAGCCAACCTGCTCGCCCTGTGAGTCGTATATGGCAGCCACTTTGATGCTAGCCGGGAAAGGTTTCTTTTTTCGTGGTTTGAGGTAAATTTCCCATTCCTCTACCTGCTGCAAATTATTCAATCGGGTGATAAAGGTCTGGCGGTCTTGCTGAGCAACAAACAGAATTAATGGTTTGTTGACCAAATATTCTTCAGGCATACCAAACAACTTCGCTGCTGCACGGTTAGCCTCTTGGATAAGACCTGCGGCATCGGTTACCAAATAACCATCTGGAGCAAACTCAAACAAATCCTGGTAACGCTGGTGTTCTAATTCTAATAGCTCACGAGCCGCCAGCAGTTCTTCATTTTGTTGCCGCAGTTCCTCTTGTGCCGTCTGAAATTCTTCTAGGGCTTGCTGAAGTTCGTGATTAACTCGCATGATTTCCCCAGATTGTGCCTCAACCCATAGTTTTAAGTAATTTTGAGCCTGGGAGGGTACTTGGTCTATTTCAATTTCCTGATTAAGTTGCCTAAATTCATCTGTGAGTTTTTCTAAAGGTTGCTGTAAGCTTTCAACAACCCCAACCATTTTTACCAAATCAAAGGCATGTAGCAAGCTGGTTTCACTGATGATACCTGCTAATTGCCCGCGATCGTCTAAAACTGGCAGATGGCGAATTTGATGCTGACGCAATAACGATAAGGCGATGAAAATATCCTGAGAATCTGATTCTCTGAGCGTAGCAACTGGCTGCCTCATCACCTGCGCCATTGTCACCGTCGATAAGTCAATTCCAGAAGCTATAAGTTTAACTACATCTTTTTCTGTAAAAATACTTAATAAATATCCTTCCTCTACAACCAAGACACAATCACTCAATGATTCATCTTTCAGCCTTAAATCCAATAATATATTTGAGCTATTAGGTGGATAATTATTACATCTTTCCTGGCTCATTAAGATAATAGCTTCGACTACATAACTATCAGGGTTAATCGTTAATGGAGTACGATTAATAACATGATATAAATTAGGTAAATTAATCAGTTGATCGTTGAATCGCATAGTTAATTAGTCAATTCTAATTATCTTGTTGATATCAGGACGAACTAGCAGAAGCTAGCAAGATTAAAAGCAAGTAAACTCTTGCAAATGAATAATTTTTGCGCCTATAGAAGCAATTAATCAAACATGTGGATAAATATGTCCTGTAAATTTCACCAGACAAATACAGGGAAAACAGCGCAATCTACAAACCAAGCCAGGAACAGCAAGTAGATAAAATTTTAGAGTAGACAAACTCATTCTATTGTTAAATTCAAAATAGATGAGCTGTTATTTAAAGAGATTACCTTAAATTAAGGGTATTTTGGGCGACTTGAAACTTCATTTCTCCGCCTAATTTTAGGATTAGGGCAACGAAACCAAGTTTCAGGTAGAATTTCAACATTTGTAGACTTATAGCGCTTGGCAATCAAATGAGGTACAGAAATTGGTAGGGGCGCAAAGCTTTGCGCCCCTACCAATTACCTCACGTTTATCGGAAAATGCTATATTGCAAGTTTTTTATGTTTCCTTGTCTTTATGTCCCTTCTTCCCTGTAGTTCTACCAGCAAGATATGAGGATTTGATGAGTAAATAGTTAAAGATCTTGGGGTGATTACTCAATAAATATGTATAAATATTATAAAAATAATAAGTAATTTAAATTTCCTCACAACTTCCTCACATTCTGAGAATATAGTAAAAATATAGACAACTTAGTTTAAGTAACTGCGGCTTTGTCAACAGGCTGTATTGGTTTGCAATAACACTTTTATTAACAGGATTTGACAAAATATGAATTATTGCCCTTGCTGTTCTGGCTTGCTTTTAGAACATATACGCGGTAGAGAGACTTACTGGTTCTGTCGCCACTGTTGGCAGGAAATGCCTGTTTATATCGGGAACCAATCGAGTTCATTTGCAGAAGCTGTTATGGGAACATTACCCAGAAAAAGTCAAAAACAAGAACGTACAAATACTACTGTTTACGTAAGTCCACGGCAATCCATCAGTGGATGGATAGGACTACAAGAGTTATCTGCCTAATAGCAATTACCTGGCGAACAATGAGTATAGTTACTTACTCATTGTTTAAGTAATAAGTTGATAGAAAATGAGAGGCTATGTCCTAAGCTTTAAGTATTATTTAATACAGATTGATATAAACAGGAGAGTGAGGGAGATGAGGGAGTGAGGGAGTGAGAGAGTGAGGGGGATGAGGGGGATGAGGGAGATGAGGGAGTGAGGGATAAGAATTAATAACCAATGCCCAATGCCCAATGCCCCATGCCCCATGCCCCATGCCCAATGCCCCATGCCCAATACCTGTTTAACTAACAAGATTGACTGCTTATTTATATTAATTTCTAATTTGGTTTTTATGACGATGTTGCTAATAGTTTCGGCTTTTAGTTACAGCCTCAGTCTTCTTCCCAAGACTCACGTTCTAGTAGGTCAATAATTCTATCTCTGAGTAGAAATTCGTTTTTTTCTAGCTCAAGTTCCAAATTAATCCAGTCAGGATGAGGAATATATTTACAAAGAGTATAAATTGGCTGTTGACGGTTAACAAGTTTCTTTTTCACAAGTTCAAGTGCTTCTTCCTTGATCAGCTTGATGTCATATTTAACTGTAGTGTTCATGGCTTGTTCCTTTATTTTCAATCAAGGAATTACAGCAGAATCGAGAATTCAGAAAACATAATTCAAGAGTAAAACAGGCTTGATACCTGATTTTGGGATTTAGCTTGTGTACTTCAGGTTTCTTGAAATCTACTGTAAGAATCAAATACAATACTTGCTTTGACTCTACCTTAAACTTATCAAAAAAATTCGCAAAAATTGTGAAGAATCAAGACATTAATGCTTGCTAGAAAGTAGATATGTCAGTAAGATACTCTTTGGTCTTCTAAGTATACCTCCTCCAGACAGAGGTTTTTCCAGGGAAGCAAGGCTGGCATGACAAACTGTAAACAAGAAATGATGCAGACCCTCTCTGGGCGACTTGCTAAAAGTTAGGCTAGGGTAAATAACGTTCTCTAAAGAATTTCTACCATGCTCCTCAATCTTGATAAAGTTCGTCAATATTTTCCCGCCCTTGCTGGTGAATGGACTTTTTTTGATAATGCTGGCGGGTCACAAACGCTGAAAAAAGTAGTAGATAGAATTAGCGAATTTCTCTTGACTTCTGATGTTCAGTTGGGAGCTTCTTATGGAGTTTCCCAGCTTGCAGGAGAACGATTAACTGTAGCAACTAAGGGAATGGCGACTTTGATTAATGCTAATTCTTTCCAAGAAGTGGTCATGGGACCATCTACTACAATGATGTTGAGAGTTCTCTCAATTTGTTTGGGTCAAACCTTCACACCAGGCGATGAGGTTATTGTTACTAATTGTGACCATGAGGCGAATATTGGTGCTTGGGTTGCTTTAGAAAAACAAGGAATCAAGGTTAAAGTGTGGGAAATTCGCCCAGATACCTTGGAACTTGATTTAGCAGATTTAGAAAAATTGATGAATCAACGGACAAAATTAGTAGCCTTAACTCATGCTTCTAATGTTTTGGGAACTATCAACCCGATTAAAAAAATTGCTGCATTTGTACACGATCGCCATGCTATGATTTGTGTCGATGGTGTTGCTTATGCACCACACAGATTGATTGATGTCCAAGATTTAGACGTTGATTTTTATACTTTGAGTTTTTATAAAGTCTATGGGTCGCATCATGCGTTACTTTATGGAAAAGAAGAACATTTATTAAGATTACCAGGGCTGAATCATTATTTTATTGCACAAACAGATATACCTTATAAATTCCAACTGGGAAATGTCAACTTTGAATTAAGTTATGGAATGTTGGGTTTATGTGATTATCTGAGTGAATTAGCACAACTGCACTACGACAATCAAACCGCACTCGATTTGAGAAATCAGATGGTACAAGCATTTGATTTAATTAGCATACACGAAGAAATGATTAGCGATCGCCTTTTAAATTACCTCAACAGTAAGCCTAATGTTCGAGTCATTGGGCAATCAAAAGCTGACCGCAATTACCGTGTGCCAACTATATCTTTTGTCGTAGATGGAATGCATAGTTCAACTATTCCGCTGAAAGTTGACCAACATTATATTGGAATTCGCTACGGAGACTTTTATGCTAAACGGTTAATTGAATATTTGGGGTTAGCATCCCAAGGCGGAATAGTTAGGGTGAGTATGGTACATTACAACACCCTTGAGGAAGTTGACAGATTGATTGAAGCTTTTGAAGAGGTATTTTAACATTGGGCATTGGGCATTGGGCATGAGAAGAGGATGGGGGGATAGGGGGATGGGGAGATGGGGGGAAAGAAGAATTGCTTTTTCCCCACCTCCCCACCTCCCCACCTCCCCATCTCCCTCATCCCCTCATCCCCCTCATCCCCTCATCCCCCTCATCCCCCTCATCCCCCTCAACTTTGCTTTATCAGGAGAATTAAAAATGGTCAGCAGCCTTAAAGAACTAATTGATGAGCCAGAATTGCAACATAGCGATGACCCGGAAGAAAGGTTTATCAGCAGTGGCGTCAGTTGGGAAAACTATGAATCTTTACTAGCAAAATTAGAAGACAATTCTCATTACCGTGTTACTTATTTAGATGGAATATTAGAGATAGTGTCACCGTCAATTAGGCATGAAAAAATCAAAAAGAATTTAGCGATGCTGTTAGAGCGTTTCTTTTACAGCCAGCGGATTCCTTTTACACCTATGGGAAGTTCTACTTTTAGAAACAAAGCAAAAAAAGCAGGGGTGGAACCAGACGAATGCTACTGCATAAATGAAGAAAAAAAGGTACCAGACTTAGCTATAGAAGTGGTTGTTACCAGTGGCAACATCAATAAACTGGAAATTTACCGAAGATTAGGAGTTAGAGAAGTTTGTTTTTGGGAGAGAAACCAGTTGAAGTTATACCATCTCCGAGACAATCAAGGGAAACAGCAAGCTACAGTTTACCCAGATACCTATGGATATGAGCAAATAGCAAAAAGTGAGATTCTGCCAGAATTAAATATTTCGCTGTTAGAGCAATGTATTTCAATTTCAGCAGGACTTACGCAAAAGATAACGAAAGTAGCGGTAATTCATGAATTACCGCTACGCAAGAATAAGGTTTTCGGTCACATCTTGCGTAAGTCCTATTCAGATTCAATTCAAGCTATTGATGAATTTGAACAGGGATTAAAAGCAGAGTAAAACAATTTTGGATTTTGGATTACAAATTCAAAATCCAAAATCCAAAATCTAAAATTCGCTCAAGTTTCCTCAAATAAGCGATCGCCCCGATGTAATCTATAAGCAATCTCATAAGTTTGTCCTTGCGATCGCATTGTGGGAGAATGGGCTGCTAAATACCGAGAAGCTGCAATTAATACATGAATCCCAGCCGGAGTATCACCTAACAGGGAATACTGACGAAAAGCTGCTTCTATTTCTTGAATTACGTGAAAATTACGGTTTTCTCGCAACATCATTTTCCCCAGCATCGCCATGAGTTTTTCAGCAGAACCACCACTATATAAATAACTAGCCACTAATTTACCTGTCTGGTTTACTTGCTGCTGACGATTTAATAAGTCCGGTAGCTGCTGGAGTAATTCTTCAGGATTTTCCACGGCATCTTTGGGTTCTGGAAGCCGCGCTGGTGGTACATTCAAAAAACGATTTAAGTACACACTCATAGCTGCATCAAACACACCTCTGAGTAGTTCTACTGTTGGTACTCGTCGTAACCCTTGATGCACGGCGTTAGCAAAAGTAAATGGATGATGTGCTGAATCCCAATCTCCAAAGTCATTGTTGGTATGGAAACGAGCTACACGTAATGCTGCTGTGTAAGTAACTACACTCGCTAATTGTTCTTCAGTACAACCTGCTTGTAGTGCATTGAGCAGGGAGTCGGCGATCGCTTGGGGGTCTTCACCTAATAAAATTGGTACTAATTCATCGCTATTAGACCAAGTTCCTTGTTGAGATTTCCCCGCACTTAAAACCTTGGGTAATTGCTCAAAAGCTGACTCTAAAATGGCTACCAAATCTACAGGGTAACGCCAGGAATTAGATTCTTCCATCCGGGATGCATCAGCTAAACCCGAAACTAAGCTGGCTAAAATAGGTTCTGCTGCTTGCCAATTCACGGTATCAAGGGCTTCCAATGCTTTGTTGATAAAATCAAGGGTGTGCCCAATATCAAGATAGCGATGGTCTGTAGCAGCACAGAATAACATATCTGCAACTTGGTTGGAATTAGCTCCTGAGCGCATCGCAGATACCAAACATCTTTGAGCCGCTTCACTATCCCGTACTTCAATAAACTGGCGAAACCAGCTTTTGAGAGTCAGAAAATCAACTGTAGAGTTAGGTAACGGATGAACGGGAAACAGAGGCGGCGCACCTGCGCTATCATTAGCTACTGCCGAAAGTCCATGAAATAAAGCACGGGGTTGATCTTCTTTATCTAGATAAGGTAGTAAATTCATCATGCAGCTGTGGATAGTTAAACCCGTACTCCAACCTGCTTTGTTGTAACGAGTGCCAAATTCTAGCCCCATTTGAAATGGTTGGGCTGGATTTACTTCTAGATCTAAAAGTGCGATCGTTGATTTAGCAATCACTAAGGAAATATTCTGCTTTAAACCATCTTGGAGACGTTCGGTTTGGTGAGCATGAGGGTTAACTGGAGGTGCTAAATTTAGCCAAACTTCCCCATCACGGATTTCTATGGGAAAAGCAGGCACATCATCTGCCCAAGAGTCAAAGGTTCCACCACTAGCAACATCGAAGCGGGCATAATGCCAAGGGCAAGTAACAATACCATCTTTGCAAGTACTACCTTGTAGGGGAAAACCCATGTGCGGACAACGGTTATCAATTGCATAAACTCTATTGTCTGAATAAGACAAAACAATAGTATGGTTTTCTTTGTGGACTAACAAACTGCCTGCTGCCTGAACATCTGCAAGTTTAGCAACACGCGTATAATGGTCTTTATTGGTTGGAACTTCAAATATTTGAGTCATTTTATTTGCACCTAAGTGTAATAAAAAGCTTTACTTCTACTGTGACAAAATTTTCCTTGATTTGAGCGTTGGGGAATTCTAATTTTTGTGAATAAAACCTCCGCCACTAGCAGGAAACGCTCTAATACCATTTCACTTTAAAGTTGATACAAATACCTTGGTAGGGGCGCACAGCTGTGCGCCCCTACGGTAAATCTATATTTATCAAGATTTTCGTGAAACGCTCTAAGACAGAGGTCTACCTTTGTGGGGTGGGCATCTTGCCATTGGTGTCAAGTTAAGACGAAATCACTTTGGTCAACTAGTAATTGTGCTGAAAACTAGCCACACTAGAAAGTATTAAATTCACTTTTGTACTGGCTTTTGAGGGCAACAATCAACGATCCATTTAAATATAAAGCGATCGCTAGCCCAAAAATTGTGTTTTCTACCCCGATCTCGACCAATTTTTGAGTAAGATTACTTATTGACAATTGCTGTTTAACTTTAAGTTGACACCAATGGCGAGACGCCCACCCCACAAGAGTTAATTGGATATTTTTTATTTATAAATCGTGATTTTAAGATGCAATCAACTGCAAAACTTCTACCTCTTCTTGTGGAGAAATTAATGTTTTACCCAGCGGTAAAACAGCCAAAGCATTAGTCTGAGCTAAGTTAATTAAATTCCCAGAACTGTGGCTACCACCAGCTTTGTGAAATTGATAAACTCCATTAATTAAATGTAATTTACCCCAAAGATAAGTTTCACGCTTACCATCCGATCGCAATTCATCATGCGATCGCACTTTTAAAAATACTGGTTCCCAACCTCCTCTAATTCCTGAAATTTTTTTGATTGTCGGTACCACAAACCGCCAAAAAGTTACTAATACAGATGCCGGATTTCCTGGTAAACCAAAGTAGAGGGGAGATGAGGGAGTGGGGAGGGTGGCGACGGTGAGGGGTTTACCTGGCTTGATGTCTACAGCTTGAATGTGGATTGTAGCTGCTAGTGATTGGAGAATTTTATCAACATAATCATAATCTCCCACTGAAACGCCACCGGAAGATAAAACTATATCAGCGATCGCAGCAGCATGGGTAATCACTTGCTTCAAGGCAACTGGTTCATCTTTAACAATACCTAATAACAATGGTTCTGCCCCACATTCTTTTACTAAAGCTGCCAGTGCATATTGATTAGAATCCACAATTTGCCCTGGTTGTAATGATTCATTAACTGTTACTAATTCGTCACCAGTGGAAAAAATTGCTACACGCAAACGGCGGTAAACATTTAATTTTTGACACTGTGCTGCTGCCAACACGGCAATTTCTGGAGCATTTAATTTAATCCCTGCTGGTAGTAATTGTGTTCCGGCTTGGTAAAAAGATGCTTTGTGTCTGACAAATTCTTGGGGTTTTGGCGCAACAAGGATGAAAACGTGGTTTTCTTCCCGGCGCGTCTTTTCTTGCATAACAACAGTATCCGCACCTGCTGGCATCAGGGCACCGGTGAAAATCCGCGCTGCTTGCCCTGGTTGAATCGTCAACTTGGGCTGATACCCAGCCGGAATCTCTTCCACAATTTGCAAAACAGTCGGTTGTTCGGCGCTAGAGTGCTGCACATCTTCGTACCGGACTGCATACCCATCCATCGCTGAGTTATCCCAATGGGGAAAATCTAAGGCACTGGTGACAGGCGTGGCCAAAATCCGACTATCCGCAGCCAATAAATCTACTACTTCTGTATCCCGCTGGTTATCCAACGGCTGCACCAAATTTAAGATGATTGCTTGTGCATTGCTCACTGATAGCATAAATAATGGCTCCAGTTTCGTACTCTTAAGTTAATCAATATGACAGCTTAATATCAAGCTAATTTGATATTTGCCAGTGAAGAAAAAAACCTTTTAACTCAAAAAATTCTAAAATTGACTTTAGCGATCGCCTGATATGTGTCAAGCATACGTTCATTTGCAACTGTCTTGGGAATATACGCTAACTACAGATTTATATCTTGTATAGCAATCCGATTTGATTCGGAGAATTACTCGTAGAGGTAAGGTACTGGGGACTGGGAATAAAGGTGTACCTAGCTTCCTAAAAATCAAATATGAGTCCTATAGTTAATTTATACAGTGCGTAAGTATGACTTAGAGAAACAAATCAGCTAACAACAGATTTGTAAACTTTTGTAACTGAGAGCATAATTTAAACTACATCAATTGATGTTTTATTAAGAGTTTACACACTGTTGTGGAGTAACGAAACAAAATTTTCTTCTTATAGAGATAGCACACTTTAGTCAATAAAGTTGCTAAATCGTGCAAATTGCAGTCCTTAACTATCCTACATGGAGAGACTATTTATCATGCCTCAAGTTCAAGAAAAATCGGTCACGAAGCAAAGTAGACATAGCCATATCACCACAGTATTTGAACAAATGTTTGACAGTACCTGTCAAGCTATTGAAGCCATAGACGGTAACAGATTTGAGCAACAAAGTTGGACTCGCAACGACGAAGGTGTGTGGGTTAGTGGTGAAAGTAGTGATGGTGCAGTATATATTGACCGAGTATTAAATAATGGCAACGTCTTTGAAAAAATTGGAGTCAACTACGTAGCTATCAAAGGCGAACTACCCTTTGGTATGACCTTTCAGAAGTCAGGAGCGCTAGCCATACCAGATGTAGATCGGATTACAGGTGATAAAGGTACTCCCTATTTCGCTACAGGTACTAGTTTAGTGATTCATCCTCGTAACCCGATGGTTCCCATAGCTCATGTCAACTACCGATATTTTCAAATTGGTCATAGTACTCAACCACAACATTGGTGGTTTGGTGGTGGTGCAGATTTGACTCCTGCTTACCTTTTTGAAGAAGATGCGGCTCATTTCCATAAAGTACATAAAGGAGTTTGCGATAAGTACGATTCTAGTTATTATCCACGTTTCAAAAAGTCGTGTGATGAGTACTTTTATGTATCACATCGGGGTGAAAGCCGAGGTATTGGAGGTATCTTCTTTGACCATCTAAATCAGCTTCCCCAAGAAAAACTGCTGGCATTTGTCAAAGAGTGTACAGAAGCATTTATCCCCGCATATATGCCAATTGTGGAACAACGTAAAAACACAGAATTTACAGAAGAAAACAAGCATTGGCAACATATTGTGCGTGGACGATACGTAGAGTTCATTCTCACATCCGACCGTGGCGCCCGCTTCGGTTTGGCAAGCGGTATGGTTAATCCCCAGAGCGTTTTTAACTGTATGCCTCCTTTAGCTTCCTGGAAATACAATGACCAACCTATTTTGGGTAGTCAAGAAGCAACCCTCCGAGAAGTATTGAAACAACCCAGAGATTGGGCATAGTTGTCAAATAAAACTCAATCAAATCTAGAACTAAAATTATGAAGACAATACAACTGCCTTACACTAAACCATTAACCAGAAAACCTCAGTTTGCTTATCAAGGCAACATCAAAAATCAGCTATTCAAGGTATTAAATTTAGAAGCTTTTGCTAAATCTAAACAACTTCCAGATGAGCTAGAAGTAGATTTTGTATTAGCTTGCTCTGCGGTTTGTAGATATTTATTGATAGCGCTGCTAGTGCTTTTAGCATTGCAATAATCTAGCAAAATGCAGCAAGGCAGGATTTATATTTAACTGAAATAATCAGGTTTTTTCTTTACTGAATTACTACACATCTGACCAATATTTTTGATAAAAATTACTCACAGGACGTACAGAAAATGACAGAAAAAATGGGCGCTGGCGATTTACGTTTGGAAGATGTCCTGAATATGGATAAATCCAAAGCCATGAACTTGTTTAGAAATAGGTTTATCCGATATAACAAGCTAGTGGAAGAGTTAGGTGAAGAAGCAGCTTATGAAAAGATGCTAGAAAAATATCCCGAACAACAAAAGGCATTGATGGGAGCGTTTATTGATAATAATACCATTGCCGAAGGTTTCAAAAAATCCATTCCCCTACTGCGTCCTATGGGGTTTATTACGGAAATTGTAGATGTTTCTCAAAATGGTGTAGATGCTGCACTAGAAATTCAAAGAGTTTGCCCAGCTTTATCAATAGCAAAAGAGTATGGTTTTGAAACACCTTGTCGCGTGCTTTGTGAAATGGAACAAGAAGCAGCCAGAAGGGCTTTTCCAGGGATGAAAGCCACACTGTTGAGCAAACAAGCAGAAGGTGATTGCGTTTGCGTATTTAAATATGAAAGACCATCTGTGACAGTTACAGAATCACAACAAAATACACCCAGCGTTTTTTTCCAAATTATCGATATTGTGAAACTAGCTCCTACATTATTACGAGCCGGTATCAGAATGTTGAAAATCAAGATGGGTTTTTGAAGAAGAATTCAGGAGTCAGAATAAATTAGAGTTGTAGGTTGGGTTGAGGGTGTGAAAACTCAAGAATTAAAGCTTAATTTTCGGTTCCTAAAGCCAACCTACATGGTTATCGTGGCGCTACAATCTATCACTCAAAATTGCTTTATTTTATGAATAGTATTCTCTCCGATTTAAAACAGATTATTACAGGCGAAGTCAGCACTACAGCAGAAGATTTAGCAGCAGTTTCGCAAGATTTCGGCGGTATTATTCAAAAACAACCCCAAGTGGTTGTTCGTCCTCAAAATGCTTTTGATGTTGCGAAAGCAGTTAAGTATGCTGCTGAACATGAATTAACAATTTCTTCTAGGGCTGCGGGACATTCATTAAGCGGCCAATCTTTAAATCAAGACGGGATTCTTTTGGATATGAGAAATCTCAATCAAATTCATGAATTCTGTCCGGAAGAGTTGTGGTTTCAAGCTGATGCTGGTACTACTTGGAAGCAAGTTGTTGATAGTTCTCTACCCCACGGTGTTATTCCTCCTGTGCTGACAAATTATTTTGATGTCACCATTGGCGGAACCCATTGTGCAGGCGGGTTGGGGCAGAATTCCTTTCGCTATGGTTCTCAGGCTGATAATTGTCTTGGTTTGGAGGTTGTGACTGCTACAGGAGATATTTTATGGTGTACTCCAGAAGAAAATAGCGAGTTATTTCATCACGTTCTTTGTGGTTATGGTCAGTTTGGTATCATTACTAAAATACAGCATCGCCTGAGAAAATATCGGCCTTTTACTCGTACTTATTTCCTTTGTTATGATGACATCAATACTTTCTTAAATGACCAGCGTCGTTTGGTGCTAGAAAATCGTGTTGATGGTTTATTAGCGATGTTCTCTCCTTGTATATTAGGAGTTTCTCGGGTAGGAGGAACGGGGATTAAACCTTTAATTGAGTGGTTCTATAGAATGCAGGTTACTTTAGAAGTAGATTCACTTGATGATATCAATGAACAAGAACTGCTGTCTGATTTAAATTTCTACCGCCATATCCACACCGAAGATTTTAACTTTAGTAAGTTTATTCAGCCGGCTATTCAAATACCTCACCTTCCAGGAACTGCTAACCCTTGGATAGACGTTCTTTTGCCTGGTTCAATTGCTAAGGAATTTATTGAAACTGCTCTTGAGCGTATTCCTTCTTTTATCGACTTTAGAACTACACCGATAGGCTCGTTTAGTCTGATGGCTCGGAATACGAAAGTGCCGATGTTTGCTTTACCTGAAGAAGAATTGATTCTGGGATTTGGTATGTATCCCACTGTTCCTAAATCTCAAGTGCAACCGATTTTGAAACAATTAAATCAATTAACTGAGTTGGCTTTGCAAATGGGTGGCAAAAGATATATAGCAAGTTGGACAGAATTTCAACTTCCTCAATGGCGACTCCAGTATGGTGATTACTGGCCGAAAATTAATGAATTAAAGCGTAAATATGACTCCAAAGGTACACTCAATCCTGGTTTTTTCCAGTATGAAGATGAGCAGTTTAATTATTCCCAACAGACTGGTGTCACAGCAGAACTGACTAATACATTGCAGGTCGTTAGTTAATTTACACAATTAGGGCGGGCAAGATGCCCACCCACAAGATTTTTATGAAACTTGGATGTGCAAATTAGATGTGGAATAGTTTGTCAATTCTGTTAGGGTTACTCAGAATTAACTAAAAAGGAACTATATACTGGGAGATAATAATATGTCTGTTAGGAATACCAACGCCACTTGGAAACCTAAAAATCAAACATGCAAGGATAAAAAAAGAAAAATCATCTTTGGTACAGCAGATAGCGATGACATCACAGGTTCTCAAAAAGCCGATTATATCAATGGTAAAGATGGTAACGATATCCTTTTTGGTGGTGATGGTTCTGATATTGTGATTGGTGGTAATGGTATCGATGGCCTGTATGGTGATGATGGCAATGACTTCTTGTTTGGTGGTGATGGCGTTGATTTCATCTATGGTGCAGCAGGTAATGATTATCTCAGTGGCGGTGCAGGTGATGATTTAGTAGCAGATGATGGTGGAAATGATACTCTAGATGGGGGTGATGGTAACGACTTCCTCGACCCTGGCCCCGGCCATGACTTAGTTATAGGCGGTGCGGGAGATGATATAATCACCGGTGGGGTAGGGTCGGATAGGGATACATTAATTGGTGGGTCAGGCAAAGACTTATTTATTTTTGTTGAGCCTGGACAAGGTATTGACAAGATAGTAGATTTTAACCCTACTGACGATACCATCTTAGTTAATGGTTTCGGCTTTGGTGGTGGACTGACTCCTGGTTTACTTTCGCCTTCTGAATTTGTCGTTGGCAACGCTGCCACTACAGAGGAGCATCGCTTCATCTACAATGACCTGACAGGGGGTCTATTTTTCGATCCTGATGGTACGGGTACAGCTTCTCAGGTGCAGTTTGCCCAACTTTCCCAGAATTTGACCTTCACTGCCTTTAACATCATCGTTAATCCGGCTAACGGTAGCGGTATTAGTTCTGGCACTAATGAAGCGGATAATGATTACATCATAGGTTCCAAAAGAAGCGATCGCATTGATGCAGGTAATGGAAACGACATTGTTTTTGGTCGTGGTTCCAATGATACCCTCAAGGGTGGTGCCGGTATTGATGGTCTGTATGGTGATGATGGCAATGACTTTCTCTATGGTGAGGATGGTATTGATTATTTATATGGTGGCAATGGCAATGATTATCTCAGCGGCGGTACAGGTGATGATTTTCTGGCTGATGATGCCGGCAATGATACCCTAGATGGCGGTGATGGTGATGACTTCCTCGATGCTGGCCCTGGTAATGACTTACTCTTAGGTGGTGCAGGCAACGACATCATTACCGGTGGTGCTGGAAAGTATGCTGACACATTGTTTGGTGGTGCCGGTAGAGATGCATTTACCTTTGTTGAACCCGACCAAGGTATTGATACTATTGGGGATTTTGATGTCACAGAAGATGCTATTGTTGTCACTAGTTCTGGGTTCGGTGGTGGGTTAACTTCAGGTGTGGTTTTACCATTTCAGTTTGTCCTTGGTAGCACTAGTAACACCGGCGAGCAAAGGTTTATCTACGACAACATCACAGGCGGACTCTTCTTTGATGCGGACGGTACGGGTGCAAGCGCACAGATACAATTTGCCCAGCTTGCCAGCAATCTCGCTTTTACGTCTTTCAATATTGTTGTGAGATGATGCAGACTCGTCACGTCGCTTCTCTTCGAGACGCCAAGGGCGAACGCTCCAAATTCAAAATTCAAAATTCAAAATTCAAAATTAAAGACACCCATAAATCAATTTAGTTGCTCTGTATCCTTTTTGTTTTCGGTCAAGGAATTTTGGATTTTGGATTGCAGAAGAGATTAGTTGCACAGATGCGATCCCATTTTTGTAACTTTATGTGAATTTGACTCAATGCCAGCTCAAAATTGTCATGATTTTAGAGCGATCGCTTCAACAAATTAAATAATTAGTAAATCATTTGCATAAAACAATATAAAACTTCTGACTAATTATTAAAGCTTAAGCGATCGTTCATTTTAATTAACACTAAAGATTAATAACCCAGAGAGAACCAACTTCAAGGTAAGGACATGAATATCGTAGTTGTAGGCCTCAGTCACAAGACTGCACCAGTGGAAATTCGAGAGAAATTGAGCATTGCAGAAAGCCAAATTCAACAGGTAATTACTCATCTCCATAGCTATGCCCACATTGCAGAAGTCGCAATTATTAATACCTGTAATCGTTTAGAAATTTATGCCGTTGCTATTCACATTGAACAGGCAATTCAAGAAATTATTCATTTTTTGAGCGAACATAGTCAATTATCTATTCCGGATTTATCTCAACATCTATTTACTCTTGAACATCACCATGCTATTAGACATTTAATGCAAGTAGCTGCGGGATTAGATAGTCTAGTCATTGGAGAAGGACAAATTTTGGCGCAAGTCAAACACACCCACAACTTAATTCAGCAATATAATCACTCTCATCAACGTATTCTCAATCAATTATTCAAGCAAGCCATTACTGCTGCAAAGCGCGTGAGAACAGAAACATCCATCGGTACTGGTGCGGTTTCTGTGAGTTCTGCCGCAGTGGAACTGGCGCAAACTAAAGTAGATAATTTATCAAATTACCGAGTGACAATTGTGGGTGCTGGCAATATGGCCAGACGCTTGGTACAACATCTATTAGCCAAAAAGGTGACTAAAATTTCTCTTGTGAATCGTTCTGTTGAACGAGCGCAACAATTAGTTAGTGAGTTCCAAGATATTCAAATCGAATGTTATCCACTTACTGATATGATGTCATTAGTTGCGGCATCAGATTTAGTTTTTACCAGCACTTCTGCTACAGAACCACTACTAGATAAAGCTCAACTAAAAGCAGTTTTGCAACCGAATCAGCCTTTACTATTGTTTGATATATCAGTACCTCGCAACGTCAATGCTGATGTGAATGAATTAACTCATGTCCAAGCATTTAATGTTGATGACTTAAAGGCTGTTGTTGCCCAAAATCAAGAAAGTCGCCGCCAAATGATTGCAGAAGCACAGGGACTTTTAGAGCAGGAATTAGAAGCTTTTCGCAGTTGGTGTTGTTCTAGAGAAACTGTTCCAGTGATTAATTGTTTACGAGCAAAAGTCGAAACAATTCGTGAACAAGAGGTAGAAAAAGTGTTTGCTCGCTTGGGTACAGAGTTTCCCAAAAAACATCAAGAAGCGGTTGAAGCTCTCACTCGTGGTATTATTAATAAAATACTTCATGAGCCGATGGTACAATTGCGATCGCAGCAAGATGTCGAAACGCAACGCCTTGCTATCCAAACTGTACAAATGTTATTTAACTTAGAAAATATCGCTACTGTACAGCATCCGTTAGATAACAAAGAGCAGCAATATAGCCTGACAGCAAAAACTTCTTCTCAAATCTAATTTGATAGTAAATCAGACTATTTATCATTTCGGAAGCTCTATTTTCTAATTTACTATCAATTAATTTTAGGTTTTAAATTTTGGATTTTGGATTGCAGATTTCAAATCTTCAAATTTATCCTACTTCTGCAAAAACTAAAGTAAGTGGAAAAATCCAAAATTCTTTATTCAGTTCTCTAACTCCAATAATATTATGTCCGGTTAATCAAACTGAATAAAAATGTTTGCTCGTAGTGAGGACTTTAGTCCTGGCTTGAGGACTAAAGTCCTCACTACAAACTGTTTATTATGGGTGATTTGGCGGACATCATATGAGGTCAATCTCAAATCCCAAATCCAATAATTATTTTGCAGCTAAAAATCCAATTATCTAAATAGAGGAAACAAAAATGTTGAAGAACTTTTGGTATGCTTGCGAATTCAGCACAGCCGTTACTAACCAGCCTAAACAAATTCGGATGTTAAATCAGCAATTTGTTCTCTATCGTAATTCTCAAGGACAGGTAGTAGCACTCCAAGACAAATGTCCTCATCGCGGTGCTGCACTTTCTTTAGGTTGGGTAGATGATGGTTGTATTCGGTGTCCTTATCATGGCTGGAAATTCCAAGCAGATGGCCAATGTATTGAAATACCTGCTAATTCATCAGAGACACCTATTCCCAAAAGAGCGCACATCGAAGGATATCCAATAGAAGAAAAGTACGGTTTTATTTGGCTATTTTATGGCGATTTACCAGAAGCAGAACGTCCACCAATTCCGACAATTCCGGAATTTGAAGACCCAACAATGCATCCTATTTTCTTAGAAGTTGAAGTTAAATCTAACTATACTCGCGTCATCGAAAATGCTCTCTGTCCTGCACATATCGCTACAGTTCATGCTAATTCTTTTGGTTGGGGTTTTAAACAAGATCCTAAAATTGAACCTTATGAAGTTGAAGATGAACCTTGGGGTATAAGTGCAAGAATTACATACAAAAATTTTACTAAACCAAAAGGTATTTTTAGGCTTTTCTTCCGCCCAGCCAAGACAGTATTGAAAGCCAAAACCAATTTCTTTCTTCCCAATGTTACTAGAATCGAAAGTGACTTTAGCCGTGGAAAAATAGTTAATTATGCCATACACTTACCAGTTGATGAACACACTACTCTTACTAAGCGTATTCAATTCCGTAGTGTCTTAACTAAGGCTTGGGCAGATAAATATTTCTTGAAATTCCATTATCAAGTTTGTAACGAAGATAGAATAGTCACCGAATCCCAATATCCGCAAGAAATACCAGATAATCTATCAGATGAAATTCATACACCTTCTGATGGTTTATCTATTGCATATCGCAAACTACGTCAAAAATATTTAGCACTAGGCTGGGGTTTAAAATCTGCCAAGAAAAACAAATTAGAAATTTCCAATGGACATGTAGTAGAAGCGGCTGCTGTTTTGAAAAATTAAAAGAGAATTCAGAATGGGCTACGCCCCGCTGCGCTAACAGGAGTCAGAATTCAGTAGATTTTACAGCGATTTTTAGTAAGTAGGGTGCGTTAGGCTGAAGCCATAACGCACCGCCAGATAACTAAATCCCAATATGTGTCTAACATACCCTAAAATAAGTTGATTTTTACTTTATAAATCAAGTGTCAGGATTTAATAATCACAATCAATAGTAACTTCAAAAAACTAGGATCTAATAATCATGTCGAAGAATCTGAAAAATTTTTGGTACGTTTGTGAATTTAGCGTCAATATTACTGATAAACCTCTACAAACAGTGATATTTAATGAAAAGTTTGTCCTTTATCGCAATCGTCAAGGACAAGTAGTAATTCTCAAAGACCAATGTCCTCACCGTGGTGCTGCACTTTCTTTAGGTTGGGTAGAAGATGGCTGTATCCGTTGTCCTTATCACGGATGGAAATTTCAAGAAGATGGTCAATGTATTGATATTCCTGCTAATTCACCTGAGACGCCGATTCCCAAAAGAGCTAAAGTGCAAACTTATGCGGTGCAAGAAAAATATGGTTTCGTTTGGATATTTTACGGAGATTTACCCGAAACAGAACGTCCTCCTTTACCAACAAATATCCCCGAATATTTATTTTCTTCATCTATGCGTGCGGCTCCCCATGTGGATTTAGATAAGGCTAATTATATCCGCCTTATGGAAACTAATTTAGATTTTGCTCATGTAATTGCTATTCACAGAAAATCATTTGGTCAAAGAATTCCCCTCAATTCTACTGTTAAATATGAAGTCGAGGAACAAGAATCTAGTGCAGTTGCTCAATTCACTTATGATTCTTTGAGTAGTTCCAAAAGTTTTCTCAATTTTTTATTAGGTGGTCGTCCACGAGTCTCATTAAGATTGAGCTTTTATTTACCCAACTTTACTTTAGCAGAAATTAATGTGGGTGGAGATAGTCGCTGGGCGATTAAGTTTGCTGTTTTAGCAGGCTATTGTCCAATTGATGAGAAAACTACTTCTGTAAAACGTATTTTGTACCGCAATATTTTACCATTTCCGTGGTTAGATAAATTCTTCGTCAACCTTGATAGTATACTTGCTCACGAAGATACTATTGTGATTGAAAGTTTAGACCCTCAACCATTGCCAGAAATTTCAGAAGAAATTCATGTTGCTGCTGATGGTTTGGGGATTGCTTTGCGTAAATTACAGCAAAAATATTTGGCGAAAGGTTGGAGTTTGGAACCTTCAAAAAAGAAATTACCTGTTAGTGTGTTGCATAAATAAGCTTCATTTTCCTGTCAATTTATTAAGAGATGATTATTTTCTTGTGAACCTCCAAAACTATGAAGTTAAATAATGCACCGCATCAACTATCTTTTTCGGAGTTATTTCAATGGGGTAGGCGTCCTACAGATTTATTGGATGCTTATACTCAGCGTTACGGAGATATTTTCACAATTCAACTTCCGGGTGAAAAACCAATTACAATTATCAGTCATCCTAAAGCCCTTGAGGATATTTTGACTGCTCCTTTGGGAACATTTGCTGCTGGGGTGGGGAATGAAATGTTTCGCCCTGTGATGGGAGATAATTCTTTGATGCTGTTAGATGGTAAACCCCATCAACGCCAGCGAAAATTACTTGTACCTCCCTATCATGGCGAACGAATGCGACTATATGGTAGTCTGATTTGTGAGTTGACTGAACAGATGATGAAGTCTTGGAAGATTGGCTCATCTGTGGAAATATCTACCTCAATGCGGGAAGTTTCTCTGAATGCTTTGTTAAATGTTGTTTTTGGTTTAACTAAAAGCGATCGCTCTGAAAAACTCAGACAAAAATTGCTGTTATTGGTAGGTGTGGGAACTTCTGCATATTTTACCTTTCCTTTATTTTTTCCAGCTTTACAAAAGGATTGGGGTTCTTGGAGTCCGTGGGGACGTTTTTTGCGCCTACAAAAAGAAGTAGACGAATTACTCTATGCTGAAATTGCTGAACGTCGCTACCATTCCCAATCAGAACGCACAGATATTCTTTCTTTGCTTTTAGCAGCTCGTGATGAAGAAGGTCAACCAATGAGCGATCGCGAATTACGCGATGAGTTGATTACGTTATTGCTAGTAGGTTATGATACAGCATCAACGGCTCTCATGTGGGCTTTGTACTGGATTCACAAAGTACCAGAAGTTCGCCAAAAGTTGCTTGCAGAGATAGATACAATTAGCGAACTTTCAAATTTTAAAGCGATCGCTCAACTGCCTTACTTAACAGCAACATGTCAAGAAACACTCCGCATTACCCCCGCAATTATACTGGCTTTTATGCGAGTTGCCCAGGCTCCATTCCAAACGATGGGTTATGAATTTCCTGTAGGTTCCCGAATTTATCCTAATATTTATTCGACTCACCGTCACGAAGAAATTTATCCAAATCCTCAACAATTCCAACCAGAACGTTTTTTAAATCGGCAGTTTTCTGCTTACGAATATTTGCCCTTTGGTGGTGGTAATCGCATGTGTGTAGGTAACGCTTTTGCCATGTATCTGATGAAGTTGGTAATATTCACAATTTTATTGCGTTATCAACTGAATTTGACTGATACCCGTCCGGTAAATTTTATTCGTCGTGGTCCAGGAATAGAACCTTCTCGTTCAATAAATTTGGTGATAACTGCACATCATTATCGTCAATCAAATGTAGTTGTTAATGCAGGTTGCTAAGTGAAGAAATTAATTCACGCAGAGGCGCAGAGAGTAAGAATTGAGAATTGTCTAATTAATTTAACCCTAATTTTTACGGAGAAATAAATACATGAATAACTATAGATTACTGCAAGCAGCGCGTGGTGAAAAACTCGATCGCCCTCCGGTGTGGATGATGCGCCAAGCTGGTCGCTATATGAAAGCTTACAGGGATTTGCGCCAAAAGTATCCCTCCTTTCGGGAGCGTTCTGAAAATGCAGATATCGCAGTCGAAATTTCATTACAACCTTTTTATGCTTTCAAACCCGATGGTGTGATTTTGTTTTCAGATATTCTCACACCTTTGCCTGGGATTGGTATCCCCTTTGACATTATTGAAAGTAGAGGGCCAATTTTTGACCAGCCTATCCGCACCCAACAACAAATAAATGTGCTAACTTCCCTTGACCCGGAGGCCTCCTTACCATTTGTGCGCGAGACTCTGAAAACTTTACACAAAGAAGTTAATGGTGAAGCTACTTTGTTAGGTTTTGTTGGTGCGCCTTGGACTTTAGCAGCCTACGCCATTGAAGGTAAAAGTTCAAAAGATTACGCAATTATCAAAAGCATGGCTTTCTGTGAGCCAGAGTTACTGCATCAATTTTTAGATAAACTGGCAGATGCGATCGCCATTTATGCTAAATATCAAATTGACGCCGGCGCCCAAGTCATCCAAATCTTCGACTCTTGGGCTGGTCAACTCACTCCCGCAGATTTTCAAAAATTCTCTCTACCATATCTGCAAAAAATTGTCAAACAAATCAAAGCCACTCATCCAGAAACACCTTTGATTTTATATATTAATAACAGCGCCGGCATATTAGAACTGATGGCATTATCTGGGGTAGATGTGATTAGTATTGACTGGACAGTTGATATAGCAGAAGCTAGACAACGCATCGGCAAACATATTGGCGTCCAAGGAAATATCGACCCCTGTGCATTATTTGGTTCTCCAGAATTCATTAGCGATCGCATTCAAAAAACCATCCTAAAAGCTGGTAACCAAGGACATATTTTAAACCTTGGTCATGGAGTTTTGCAAAACACTCCCGAAGAAAATGTAGCTTTCTTTTTTGAAACTGCTAAAAACTCTAAACATGTGAAAGAATGCATAAGTCAAAAAGAAAATTTAATGGTTTCTAGTCTTTAGTTTAACTCTGCGTCCTCTGCGCCTCTGTGGTTAGATAATGATTTATTTAACCGCAGATAATATTGAAATTATCAGGGATAAAACTATTCCCTATTCCCTATTCCCTATTCCCTGCCCTCACCAAAAGACTTTTTCAGCCAGCCCTATTTAGTTGTTTGTAAATAATTTAGATTTAAAACCCATGATTCAATCTCAAGTAACTTCACCTTCTATTTTTTCTGGCTCTCGTACCATTCGTATTGGTTCTCGTAAAAGCCAACTTGCCTTAGTTCAGACCTACTGGGTAAAAGAACAACTCCAACAGCATTTTCCTGATATTAATTTTGAAGTTCATACCATGTCTACTCAAGGTGATAACATCTTAGATGTGGCATTAGCTAAGATTGGTGACAAAGGATTATTCACCAAAGAATTAGAATTGGGAATATTGAACCACGAAATTGATTTTGCTGTTCATTCCCTCAAAGATTTGCCGACTAATTTACCCATAGGATTAGTATTAGGAGCAGTAACAGAAAG
This sequence comes from Nostoc sp. CreGUA01, assembly GCA_034531095.2. Lineage (GTDB taxonomy): Bacteria > Cyanobacteriota > Cyanobacteriia > Cyanobacteriales > Nostocaceae > Nostoc. The sequence goes on along the minus strand of JAVRBV020000059.1, from coordinate 940 downwards.
GGAAAATCCAGCAGATGCCGTAGTTTTCCATGAAAAATATAAAGATAGACAACTTGATACTCTACCAGCAGATGCAGTTATTGGTACATCTTCACTGCGAAGACTAGCGCAACTACGCAACAAATTTCCTGAGTTGACATTTAAAGATGTGCGCGGCAACTTGAATACCCGCCTAGCAAAACTAGATAACGGCGAATACGATGCCCTAATTTTAGCAGCCGCCGGATTGCAAAGATTGGGAATGAGCAATCGCATCGATCAAATCCTCACCACAGAAATCTCTCTCTATGCAGTTGGACAAGGCGCTTTAGGTATCGAATGCCGCGCCGACGATGCAGAGATACTATCACTACTGAAAGCCATTGAACATATCCCTACACGCGATCGTACCATAGCCGAGCGTGCCTTCCTACGAGAACTAGAAGGCGGTTGTCAAGTACCAATTGGTGTAAGTACCCAATTGTATAAAAACACCCTAACCTTAACAGGTTTAGTAGCCAGCATCGATGGTCAACGAGTGGTAAAAGATACTGTAACTGGCACAGCAGAGTCAGCAGAAAACTTAGGCATTGAACTAGCCCAAAAGCTACGCCAACAAGGAGCCAAGGAAATTTTAGACGAAATTTTTCAAACAGTCAGACTTTCTTGAAATGGGGATGAGGGGGATGAGGGAGTGTGGGGAGTGTGGGGAGTGTGGGGAGATGGGGAGATGGGGGAAAGAGAATTAATGCTTCCCCATCCTCCCACACCTCCCACACCTCCCACACCTCCCACACTTCCTGGAAAGCCCCATGCCCAATGCCCTATACCCAATACCTAATAAATTATGACAACAACAACTCTGCAAGCAAATTCAACTCTATCTTTACCCCCAGCCAATGCTCAGGTGATAGTCAGCACATTTATGCAAAAATTGCAAACTGATATTTCCCAAGCTTTG